>NZ_JBHSAO010000011.1:40303-464233 GCF_042650085.1 Oceanobacillus longus | reverse complement strand
AGAAAGAAAAACAAGTTTTCTTTTCTGTGACATACTGGTTGTTTTGTTCAGTTTTCAAAGAGCAAATTTGCTGACGCGTTTTTCAGCGACAAGAAATTTATTATACAACACATAATTGATTAAGTCAACTACTTTTTTCGTTTACTTTTTCCAATTACGTTTGAGTCGACTAAAAGCGACAAGAATTATCTTACCACACTATCAAACTAAAAGTCAACTATCTTTCTTACTTTTTTCTTCTGTTCCTGTGGCAGACATTTAATATAACACGGATAGATAACTAGATGCAATACTTTTATATATCCATTTTTATCCATCTTCGCATTTATTTATCTTCTATATAATGAAGGAAAAATATTCGTCCTTCTATTCTACTCTAATCAAAACTTATAATTATTGCTGTTGCATAGCCTATTTAGTTGGAATATGTCCTATTGATAAATCGATAATCACGCAAAATGATAAAAGAGTTCCGCTCTTAGGAAAAATTCGTTCGTCACTTTTCAGCATCCAGACTAGTTTAATAGATTTCTTAGATCGGCGTTCGCGGCATAAAATGGATCTATTAGTTCCATATCCCACCAATTGAATTCACACTTTATGAACCCCCTTTCCCCCTCCAAAGGTTATCGTTGCCTTCACATCTAGTTATTGTAAATCTATATGGGGGAAAATGGGTATTGATCATAAATGGGAATGTTTTACGATAGAACGTTAACACTTTCGAAACATATTTCACCTGTTAAATGATGTTCGTTACACTTCCACTCACGCTTCATGTTTGCATGCATTGCATTGACGTCGTTTAAAATCAGGATAACTATAGTAGAAAAATTGTTGCGCTTGCTCCGTAGAATCAATTGCGAACCAGCCACCGTCCCGTAATTCACGTTCCAATCCTTTATAACTACTTTCCTGCTTTAATATATATTTGCAATTTGCTTGATGTATCTTTATTGTCTTTGTTGGTTTGTCTATGTTGATCCAGAACAAAAAATCACTCACTTTTTATAGTATATATAGCCATTATAATATAACATACTAGGAATCTATTTAGGAATAATGGCTCTTCTTGTTTCCTAAAATGCCCATCCGAAAGAAATAGGCACTAATTTTCAACCAGATATCCTACAAACCAACGATGAAGTAGCGTGCACTGTTCGGTTAGGAAGCAAAAGAACCGTCCCCGCGCTTCCATTTCTGCCTTACTTACTTTTTCCACTTTTATTACATATTGTTTCCGTTGTCGTGGTGTATGCTAGCGGTATCACTTGGAATCTAGATAAAAATGATTGTGGTGAAAGATTAATAGAAAGTCGGTGAAAGCATTGGAATTGTTAACGATCAATGGGCTATGCCATATAGTTGATGTTTCAAAAGACACGATGTTAGTGTGGATGGAAGATTTTAATGTTTATATCCCGAAAACAGTAGAAGAGAACATTACCTATTATCACCCCGAAGCGATAGACGTATTAAATTTTATTAAAAAGTGCAAATCCGAGGATTATCAAAACGGTCAGATTTCAGAAATGTTAGCAAATCGAAATGTATTTGCCACAACCGAAAGCCCACTAGAGGAAATTCAGAATTCGATAGATGAAGGAAGTCACAAGGAAAATATTTTGACGGTAATGCAAACAATTGGAAAAACCGTCTCAAATGTTGCAATCCAGGAAAAAGAAATACAGGAGTTAAAGCAAGTACAGCGTGAACAAAGCAAAAATCTCCAGCTGTTGCAAGAACAAGCGAAGGTAATAAATGAATTAAAGCAAGAAATCAAAGCATTAAAACAACAGCAGGCAACTATGTCTGTATATGAAGCGAAAAAAAAGTCATTCGCAAATCTATTCAGGGACAGAGGGACAGGAACATTGACCCAAATCCATCTACTCTAGTTGTCCATTTATCTATTTTTATGAAAACCACCCTTTTGCTACTTACAGCGCAGGGTGGTTTTCTTGTTTTAAAAGAATGGTCTGGCCCCTTGTCCCTCTCAATCAATAACTAGGCATACACACATTTTTTATTTCCATCATATTCTATATAAAATTTAAAATGCCTGGAGGAAAGATAATGGATAAAGAACAAGAAACTGGTTCACAAGTTCCACATAATCGTTCAAAATGGCACTTGTTTGAAATCATTGGTGTCTTGATTGTTATTATTTCACTCATCGTACTTTTTATTGCCCCTAACTCGCTATCACAACTATTCGATACGATAATTAAAGAAGTAAAACCTGTAGTTGTAGACACCTTTCTAACAAGCGAGGTTGGTATTGCTGTCATCGTTAGTGTAATCGTTGGCCGGGTTCTGGAACGCTTAGGGTTTACAGATGGCTTAATCCGTCTATTTGTACCAATCATGCGTTGGTTTAAAATCAATCCTTCTGTCATCATTCCTAGCGCATACAACATACTGGGTGATATTAATGCTGCTGGAAGAATTGCAGGTCCCATCCTTGTAAAAGCAAAAGCAACAAGGGCGGAACAAAAGATAGCAGTGGCTACCATGATTCAATCACCACAGTCTTTCGCCACATTTGTACTTGGTCTAATCGCCTTGTCATTCTTTAATATAAATGCATTTCCACTCATACTATTATCTATATTTGCACCGTTAATCTTTGTTCCTTTCATCCTATCTAAGACCATTTATCGTGATACCAAAAAGGTTACCCTTGATGAATTACCACGATTCACTCCTAAAACATCATTCTTAAATACGATTTTTTCTTCAGCTAAAGAAGGAACAGAATTACTCCTTTTGATCATTATTCCCGCTGTAACAGTTGTATTTATTTTAATAGGGATATTAAAATTCGCTGGGATATGGGATTCAATTGAAGCAAGTATGGCGACGATCCTAACCTTAATCAGCATTGAACCGAACACTGGAATCGTTTCTTTTCTGGTTGCACCTACCCTCGCTGTAGCCCAACTTGCTGATTTAACCGCTACCATTGACCCACGTTTAATTGTTGGATCCTTTGTACTCGCAAACTCCGGTCTTCCTATATATGTTATTGTCGGTCAGATTCCTGCCATTTGGGCTGAATCAACTGACTTACGCGAAAAAGAAGTCATTACCGCCGCTCTAATTGGCATGATGATCCGAATTGCAACTGCATGCATACTTGCATATTTCTTAACTCCGTTTTTGGTGGTGTAACATGAACAACAATTATTTAGTTCGCGCGAGAAAAATAGTAACTGTAAGTAGTTTAGGTACCCTTTACAATGGAGCAATGATGATTAAGGATGGAAAAATAGCTGCGGTTGGGAATTGGAATACGTTGAGTAGCCGGTTCCCAACCCTGCCTGTCATCGACTATTCCGATTATGTCATGACACCTTCCTTGGTAGACTGTCATACACATCTGCTGGAATTTGCTCCGTCATCCTTATACCCAGTTACACCGTCAACGCATCTACTGACAGGCAAGTCAATCCTACTGCATGCATTAAGATCAGGTATCACAGCACTTGGTGAACAAATATGTGGACATCCAAATAGTGACTTTTCTATTACTGATTACCGCCATGCTGTAAAAGATATTCCGCTTGATATTTCATTCGCTACCACAAGCATCTCAATCGGATTTAATGAATTGGCACATTTTACAGCGGTAACGAAATCAAAAAAAATTTGCCAAGCAGATCTGTCTGACCCGAGCATAGTAAAAGAAATTGCCAGACAAAGTGATTACCCAGGTGAAAACCTTTTTATAAACGCGACACCAGCAAACTTTACAACTGCAGAGGTCCCGCGTGCTGGGGAAATCATTTATACTACTGAAGAATTAAAAGGTATTGTAAAAATCTACCATCAATACGGAAAACAAATTGGTGGACATGTTGCCGGTGAGGAAGCGATCGACATGGCATTGGAGGCAGATGTTGACGTTCTACATCATGCACACGGAATCACGAATGATCAGATAAAAAAAGCAAATCTACTAGGTGTGAAAATTGTCACAACACCGATGGGCGGAACCCATTTGGAACCAAATTCTCCGGAAAATATACTGAAATTGGTTACAAATAAAATTGATGTCTCCATAGCTACCGATGCCTATTTACCACCGTATCAAGGCACAGATTGGTTGTCATTTAAAGATCAGTCCCTACAAGGGCCGGATGCTTTCATGGAAATTGCTCATCCTGCGATGAAGCTCCTACAAGAGAATGAGTTTGATGAAAACGAGATACTTGCTTTGCTGACCGCAAATCCCGCCGCTATTTTAGGTAAGGGAGATCGATTTGGTAAATTGAAACAAGGTATGGATGCGAATTTTATAGTGGCATCTGGGGTTCCAGGTTTGGAGATTACGGATACAGAGGATATTAAGGTAGTTTATTTTCGAGGGAATAGGGTTGTAGACAGGTTGAATGGATAAAAATGGGAGGTTAGGCAGAAGGAATCTACATTGGCCCAGATACATCTAGAACATTTTGGGTCGGGTTTTCCTCTGCATTCGAATCGGCATGTGTCAGGCATATGAATTAGATGCTTTCAAAAATATCAAATCGGCTAAATAGATCAAACTTTAAATTTGGCAACCATAAATTTTTTAACCAATACTGCCAGACAAACCTAAAAAACGACTGAAACACCAAAATTCAAAAAATGGAAGCATGAGAACCGTCCCCATGCTTCCTAGCGTGCGTTTTCGTCCATGTGTGCAAAGCCTGCTTCGGTGTTTACTTCACCCCAAATTTTACGCTCCGCCAAGTCTTTCCCGTTCAACCAAGATTTGAAATCAAATTGAACTGGATCCTGGTCGCCACCGAGCGCGATCCAAGCCCTTTTCTCCTTTGGAAAATACGCGGATGTATGTAATGTCCCTGACCAGCTTTTATAATTGTCTACAAAGACCCCTTTATCCGTATCATTTAACAGCCGGAATGCCTTGTGTGCATCTGTCGCCTGTCCTTCTCCCTTCCGAATTGCATCCAATCGCTCCTGGGATTCGTCGATAAAGCGGCGATTTTCATGCTGCAACACTTCGAAATGGTTCGTACATACATTGGCCTGATGTACGTTCACTGACCGAGGAGTTGCTTCCAACACATACGTCTCTTCCTTTTCATCGAGCACGATGTAACTAAATGAGGTACGGTGCGGGATTTCCTTTACAAGCGCAATTGCTTCTTCCACATTAGCGCATGTTTCTAAAATAATTCTTCCGATCATATGGCAAATGAACCCGTCTCCCGGATCCTTGCGATTGATAAAATTATAGCCCATCACAAGTCCCTTCTCATTCATGCCATCCATCCGACCAGTAATCCGCTGCGACGGACCGACAGTCGCATAGCTACCGTCCGTTGGTTGGAAAAAGTTATACCGTCCTTCATACGTTTTCGGATGATAATCATAATTACGAATCATATAATCCTTGCCCGTTAAAATCGAACAGCCACTATAGACGGGCTGGACCCGGTAATTGCCAAAATCACGCAAAATAATATCCATCGGTTGCTGTAGTGCATCCCGCAATCCCTCAAGCTCTTCCCAAATTCCAGGCGCGAACCGCATAAATGCACTTCTAGCCTCTTTTTCATCAATCGTAAACCGAGGCCTTCTTAACTTCCAATGGCGATGCCGATTTTTAATAATGAAGGAATCCTTTAAACTCTCCCCTTGCATAAATCCGTAATCATAGTGATTTCCTCGAAATTGAATAATGTTACTATACACCTGACGCATATGCTCGCCCCTCTTATTTCATCTAATAAGTAAATTAATTACAAAAAACCACTCCGTAAACAAAGTATACTTGAAATCGGCTTGGAATGGTTTTCAAAGCACTCACCAAATGGGCTTACTTGGAAATAGAATATGGAAGGTTTGTTTCCTGCCCTCCTAAACGGAAGCAAAAGAACCGTCCCCACGCTTCCTTATTTGACAAATTTCAACAAAATTCGGGGAGTGACAGGCACCATAAGAATCGGCTATTCCATCTTTTCCAATTCTTGTACCATCAGGTCGTAATTCATAGCGCCTAATCTCATGAATTGGATACGACCAGTTGAATCAATCATATAGGATGTTGGATATGCCTGAACTTGATAGGTCCCCACGACTTCAGATTCTGCATCCATCAGCACTGGAAACGTCATTTCAAATTCTTCCACAAATGGAGTAACCGTATCCGGTGATTCTGCCATATTAACTGCCAATATGACGACATCCTTTGTATCATACAGTTTTTGCATATCAGGGATTTCTGCCCTACACGGCGGACACCAAGTAGCCCAGAAATTAACAAAAACACGCTTCCCCCTGTAATCAGACAAACGCACTGTTTCACCTGCTAAAGTTTCCAGTTCAAAATCAGGGGCAATATCCCCGATGGCAAGTCCTGTTTCATCACCGGAGTTCGAGCCCTCTCCTGATATCGAATCGTCTTCAGATGAACCGATAAAATCATAGACGGCCCAACCGAGCATACCAAGGATTATTAGGATGGAAATTCCCTTTTTCATTGAACATCACCCTTTCTTCGCTTATTAATAAGTATGACAAAACTTAACATGAAAAATAATCCCACGAACCACGGTTCCATGATATAACCAAATACCGTTACGAATGGCTGAATACTGGTTAGCATCCACATTCCCAAAGACCATCCGCCTACCATTACCATGAGTAACAAACTAGCCGTAATCCGTCTATAAAGGAGAAAATACAAAAGCAGTAGAATAGCTAGTACAATTAGGTATCCAAAAGCATATGGATTGTTATACCAGACAAATTGAATAAATTCATACAAAAAAGACGCTACTAAAAATACATGTAGAAAGGATTTCATCAATGCAAGAACATTTAACTGTTTTCTGAAAGACTTATAAAAAAGTACGATGACGATACCTAATGCAGCAAGGTAAAATGAATCCGAGTTAGCCGGATATGCCAATATTGCCAACGGATCTTTTATGAAGATAGAAAAATGCAAGAGTATTTTTCCAAGCCAGATAAAAAGAACGAAATTAACAAGTTGTGAAATCAATTCATCTATTTGTTTTTTCTTTTCTTCCTTTGGTAAATCGCTCATTATATAGAAGGAAATAATTCCTGCAGCAAAGCTCAAAACAAGGATGCTGATTGGTATTAATTTGCTTGTGATCACCATTAGACATCCTCCTTTTCAGTGGACCACAGGAATGGTTTGAAGTTTTTAGTCATATGTAGGTAGTACTCGTTCAACGCGGTGAGGGTAACCACGGACTTGATCCGAGCACTTGATGCCGTCATTGGCCTTGCAATCATCTCATCTTTTAAATAAATAAGACAGGCATATGCCTGTCTTATTATACGTTCTATACTATTAAAGAGCTCCACTTAATTCAACTAAATTTTTGCCTGGGATAGATCACCTGATAAGGAATGAAAACCTTCTTCAACGATATCATCCAGTTTTATTTTCTTCGTCATAATCGGATCTACATTAATCGTTTCATCTATCAAGATATCAATCGATTTTTTGAATGTTTCATGCCTATCTGCAACATTTCAAAGGCTCAATACTCCGACATGGCGATAAACTTACGCACAGCATGTGATAAATATCGGTCCTTTTTCCAGATCATTCCTAATTCCAAATTAACAGCGGGATTTTTAAAAGGAATAGCTATAATTTTTTCATTGTTAATCTGGCTACAAATTTTACTAGGTAATAGGGCAACACCTAATTTTGCTTCAACCATTTCAACCATAAAATCTTTCTGCGAGCTCTCACAGACGATATTAGGATAGAAGTCTAGTTTTCCGCATGCTTCAATAATCTTGTCATGCAGTGAGAAATCCTGCCTGTACATGATTAATGGCTCTTTTTCAATATGTGAAAAATCGATTGTTTCCTTTTCGGATAAAGGGTTGTCTTTGTGCACAATAAGCACTAATGGATCTTTTACTAGTTTAATTATTTCAAAGTTTTCTTGTTGGATGGGCAAGTTGCAAATTAAGCCAATATCAAGTTCTCCTTCTGCAACGCCATGTTTAATTTTGTTGCTGCCAACTTCTGTTAATTTAATATCGATTGAAGGATAAGCTTCTTTATAATTACTAATCAACTTTGAATAAAATGTGGCACCTATAATCGGAGGAATTCCAATTTTAATTTCACCTTGTTTTAAATCAACGACGTCATTTAGTTCAGATGTTAAATTTTCGAAAGCTTGAAGAACTTTTTTCGTGCCGACTAAAAATGCTTCTCCTGCATCGGTTAATCTCAATTGTTTCGATTCTCGATAAAAAAGAGGAGTACCGAGGTCGGTCTCAAGTTTTTTAATCGTTTTGCTTAAAGACGGTTGGGAAATATGAAGCGTTAAAGCTGCCTTTGTAAAATTCGATTGTTTCGCAACTTCTGTAAAATATTCTAACTGTCTTAAGTCCATCAGCGTACTCCTTTCAGATAAGGTGTAATTTTAGCTTATTATACTATAAGGTATAGCCTAAGAGAATAGCGTTCATGCAAAATATGTATTTCTGTTTATGCTCTTTCACTATTAAAATAGTATATAAGATAAAAAGGAGGAATGAGGCATGTCGGATTACGTAAAAACAGGAAATCTGCAAGTTGCAAAAAGCCTTTTCGACTTTGTTAATTCGGAGGCACTTCCGGAAACAGGTCTTGATAGTGAAAAATTTTGGATTGATTTCAGTAACCTTGCTTCTGATTTGGCTCCAAAAAACAATTTATTGCTACAAAGGCGTGACGAATTTCAAAAACAAATTGATGCATGGCATAAAGAGAATGATGCCTTTGAGTTTGAAGCATACAAACAATTTTTGGAAGAAATAGGCTACCTGGAACCTCCGGTAGAAGATTTTAACATTACAACGGAAAATGTTGACGATGTCATCACCCTTCAAGCGGGACCGCAACTTGTTGTGCCAATTGACAATGCTCGCTATGCCATTAATGCTGCTAACGCACGTTGGGGATCCCTTTATGATGCTTTATATGGAACAGACGTGATAAGTGAAACAGAAGGATTAGAGAAAAAAAGGTCCTATAACCCTTCCCGCGGAGAGAAAGTGATTACTTTCGCAAAAAATTATCTTGATAATATTGCCCCGCTTGAGGAGTCATCACATACAGATGTAATCAATTATGCAATCATTAACGGAAATTTAGAAGTAACACTTATAAACAAGACAACTACTAAACTGAAAGATCCTTCTAAATTTGTTGGGTACAGCGGGAAAGCCGAAAATCCTACAGCAGTCTTATTAAAAAATAACGGTTTACATGTTGAAATTCAAATGGATCCTAATCATCCAATTGGAAAAATAGACAAAGCGAGTGTAAAGGACGTTTACCTAGAATCTGCAACCACAACAATTATGGACTGTGAAGATTCTGTTGCAGCTGTAGATGCCGAAGATAAAACGCATATATATCGTAACTGGCTTGGATTAAACAAAGGAGATTTAACCGCTCAATTTACCAAAAACGGTAAAGAGGTAACACGTACATTAAATCCCGATCGTACGTATACAGGTCCGAATGGTGAAGCTGTCACATTGTCTGGTCGTGTACTTATGTTTGTTCGTAACGTTGGTCATTTAATGACAAATAATGCGATTCTAGATAGCAATGGAAACGAAATCCCTGAAGGAATTATGGATGCTGTGTTTACAAGCTTAATGGCTAAACACGATCTTTCAGGAAAAGGGACCTATAAAAATTCGCAGAAAAGTTCCGTATATATAGTTAAGCCAAAAATGCACGGTTCAAAAGAGGTTGCTTTTGCGAATGAATTATTTAACCGTGTGGAAGATATGCTTGATATGAAGCGGAATACGCTTAAAATTGGTGTAATGGATGAAGAACGTCGCACAAGCCTGAACTTGAAAAATTGTATAAAAGAAGTAAAAGAAAGAATCGTTTTCATTAACACAGGTTTCCTGGATCGAACTGGTGACGAAATTCATACGTCAATGGAAGCAGGTCCAATGATTCGTAAAGGGAATATGAAATCATCTGCTTGGCTAAATGGATATGAAAAAAATAATGTACGTATTGGGTTAGATGCTGGTTTGAAAGGCAAAGCTCAAATTGGTAAAGGAATGTGGGCAATGCCTGATTTAATGGCTGCCATGCTCGAACAAAAAGCAGGACACCTAAAAGCAGGTGGGAATACAGCTTGGGTCCCTTCACCAACAGCAGCGACATTGCATGCAATTCATTACCATGAAATTGATGTAAGAAAAGTTCAAGAGGAACTTGCAAAGGAAGTAAAAAGTTACCAAAATGACATTTTACAAATTCCAGTTTTAGACAATATAGATTTTTCTGCTGCTGAAATTCAAGAAGAGCTTGATAATAGCGCACAAACATTGCTTGGGTATGTCGTTCGATGGGTTGAACAAGGTGTCGGCTGTTCGAAGGTCCCGGACATTAACAATGTGGGGCTAATGGAAGATCGTGCAACATTGCGCATTTCTAGTCAGATGCTAGCAAACTGGCTGCATCATGATATTTGTACAGAAGAGCAATTGTTAGCGACACTGAAGCGGATGGCTAAAATTGTTGATGAGCAAAATGCCGGAGACGCGTTATACCGCCCGATGGCTCCGAACTTTGATGATTCAATTGCCTTTAAAGCCGCCTGTGATCTTGTATTTAAAGGAAAAGATCAGCCAAATGGCTATACAGAACCGATTCTACACCGTCGTCGTCTGGAAGCGAAAGAAAAGTATCACGTGAAAAATTAGACTGGTGCTTAGAGATAAGGAGTTACGACGCTAGTAACAAGTTGGAATACGAGGAGTGAAACAATGAAATTTGCTAGATTTAAGCAAAAGGATGGAACAATCATACAAGGAGTTTTAACAGAGGATGGCATTCATCAAATTGAAGGTGACATATTTTCGGAATGGAACTATACAAACGCAATATATAATGATGCCGAACTTGAACTATTGGAACCGCTAAGACCAAGGCATGTGATTGGTATCGGTGCAAACTATGTGGAGAATACAGACGATCTACCTTCTGAATTACCTACTATTCCCGTATTTTTTTATAAACCTGTTTCCTCTGTTATCGGAAGTGGAAAACCAATTGTTATCCCAAGTAAAATAGGGGAAGTCAAATTCGAATCAGAACTTGCAGCAATCATTGGGAAACGTACGCGCAACATTACTGAAGAAGAAGTAGAAAAGTCTATTTTTGGCTATACCATTGCAAATGACGTTACGGCGCCGCAATTTTTCCATGAAGCTGGGCATTGGACGATAGGAAAGTCATTTGATACGTTTACACCGCTTGGGCCATATATTGAAACAGAACTCGATCCTGATAAGGTTTTCGTTGAAGCATACTTGAATGGTGACAAGAAGCAGGATAGTGAAACCTCTCTTATGATTTTTTCAATAAGAAAAATGATTGCTTATTTATCCACAGTAATGACATTAGAACCGGGAGATGTAATTTTAACTGGTAGTCCGCTCGGGGCTGAAATGATGAAAGACGGGGATGAGATTATTTGTAGAATTGATGGAATTGGTGAACTTCATAATTCTGTGGAAAAAGGTTGATTTTATAACAATAATATTACTTAAAAGCAAGAATGGAACCACTTTGCACCTGCATAGTGGCTCCATTCTATTATATTATTGTTGGAAACCGTTTCGTTTCCCACAGTTACCTTTCAGTTAAGGAATGATACCTATTTTAAATTTTCAAAAACATCTACTGCTGCCTGCGCTACTTGAATATCATGTTCGACAGCACCTCCACTCGCACCTACAGCACCAATAACTTTATCATTTTCTACTAGTGGGATTCCCCCTCCGAAGAGAACTAGTCGCCCATTGTTTGTTGTGTTCAAACCATATAGTTCAGCGTGAGGAACAGTAGCCTCAGCTAAGTTTGATGTTGGCATTTTTAACGCTACAGAAGTCCAAGCTTTATTCTGCGCGATATCAACGCTAGCTAACCATGCGTCATCCATGCGATGTACTGCGATTAAATTTCCACCTTCATCTACAACAGATATAACCATGGATATTCCAAGATCTGTTGCTTTTTTCTCGGCACCTTCAATAAGTTGTTTCGCTAGTTCAAGATTCATTTTGCTCATGTTTTCAATTCCTCCTCATTAATTATTTGATTTATTCCAATTTTAGGTTAACTGCTTTATAAACTGACGTCAATTGTTTACTATATGTACTAAAATTTCATTATTAAACTTTGCACTTATCAACAGTTCCCTTCCACTTCTAGAACCATTACTATACGTCGGGACAAAGTATCTTTCCGAGACATCAAAATAAATTTGTCTACAGACGGGGGGTACACTCACTTCCACGGATTCTCCCGAAACAGCTTATCCTATATCATAGTTTGCAGACGTTCGGTCAAAATAATAAAATATTAGAAAAACAGCCTAAATTCACTAAATTATTTTAAAGGTAATGGTATAATATACCTAAATATAATAGTGAAGAGGTGGGCGTATGTACTGTTCAAATTGCGGAAAAGAGCGCAGGGAAAATTCAAGATACTGCCAGCACTGTGGAAATAAACAGAAGAGAAATTATCATTTTTTATGGATTTTTATTAGTTTCGTACTTATAGGAAGTATTGGCTATTATTTTTTAAACAGTGATTTTAAAATAGCTGACGCCAACTTTACCTCATCAGAAAATCCAACTGCCGAAGTTAGTACGATCGAAAATAAGGAAAGTCTTGAAATACCAGTAACTGAGAAGCAGGTTCTGGAGACGGTTCAAGAACGGGAATTAACAGATATTATTGCTTCCGCACAAGAAACTGTCTACACCGTATTCACAGACTACAGCCAGGGATCAGGATTTTTATATAACAATAATGGGACAGTAGTAACGAATGCTCATGTCGTTGAAGGCGCAACCGAAGTTTACATAAAAACAATAAGCGGACAGGAGTTTCCCGGAAAAGTCATTGGATATTCAAATAGTATTGATGTAGCTGTCGTTCATGTGCCTGATTTGGTTGGTTGGGAACCTATTGCTTTAGAAGTATCAGAGCCTAATTTGGTTGGAGAAGAAGTCATTGCATTAGGAAGTCCTCTTGGTCTTGAGAACACAGCGACCATGGGATACATCACCGGGCAAGATCGGAATTTTTACATTGGTTCCTATACGTATGAAGATTTATATCAGGTTTCCGCTCCTATCTCGCCTGGCAGCAGTGGAGGACCTTTAATCGCAAAATCCAGTGAAAAAATCATCGCTATCAATTCAGCTGAAAGTACAGCAGATTCAGCCATCGGATTTAGCATCCCGCTATACACGGTAAATCAACTTATTACGTCCTGGATTGAACAACCGATGAGCGAAGATGCTGTTTTGGCGCAATTCTACGATACAAACGGTAATTTATACTATGAGGACTTATGGAGTTATAGCGATGGATATTTTGATGGTGGTTATTATTCAGAGGATAATTCTTACTACGATTACTGGGAATATGACTATGAAGATTTCGATAATGATTGGGACGAATATTATGAGTATGAGAACGATTATTCAGAATATGAAGATGAGGATTACGAGTATGTGGATGATTATTCAGAATACGAAGAAGAGGACTACGCGTATGAGGACGATTATTCAGAGTATGAAGATGAGTATTCCGAGTATGATGAAAGCTATGAATCTGAATACGATGATGAGTTTGAGGATGATGAATGGGTAGAAGAAGACGTTGAGGAAATTACCAATGAATTTGAGAATGAAGCAGTTTACTTTGATTCTCCCGTGGAGGAAAATTGGTATTATGACGAGCAATATAACGAGTGGTATTATTACGATGAGCAAGAAGATACCTGGTATTTTTATGAAGAATCAGAGGACCTTTATTATGAAGTAGAAGGATTTCAAATATATTGATCTATCAAGGGTTGGTCAAAATAAAGTGTATAAGTTAAAATTTACTCTAAGTACTTTAACACCCTGTCTTTTAGCTTTCCGTGGAGGAGGAGTTGTGTCTTAACCATTGGCCAGTTTTGGTTATGGCCACCTTCCCATTTTTATAGAATACTTTCTCATGTAAAAATATTTCAAAAGAGCGTTCTCGTTGGAGAATGCTCTTTTTTTAATTACCTTGCTGAAGTTGGAATGGTTGTCTCAATTGCATTATGGTGTATATGACTCTATGGATAGCCCTTTTATAATCATAGATTTGTTCGTCACGCCTAAAATTATTCGTCCAAAAAAACAGCTCTCTTAGTCACTTCCATCCCCTACTCTTCAACCACATCACCCAAAAACTGTCCCATAACCAAATTCGTCCTCCCACCGGAAACTCCTATACTTGGGCACTCATCACTTTTACCTGTCAATTCAGCCACAATCGTTTCTACAAGAGGTTGATGCACATGCTTTGGCATGTCAAAGGCGAATTCATTTGTTCCATCCATAGTAGTTAAAACAACTGGCTCATTTCCAAATGTGGAGAAAGTTATCTTTCCTTTACTTCCAATAATTTCATTTCTATCAACATTGTCATAAGCAGTAAAACACCAATTTCCCATACCATGGATTCCAGATTCAAATAAATAGGCACCCGTTACAATATCTTCTGCTTGATAATTACCCGCTTGGTTGGACGTAAAACCTTCCACTTCCTTAATCGGTCCAAGTAGAAAGTCTAAGATATCTAACGTATGACTACCCACATCAACAAACAGCCCTCCGCCGGATATTTCCGGTTGAACTCTCCATGAATCCTTAACGTTTTCCAATGCTTTTTGATACTGTGTCGTTGATACAAAGCAAACATTCCCGATTGCATCGTTATCCAATAGCTCTTTAATCTTCTTAAATCGAGGCAATGCTCGGCGATAGTATGCAACATATAGAGGAACCCCTGCTTCTTTACTCGCAGCAATCATTTCATTACATTCCTCTGTATGGAGCGCCATCGGTTTTTCTACATAAATGGGTTTTCCTGCTTTCGCCACTTTAATTGTATATTCTTTATGCGAACTTGGCGGTGTTGCAATATAGACAGCATCTACATCTGCATCATTAATTAATGCATCGGCATCATCGTACCATTTTGGCACACCATGTCTTTCTGCATATTCCCGAGCGAGTTGGCCATTTCTACGCATAACAGCAACCAGCTCTGAATTTTTGCTTTTTTGAAATGCTGGCCCACTTTTCACTTCTGTTACATCCCCACACCCAATAATTCCCCAACGTACGTTTTCAAATTTCATCATTTTATTTCCCTCTCACATACAACCATTTGTGTTCCCTAGCGTAAGATGGTATTTTACCACAGATTCTTCCATTACCCTTCACTAGCTCAATCGCTCAACAAACCTTTCTTCTCACCTAACAACTCTCTCAGGTAACGTTCCACTTCTTCCCCAATCTCTTCATTCTGTAATGAAAACTCGATCGTTGTTCGAATAAATCCTAGCTTGTCTCCAACATCATATCTTTTGCCATTAAAGGCATATGCATATACATTCTGAATCTCATTTAACTGATGAATCGCATCCGTTAGCTGGATTTCCCCACCTAAACCCATTTCTTGTTTATCAAGAAACTGAAAAATCTCAGGCGTCAAAATGTAACGACCAATGATTGCTAGATTAGAAGGAGCGGTGCCTTGCTCTGGTTTTTCAACAAAGCCGCTAACTTGGTAACGACTGCCCTCATTCATTTTGGGATCGATAATTCCATAACGATTGGTTTCTGATTCAGGAACTTGTTGTACACCAATTACAGATGAATGTGTTTCATCATATTGTTCGATTAATTGTTTGAGACAAGGCTTTTCTGCTTGGACGATGTCATCACCTAATAATACTGCAAAGGGTTCATTGCCGATAAATTTCCTTGCACACCATACCGCATGTCCAAGGCCCAGAGGTTCTTTCTGGCGTATGTAGTGGATTTCTACTTCTGAGGACGGTCTAATTTTATCTAGTAATTCAAACTTTTCTTTTCGCGCTAAATTCTCTTCCAATTCAAAATTAATATCAAAATGATCTTCAATCGCTCGTTTTCCTTTACCCGTGACAATAATGATATCTTCTATCCCTGATGCGATCGCCTCTTCCACGATGTACTCGATCGTGGGTCTATCGACGATTGGCAGCATTTCTTTCGGCATTGCTTTTGTTGCAGGTAGGAATCGTGTTCCTAAACCTGCAGCTGGGATAATAGCCTTTCTAATCTTCTGCATGGAAACACCTCCAGTAAACTACAATAGCGTGTACTACTCCTTAAGTTTACTTCCCCTGTGGACTCGTATTAATGGTTATTTCACTAATTAAAGATTGTATGACTTCTTTGGCTGATTGCATTTGGTTGTTCTCTGTTTCTTCAATCACTCTTTTCAACATTGTTTGCAGTTTTTCTTTTTCACTCATCAATTTCCCGCCCTTAATTCTCTTCATCTATTTCATTCTATTGTACAATAGCACAAAAGACAGTCAACTTTTGTCGAAGACTGTCACTTTACAATAATAAAATAATTATATATAAAAATTACGTTTCAGCGTAATTCCCTTCATTTCATATATCGATATCTCATCAAGCCATTCAACATATTAATCTCTTGTAATAACTTTTCTCCCATATTCGTTTCTAAGACTTTTTTTCTCTCTAACTCTTCATCTACTAATCGTTTGACCGACAATACATCATTTCCATTTCGTAAAACATCTTCCTTTGAACTAAAATGCTGATGGGCAACCAATTGCATTCCGAACGAGTTATATAATAAAGTATACCCAGCGATTCCAGTTGTGGATTGATAAGCCTTCGAAAAGCCACCATCAATGACAATCATTTTCCCATTTGCTTTGACCGGATTCTCACCATCAATCTCTTTCACTGGTGTATGACCATTGATGATACGGCCCTGATCCGGATCAAGATCAAACTCTTCTAAAATTGCACGGCAAATTTCCTCTTTTTCACGTAAATAATAATATGGATTTTTTCCCTCTTTATGTGTCTCTTTATCTTTAATAAAATACCTTTCAAATGTTGTCATTTCCCTTTTCCCAAAGAGCGAGGAGTATTCACCCGTCCATAAATACCAGACCATATCTGTCGCAAGATCATCTGTTTCTTCCGGGTTTCTGAACGCTTGACGTAAATAACTTTCGAAAATATCAAATAATTCTCGCCCTGCATAGGTTTTATTATCAATAACCATCTTTTCCATTTTTCCTTTTTCATCCACTGGTACACAGCCATGTATTAATAGATTTCCATTATATCTTAAATAGAGCGTACCCTTTTTAATCAAAAAGTCCATATGTCTTGCTAGCTTTTCGGAATGTTGGACAGAAAATAATAGTTTGTTCATCACTTGCTTCTCTTCCTCTAGCAATTGATCGGGTTGTTCTGGGTTAACCGTTGCAAAGCAGGTATTATCTAATTTATATTTTTTTCCTTGAATCATTATTTCGCTTTTACCATAATCCACCTTTTCAAGTAAAAGTCTGTTTGACATATTAAAGGAAGGACGTCGCTTGATGATTGGCATTTCAAGTTTAAATTGAATCATCGCAATCGCTTGATGTATTTTGGTGATTTGCAGGACTTCCTGTTCGGATAGCCTGTCAGATGGTCGCTTTGGTCTGAATGCGGGATTGTCCCCATAATATTTCTCCGCAAGATTCAGTAATGGTCTGAGATTGATACCATACACATCTTCAATAATATCCAAATTGTCATAACGGGCACAAATACGAATAATATTAGCTAGACAAACCTTTGATCCCGAGTAGGCACCAATCCACAACACATCATGATTTCCCCACTGAATATCAACAGAATGGTAATTAATAAGCGCTTCCATAATTTTATCTGGTTCTGGTCCCCGATCGTAAATATCCCCTACTACATGAAGGTGATCAACAACCAATTGCTGCGTCGTATAAGAAAGCCCGATAATGAGTTTATCTGCCTGCCCAAGGGAAATTACCTTTTGGACAATCGTCGAATAGTAATGCTTTTTGTTTGTGAATTCATTATTCTTATATAATAGCTCTTCGATAATATATACAAATTGCTTCGGTAATGCTTTACGTAATTTGGTCCGTGTATATTTGGATGATGCATAGGAAATAAGCTGAATCATCCGATCAATCATATTTTCATACCATTCGTTTAGTTCCTGTTTATTGTTAAATCCGTCCCGAATTAATTGTAGCTTTTCTTCCGGATAATACACTAATGCAGCGAATTCATTAATTTGTTCTTCCGATAATTCCTGCTTAAAAATGTCACGAATTTTCTCCTTTACTTTGCCTGAACCATTTCTTAACACATGTTGAAAAGCTTGGTACTCCCCGTGTAAGTCACTAACAAAATGCTCTGTTCCTTTGGGCAAATCAAGGATGGCCTCCAGATTAATAATTTCCGTAACTACTTTTTCTTCCGTATCATATTTTTGTGCCAATAAATCTAAGTACTTCTCCTTCAAAATCACCCATCCCCTTTTCATTTTTTATGTAAATAAAAAGTCTATTGTAACCACTATACCAAAAAGACTAGCAGAAATGTATAGCTGGAAGCACGGGGACGGTTCTCCTGCTTCCGTTTTTTTGCGGAACAGGAAGCAAAAGAACCGTACCCGTGCTTCTCTCGATTTTCTTAAGAAGAAATGCAAGTTGCAGGGTAGTATATTCGTTTTTCTTATTTTCAGGAATTTATAAAGAAGTTTAAAAACAAATGGAGCCACTTTTGCACCTGCATAGTGGCTCGACGTTATTATATTATTATTGGAAACCGCTTCGTTTCCCACAATTACCTTTCAGTTAAGAAATTATATCTATTTCACATTCTCAAAAACATCTACTGCTGCCTGTGCTACTTGAATATCATCTTCTACACCACTTCCACTTGCACCTACAGCACCGATGACTTTATCATTTTCTACTAATGGGATACCTCCTCCGAAGAGAACTAATCGCCCATTGTTTGTTGTATTTAAACCATATAGTTCAGCGTGAGGAACGGTAGCCTCAGCTAAGTTTGCTGTTAGCATTTTTAACGCTACAGAAGTCCAAGCTTTATTCTGCGCGATGTCAACGCTAGCTAACCATGCCTCATCCATGCGATGTACTGCGATTAAATTTCCACCTTCATCTACAACGGATATAACCATGGATATTCCAAGATCAGTTGTTTTTTCTCGGCACCTTCAATAAGTTGTTTCGCTAGTTCAAGATTCATTTTGCTCATGTTTTCAATTCTTCCTCATTTATATTCTTTCAAAATGATCGTAATGCACCATGAGTATTAAAAAGTGGATAATTTCTTATTTCACCCCCCCTCCACCATCAACTTTGATAAATATTCCGGTGTCAAAATCGGCAAATTTTCTAGCCACTATCTCACCAATCCCAGAACCTGCACCTGTAACAATTACCACTTTATCTGCAACTTTTACCACAAAAGCCTTCTTCAATAATTATTTGACTTATTCCAATTTTATATTAACATTTTATAAACGGACGTCAATTGTTTAATATATGTGCTAAAATTTCATTATTAAACCTTGCAACTTAACAATAGTTTATTCTTCAATTATTTTAATAAAAAGTTTATAATATATTAAATAAGAATAATTACTCTATAGTAACTCCCAAGGTATTTCTGTGATTAAACTCTATAAAAATTTCATATAAATACACAACTATCTATCAGAAGTTATCTTGAAAGGAATGGATGAAAATTGAACACCGTATTTATAGCTGGACACGCAAGGTTGCCATCTGGTATGGCAGCACGGAATCTCTATGAAACTTTAACTATCACCGCCGAAATCGATAAGAAATACGGAGTTATTATTACTGCTAATTGTACACTTGCTACGGCTCACGGTAGGGACTTTATTCAACAATTACTAAGGGGATATAGCTTAGAGGATGGAATTGAAAAGCCTACTGAAGACATTACAAAACACTATTTAGGAAAAGCTAGTAATGCACTTGCTTCAGCATTAAAGGATTTGCATAAGCAGTATGAAATTCACAAGATAAACTAATTTCAAGTTATTTAGATTTGATTTCTTCTTGTAGCTCTTTTTTTCTTAAAAAACATTGATATATTATTCAGAATAATATATAATATAAATTAATTAATACTCTTGTAAAATATTAATATTAACTGCCTAGCTTGTTCACATACCTCACCCAGGTATGTACCAACAAATAAAAGCCAGTTCAAATTGATTTGCAGATAACCTGCGATAATTTGAGCTGGCTTTTTTTATTAATTTGAGAGGAGAAATCAAATGACTGGCGCATTAAATGGAATTAAAGTTCTTGATCTTACCCGTGTGCTCGCAGGTCCGTATTGCACGATGATTCTTGGTGATCTTGATGCAGAGGTGATTAAAGTAGAAGCTCCAGGTGGGAGTGATGAAACACGTGAGTGGGGCCCACCCTTCCAGAATGGTACCAGTGCCTATTATCTCTGTGCTAACCGGAATAAAAAAAGCATAACAGTAGATTTAAAAACTGAAGAAGGAATTTCAATCATTAAAAATCTAGTTACTGAATCCGATGTGATTATTAATAATTTCAAAGTTGGTACAATGGAACGTTTCGGTCTCGATTATGAAACTGTAGCACAAATCAATTCTTCAATAGTCTACTGTTCCATAACTGGTTTTGGCGAAACAGGTCCATATAAAGACTTGCCAGGATATGATTTTATTATTCAAGCGATGAGTGGTCTTATGAGTATTACCGGCACAGAAGAGTCTGGTCCTCAGAAAATGGGTGTTGCCATTACAGATATTTTAACCGGTTTATATGCGTGCATTGGTATCCAATCGGCATTGCTTGAGCGAACAGAATCTGGCAAAGGACAAAAGCTTGATATTTCACTTTATGATTCTGCTGTGAGCGCACTTGTCAACGTAGGCAGTAACTATCTGATATCGGGAAAAGTACCGTCTGCACTTGGGAATAGTCACGCCAATATTGTTCCATATCAGACATTTAATACCAAAGATGGAGAAATAGTTATAGCTGTTGGGAATGATAATCAATTCAACAAGTTATGTACGATTCTAGATAAATCCTCATTAAGTAAGGATAGCAGGTTTTTTACGAATGCTAAGAGGGTGAAACACAGAAATATACTTATTTCACTTTTACAGGAGAGATTTATAACAAAGCCTACTGAATATTGGGTTAAAAAATGCCAATCAAATAACATCCCTTGTGGAGCTATACAAAATATTGCCGAAGTAAGTGTAGATCCACAGTTGCAGGAAAGAGAGATGTTTATTGATTATGAACATCCAACTGCAGGGATGGTGAAAGTAGTAGGCAGTCCAATAAAACTATCAAGAACTCCTGTTAAGTATAAACTTCACCCACCGGATATTGGTGAGCACAATGTTGAAATACAAGCAAAATTTAAACCAGCAAATAATTAAAAAAATTTAATTTATCTTCAAGCCTTTATGAATAATGCTTTAAATTAATATACAGTAGTAACTAAAATAATCAGGAGATGATCATATGAATTTTGAATTTAATGATGAACAAAAAATGCTACGTGAAACAGTGAGAAGTTTTACGGATAAGAATATCATGCCGTATATTGCGGATTGGGACCGTGAAGGTAAGTTTGACCCAACCATCATGCAGAAACTTGCTAAACTTGGACTAATGGGAGTATGTATTCCAGAAGAATATGGTGGTAGTGGAATGGACTATAATGCACTTGCTATTGTCTGCGAAGAACTAGAGCGAGGTGATACAGCATTTCGTACAGCTGTGTCGGTTCATACTGGTTTAAACAGCATGACTCTTTTACAATGGGGAACAGAAGAGCAAAAGCAGAAATACCTTACCCCGCAGGCGACAGGAGATAAAATCGGTGCATTCGGACTCACAGAACCAGGTGCGGGTTCTGATGTAGCATCATTACAATCCACAGCTGTCAAAGATGGTGAAAATTATATTTTAAACGGCCAGAAGACATGGATTTCCCTTTGTGATATTGCCGATAATTTCATCGTTTTTGCATACACAGGTGATAAATCTGAAAAACATAAAGGAATATCTGCTTTTATCGTGGAACGTTCCTGGGATGGATTCTCTTCAAATGCTATAAAAGGGAAACATGGAATTCGTTCTGGAAATACAGGTGAGTTATTTTTTGAAAATGTAAAAGTTCCAAAAGAAAATCTACTGGGTAAAGAAGGAGAAGGTTTTAAAATTGCGATGTCAGCTTTGGATAATGGCCGTTTCACTGTTGCAGCTGGTGCTGTCGGTCAAATTATGGCCTGCATAGTAGCCAGTGTGAAATACTGTCATGAAAGGGAGACATTTGGTAAAGAAATCGGAAGACATCAACTTGTTCAACAAATGATTGCCAAAATGGAAGCCGGATATGAAATGAGTCGTTTGCTAGTCTATCGTGCTGGCGAATTAAAGAACCAAGGGAAAAGAAATACACGAGAAACATCTCTCGCAAAATGGCAAGCATGTGACTTTGCAAATAAAGCTGCAGATGATGCCTTACAGATCCATGGAGCCTACGGATATTCTGATGAGTATCCAGTAGAACGCTATCTACGAAACTCAAAGGCTCCTGTTATTTATGAAGGAACTAGAGAGATTCATACCGTTATGCAGGCTGAATACGTACTCGAATACCGGGAAGATAAGCTATTAAATAAAATGCTTCCGGCCTGGAAGGGAGCAAAGAGTTAATTTAGTAAATTTGTAAACAAATGATTAATATCTGTCTAACCTTTCCGAGAAGTATTTACTATTTGATAGGTTAGACTATCTTATTTTGAGAAAGTATTACTATATAAAATAACTTAACTATTACATTGTTAATACTATAATCTCAACAAATTGAAGAGGAGTGGTTACAAATGCCTAATATAATCAAAGTGCAAAACCCCGCAACAGGGGAATTAATCCAAGAGGTTAAGGTAAACTCTGAGGATGAAATTAAGCAAGCATTGAAGAATGGACATGAAAGTTTTAAATCATGGTCCAAAATGAATGCTCATGATCGTTCAAAATTAATTCATGCCTGGTCACAAAAATTAAAGGAAAATAAAGAAGAAATAGCCCATATCATGACGTTAGAAAATGGGAAACCGATTAAAGAATCATTAGGTGAGATTGATTACTCTGCCAGCTATCTGGATTGGTATGCAGAGGAGGGAAAACGTGTATACGGTAGAACAATTCCATCTCATACGGAATCGAAACGAATTATTGTCACACAACAACCGGTCGGTCTTGTCGCCGCCATTACTCCATGGAATTTCCCAGGTGCGATGATGGCAAGAAAAGCTGCTCCAGCATTAGCAGCTGGTTGCACATTTATTGTTAAACCTGCAGTAGAAACACCATTGACAACAATAAAATTTATTGAGCTAGCACATGAAGCAGGGATACCAGAACACGTTATCCAGTGCGTCAATGGTTCTGGAAAGAACGTGGGTAAGCTATTCACAGATAGTGACTATGTTCGAAAAATTACTTTCACTGGGTCAACTCCTGTCGGTAAAACATTGATAAGGGATAGTGCGAGCACAGTTAAACACATCTCGATGGAACTTGGTGGTCATGCCCCACTCATCATAGCAGAAGATGCAGATCTTGATTTTGCAGTGAAGCAAACCATCGCAACAAAATTCAGAAATGCTGGGCAAACATGCGTATGCGCGAATCGAATTCTTGTACATGAAACTATTGTAGGTTCATTCACAGAAAAGTTTGTTGCTGAAGCTAAAAAGTTAAAGGTCGGAAATGGGATGGAAATGGAAACAGATATTGGACCAATTATAAACGAAAAAGGTTATAACAAAATTGTTTCTCAAATAAATAATGCGGTTGAAAAAGGTGCCGAAGTCCTTGTTGGCAATACTTACGATGCAGATAAAGAACAAGGGTATTTCTTTGTCCATCCTACTGTATTAAAAAATGTTACTACTGAAATGGACATTATGCATGAAGAAACATTCGGACCAGTTGCCCCAATCACAAGCTTTAAAAGTATTGAAGAAGCTGTCGAAATTGCCAACGCTACTCCATATGGATTGGCAGCTTATTTTTTTACCAATAACTATCAGACTGGAACATACTTACATGATAATCTAGACTTTGGTATTATCGGTTGGAATGACGGCAGTACATCAGCAGCCCATGCACCGTTTGGCGGTATGAAGGAAAGCGGCCTCGGACGCGAAGGCGGACAAGAAGGAATTGAACCGTATTTAGAAACGAAATATTTATCAATTGGTAATTTATAAAAATACACACCTCTTGTAATAGCGAAAATAATTGCCATTCCTTAATAGTTTCAAAAACACGTGACAGTTATTCAATTAAAATTATAAATAGAAACGGAGCTTACCACTATTGATAAGCTCCGTAATATGTTATAGGATGTTACACCACTTCGTAGTAACTATTTATTAACCTTGCCCTTTTTCCTGACCTGCTGTGTATCCAAGTTCAATAGATATTTGATTTGTCGCTCTTATAATTTCCTCAAGGATTTGTTTTGCTTTTTCTTCTTTATAATCTGTTACCGGAATACTTACTCCCAAGGCAGCAATTGTTTCACCGGAATAATCTCTAATCGGACAAGAAAAACCCATTGTCTCCTTATATATTTCTTGCTGACTAAATGCATAACCTTTTTCTCTTATTTCCTTTAATTGATTTTGCAGCCGTTCCATATCTTCAATCGTATTTTCGGCTATTTTTTCTAACTTTAGTCTTTTTAAGTACTCTTCACGTTTCTTTTTATCAAGATGAGCTAGCAGTAATTTTGAAGCTGAACCAGCATATAACGGGGCACGGGCACCAACCTTGATGACTAATCGAATTGGCCGGTTACTGTCCATTTTTTCCACATATACTGCTTCATCTCCTTCCACCACTGCCAAGTGTACAGATTCATTTAATTTTTCATTGATATTGTTCATATAGGGAAGTGCTATTTTACGGTATTCCATTTGTTCGCTGACCAGCTTTCCAAACTCTAAAAGCTTCATTCCCAACTTATATTTCACATCATGGCTGGAGTATTTTGTTTTTACGATAAGACCAGTTTCCTCTAATGAAGCAACTAACCGAAAAATCGTTGTTTTTGGCATTTCAGATACTTCTGCTAAGTCCAATAAAGATAACTCATGTTTATCTTTAAAACAATCCAATAATTTAATCGCCTTTAGTAAGCTTTGACTCAATACATCCACCCCCTTTTAAAAAACATGATAACACTATTAATATGTCTATTCATAATACGGCAAACAGGTTTCTGACTTTAACTTCTGCTAAATATCCCCAAAATTATATAAAACAATTACAAACCACGTTTTAATGAAGATATTCAATTATGGATGAAATTCCCTGTCCACCACCAATACAAAGTGTAACAAGTCCATATTTCACGCCACTTCTTTGCATTTCATGGAGTAATTTCGTTGTTATGATTGCTCCTGTAGCTCCAATTGGATGACCTAGTGCAATCGCCCCACCATTCACATTGACCTTATCCATATCCATGCCAGCTTCACGTATGACTGCAAGTGATTGTGCTGCAAAAGCTTCATTTAATTCAATAATCCCGATATCATCTAGCTTTAGTCCAGCTTGTTTTAAGGCCTTTCTTGTAGAATCAACCGGACCGATTCCCATTATTTCAGGTGAAACACCGCTTACTGCCTGTGCGATAATTCTTGCTTGAGGCTTTAATCCGTAATAATCAGCCTTGTCCTTATTCATCATTAATACTGCAGATGCACCATCATTTCTACCGCTCGAATTACCCGGTGTCACTGTCCCCCCCTCTTTAAATACCGCTGGAAGGGTTGCTAATTTATCTCGAGATGTAAGCCTTGGATGTTCATCCGTATCAAAAAACAATGAATTTTTCCGCTCTATTACTTCATATGGTACAATTTCCTCTGCAAACTTTCTTTCTTTTATGGCGCGAGTTACCAGCACTTGACTGCGATGAGCAAACTCATCCTGTGCTTCACGGGAAATATTGTATTTTTCCGCAAGGTTTTCTGCTGTTAGTCCCATTGTCAGATCACCATATACATTCCTTGGTTGTGAGCCTGGCTGACTTTCCGTATTCGGATCGACCAGTACACCATTCCCTGCGTTATATCCATACCTAGCATTTCTTAAATAAAAAGGAGCTGTACTCATGCTTTCCGTTCCGCCTGCGATAACTACGTCAGATAAACCAAGTTTAATTTGCATATCTGCATTATGGATGGCCTGCAAACCTGATCCGCATTGACGATGAACAGTATATCCGGTAACGGTTATCGGCAAATCTGCCCTAAGTGCCGCTAGCCGTGCAACATTGGACTGGTCCTGGCTTTGTTTGGCCTGACCCATAATTACTTCATCCACTTCTGCCCCTTTACCGTATCTTTTCAGTACTTCCCGAATTACTTTTTCTGCAAGGTAATCCGGGGTAACGTTTTTTAAAGATCCCCCCATCTTGCCTATTGCTGTACGAACAGAACCAATAATATATGATTCATTCATTCTACTCTCTCCCATATAAATAAATTTAATTAATTTGTGTTCGATGCCTTTCCGGTAAATTGACAGTAAAATCTGTTCCGGTAATTTCGAACAATTCCTCCAGACTAATATCTGATATGATTTCTATTAACTCTGGACCTTCTTCAGTAAATCGGAATACCGCATGCTCTGTAAAGAGCTTGTCTGCTCTTCTTACCCCACTACTCGGATAGGTGAGTTTTTCGATCAGTTTTGGTTCTCCATATTTCGATTGGTGTATAGATGCAAGATAAATTTTGTTTGCACCAGCAATAAGATCAATCGCTCCACCTACCCCTAGAATCGGCTCCCCAGGGATCGACCAGTTGGAAATTTCACCGAATTTGTCCACTTGAAGGATACCGAGAACTGCTACATCGATATGTCCCCCGCGAATCATTGCAAAAGAAGATGCACTATCAAAAATTGCTGCGCCCTTTTCCATCGTAATCGGATTTTTACTCGCACTAATCAAATCCATATTTAAATTCTCTTTAGACGGTTTGGGTCCGATACCAATTAGCCCGTTTTCCGAGTGTAAATGTACGTTTTTACCATCCAAATAATCTGGGATTTTTGTAGGTATACCAACACCAAGGTTGACAATCGATCCTTCCTCGAGCTCTTCTGCAATTCGTTTTGCGATAATCACTTTTTTAGACTGGCTCAACATACACACCCCCCACTTTTTTATATTTGCTTATTAGTAGATAGTCTACATATAAATGAGGAGTTGCTACATCAAAAGGGGCAATTTCCCCACATTCCACAATTTCATCTACTTCTGCAATGACGACTTTACCAGCTGTAGCCATTAATGGATTAAAATTCATTGCTGTATGATCATAGACGAGGTTTCCTAATGTGTCTGCCTTCATTGCCTTTATAATAGAAACATCACCTTTTATTGCCTTTTCCAAGATATATCGCTCGTCATCAATGACCTTCTCTTCTTTTCCTTCAGCTATTTCCGTCCCAACTCCGGTTTTTGTGTAGAACCCGCCGATACCTGCACCGCCTGCACGAATAGCTTCTGCGAGTGTGCCCTGTGGAATTAATTCAATTTCAAGTTTACCTTTACTCCATTCCTTTATGGAGTCAGGATTCGTTGTAAAAAATGAGCCTACAGCTTTCTTCAATCGACCTGACAAAAGCAATTTACCTAACCCCCTACCTGGCTCCCCTAGGTTATTACTAACGACAGTTAAATCTTTTTTGTCAGACATTGCAATTTCATCCAGTATGGTAAGTGGTGTCCCTGACAAACCGAATCCGCCAACAAGCAACGTGTCAGCATTGTTAATTAAATCTAATACGTTGCCGCTTTCAATTTGTTTAACCATGATACCTCCCAAAAAACATATATTCCGTATATAAGAATTATAATTCCATTTTTATATTTTGTTAAAAAAAAATAGCTCTAAGTATTAAAGCAATATATCCATAAAGACCAGCTAAAATCAGGATAATGGTTCAGTTTGTATATTTCTGGATTTTTCATTCAAAGCCAAACGGAAACGTCTTATCTTTTCAGAAATCTAGATTAGCTCTTACGAATCCCAAATGAAACTAATTTTGTCTCTAAATAATCTTCGAGACCATATTTACCGCCTTCTCTTCCAATTCCGCTCTCTTTCACACCGCCAAATGGTACTTGGACAGAAAATGGCGCATGATCGTTTACACCAACCATGCCATACTCCAGCTTTTCAGACACTCTGTGAGCACGGGATAGATCATTTGTATAGAAGTAGGAAGCAAGACCATATTCAATATCATTTGCTTTTTCAATTACTTCATCTTCCGTGTGGAAGCGAATTAGTGGAGCAACAGGACCAAACGTTTCTTCAAAAGTTATTTTCATATCATCTGTCACATCTGTAAGAATAGTTGGGGCATAGAAATACCCATTTGCATAATCTCCTTCATCTAACACTTTTCCACCTTGAAGAACGGTAGCACCCTTTTCAATCGCATCGGAGACCTGTTCCGCACATTTATCAACTGCATGCTTATTTACCATTGCGCCGACTCTATTATTTTCATCCATGCCATCTCCAACTTTAAGAGAGGACACTCGCTCTCTAAACTTCACAGCAAATTCTTCATAAATAGAATCATGCACATAAATCCGGTTTGCACAGACACATTGCTGACCCGCAGAAGCATATTTGCTTAATGTTGCTCCTTCAACTGCTAAGTCAAGATCTGCATCGTCAAAGACAATAAAAGGAGCATGCCCACCTAACTCCATTGATACACGTTTTACGGTATCTGCTGACTGACGGATTAACGTTTTACCAACTTCGGTGGATCCGGTAAAGGAAAGTTTACGTACGATGTCGCTATCCATTAATTCTCCAACGATATCAGATGAACCGCCAATAACAAGATTTACTACACCATCTGGAAAACCGACTTCATCAAAGATTTCAAATAGCTTCAGAGACGATAATGGTGCTTCACGAGATGGACGCAAAATAACTGTACACCCTACTGCAAGTGCGGGACCTAATTTTCGAGCACTCATTTGTAACGGAAAGTTCCAAGGAGTAATTGCTCCGACGACACCTATTGGTTGTTTAATCACGGTTTGCCTTTTATTCGTTGCAACTGGTGGAACAATTTCACCATATACTCGTTTACCTTCTTCTGCATACCATTTAAAGAAATTAATCGAGCTATTCACTTCGTAACGCGCATTATGAATGCTTTTCCCCATCTCTTTTGTAATGAGTTGGGTAAGCTCTTCTTTGCGCTCATTCATTTTTTCTACGACTTTCATTAAATATTCGCTGCGCTCTTCCGCTGTTAATGCAGCCCATTTTGGAAAGGCTTTCTCTGCTGCTTGAATTGCTTGCTTTGTCTCTTCTTTTCCGACCATTGATACGGTATCAACCAATTCTCCATTCGCTGGGTTGAAAATTTCCAAAGACTGATCTGATTCTATCCATTTCCCATTAATATACATAAACGTATTGATTCCTCCTTCAGAAATACTATCTTAGTATTAAAAAATATAAAATTTTATTTTACAAGTTTCTTTCAAAAGATTTTATTTAATCCTCTTCCTATGTTTTTAAGAGAGAATTTTTTTTACTTATACCAATTATGAAACCATAGTTTCACTCATGGATTTTTTATCTTTTTTAACTGGATGTACTGCATTATACAATGCTTGTTCTAATTCTTCTGTATATACTTGTTTTTGTACGTTCGACCAACCAAACAGCTTCGACATATAATTAATCACATCGCTTTCATGCTCATGAATCCAGGCAATATTAAAGAATAATGCTCCTGTGCGCCTAATAAAAAAGTCCACTGGCTTATAGGCTAATTCATAATCAATCGCATAACGGAGGACAGCTAGTACAACTGGATCGATATTTTCAGCTTCAGCTGTAGATTTTTCTCGTTGATAGATATCAAATATGATTTCAATATTTGAACCATATCTTTCTGCGAGTTTTTTAGCTGTATCTTCCTTTAAGCCCTGCTCTATTCCTACAGCCACCTTTTGGTTGATATAGTCTTTAAATCCCGCAGCCCCACCTACATTTCCACCAGAGATGTGTAGTTCCTTTGTTTGTACATGGGGAAATTTTAGGTTTTCTTCTGTTTCTAATTGTTTCCCAACTAAATCTACAATACTTTCTGCCATTTTACGGTAACCTGTTAACTTACCGCCAGCAATCGAAATAAAGCCAGAGTCCGAAACAAAGATCTCATCCTTCCGGGAAATTTCTGAAGGGTCCTTGCCCTCCTCATGAATTAGCGGTCGCAAACCAGCCCAACTTGATTCCACATCTTCTGGCTTTATATTAACTTCGGGAAACATATAATCAATAGCATTTAATACATAGTCTCTGTCAGCTACCGTGATTTTAGGATTAGCGATTTCTCCGGTATAAACATTATCTGTTGTACCGACATAAGTTTTTCCTTCACGTGGAATGGCAAATGCCATTCTTCCATCTGGAGTATCGAAATAAATTGCTTGTTTTAGAGGGAAACGTCCCCCATCAAACACAAGATGAATGCCTTTTGTTAATCTTAGATGCTTACCTTTCTTTGAATGATCTATCTCACGTAATGTATCCACCCATGGACCAGCAGCGTTTACTATTTTTTTTGCGAAATATTGTTGGGTAGATCCATCCAGCTGATCCTCTACTTCAACACCAATCACCTTATTGTTTTCATAGACTAAGTTTGTTACTTTCATATAGTTTAAGGAGAGCGCTCCTTTTTCCACTGCTCTTTTTATTACTTCAATCGTTAAACGGGCATCATCTGTTTTATATTCGACATAGTACCCAGCCCCTTTAAGGTCTTTTGCATTCAATAATGGTTCCCGTGTCAACGCCTCTTCTGGTTTGAACATCTTTCTTCTTTCACTTTTTTTCACACCAGCAAGAAAGTCATAAACTCTTAATCCGATATTTGTCATCGTAGGTCCAAAAGTTCCTCCTTTGTAGAAAGGAAGCATCATCCATTCTGGTGTTGTCACGTGAGGGCCATTTTCATACACAATGGCTCTTTCCTTACCCGTCTCGGCAACCACTCCAAATTCGAATTGTTTTAAATAACGAAGTCCTCCATGGATAAGTTTAGTTGAACGACTAGATGTCCCTGCAGCAAAATCCTGCATTTCTAATTGAGCAACCTTCATACCCCTGTTAACAGCATCAAGTGTAATTCCAGCACCAGTAATTCCTCCACCAATGACAATTAAATCGAGATGTTCATTTTGCGTCTTCGTTTTTACGTCTTGTCGATTTAAACTTGAAAACATATGTACTCGCTCCTTTTTAATTACAAAAGAATGTGTATCAGATAATATTATGTACTGGTTATGGAAAAGGCAGCATCTAAATAGTGATGAATCAGTTTTTAAATACTCTAGTTGCTGTGACAGCTTTCTTCCAACCGGCATATAGTCTATTACGTTTATCCTCTGAAAAATTAGGTGTAAAAGTATGATCATTTTTCCACATTTTTGCAATTTCCTCTTTATCTTTCCAATACCCAACTGCTAAACCAGCTAAATACGCCGCACCTAAAGCTGTTGTCTCGTTTATAACCGGACGGTCAACATGAACATCCAGGAGGTCGCTTTGGAATTGCATCAGGAAATTATTCTTCACTGCTCCACCGTCCACACGCAATGACTTCACCTCAATACCAGAATCAGAAACCATTACATCTACAAGGTCTTTAGATTGGTAAACGAGAGATTCTAGTGTAGCTCGAACAAAATGTGCTTTCTCGGTACCGCGCGTTATTCCAAATATAGCGCCACGTGCTTCACTATCCCAATATGGCGTACCTAATCCAACAAATGCTGGCACCACATATACGCCATCTGTTGACTCAACGCTACTAGCTAAATTTTCACTTTCTCGAGTACTTCCAATTAAACCAAGGCCATCACGGAGCCATTGAACAGCAGAACCAGAAACAAAAATACTTCCTTCTAAAGCATATTCAACTTTGCCGTCCACACCCCAAGCAATCGTTGTTAATAGGCCATTATCTGACTGAACACCTTCTTCTTCAGTGTTCATCAAAAGAAACCCACCTGTACCATAAGTGTTTTTAATCATTCCCTTTTCAAAACACGCTTGTCCAAATAACGCTGCTTGTTGGTCCCCTGCAATACCTGCTATAGGGATTTCTTTACCGAAGAAATGATAACTCACAGTATTCGCGTAAACCTCAGATGATTGTCTGACTTCAGGAAGCATACTCTTTGGCACAGTTAGGATTTCAAGTAATTCATCATCCCACTTTAAATCATAAATATTAAACATAAGGGTACGAGAAGCATTGGAGTAATCGGTAACATGTGCTTTTCCACCAGATAACTTATAAACAAGCCAACTGTCTATGGTACCGAATAGAAGTTCACCCTGTTCCGCCTTCTCCCTAGCTCCATCTATATTGTCTAAAATCCATTTAACCTTTGTACCGGAAAAATACGGATCTAGAAGCAATCCTGTTTTTTCATTAAACAGGCGATTATACCCTTTGTCCTGTAGATCCTGTACAATTTCTTCTGTTTGCCGTGACTGCCAAACAATCGCTCTATATATAGGTTTTCCAGTGTTTTTATCCCAAATGACCGTTGTTTCTCTTTGGTTTGTAATGCCAATGCCTACAACTTGATCAGGTTCGATATCTGCTTTCCTCAAAACATCAGCAATACAAGCCAAGACTGATGTCCAAATTTCATTTGCATCATGTTCAACCCAACCTGGTTTTGGAAAGAATTGTTCAAATTCACGTTGTGCTACTTCAACAATTTCACCCTTATTGTTAACTAAAATTGCACGAGAACTAGTTGTTCCTTGGTCTATAGATAAAATAAATCCACTCATAAACAGGGCTCCTCCTAGGCTGCTCTTTATATGATTATTTTTAATGGTAAAAATAAGTTACTGTTGAGAATTGTCGCCTGTCTATTTATATTGGCTCACAAATAAGAATTTACAATTTTCTCTGCAAAGCCCATGAAATCACAGATTTTTAAAACAGTACCATCATCTAATATCGCTTTTCCATTAAATTTTCCGAATACTTGATGCTGATTTGAAGCATATTTTCCTCTGGGCGTATTTGAATGACGATCTACTATGGGTGTAAAATCCATTTCAAACCTTCCATCAGAGGAAGTAAAGGTCCATGGCTCTAAATACGAACTTTCAGGTATATGGAATTTAATATCTTCCAATTTATGAGCTTTCCCTTCATAAATAAGTAGATTTTCCGAAGCTGCCGAAGTATTTCCAAACCCATAACCAATATTAAAACCAAAATCAACCCCATCTACTTTTCCACTTGCACTGCCCCAATACCATGTACTAGTTGGTGGCCAGGCACCTCTACCCCAATCTAACACGGAGAAAGAATCTTCTGGTGAAAAAGGATAAGTTTTATCACCAAGTTCCACTGTTCCATTGGCTTTCAGACAGTTAATTTTCTGATTATAATAAAATAACGTAGGGTCTTCATCAAACGGAACTACGATTACCATAGAGTCCGTCTTTGGAATAGATAGCGTTAAATTAGCTTCTAGGTCTTCTCCGTCCCTAAAGTTTTCAAATTTCAGTTCGATTGAATGGTTTTCTTTTGTACGAGTGTAGCGACATTGTACATTTTTATTGTCAAATGCAGCATTATCTAGACTATTTAATGGCATTTGATCTGATTCTAGTTCTGAAATTGGATAAGATGAAAAATTCATATAATATTTTTCGTTTTCGTAATCCATAAAGTGTACCGATAAAAATCTTTTCTTGCCCAAATTAGCCATTGAAAGACCTAGACCATAACTATCGTTACCTGTATAGTAATAATCCCATTCTTTAACATCTTCGATAGCTGCATGAATATTTTCTTTGTTATATTTTAAAAGTAAGTCACGCGCCCAACCTGCTTCATTAAGATGACCTTTCTCATCAAGAAGTGTTTTTTCGGTTTTTATTTCATTTTGCATTTGTAAATCCTCCTTTTAATTGTATATATCTTCATTCGTGATTTTTAACAGAACTATATTTCAATTAAAGTATTCACATTAAAAATCCTGGTAAAAATAATGGAATTTGTGGAAACAGAATCATAAGTACAAGCAGGATAGCCAATCCAATCACAAATCTAATGGCACCATTAAAAATGTCACCTAGATGTAAATCAGGCACTGCACCTTTTAATACAAAACAATTAATACCTACCGGTGGCGTAATCATTGCCATTTCAATTAATATAACTACAATTACCCCAAACCAAATCAAATCAAAGTCGAAAGCTATTAATGTCGGTAAGAAGACTGGCATCGTAATAACCATAACAGCTACTAAATCCATAACCATTCCCAAAAGTATATACAAAATAATAATAAGGAATAGAAAACCATACATTGATATACCAGAATTCGTTATCCATTCCGCTAACATAATAGGCAATCTTGTTAATGCTAAAAAGTAATTTAAGATATACGCTCCTAATATAATAGCAAACATAAAACTAGTCGTTTTTAACGTTCTAGAAAAAGCAGTAACGACTTTTTCGAATGTAAGCCCACCTCTTATTAAACAAAGGGTAAGCGCCCCAGCTGCACCTATTCCAGCAGATTCTGTTGGACTGAATATGCCTATGTACATACCACCAATAACTAGAACAAACAGGGCAATAAACCATATGGTTGATTTTAATGATGCAAACTTTTCTTTCCATGTAAATTTTAGATCACTTCGTGGTGCAAGAGATGGATTAATGGTTACAGATAAAAAGACAATTCCCATATAGATGATGGTAAGCATGACGCCTGGAATAATCCCGGCAATTAGCAACTGGCCTATAGACTGATCTGCCATTAGTCCGTAAATAATGAAAGCTGTACTTGGTGGTATCAGAACACCTAAGGTACCGCCAGCAACAACCGTTCCACCAGCAAAGGAATCTTTATAATTAGATTCTCTCATTTCGTTCGTGGCAATCAGCCCCATAGTACCTGTAGCTGCAATACTTGAACCAGATGAAGCTGCAAAAATAGAGGACGCTCCAATCGTGGCAATTCCTAGACCACCTCTTAAGCCTCCAAACCATTTGCGAAAGGAATCAAATAAATCCTTTGTAATATTAGCGGCAAATAATAGTTCGCCCATCAACACAAACAACGGGATGGTACTAAAAATGTAACTTGCACTTTGATCCCACACTACAGTATTCAACATACTTCCTACTGCATCCATCCCTCTTAAATAAACTGCTCCTAATATTCCTGGTACAGCCATAGATATTGCAATGGGGACTCTACTAAACATTAAAACAAACATTAATATAATACATATAATCCCAACTACTATAGGTGACAAAACTAAAACCTCCCCATTATATGGTGTCTACTGATAAATTTGATTCGCTCAGAATAAATGATTGTTTCTATAACTGAAACTGGAAACAACACTTAACTTGAGAGATTCTCACCTTTACGAAAAACTAAAAAGGATCTTATTAATTTTAATAATCCTTCTAATCCCCATAACAGCATTCCGATTGCAACAATAAGTTTAAATGGAAATAGAGGGATCGATAAAACAGAAGATGTGTAACCAATCTCAACATAACTAAAGAAACCCTCAAAATTAAAGAATGAAATTATGAAACATACCGCTATCATGAGAACGCTTGCAATCATATCAAATACGGCTTGTACTCGAATTGGAAACTTGTCTACTATTAGCCCAATATCAATGTGAGCATTCTCTGATTGTGTATAGGATAGACCAACCATAATTAACGTCAACATTAATAATTCTACGGCTTCAACCTGTCCGGTAAACGGGTTTGAAAACCCTCTTAAAATAACGGCTATTGTAACAATTACCATCATCACAAATATGGTAATCATCCCTATCCATTTTGTTAAAAATCTTGTGAAATGGATTATGTTATTTATTCGTTTCAAAGTACCACCCTCATTAATCATTTTTACTCGATTCATCTAATTGCAATTGATACATCAAGGAATAATTGTGAAGAATTCTTCATTAAAGAATTCTTCACAGTATATATTTTATCAAAAAGGTATTTCCACGCCTTCTTCTTCCAGTAACTTTCTAAAGTCATCCATCATTTCGTCGCCTGGATACCCTTTGTCATTTGCTTCTTCTACCCATTCATCCCAAACCGGCTTTGCACCTTTTTGAAATTCTGCTTCTTCTTCCGCAGTTAATTCAATAACTTCTCCTTCTGAATCAGCAAGTAGTTCATCAATCGTACTCCAAACTTCCTCTTCCTTAGGATAGGATTCCTTATGCATTTCTCCTAATAGCGGGAATAGCTCATCTTCAAACAAAGGTTTAAGGTCGTCCGGAAGCCCTTCAAAAGCTGACGGGCTCATAACAAATGCAGCTTGGAAATTATACGCAGGTCCATTAAATTTTGTAATATATGGTGCTACCTCATAAAAGTTCGTATCGTATGCTGCTGGAGCAGGAACCCATAGTGCATCAATTGTTCCTCTTTGAATGGCTTGATACAATTCAGAAAATGCCATGGATTCACGTGTGGAACCCCATTCCTTAAATACGCTAGCCATCGAGTTTGCACTCGCATTTATTATTTTTCCTTTTGCATCATCTATGTTTCTGATCGGTGTACGTGAATGTAAAGCATAATTAAAGCTGGTTGAGTTGCTCATATAAACCAGATTATTTTCCTCATATATTTCCTCACCATATTTATCTAAGTAATCTCCCATAACATCAAACGAAGTATCGATATTATCAAAGGCAAAAGGTAAGTTTCCAATGGAATGTACGAATATTGAAGTGTCTTCCATTGTTGATACCGTTATTTCTCCAATATCATAAACCCCACCAGCAATATCTTCATGAGCTTGCAATTGACTTCCCAGAGCTCCATCAGAATATACTTCTACTTTCACTCTTCCTTCCGTTTTATCCTCCACTATATCAGCCCATTCAACAATCGCATCTGCAATATAATGATTGGAACTTAACCAGTGATTCAAAGTTAAAGTGGTACCATCCTCAGACTCTGTCGCACCTGATTCTTGATCTTGACCACATGCTGCAACCACAAAAACCATCGATAAAGTGATAATTAAAAAAAATAGTTTAGTATGCTTCATAAAATTTCCTCCTATAAGAATAATAAATTTTAAATCAAATCATGTAATATAGCGCTTACAATTTATATACTTTGAATACGATTAATTGTATTACTTCCTCCCTTCCATTCCAATATACGGAATGATTATTCTGAAATGACTTAATTAAAACAATATTATATTTTTTTACAAAAGTCAACAACATTTTTCAAAAAATTCTAAGCACTTTTTCCCATAAAGGCTAAAATATAAAAAACCCCGCATTTTCTGTTATATGCAGGGTTTTAAAACTACTATGAAACTAATTAAATTCCTGATTAATCTGATCCGCAATTAACTTCACTTGTGGACCAATTGTTTTAATCACTTCTTCCTCCGTAAACTGAGCCGTCATTCCAACAACGGAAACACATAGCTCCAACCTTCCTTTCTCCAAATATATCGGTGAAGATACCCCAAATATCCCTGGAAATCTGCTTCTATTTCCTTTCGAATAACTCCAGGAAAAACCATAAGATTTATAATCATTCAATTCTGTCACGACTTTCAGTCGGTAATTTTCATTTTCATTCTTTAGAAGTTCATCTCGTTCCTCTTCATTCATAAACGCAAGAAAACATTTTCCATACGAATCGCCGTCCAAAATATTAAAATGGCGTCCTATCGAAATTTTAATCCCAAAATCTTCTCCTTCATTTTTTGCAATCTGGGTTAAGCGCTGATCATCAACCCGGTTCGCTAATAAAGAAGTTAAACCAGTCCCTCTTGTTAATTCTGCTAAATAAGGTTCAATTATACTTATAAAATCAAGACTTTCCTTTGCCCGTTCACCGAGGATGACCAAATAGGTTCCTAACGTATATCTCTTTTTATTGTTATCAAAACGAACAAGTGATAATTCTTTTAATTGCTGTAATAGCCGATAACAAGTGGGTGCCGTTAAGTTAACTGCATTAGCTACTTCTGTTAAAGTGCTTTCCTTATACTTGTTTCTGCTTAGCAATTTTAAAATTTCAAATGCATTCACAATTGCTGGCACACTGTATTTTTTATCTGCTAAGGAAGTGCCCTCTATTTTTTGATCCATACCTTCACCCTCACCATCATTTCATTATGGAATTTATCATTTATTATATCACAAAAATAATTTTTGCTAGCAAATTAATATTTTGTTGACAAAAAAATACTTCCCGTATAGAATCGAAGACAACAATTTAAATTTTTAAATTATTTATAAAAATGAATGCGATACCAAAAGAAAGGAGATTGGAGATATGAATGCTATTAAACATATTACAGTAATTGGTTCTGGATTAATGGGAACAGGAATTGCTCACGTTTCTGCACAAGCGGGTTACCAGGTTACTTTATATGACATCAACGAAGAACAACTCCAATGTGCAAGACAGACAATAGAGAAGAACCTGGACAAAGGGATTGAAATCAAGAAAATTTCTGAAGAAGTTAAATGGCGAGCACTCAGCAATCTACATCTTACAACGGATTTATCAGAAGCTGTTCAGCATACGGATTTCGTTATTGAGGCTGTTCCAGAAATTCTTGAATTAAAAATTGATATCTTTAAAAAGCTTGATAAGCTCTGCAGGGAATCCGTGATTCTGGCAACGAATACATCCACGATGAGCCCGACAGAAATTGGTGCTGCAACAAACCGCCCACACCGCACCATTGCAATGCATTTCTTTAATCCCGTTTATAAAATGAAGCTGGTAGAAATCATTAAAGGATTGGAAACGTCGGATAAGACCCTGGAAGTCACCAAACAGGTTGCAAAAAAAATGGGGAAAGAGACCGTCACCGTGAACGAATTTCCAGGCTTTGTAACGAGCCGTATGAATTGCGTGATCGGAAATGAAGCAATGAACATGCTGAGTGAAGGTGTTGCTTCCGCAGAGGATATTGATAAAGCGATAAAATTAGGCCTAAATCATCCGATGGGACCGTTAGAACTTGCCGACTTGGTGGGATTGGACACCCGATTAAAGAATATGAAATACCTTCATAAAACGCTTGGTGAAAAGTATCGCCCAAGCCCAATTTTAACGAAATATGTGAAAGCAGGCAGACTCGGCAGTAAATCAGGTCAAGGATTTTACAACTATTAAAAAGGGGGTGGAATCATGGAAGAAAGAAACCTATATGTTGAAGTGGAAGACAGCATGGCAATCGTTACGATCAATCGTCCTGAAAAGCGGAATGCAATCGACTATGACACACAGGTAGAACTGATGTATCATATGGACTCTCTCGATCGGAATGAGACAGTAAAAGTCATCATTTTAACAGGTGAAGGAGAGAACTTTTTTGCTGCTGGAGCGGATATCGGGAAGCTACGTGATCGCACACCGATTGAATCCCTGGAGTCAACTATGCAGCAATTAACAAATCATATAGCCGGAATTTCCAAACCAATAATCGCTGCGGTAAATGGCTATGCGCTTGGCGGGGGCTGTGAATTAGCAATCGCTTGTGACATTCGCATCGTTTCAAAAAAGGCAAAAATTGGTTTACCTGAACTTGGTCTTGGCATCATCCCTGGCGGTGGCGGGACGCAGCGACTTACTGCATTAGTCGGAATGGGAAAAGCGAAAGAGCTCATCTTCACTGGTGACATTATTTCTGCAGAAGAAGCCGAAAAAATTGGTTTGGTCAATCAAGTCACTGAGGCTAAAGAATTATTAAATACTACAAAAACGATCGCCAAAAAAATTATAAAGAAAGCTCCTATCGCCTTAAAACTTGCTAAGCTCGCAATCGATCAAACAAATGCTACAAGTATTCAGTCCGGCTTGCAAATTGAAAAATTATCGCAGGCAGTTCTAATGAGTACTGAAGATAAGCTTGAAGGAACAAACGCCTTTTTAGAAAAGCGTGCACCTGAGTTTAATGGCAAATAAATGAAAAATTTTACTTTAAAAATATAATACAAGAAGGTGTTTTGATGAATATTTATGTGTTGGTAAAAAGGACATTTGATACAGAAGAAAAAATTCAAATTAATAATGGATTCATTGAGGAAGATGGTGCTGAATTTATTATTAACCCATACGATGAGTATGCGGTAGAAGAAGCGATAAAGATTCGGGAGAAACATGGCGGCCAAGTAACGATTGTCACTGTCGGTGATGAGGACTCGGAAAAACAGCTTCGAACTGCTTTAGCAATGGGGGCCGACAAAGCTGTCCTGATTAACACAGAGGATGTGGAAGAAGGCGATGCATTTACGACCGTACGCATTCTTGAAGCTTATTTTGAAGATAAAGACGTGAGCATTATTCTTGCTGGGAATTCCTCGGTTGATGAATCCAGCGGACAGGTTGGACCGCGTCTTGCAGATAAGCTTGATATCCCGTACGTCACAACAATTACGAAACTCGAAATCGACGGCGATACAGTAAACATTGAATGTGATGCAGAGGGAGATATAGAAAAGGCGAAAACTTCCTTGCCTCTTTTAGTAACTTGTCAGCAAGGTCTCAACGAACCACGCTACCCTTCCCTTCCAGGTATTATAAAAGCGAAAAAGAAACCATTAGAAGAAATCGAATTGGATGACCTCAATCTGGAAGAAGAAGATTACGAATCAAAAACAGTTACAACTGCAGTATTCTTGCCGCCTGAAAAGAATGTAGGAAAAATGTTAGAAGGCGAAATAGATGATCAGATCAAGGAACTTATCAATCTATTACATACGGAAGCGAAAGTACTTTAATTCAAAAAGCGAGGAGAAATAGCTATGAGTAAAATCTTAACATTTGCGGAATTAAAAGCTGGAGTAGTAAGAAACGTATCCTTTGAAACAATTGCAGCTGCTAAGCAAATCGATGAAAATGCGGAAATTGTAGCAGTAGTATTTGGAAATGATGGAACGGAAAACGCAGCGAACAAAATGATCCAGTACGGATCCGACCGTGCCATTACGGTTACAGATGAAAAATTGAAAAATTATACACCGGATGCATTTACCCAAGCAGCAATTGCAGTGATTGAAAAAGAAAATCCCACTGGCATTGTTCTTGGCCACACATCAGTCGGAAGAAATCTGGCGCCCCGCATAGCGAGCAAGCTGGGTAGTGGCTTAGTGTCTGATATTACAGAAATTGAAGGCAGCGGAAAAGATGGGTTATTTATCCGCCCGATTTACTCCGGTAAAGCATTTGAAAAGAAAAAGATTGAAAATGGACTGCTTTTTGTCACGATTCGTCCAAACAATTTTACTCTCCAGGAAGCAGATAAAAACCGCTCCGGTGATGTGACTGAACTTGATAATATCGTAATAAAGGATCTGCGCACAGTGATTACCGAAGTAATCCGTAAATCTTCTGAAGGCGTCGATCTAGCAGAAGCAAAAATCATCATTGCCGGTGGACGGGGACTAAAAAGTGAAGAAGGATTTAAACCTCTATATGAACTGGCAGACACACTTGGCGCAGCGGTTGGTGCTTCACGCGGAGCATGTGATGCAGGTTATTGCGATTACTCCCTGCAAATTGGCCAGACTGGAAAAGTTGTTACACCGGACCTCTACATTGCCTGCGGAATTTCCGGTGCCATCCAGCATTTAGCCGGTATGTCACACTCTAAAGTCATTGTTGCGATCAACAAAGACCCTGAAGCTCAAATTTTTAATATTGCAGATTACGGGATTGTTGGTGATGCGTTAGAAATTGTACCTAAATTGAATGAAACAATTAAAAAGATGAAAGAACCAATCCAATCTTAAACTGGGGGAAGCAGCTATGGATTTTAGATTAGATGAAGATTTACTGGACCTGAAGAAAATTGTGAAGAAATTTATTTACGATGAAGTGGAACCTGTCGCACAGGAAATAGAGGAAAAAGATGAGGTTCCGGAAAAAATATTACAGCAATCAAGAGATATGGGGCTTTTTGGGCTAAGTATTCCTGAAGCGTATGGCGGTCTGGGACTTAACATGGTCGAAAAATGCGCGATTTTTGAAGAACTCGGAAAAACTGTTAATGGCTATACGACATTAATTGGTGCACATACCGGAATTGGAACAGTGGGAATTGTTGAATTAGGAAACGAAGAACAAAAACAAAAATACTTACCAAAGATGGCAAGCGGCGAATGGATCGGTGCATTTGCACTGACAGAGCCGAATGCTGGGTCACACGCCTCTAATTTAAAAACGATAGCAGTAAAAAATGGTGAAAAATATATCTTAAATGGGACAAAACATTATATTACGAACGGCAATGTGGCGGATGTTTTTACTGTCATGGCAGTAACCGATTCAAACAAAGGTGCGAAAGGAATTACATCCTTTATTGTTGAAAAGAATTTTCCGGGCCTGAAAATAGGTGCTGTGGAGAAAAAGATGGGACTGCATGGTTCTCAATCGGTAGAACTATTTTTTGAAGACTGTGAAGTTCCAGAGGAAAACGTCCTAGGAGAATATAATCGTGGATACGTCAATGCTCTTAAGATTCTAGCAAACGGTCGGACCGGATTAGCTGCAAGAAACCTGGGATCAAGCGTCAGACTTCTGGAGCACAGTGTGTGTTTCTCCATGGAACGCATCCAATTTGATAAACCAATATTTGAACAGCAAATTATTCAACATTACCTAGCACAAATGGATATGGAAATTGAAGCATTGAAAAGTCTCGTGTACCGTGTAGCTTGGATGACAGACCAAGGAGAAAATGTAATAAAACATGCATCAATGACAAAATTGTACGGCTCAGAAGTATTTAATAGAGTTGCAGATTTAGCGGTGCAAATTCATGGCGGAATAGGCTATGTTGCAGAGTATCCAATTGAAAGATACTATCGAGATGCCCGCATCACCAAGATTTATGAAGGCACATCTGAAATACAAAAAAATATCATTGCCGCTCAAATTAAAAAAGAATATCAGAAGTAGGTGAAGCGTTGGATTGGAGCATTTGCTCCATAGAGACCTGACTTTAAGCATAAGTGGTATGAATTTCAAGAATGAAAGAAGCTAGGGGCATAAAATAAAGCCCCTAGTTTCTTCCTCTTTTCTGTATAATAATAGATGAGTTTATATTTATGTGTTCGGACACCATAATGCGCACCTACTTTATGCTCTGTACTTAAATGCTCCCAGTTACGGTAGTACATGGAAGTCTGCCAAACCTCTGGTGTATTATTCTCCAATACGGAACGCAAGCTTCTGCCTTGCATGGATTCTGAAATATCAATTCTTGCAAAATCAAGGCAGGTATCAGCAAAATCCATAATCAAAGCGAACGTGGTGGGGTCAGGCGCCATAGCCATCAGAGTGAACTAATTGTCCAAGCAACAATGCTTGAAAACATCGCATTAAAAATTCGACTGCCTTCGTATTAAAACGCTGATTTAATCCCTCTGTAGTTATGCCTACATTGAAATGAGAAGATAACTTTGCCACACTCTGTGAGGCTTTTCTCACCAAAGGAATCACTTAAAAATGAACAAAGGAGAAGAAAATACTCTGGTTTTAGTTTGGTTTTTCTTTTCATAATGTCTGTCTCTTGATCCCGTAGCTGAATCTGTTCAGTGGAAAACCTATTTTGAAGTTCATCAGCCAATAATTCAAATTCTTTTTCTCTATCTAAATAAGTTGCCAAAAAACGCTCCTCCTCAGAAGTTTTTTTGAAAAGAAGCATATGGAAAAACGTGGCATTTGTCTATAAAAATGCTTAACTTGATGGCTATGGAGTCTGCCCCACTTCCCTGTTCCTTTGCCCTGCCAGAAATCCAATGACCTCTTCTAGATCTGCGGTATAAAGGAGTGTATTTGTAAAATCATACATCGCGTGATGTTCCACTACGAGATATTCATCAGGAGGAATGGTATTAAATAACTTTTTCCATATGAATTTCTTTTCCATCTTTTTTGTTTCTTCATTAATTCTATCGCTATCGATCTTTAAAACAGCAAAACTTGGAGCTTTAATTTCAGTAGTTGGAAACTTTTTCTCTAAGGGAACGATAGATTCTGAAGTTAGTTGAATCTCTGTGGTGACCCCAACGTTTTCTGATTCCTCCAATCGATCAACCAAATGTTCATATTCATTTTCATCTAGCTCTTCTTCAGTAAAAATCGCAATACAATAACGATCCTCTTCTGCCTTCTTTTTAAAAAGCATATGGCTTCACCTTCCTTTTAGACAGATTGCATCTCTTTAACCCTCTCCATAACGCCTAGTATTTCACGCATCAAACGTTTACCAGATGCTTGTTTGGCTTCCAACCACTCGATTCCATCTTCATTAATCATTCTTAACGTCCAGTTAAAGGATGGGGAAGACAGCACATGTGCTCCTTCAATACTCCAATTATTATTCATTTGATAGAACATCATTAAACGATTGGTATGCACTTTACTTTGCAAGGATCTATTCAATTGCTTAACTAGTAAACTATCTTGTTCCAATTCATTGTTAGCTGCCACTTGCTCTATATTATATATTCCTCCATCTTTGGAGTAGCGTTTATAATCATTTGGGATGATAAGCAACCTTTCATCCATACGAGTAGAGAGATTTTCGATTCCCATGAGCATTCTAGGTATAATGATTTGCCTCCACGTCCAATCAGGGGAATGGTGCACAACAACGCTAAATTCTGCTTCATTTACTTTCATACATTCGATTACGCTATCATCGCTAAAATAGAACAAGCTTTGTTTTTTATCATCTGTTACTATTTCCGCAACTAGGTTAGTTTTTGCCAAAACCCACATGGCACGAATGAATTGATCTTTAAATTTCAATTCTCCATCTATATAATCAACTAATTCTAATTTATGTAGCTTTTTAAATGTTCTTTCCCATTCCTTCTCCATCTCATCGATCCGATGTTCTGGGAATGGATAGGAGATACCGATCAATACTTTACCGCCCAGCATTTTTACTAATAGATAGAGGTCTTTCGTTGTTAATGTCCAATGTGTCATTCGCTTTCTCCTCCTCCCATCGTTTATATGTATTAAAAAATATTACTGATTTTTTCTGTGCTTTTTTGGTAGTCCGAACTCAGGGTATACTTTCCGAACAGCCTCCTGATTCTTCTTAATGAAAAAGAAACGATGGATAGAAATTGAAAAAAACGCAGTCAATATGGACATAATTGATACCCCTGAAATAATGATAATGTTGAAAATCGAATCGGTCATAAAGGATGCCATCAGAATCTGAGCAATAACATAACCAATACTAGAAGCGGTTAGAAAGGGTGATAGATTCATTTTCGATTTTGATCCATTCTTCTGAAGCTTTGCATAGTTCCCTGAATATAACATTTTTATATTGAAATATTGAAAGAATACTAATAAGCAGATTAGTAATAAAAGACCTACGAGAAAAGGTATTTGGCTTTCAACTCCTATATTTACATACAATAATTTCTGTATAACCAAAAAGTAAATATATGTATTTACTACACTGTAAATGCCAAAAAATAAATAGTAGGATTGCTCAAATTTATAAGGAGCTACGATATATAAAATAGCCCATAAATGCAGAAGTCCTACCGGAATGATAGCAGGCCAAAAAAACTGAAATGAAAAGGGTTCGCCTAATATCGGTAGTAACCCCATTATATCCAAAAATATAATAAAAAAAGCGATAATATTCCCTCTATTTTCTCGTGGTGTTTGTAAGTTTAAATAGGATGCTGTAATTTTATCTATCGCTTGTCGTTTGTTCAATTTTACACCTCTTTATGATGATATTACTCTTTCTGATATTAATCGAACCATGAACCAATCTTATTCATGATGCCTGTGGTTCCTTTCTTAATAGCATCTCCGATTGAATCTGATTTTCCATCATTATCCACGTCCATAAATTTCATATCACTTAACAACGTGGTTACGACAATCCCTGCCGCAGCACCTACAACCGCTCCTACTGCTACCCCCACAGGACCACCAATGAATGTACCTGCAAGTGCCCCTGCTTTTGCCCCAGCATAGGCAGAACCCGCGATAGATACTCCCGCGACAGCAACATCTCCGGTTACATTCCCTGCAATTTCAGTTGCCGAATCATTTCGTTGAATACCATGAACAATATCTCCAACAACGGTCGTTCCTACTCCAATATAACCTATTTTATTACTGGCGAATTTAAAGGACTCTTTTACATTTGTCAAAGGATCAACTTGCTTATAAAGCTTTGTATAATTAGTAGCATTCGCCCCTGAATATGTCCTTTTTTTTATGTTGTTCAATTCAGGCCTGTCTACATTTACTCGAACTCTTCTGTCCCCTTGCGCTGTCGTATAGTTCGTTCTTGTCACTCCATAGCCTTGTCTAGCTAAGTTCACATTCTTTGAAGCTCCATATGCAGTTGCAGCAAACATACCTAGATTTGTTGCAGCATTAACTGGCTGTTCTCGCCATTGATCAAAGTTAACCCCCAGAGTTGGTGTCGGATCCCACTCCGGTCGGTATCCATTTACGGTGTCTGAAGCTTCTACACCATTCTCCACAAACCTTGGATGATTCATTAACGCGTCGTAAGGGTCCATCGCGCCTCTATTCGTTGCAACATGAGGGTTATATCCGGTATTCGGTTGATACGTATCAATAGCAATTCTTCCACTTGAGAAGAGGCCATGTATTTGTTGAATATATTGATTCATCATTTGAATGTCCTGATCAATAGGATCGAGGGAACTGGACTGACTTTGATCAAATTCGATGAGTTTTTCTACCGTTTGGTCTTTCTGTTGTCTAGCAAAATTAACTTGTTGAAGAAAAGTGTCATCTTTAAGCTGAGGTAATGAGATGATATCCTGAACACGTTGAATCGCTTGATTAGACTCATTTGTTAATTCGATTACCATATCTCTGGCTTGATTCAATCCGTTCTCAACGTCCTGTTGAAGAAAGCCTTCTTGTATAACCCCATTTTGAGCCGGTTCTAACAATTGGAGCTCATTTTTTATATTTTTTAACGTTGATGCATATGTACCGATCATTTGCTGATAAAATGCTAGAAATGTTTGATGGGCATCTTGGTAGAAAGCTCTTATGGATTGACCTCCTTTTCCTTTAAAAGAGGAATCCTGAGAGATAAAGTGACCGATTGCAGATTCAATTTCACTCATTTGTTCTTTTTGCTGGTCTAACTTAGCAACGATTCGTTCTATTCCTGATTCCAGAGACATGACATCCAGTGTTTTCATCCCTATTTCTCTCCCTACCTAACTTTAATTTGTGAAGATATTTCTCTGTCGGCATCTGCCATACCCTGTACAGATTGACGAGTCAATTCTTCATTTCGTAGGAGTAGCTCTTTATAACTCTGAACCATTTGTTCTAAACTGTGATTTAATTCGTTTAGTTTCGCCACCACATCCAAGCGATTACCATTTCCGATATTAGTCGGGATAGCTGGTTGAAGAGAGTCTGTTGTAGCTTTAATTTTTGAAAGGTTTTGCTCTATCTCACTCTGGTTAACTCTAATTTCATTCCCCATGAAGAAACCTCCCTACAAAAGTATTTATTTTAAATGGGTCATTTACTATTCTATTCAGCTACTGATTTTAATCTGACAATCGTCTGTTCAATCGATTGAATTTCACTCCGTAAATGTTGCATCTTATTACTTAGCATAGAGAAAACTTCATTAAATTGATTGTTTTCTATGTCTGTATAGGAATGGAGCATCCCTTCCATTCGTATCTCTTCAAATTTCTTTGCAAGTGTTCCTTGCCACGTAAATGTTGAAAGTTCAGGATTCATGATGGGGCCAATAAAACTGGAAAACTCCTGTTTATATCCTTGCAGCTTGCTTTGACAATCCTGCAGCCTTTGAAGCTGCTCCCGTTTTTCTCTTAAAAGCCCATAATAATAAAACAAAGACAAGACCTTTCACCTCTCAATCCTAACAAATAACGTCTCATATAAACCCGTTTATAAAATTTTCAATCTCTTTAATTTTAACATAGGAAGAAAAATGCCAGAATAGTAAATTAGGTTTATTTAACCATTTAAACGAGTCCATTTTCCTAGTTATTTCATATTTCCGTGCTTATTTTGTCTTACTTTACAGTAGGTCTTTCAAGTCAATATAAAAAGCGAACACAAGATACTGGTATCTTCTTCATAACCTGCTGCTTCATAAACCTATAATAAGGGGTATTATTCCGTTTTTTGTAAGTAATTGTCGTACGATTATCTATAAAAGTAGATTCTATTCTTGATATAATCATTCTAAACAAATGATATAAAACGTATCCTAGAAATGAGAATGAGACCAATGGAGTTGAAAAGATGGCCAAACTGACGGTTCCTTTATTACTTTGCTTTACCTTTCTTTTATCTAACCAACCATTTCAACAGCCAGAGATACAGGCAGCTAGCACACCGGACCCCCTTAAAGAGAATTATTTTGCTACTATGGATTTGTCTACAATTGTTAACCAAGTAATAAATTATGAAAATACGGTAACAATCAGCGCTGCAGGAGATGTCACGATAGGCAGTGATGATAGCTTTGGATACGATGGTACATTTCATCATGAAGCAGACGTATCTGGCCTTGATCATTTTGGCAAAAATGTTGCCCCCATCTTTGAAGCAGACGATTTGACGATTGTGAATCTAGAAACCACGTTAACTACCAGCCTAAATAAGGCGGAGAAAACGTTTCGATTTGCTGGAAAACCTTCCTATACTGAAATATTAAGTTTATCGAGTGTAGAAGCAGTAAATCTCGCAAACAATCATACGTTTGATTACTTAGAAAAAGGATACGAAGACACGGTTACCAATCTGAATACATACCAAATCGATTCATTCGGATATGACAAATATTTTCTAAAAAAAATAAATGACATAACGATAGGTGCATTGGGATATAACGGATGGAATGATACAAGTGAAGTACGTCAGCAGATGGAAAAAGATATCGCCTCACTAAAAGAACAAGGTGCACAAATCGTTATTGCTAACTTTCATTGGGGAGATGAGCGACATTATCATCCGAATGCCACACAGCAATCTCTCGGGAGGTTCGCAATTGATGCAGGCGCAGATTTAGTACTTGGCCACCATCCACACGTTGTACAAGGGATTGAGGAATATAAATCAAAATATATAGTTTATAGTCTAGGAAACTTTATGTTTGGTGGAAACCGAAACCCGGATGACAAAGATACATTTATTTTTCAACAAACCTTTCACTTTGGCTTTGATGAGCTAACGGATCAGAAGGATATAAAGATTATCCCAACAAGTATTTCTTCCGTTACAAATCGAAATAACTACCAACCGACACCATTGGAAGGAAAAGAAGCAGAACGTGTGCTGAATAAAATAGTAACACTAAGTGAAGAAATACCCGAGAATGATTTTGCTTATAAAGATTATCGTATGGAGGAAAGTATTGCTGTATTTTCGAATGGGGAATCGGTTGAACAATAAAAGAAGGGACAGAGGGACAGGTTCACTGTCCCAAGATTATCTGAAAGTAGTTGTAGGACGACGTGCTTGATTCGCATGCTCCTACAAAGGTTGTATCCAAAAGCCTCCAAAGTCTTTTCAGAAAAGGGACTTGATTTTGGCAATGGTTTACATACAAAACTGGGACAAGGAACCTGTCCCTCACGTCCCTTACTGAAATTAAAGCTCCAAGTTATGCTGTTTTAAAGATAGAATTGGATTGCGTCAATGAGGAGACTAAAAAGATGGAAAAGAAATTCAAGTGGAAAAAATTATTTAATACCATTGATCCTGATGAATACTTCGTAGTGGAACATAATACGATGTATGATTTTACAAACACACTCCTATATACCACAAATCTAGAAGAGGTAATTGAATTTCTGGCAGGCCAAAGAAACAAAAGTAGTTAAATTATTTATTTCTCATTAACTCAAGTAGCTTCATTCATCGTTGCCTATGCCCTTGTCCCGCCTTACATAAATCATTTTGACCCATTGCCCTCGTGTCCTTTTTATAAATATTTTAATAAAGACTATCTTTTTTTCTGTTACGTGTTATAATAAAATTAACTTATTGATGTTCGGTTTAGCAAAACAAGATATTTGTAAAACTTACTAGTGATTATCATCGTCTTGAATTATGATCTTGAACCAAAAAGTAATAAACGTGCTATAAAGCACAGAGGAGTTTTTATAATGAGTAACGGTACAGTTAAATGGTTTAACGCAGACAAAGGTTTCGGTTTTATCGAGGTTGAAGGTGGAGAAGACGTATTCGTACATTTCTCAGCAATTCAAGGCGACGGTTTCAAATCATTAGATGAAGGCCAAGCAGTTTCTTTTGAAATTGAAGAAGGCAACCGCGGACCACAAGCAGCAAACGTTGAAAAAGCGTAAATAACATGATGAAAGCTCTTCTCATATGAGAAGAGCTTTTTTAGTTTAGGGACATGGGGACAGGGACACTGGACCACAATTAGCTTGGTAGAGCTCCCTCTACACCTCAGGTTGAAAGAATATTTCCCTTTCCCTCCATCAATCAACCCGCTGAATAACACTTTTATATATTCCTTTATCCTTGATAACTGTCTTAATGACACACCTTTCATCTGGTCCACATCCCCCGTGTCTTCTTTAACCGTAAGCTACTCAATATCCAAGTGCTTCTTTAGCGTCTCCGATTGCTTTACCCGTTCTTCCTCAGGCACAATGTAATAATAAACACCCTCTTCTTCCTTGCCTTCCCCGTTTATTTGGATTTGCTCCATATTGTGTCGTGTTTCAGAATAGTTTGCTCGAATTTCCTTCATATCATCAAACGTTAAATTGGTTTTGACATTATCGCCAATGACATCTAAGATGCTTCCATAGTTTGTGAGTGTTTCGATATGTACCGCTTCTTTGATAAAAGCCTGAATGATTTTACGCTGGCGTTCTTGACGACCGAAGTCTCCCTGTGGATCTAAAGAACGCATACGAGAATACTTGAGGGCCTCTTCCCCGTTCAATTTTAGCTCACCGATTGGGAAGTCTGTCCCGTCATAGAAAAAGTCCAAGGTGTTATCAACAGTCACCCCGTCAACCGCATCGATCAGATCTTTAAAACCATTCATATCCACTTCCACGTAGTAGTCAATCGGGACATCGAGGAAGTTCTCAATGGTTTTAATCGTGATGTCAACTCCTCCGTATGTATACGAATGATTGATCTTATCCTTTGCTTCTTTGCCTATCATGTCGGTGTATGTATCACGAGGGATACTTACCATTTTAATCGATTGATCTGTTGGATTTGCCGTTAATAGTATAAGTGAGTCTGGGCGACCGCGGTCTCCTTCGCGTTGGTCTACCCCTAGTAATAAAATGGAGATGGGATCCCCCTCTGATAGATCAACCACACGTTGCTCTGCTTCTGTACGTTTCAGTGGTTCATGTGTTTTTTCGAGTGTGCCGGTAACAGAGTTATATACGGAAAATCCGTAAGCGCCTGCACCTAGTATAAGAAGAAATATAATTCCAAGTGTAATTTTAAAGCCTAGCTTTCTTTTTTTCGGGGACGGGGATGTGTGTTTCTCCTTCATTCAAACACTTCCTTTGCAGTAATCTGGCTTTATTTTAGCATCTAAAAAAAGATAAGGATATTAGACAAAATGCCTAGAGAATCGACAAAATAGTTATTTTCCCCTCCATCGGTATTATGGGACTGGTCAGAGGGGTTCACTTTAGTAACGATATAATACTTCTATAGGGAGATTTGTAAAAAAAACATGAAGAATCGTAAGTATATTTTCGAATATCGTTCGTTAATTAATAAAAAGAGGTCTTCAAAGAGGAAATAGAACTAGAAAAATAGATTAATAGGTAATAATGCGGTGAAGAACGCTTGGAAGGTGAATAGAATAGCTCATTGTTTCATTGGAACCCGCTTGTTACACTTTAATAGGAAAGATTAGGAGAACCTACGCCGTTTGATATCTATGGTTTTTTTAACTAGAAAACGACATAATTCATTGTGAAATATGTACAAAGTATTTTACTACATTAGTGAGTAGGTAGATTTTTTTCATTTGTGCATATGTAAGATTAAAAAAATAACATGAGGTAGATAACAACATGAAAAAGCGAATGTTCCGCAGAGGAAGTAAAAAAACAAATTTGTACCCTGAACCCGTTCAAAAGGATTTTATTTTTAAAAATGCATCTGGAAAACGATGGAATCTCTTAATTGTTTCATCCGTTGTTCTCGCTGTTCTATTAGCTCTCGTTATCGGATTTTTAGGTTTAGGTCTTTATGCGAATCCACAACTTCCTAACTTGGAAACAAACGAAACGGATGAATTTTCACAGATCAGTCCTTCAGAAACCATGGCGTCCAATCAGGATGAATTAGCAACCACCGCTACGGATGAGGAATTTCTCCAGCAAGCAGTTCCCTATCAGGATGATGTTTACGCATTCTATGTGAATTGGGACAGCAACAGTGAGCAATCGCTCAGGGAAAATATTGAAGCAATCGATGTTTTGATTCCGCAATGGTTAAGTTTGAATTCTGAATTGGAGATTGAAAGCGATATTCAACCGGAAATTATAGAGCTTGCAAAAAAGAATGATGTGAAGATCGTACCGTTAATACATAACATTGAAAATAAAAAATGGAATCAGGAGACCGTTCATAACCTTTTAAACTCTCCTGAAGAACAAGAAAAATTAATTAAAAACCTGCATGAACTCATAAACGAGCATGACTTTGACGGGATCAATATTGACTTCGAGAATCTAAACAAGAACGACCGGGATTTATTGACTCAATTTATAAAGGATTTGTACACGACTTTTCATGATGATGGTCTCTCCGTTTCCATCGCTGTACCGGCTGCCAATGAGGCTTTTGATTACGAGGAATTAGAAAAGTATGTTGATCAGATGATGGTGATGGCATACGATGAGAATGTGGACAACCCTGGCACGATTGCTTCTTCATCGTGGTTTACAGAAATTCTCTCTAAATTGCCCAAAGAAAAGCTGATTGTTGCGATTGGGAATTATGGGTATGACTGGGAATGGGAAAGTCAAGAACCTGGAGAACCCGTATCCTTTGATGACGTCACAAGACTGGCCGAAAAAGCAAACTTGGACATTCAATGGGATGATATGAGCCAAACGCCATACCTGAAATATATGGAGAACAACAAACTACATGAAATATGGTTCCAGGACAGTGCAACCTTCTACAACCAATTGAAAATATCCATGGAGGCTGGCGCGCAAGGAATTGCACTCTGGAGGCTCGGATCGGAGGACCCCTCTGTTTGGGATGTTCTGAAAGGGAAAAAATTAGAAGAATTGCTTATTGTCAAGAATGGAGGAAATATCTACAGCACAGGAGAAGGGAATATCTTCCGGGCGACAGAGAGTTGGAAAGAAGGAAAACGCAGCCTTCAGTTTAATGAATCTGGCTTTATTACGGGTGAAACGTATGTTGAAAGCCCTGTAGCCTCCGAGTTTGAGCGATTAAGCCATCCGGGAGAGAAAGAGATTGTGCTAACGTTTGACGATGGACCAGATCCTGAATATACGGAAGACATATTAGATATTCTGAACCAGTACCAAGTAAAGGCTTCCTTCTTTATGATTGGTAATAAGGCAATCGACAATCAAGGTATTGTTGAACAAATCCATCGGGAAGGCCATGAGATTGGCAACCATACGTTTTCCCATCCAAAAACAAATGAAATGTCCGGTGAACAGTTAAAGCTTGAGCTAAATAGTGCCCAACGCGTTATTCAAGGAATTACGGGACATACCACTTCCTTGTATCGGTCCCCCTATGGAGATGAAGAGGCGAAGTTTATGCCATCCCGTTTTCAACAGCTGGAGGATGTGACAGAAATGGGGTATGTCACCGTCAATTATGATATCGATTCAAAAGACTGGAAGCTGCGTGATAGCGAGGCGATTGTAGACAATGTGCTGGACCAGGCATCCAGTGGCGATATTATTTTACTTCATGATGGCGGAGGAGATAGGCAGGCAACGCTAGAGGCACTACCTGAAATGATCGAACAGTTACAGAATCAAGGATATACGTTTGTAACGACGAGCGAACTCATGGATCAAAGCAAAAGTAGCATCATTCCTCCTGTCACAGAGGCGGAAAGTCCAATAGCAAATAGCTACAAAGTGATGCTTTTTAATATAGCAAATTTTAAAGAAGGTATTACCATTTTGCTTATCAGTGTGATTTCCATCTTAGTTCTGCGCCTTTTGGTTCTAGGAAGTTTAGGTCTTATACATAAAAAACGTGCTAGTCATCCGGTGGAGCAGTCTATGTCGTTTGTTAGTGTCATTATCCCGGCTTACAATGAAGAGAATGTCATCAATAAAACCATTGAATCAATCCTGAAAAGCAATTATCCAAATCTTGAAGTCATTGTGGTCGATGATGGTTCCAAAGACCAGACTTCCTTGGCTGTATCGCGTAAATACGATGCTGATAAAAAGGTATTTCTTTTCCAAAAGAAAAACGGCGGAAAAGCTTCAGCCATTAATCTTGGAATCCGGAAAGCAAAGGGAGATATCTTTGTTGCGATAGATGCGGACACCACTGTTTCTCCTGATTCGATTTCGGCCCTTACTCGGCACTTTTCGGATGAAAACATTGCAGCGGTGTCTGGAAATGTGAGGGTTGGGAACAGGAAAAACTTGTTAACTTCCTGGCAGCATATTGAGTATGTAACTGGATTTAACTTGGAAAAGCGCGCATTTGCCACGTTGAATTGTGTTCCAGTTGTCCCAGGAGCTTTAGGGGCATGGCGTAAACAGGTCGTTGAAGAGCTAGGCTATTTTACCGATGATACCCTTGCAGAAGATACTGACATGACATTAAAAATTATCCGCCAAGGCTATAAAGTTGTGGTTGATGAACAGGCCTATGCCTATACCGAGGCACCGGAAACGATTAAAGATTTCCTAAAACAGCGGTTCAGATGGACGTTTGGAACGTTACAATGCTTTTGGAAGCACAAGAAAGCGTTTGGAGGGTTAAAGCATAAATCATTAGGATTCATTGCCCTCCCAAATATGCTGCTATTTCAATTTATTGTTCCTTTTTTTGCACCGCTTATCGATATATTGTTTATTTTAGGAATCCTGACAGGCGCTAGCCAAAAGGCGTTATTGATTTTTGGTAGTTACTTCTTGATCGATTTTCTTGTTTGCTTCGTTGCATTCAGGATGGAGAAGCTAAGCTTGAAACCCCTATTTTCCTTGGTCTTGCAACGAATTTTCTTCCGCTACTTATTACTTTGGGTAACCTGGAAATCCTTTTTTGCTGCACTAAAAGGGACCCGAGTTGGCTGGGGGAAATTAAAACGGTCGGACGATTCCAAAGTAGAATCGGGATTGAAGAGCGAACGCATCAGCTAGGTGGGACAAGGGGACACCTCAGTTCACTGGCCCAAATACATCTACAACATAAACAATCTCTTTTCATTTTTTAAATGCATGCAAAGAGGTTGTAATATATTGATTAGCAGCCTAGGGGATAATGTTATAATATTATAATTATATGGGACGCGGGGACAGGTATACTGGCCCCCGCAGTTCTTGCCAACATACCTTCCAAACCAAAATACTTTAGCCTAAATTGTATAACTCTGAAATATTATCTCTCAACTTCCAACCTTTATCGCACAACTATGAGCTATTATTGGGCAACTTCCAGCCCTTATTGCACAACTTTGGGCTATAATCGCGCAACTTCCAGCCTTTATTGCACAACTTCGGGCTATAATCGCGCAACTTCCAGCCTTTATTGCACAACTTCGGGCTATAATTGCACCACTCTGTGTCCCCTTCTAAAACGTAATCCTTCTTTTATTATTCCTGTTTTAGATTTATAGTTGTAATACGCACTATTTAAATTGGATTCTAAAAAATTATATGTACCTATCTTCTAACATAGGAAATACTGAATCTCTTACTTAAGATTTCGCATTAACCCTGTTACAACTTAATGAGGATTATCCGGATTACACGGAGATCGATTGGTAGAAAGATTGGCACCACTCATCCAACATAACTCAAACTAGTTTTTAGTTTTACGAGAACCACCCTGCTTCCTACGGCGTATTAACAGATACGGTTGAATAAGTCTAGACTATGACTAGAACTTCCAGATATTTGGAATAAAAGGCTATCAATTTTATCTGCATGAATAATGCTTATCAAAATTGATAGCTTTTATTAATTCTACCATTCAACATAACTGCGAGGAGCCAAGGAGTGACAATACCTCCTCAAGGAAGCAAAAGAACCGTCCCCATGCTTCCTAATTATTAACTAAAAATAAACTTTTAACGGGACGCTGAAATGATAAACTATACTGGGGTTAGAGAAGAGGGGGACCTATGGTAGAACAAAGTAAAATTCTTATCGTAGAAGATGATTATGAAATTGCCCGAATCATGAGAGATCACTTAGATAGGGATGGATTTCAAGTGACCTGGGCATCGACGGGAATGGAAGGATGGGAAGATTTTAAAGCAGACGACTATTCCTTGGTAATTGTGGATCTCATGATGCCAGAGATGGATGGCTTTACATTATGTGAGACCATACGGTTAGAAAGTGACGTACCATTATTAATTGTTAGTGCTAAAAATGAGGATGAAAGCAAGATACGTGGTTTGAGTCTTGGTGCAGATGATTATCTGACCAAGCCATTTAGTCTGAAGGAATTGACTGCTCGGGTACATTCTCATCTAAGAAGATACGAGCGTTATACAAAGAAGCATTATAATGAACAAATCATTCATTATAAACATGGATTAGCCATCGATTTCTTAAATGAAGCTGTATTTTTGGATAAGGAGCTTCTGTTTCTAACAGCTAAAGAGCGGGAAATTTTGTTTTTCCTTGCTAAGAATCCATTTATCACGTTCGAAAAAGCAAAAATTTATGAGCATGTATGGCAACTGATGAATGTAGATGGAAACAACACAGTAACGGTTCATATCAAAAGCCTTCGTACAAAGCTCGAAGATACCGGGAAGCAAGCAAAATTTATCCAGACCGTTTGGGGCGTTGGATATCGCTTTATCGGAGAACAAGTAGGATGAAGATTAAGAATTGGCTTATGATCAGTTATTTGCTCGTTATGCTATTGCCGATTGCTGCTATATATTTACTCTATATTAGTCTAAGTGCCTATGATCAAGAGCGGGATTTGAAAGAGTACCTTGATTTTCAAGCTTTAGCAACTGAATTGGAAGGCGAGTTAAAGGAAGCATCTCTATATAAAATTCAGCCCGAAGAAAACTATCAGCATTTGCATCGTTTGACAGGTGATAATCTCAAGATCGATTTATATCGATATGATGGCATTCAGTTATTTTCCACGATGAGTACACCTGGGCAATCACATATTCATCAAGAGCATCAGGAGAGTCTGTTTCAGGATTTAAATGAATATCAAAAAAAGTCACGAACCTATTCACTGAAAAAGCTCGTATTTGATGATACGGATCGGCTAATTGGTTTATATGAAATCACTTTAGGTCGAAAAGATTGGGTAGAGACATCCAATCAACGTACGACGATTATGTTTATTCTATTGGGTATCTTTTTCATCGCACTCTATTCGGTGGTAATGCTCTCTTTAAACCGTAAGTTAAATCGACCTTTGTATCAGTTACAAGAACATATGAAGGCATTTGCGGCAGGCAAGAAATTAGATCAGAAACTGGTTCAATCGAAGGATGAGATCGGAGTAGTTATCACGCATTTCGAGAAAATGAAAGCACAAATACTAGAAACGAGAGATGCTCTTGCCAAGCAGCAACAGGAGAAAGAATATATGGTTGCCTCCCTGTCACATGATTTAAAAACACCATTAACCGTTATTCGAACATACACAGAAGCTTTGGAAAGTCATCATTTATCGAAGAAAGAACGAGAAGAGTACCAAATGATTCTCCATGAAAAGCTGGAATATATGAAGCAAATGATTGATGATTTATCGATATTTACCGCACTTCAGTCATCTAATAATATACTCCATACCGTAAACGTAAATGGAGATGAATTTTTTGAAATGTTGTTTTCAGGTTATGAAGAGCCGTGTTCCAAAAAAGATATCGAACTAAACACCGAACTGCATGTAAGGAATACCTACAAGCTTGACCCGAAACAAATGATTCGACTCGTCGATAATTTAATGGATAATAGCATTCGGTATACTCCGAATCATCATCGTATTTGGATGGCTGCTATTTCATCTAAAAGGCCATTACCCAATTGGGTCTTTCCAGAGTTTACAGATGAGGTGAATGCTTGGAGGGATGATGGAACTGTGATGCTTATTCAAAACGAAGGAAAAGGTATGAAGCACAGTCAACTAGAAAAGGTTTTTCAACCGTTTTATCAAGATGATACATCACGAGGAAAAGGAGCAACATCAGGTCTAGGATTAAGCATTGCAAAAATAATTATGGAAAAACATGATGGAAAAATAAAAATTTGGGCAACAGAAAATAAAGGCACATTAATTGCTTGTTGGATAAAAGAAAGGGGATAACTATGAAGGTTTCATGGAGAGTAGTTTTGATTTTACTTAGTGTTATTACATTATTATTAGGAGGCTGTTCACAAAATACGGAAGCTTCTGCTGAAGAAATCATTCACAACGCTATTGAATCGGAGAAGGATGTTAATACCTATCAAGGGAAAGCGGAGATGAAAATGTATGAAGGAGAAGAGATGACGCAGCATACTATCCTAGAAGAGTATGTTGAAGGTGAAAAAAGAAAGATTGTTACAAATGATCCATTACTTGAAGAAGAAGTAGAAGTATTAAATGATGGCACAACCATGTATATGTATGATAAAACAAATAACCAGGCATCTGAAATGGATATGACTGAGCTTGGAGACTTTGCAAGTTTAAGTCCGAAAGATCAATTCAAAGGCATGATGGAAATGATGAAAGACTCTCATACCTATGAAGTGGTTGGCGATGAAAAGGTACTTGATTATGACACCTACCATATTCAGGTGAAAGCAAAGGAAGCGGATAATTTACTTGGCGATATGGAATTATGGGTGGACCAGAAAACGTGGTTTGTTGTAAAGCTTGTGTCAGAAACTGGAGATACTCGAACAGAATTCGCGTATACCGAATTGGATTTTTCACCGGAATTTGCTGATGAAACATTTACGCTTGATATTCCAGACGATGTTGAAATTGCAAACTTAGAAGAGAGTTTTGCTCCAGATGCTGTTACATTGGAGGAAGCAGAAGAAGCGTTAGGGCAACCGTTCCTCGTATTTCCAGAGGAAGAATTTATTCTCTCAAGTATGCAAATGTATGATTTTTCAGCTGGATTGGATCGACATGAGTTGGAATTAATGTATAGTTCTAAAGAGGATATTCCGATGTTTTCGTTGTCTATATTTCCCACTCCTGATGACATGCCAGTTGAAGCAGATGATTTGGAGATTCGAGGAAATGCTGCGGAGTATGAAGAGATGATTAATAGCATTCATTGGGATGAAGATGGCTTGCGCTATATGATTTTAATAACAAATCCAGATGTAGAACAAGAAGAAGTTGTGAAATCGACCGAAAATATGATTTCAAGTTCGGAAAAGTAATCAATTGACGAGCCATAAGGTCACTATTCTTGGCATCTAGGAAAGTATTAAAATCTTTCCTGACTGCATAAGTGGTAACGAAGGCATACGCCAATTTTTCTAATATGGGAAGCAATCGCACGGAGGTTGAAGGATGAAGGAGATAGGAAGACGGGTAATTAAGCAGGTGAAAAAAGGCGACCATCGTGCATTCAAGAAACTTGTTCAGCATTACCATCAATCGGTTTATCAAATTTGTTACATGATTACTGGAGACAATAAAGTTGCTGAGGATCTAGCTAAAGATATTTTCTTGCATGTTTATTATCATATTGGCGAATGTCAAGGAACCACTAAAAAGTTTTCGTTGTGGCTGTTTCAAAAAACGGTGAACCTCGCTCAAAACCGATTTACTGAAAAAAATCAATCCCGGGCGGTTACATGTCTTTCTTTTAATGAAAATGATAAACATGATATTTCACTCTTATTAATGAACGTTTCGTTAAAAGAAAGATTAGCACTAAACCTGAAATCTAGTAATCATTTATCCGTACAGGAAATTAGCGAAGTACTGGAAATCTCTCATTCTGATACCTTAACCTATATTCGGCGTGGAAGAGAAACGATACGTGAGATGATTAGTAAGTGGGACAAAGGGCCAGGCACACTGGACCACAATTAACTTGGGTAAATTCGGTTCACCTAGGACTTATTGAAACTGCAATGGCTGCTGATACTGAAACTAGTAAAAATATAAACTACCTCATTCCGTTTTTGATTTCGGAATAGGTAGTTTTTGTAAAACTCTGGAATATTATCGCTCAACTCTGGACTGTTTTCGTGCAACTTGCGAACTTTATTGCACAACTTTGGGCTATAATCGCGCAACTTCCGGTCATTATCGCACAACTTTGGGCTATAATCGCGCAACTTCCGGTCATTATTGCGCAACTTCCAGCCTTTATCGCACAAACCTAAGCTATTTCCGCGCAACATTAACCCCCACCTGGACCAAGGTTCCTGTCCCCGCGGTTCGCAAAGGAAGCAAAAGAACCGTCCCCATGCTTCCTATTCGACATAATTCGAGGAGTGACAGGCACCACTACGAAGCTCTAGTAACAGGAACTTCATTATCCTTCACTTTTTTCTGTTTGATCAATCTACTTACAAACCAAATTGCAACAACAACCCAAAGGATCGAACCGAGTATCATTGAGATGCCATAATCCATATTAAATCCTTCTGGTGCGTAGAAAACGTAGCTACAAACAACTGCTGTCATAAATAATGCTGGTATACTACAAATCCAGTGAAACTTGTAATTTTTCACTAGATACATCGCACCTGTCCACAACATCACCGTCGCAACAACCTGGTTTGTCCACCCAACATAGCGCCACAAGAAATTATAATCAATCATGGAAAGAAACAGCACTGGCAATGCAACAGGAATGATAAGTAAAGCAACTGTCCCTTTCTTATTAAACTCTTTTTTCGTAATTTGTGTTATTAAATCTGCTAGCATCATTCTCGACGACCGAAGTGCTGTATCACCTGTCGTGATTGGAAGAACGATGATTCCCAAGATTGCTAGAATTCCACCGAATGTGCCAAGGGTAGAGATGCTGATCTCATTTACAACTCCACCAGGTCCACCTACAGCTAATGCTTCCTGAAGACCACCAGTATTACCAAAGAATGTCATACCCGCTGCAGCCCATATTAATGCGATAACACCCTCTACAACCATCGCACCGTAAAATACTTTCCTACCTTCACTTTCCTTTTTCAATGTACGTGCAATAATCGGACTTTGAGTAGAATGAAATCCAGATATCGCACCACAGGAGATCGTAACCATTAACAACGGCCATATCGGCATATCCCCAGGATGTAGATTACTTAATGTTAAATTAGGTATTGGTGTTTCGAAAAAGAACATCCCAATCCCAATGGATACAGCCATAAAAATAAGAATGGCACCGAAAAACGGATAAAGCTTACCAATAATTTTATCAACTGGTAGTATTGCAGAAAGCAATAAATAAACAAAAACGATAAGTAAACATGCCGTAAAACTAAGTGGTGTTATCGAAGAAACCAGTTGAGCAGGCGCCGCTGTAAAAGCTGCCGCCACTAAAATCATCAAGCAAATGGAAACAATCGTAATTAAAAACTTCGCATATTTCCCTAAATATTTTCCTACTAGTGTTGGAAATTGTGCACCACCATGTCTAAGTGACATCATGCCAGAGAAATAATCATGCACAGCTCCAGCAAAGATACAACCAACAACAATCCAAATAAATGCGACAGGTCCGTATAGCGCACCTAATATTGCACCAAAGATTGGTCCAGTTCCAGCAATGTTTAATAGCTGGATCAAACTCCCTTTCCACCATTTCATTGGTACAAAGTCTAAACCGTCTTGTTTGGAATAGGCAGGCGTCTCCTGATTATCATCAATACCAAAAATTAGTTCGACAACCTTGCTATATATTACATAACCAACAATCAAAAATAAGATAGACCCGATGAATGTTATCATTGCTGCAACCCCTTTGCCTATTATCTAATACGCAATATATTACACAATATTTCTGAAAAAAGCAATGTATTTAATGAAAATTTTCTTATAATTCTTAATTAAGCGTTTTCATTCGTTTATCACTTGCTATAAGTCAATTATTTATAAACAATAATCATGTTAATCCTCCCTTAAGTCTGCATCATTCACCAAATAAATGCGCGCTTGAGCATAGATATGCAGGAGGCAAACGCTGGACACCATGGGATACATTGTCAATAAAATTTTTGGAGATAAAGGTTTCGGTTTTATCGAGGTTGAAGGTGGAGAAGATGTATTCGTACATTTCTCAGCAATTCAAGGCGATGGGGTCAAATTATTAGATGAAGGACAAGCAGTAACTTTCGAAGGTGAAGAAGGTAACCACAAGCAGCAAACTTTGAAAAAGTGTAATTAAAATTATGAAAGCTCTCCTCTTAAGAGAAAAGCTTTTCATTTTAGTTTATATAAGTGAACGACCTTCTTTCGTTTCCGTTAATATGAAATTTTCTCTGTGGAATAATACTTTCAAAAGAGCATTCGTGGTGAATGCTCTCATTACCTTTCTAAAGATTCAATGATCTGTCCCTATAACCCGACCTAAAAAACCTTTCTCGCTTCAAAAAGTAAGCGAGAAAGGCCTTTTTTATTTTTTATTTAAAAACCTTCATTAATTTCCCCTCTTCTTCCAATCTTTGAGGTCTGAAACTAACTATCTACCTTTATAATTTGGTTTTTCTTTATCTACAAAAGCGCGCATTCCCTCTACACGATCTTCTGTCGCAAAATTAACTAACCATGCTTCTGCTTCTAATACTAAAGCCTTTTCCAAAGAAATCTCAATCCCATTATTGATTGCCTTCTTAGCTTGCATAACAGCTATTGGGCTATTTTTCAGTATTCTGTTTGCTAAAGCTAAGCTTTCCTCCAATACTTGCCCTGAGGACACGACTTTATTTACAATACCTAATTGTTTTGCCTCATTAGCAGTAATTCTTTCTCCTGTAAAAACAAGCTGCTTGGCAACACCAGTGCCAACAAGACGTGCAAGTCGTTGTGTGCCACCCCAGCCAGGATATAGACCAATAGTTACTTCTGGTAATCCTAACTGAACATTTTCATCAGCAACACGTAGGTCACAGGCCAATGCTATTTCTAGCCCTCCACCGAGTGTATAACCGTTTAAGGCTGCAATTACAGTCTTTCGGCTATTCTCCAATTTGTTTAAAAAGGTATGGCCTGCATATACAAACCTTTCTCCTTCCATCAGAGACATCTCTTTCATAGCAGCAATATCTCCACCAGCCATAAATGCCTTTTCCCCGCTACCTGTTATGATAATTGCTCTTATATCATCGTCTTCCTCTGCTACGTTTACAGTATAATCTAATTCAGATAGTAACTGATTATTTATAGCATTTAGTACTTCCGGACGATTAACTGTAATAATTGCTATATTGTTTTTCTTTTCATAAATGATATATTTTAATGAATTATCCATTTTATCCCTCCCCAATAGTAGACTCTTCCCTATCTTGTAGTTCGCCCTTTAATACCTTTCCAGAGTGATTACGCGGAATTTCGTCTATATACTCATAAAACTTTGGTATTTTAAAACCTGTTAATTTATCCCTACACCAATCTTTAATTTGATTACTATTCATTGTTTTTGAACCAGGTGCTAAAACAATGAACGCTTTTATTGCTTCCCCCCAAGTTCTGTCAGGGATTCCTATGACAGCAACGTCCGCAATATTTGGGTGCTCTCTTAAGACTGTTTCTACTTCATTTGGATAGACATTTTCTCCACCCGTTTTTATCAGGTACTTTTTGCGGTCAATCATCTCTAGTGTTCCATCTTGATGTCTTTGAAAGATATCACCTGTATGAAGCCAGCCTCCTTTCAATAGTTCTTTCGTCTCTATTTCTTTATTCCAATAACCTTGAATGTTGGAAGGTCCTCTAAGTAAAAGCTCACCAATTTCCTCATTGGGATTATTGCTTATATTATCAATCTCCCCTTCAAAGTTTGGCAATAAGTATCCGTATGACTTATAATTTTTCATGTTTTCCTTATAATTGATTGCAGTTACTATACTACTAGCTTCAGTAGATCCGTAAATACCAAAATAGTTACATTGAAGTTTATTTTTAATATCGGTAACAATCTTAGATGAAACAATTCCAGCCATAGATAAAAGGTTCTTGATCGTCTTAACTTTTTTCACATCATAGTATTCCGAGTATAAGAACTTACTTAATAGAGGTTCTAAAATAAACATGGTAGAAACCTCTTCTCTCTCAATTAGTTCATACACTTCTTTTTCATCAAATTTCCCTGAAGTAAATACTACCTTCCCACCATAATGGATATGAGTGAGAAAAGCTCCAAATCCCGCCACATGGAAGAGTGGGAGTAAAGCCAAGTAACTATCTTCAGAACTATTTTCAATAAAGGAATGAATATTATTATTATTCCATAACCAGTTTTGATGAGTTGCTATACATCCCTTAGGAAACCCAGTCGTTCCACTTGTATATTTAATCGTGTAAATATCTGATGTTACTACTTCTAGGTCGGGTTCATCTGAAGCAAATCCCTTCAAATCATCAAGAATATCTTTATCCTGATACAGTGGTACTTCGCAGCTATTAGCACTCGTTTTTGCAATCGGATACAAATTTTCATTTGTTATCATTAACTTAGGTGCGCAATCATTTAGGATATAATCTATCTCCCTATTATGTAACCGGATATTGATTGGAACAAAAATGGCACCTAATTTCGCAATGGCAAATACAAAAAGTCCATACGAAACTCCATTATCCATTAATATGGCTACACGATCACCTCGTTGAACTCCCTTATCTTCCATCCAATATACTATTCTATTTACCTCTGCATTTGCCTCCTGATATGTATAACTAACATTTTCAGAGACAAATACTTGATTATGAGGATATTGAACTGCATTTTTTCTCATAAGACTCCCTAATGTAAATTGACTCATATACGATCCCCCTTAGTAATAGATGAAACTCTAGTGCATTATTTAATTATATAATACTATTCTATTTGTTACAAATAGAATAAAAATTGACACAGCTCATGCTAAATACTATGTTCTAAGATTCATTGGATTAAATGAAAATTATAAATTGAATCTTCTGCGTTTTTAATGTGCATGGAGTCTGACCCATTGGCCTTGCATAAATTTTACCAATTGGTTTCAATTTTAAAATTGAGAAATGGGAACATAGCCATATATAGACCTCGTTCCCCTTTTGTTGCTTAATGGTTTTTATCTAATGAAAGTGTTTGCCTTGATAGGAGGAAGGCTAGATAATGTAATTCCAAAGAGGATTATTCCCAACACCGAGAAACTGTATATATGTTACGGTTTCGCGCAAAACTATTATAGACATAAATACGGCCATTGCCAGTTCTGAAGCACTTAGAATAGTCCCTAAACCCGTTCCCACTTTTGGCATCGATATGCTGAAAAGTAATGGTGGCAATATGACCCAATCACACCCAGGATAACTCCCCAAATCCATAGGCCTTCAAAAAGTGTACCATTCACTAAAAATTCTGGAGGGAAGAATATAAAAGTAATAACTAAAGCACCTAGCACCATATATGTACTTTTGAGGGTAGCAGGTACATTAGTCCCTACACGCCCACTCGTATAAATAAATAGTGTAAAACAAAATGCTCCTAATAAACCCCAAAGTATTCCAATATAAGAATCTGAATTAAAAGAAACGTTAACCATGTTCACGGCAAGTACGGAACCTGTAAACAACAAGAGAACCGAAAACAGCTTTTCTTTTGTTGGCTTTTTTCTCTCCATGAACCATTCAAAAAGCAATCCCACCCAAGTAAATTGAAAAAGCAAAATAATGGCTATAGACGCATCAAGGTACTGAAGGAGTCGAAGAAGGTAACCGCGGACCACAAGCAGCAAACGTTGAAAAAGCGTAAATAAGATGATGAAAGCTCTTCTCTTATGAGAAAAGCTTTTTTAGTTTTAGTTTGTTTAAGTGACTCCCTTTCGTTTCCGTAATGGAGTCATCTATAATAACATTAGAAGCTGAATAAAATAGACTGAGTGCTACTAACACCCAGCCAAAGCAACTACATGCCGCATGCGACTGACCTAAATAGTTGGTTAAGTTTTAAAAAGTAACCTATCCTAAGCTATAATTGGGCGAAGGATGGTTACTTTTTTCTTGTTTCTTTGACGATATGCGCAACTATAAGTGAGCAATTATCAATAATAAAATTCGTTGCCCAACTCTCCCACTCATAGGCTGACTTTTTTTTTCGATTCCTTGTGCTAAACGTTCTTTTGTGGGACATGGGGACAGGTTTACTGGTTCGTCTATAGAATAGGACCAATGAACCTGTCCCTGTGGTCCTTAAAAAAGACTGACAGTAGGCTCTGTCAGTCTTTTCTGCTTCTATGCATCTTCCACAACTCTCGCTACATCTCCCCCGCATTTCTTGCACTTACCCTTGAGAAGGACACCATTTTCATTATTATGGAGTGTATAGTCTACAATAGTTGTCTCAAAGCAATTTGAACAGAACACGTTATTAAGGAGCAGTTCTTGTGTATCTCTTGGAATCTTAGACCATTTTCTTGCTGCTTCAAAATCAATTACTGACATTTAGAAATTCCCCTTACCGTTAAATTACTTATGAAACCTACTATAACATCTCCTTTAGGTTATGAAAACTCATACCAAAAAGGTGGTACACGTTTAAGGTAATAAACTTTCACGCTAAAGGGATGCAGAGTAAGGCTTATTTTTGTCGTGCGTCATTTCCTTGGCTTTTCCTGGTCTTTTTAAGTCTTTATCGCATTGTTGTAATGCGGTGGGGTCTGACCCTGGATTCTCTAGGGATAGTTCTGGCATTTCAAAAGATAACCCCTAAACTCATAATCACTTTTAAAAACTCGGCTTTAAATCCTCATCGATTTGCCCATCATCATAACTTAGACATTAGCCGCTTCCTCTTCTAACCTTAATTGTTGAAGCGTTCTTTTGGTTCTTCGGAGGTGGAAAACTTTAAACATTGGATTGCCAATTTGACACAAAATGCCCAATAAACCTTGATATAACAATAAAAATGACGTGTGTCAATTCACACGTCATTTCGCTTGTCAATTTATTAATATGCACCTCAAAACGGAACCCTTTAGTTATGTCCCAGCCTCTTAAATTTCTTAAAATAATTGTAATAACTGTAAAATACCTTTGGCCCGTATCCCTGAATGTGAAACAAGAAAATAGTCTTTGACTAGCGACTCCGATTCAGAATTAACTATTCCCCTTCTACTCCCCGCTCTCTTAATTTTCGTTCCATCTGAGTGATACGGTCATTTAACTTATCATTTTCCATTTTTAATCTGCCATTATCAACTTTCAAATCTTTTATTTGCTGCTCATAATCAGCAAAAGAAGATTCACTGGATTTTGATGAATCTTTACTTTCTTCTGTTTCACCAGTGCAAGCTGATAACAAAAATGTACTTACCATTACCATTACAATTATCTTTTTCTTCATGAATAATTTCTCCTTTATACCTTATGTAAAAGAATATCCCTCCATTTTCAAGAGGGATATTTCATCAATCAATTATGCTTTTTTTCTTCTTTGTATGAAGTAAAAACTAAACCCAGCTGTAAGAAAAAGAAAACCGATTAACAACCAATTATACATACTTGTAGCTGTATCAGGTAGTTCCTTCCCATCTTTATTATCCTTTTCATCTTTCTCGCCTTTCTCATCTATCTTATCCTTCTCATCTTTCTTGTCTTCCTTGTCTTTTTCGTCTTTAACAACTTCCGAGTCATTTTCTTTATTCATTTCGAACACTGTGAAAACACTAAAATGATTTGTTGCAGCAGAGACTACACCATTTTCAAATTCTCCACCTACAAGCTCCCATTCATTTTCTTCAACATTCAAATAGAATACCTTAACGTTTTCTTGATTTTGAACGTCCTTCGTTACTTCAAAATTTAAAGTAATTGGATCTTCAAATTCACTGATAATCTCATTGTCTTGCTTAATTGTAAAATCATAGACTGGACTTAGGCTATCCACGTCTAGATTTAGTTTTTCAAGCGAAATGGAAGCTGCTTTATTTCCATTTTTGAAAACTGACATCGGAATAACCAAGTTAACATCATTATTGACAATACTTAGTGATATATTGTTCTTTTTCAACAAACTCATTTGTTTTTCGCTTATCTGTAACTCTACTAAAGATGTTTTTCCTTCATTAGAAACGTTAATTTCTAAAATTTCAACATCTGCAATAGAATTAAATATTTCGTCATCAAGTAATGCTATTTTATTTTTTATTACTGGTGACACAGGAATAACATTATTTTTTCCACTTTTCTTCTCATCAACTTGCTCATCTGAAGGGGATTTCCCTTCATCCTTATTAGGTGACTTATCTGTTTTAGGTGACTCTTGTTCTTTATCAGCCGACTCATCTGGAACAGTTACCTGCTCATCTTCTTTATCATCAGCAGGTAATTCATCGCCATCTTCTTCAACGTTTTCTTCTGGTACATCATCCGACACAAACGTGAATGTGACATCTTCTACCATTGTCTTACCGTCATAATCTTGAATATCTTTACTGATAACAACGATGTATTCACTGTTTGGTGCTAATGGTTCGTTCGGTGTCCAAGTAATGAACTCAGATAATTGAATAGAAGTGTCTGGCTCATAATAACCAGGTCTATCCTCTACCTGTTTGAAACCATCGTATCCTTCTAATGTAAACGTTCCATCTACTACTTCATCATCTTTAAGCACTTGAATATAAGAATCGATGTTACTTTCATTTATCAAGCGATCAAATTCGATAGTAATCACATTATCTTCCACCGCTACAGCTTCAACAATCGGCTCATAATTCCTTGTTAATGGAATATCCAGTTCTGTTTCGGCTGGCGGTACTGTTACCGTACGGCTGATATACGTATCATATCCTTCTTTACTGAAGATTACACGCCAATCCCCTCTAATAACATCCCAACCATAACGGCCATCTTCATCTGTAACTTGAGGATTAATTTGGCCAAAGAATTCCGCATCCCACTGGTGCCATCCACCTCTAACTTTTTCTTCCACCACAGCTGTGGCACCTTGAACACGATAATCCATACTACCTTCAAAAACATATCCAGATGGGTCAATGAGCACAATTACTTCCATCAGCGGCAATTTAACATTCTGGTCATTAACAATAAACTGTAAGTCCAGCATTTGTTCACCATAGGAACTCCATGTTCCTGGTATTACTGCATGATAGCTATCTCCATCCTTAGTTAAGGAATACGCTTCTCCAAGGAAGCCGATAGATGCATCGTCCACATCTCCGTCAAACTGTACTGTGACATCAATTGGCGTATACTCTGCAATCGCAGCCGTTACCACACCAACATTAGGATTCACCGAAATATTTTGGTTCCATCCCGCGCTAATAGTAACATCCGTTACTTTCGGAATCTCAGCATTATACGTAACACTTACCGGTTTGGAATAGGTTGTACGCTGTCCATCCGTGATTTTAGCAACTAATTGATGTGAACTGCTTTCACCTGAAACAGGAAGTGTAACATCCGCAAACCACCATTTCGAGTCCGTTGACGTCTCTGCCAGTAAAACATCACCATCATAGATAGATACTTCGGCTCCTGGCTTTACACTGCCATATACCGTGATTTTAGGATCAGCAGTAACGGATGGTGCATTTAATGAAATAAATAACACTTGTGAAGCTGTTGTATATGATTTTTCTGCTTCTCCGCCAATAGAAATCGTACCCGTCGAAACTAAAGTTTCAGCAGCCATAGAATCTACATCTGCTTTAAATGTTACCGATCCACTTTCCCCTACTTTCACTTCATCAAGTATAATTACACCATTCTCCATATCTGCTTCCACTTCTTTACCATCAAGAAGGATAAGTACAGATTCTTCCACCATCTCTAATTCTGGAGATAGATTAAATGAGATTTCTACATCTTCCGCTGCTTCATCTCCATTATTTTGGAAATCAAATCGGTATTCTAGATCTTTTCCAGGAATAACCGTTTGCTTGGAAGCAGTAAACCCATTTCCTTCACCATTAAAGTTACCTTCACCAGGTTCCTCCAACATAAATACATATTCTTCAAATTGCGGCTGTATGTCTTCTATCGTTATATTTGGAAGGTTATAGGCATTGGTGCTTAATGTATATATTCCTCCCTGCACATTGCTTGCTTTAAAATATCCATTCGCATCTGTTTGTGTCCAGTTAGAACTCCAACGCGATCCTTCTTTATAGAGATTGATTGAAACATTCTTAGCTGGCTCCCCATTTTCCTTATAAAGTTTACCATGAATATATGTTTCAGATTGCATTTTAATCGCACCTAAATCTAGTGTGTTATTGTCAAATTGATCTGCAGTCACTTGAATGACTTCGGATTGATATCCAGGCATCGAAATATCTATCGTTAAATCTTCTGGAGTTAATCCTCCAACATTCATTACCTGTCCGTTTATCTCACCATATTCATACGTTTGGTCGCCATAAATATAGTAGCTTGCACTTAATGCATTTCCCTCTGTATCCGTAACTGCACCAGTGATACTTGCACCAGATTTTAGAACAACTTCAATGGTTTCTGTGTCTTCGCTTAGCTTAACTTTTCCATTGTGCGTAATATAATCATTCGTACGAACATTTAGCTGGTAATCATAGCCAATAACCGCATCTTCTACTTCATAGACCCCATTATCACCCTGGATATTCCAGAAATAGTAATCACCACTGTTATATCCGAAATCTTGCATTGCCTTTGAGCTATAAAGGGACAAGTACTCAACAGAATCTACTGGATTACCAGCTTCATCTGTAACTTGTATCGAAATATTCTTCGTTACTTTTTCTTTTTCCTCCAGTTGGAATTCAAATGGATGACTTACATAATCCTGTTCATCCTCAACTACAATTTCCTCCAGAACAGATTTATAGTTTTCATTACTATAAATAATCACTTCATAGTCACCTTTTGGTAGCTCTACGGTGTTTCCAGCACTGGACCAAGTTCTAAAATACCCATCTTCATCGGTAAATCCATACATGTAAAAACCGTTGTTTCCAATCCCTTCAATAGAATACTCTAATCTTTCCTGGATTGGATTACCTTCAGAATCGGTAACTTTCAAAGAAACTTCTTTGTAGTCCTCTACTGCATAGTCCGTTTTCTCATATAAATATTGTACAGCTACTTCTTCACCATTTTCATTGATGGCTTGTACAACGATATCGTAATGTGTATTTGAAGCTAGTCCACCTATTGTATATTCAAACGTATTTTTGTCTAACGTTTCAACTTCTTCACCATTTAAATAAATTTGGTAGCTTTCAACATCCTCATCGTTACTGACCCACCAATCAACATGAATGGATGAATCCGTTATTTCATTTACATATACATAGATCTCAGGAGATAAAGCTTCGTCATAAAAATCTACATATACTCCTGCATCTTTTAAGGTTTCTATCGCATCTAATGAATCTGTATTTTCAAGGTCTAATGGAAGGTCCCAAATATACAAATAGTCCATCTCTGTTAACGATTTAAGTGCAGTAATATCCTTTACCGGATTACCCTCTAGATATATTCCTCGCAAATCTTTTAAATTCGCTAATGGAGTCACATCTGTAATTTTATTATTCACAAGATCCACGTATTCTAAGTTTACTAGATTTGACAGCACACTAATGTCGGAAACATTATTATCCCATAGTATTAGATCATTTAAATAGATTAAATTTTCTAATGGCGATATATCCTGAACAAAATTATTGTATAAATCAAGTGACATGAGATTTTGTGCATATTCTATCCCGGACAAATCACGTATTCCATACCCTGCGGCATAAAGATATAACAATTTCTCCATGTCTTTGGTAGTAATCTCTCTACTGTCAATGCCGAGCTCATTACGGATTGCTTCTTCAAGATTACGGTCCTTAAACTCGACAACCTCTGATTTCCTGTCAAAGTCCAGTACGATCGGTTCTGCTGCATAGTCCCCATCTTTATTTACTCGAATAATAAAGCTATCCAGCTCATCATACTCGTCATTATAAAAATGAACATAATGTTGCCCTTCAGACAAAGTAAATAAATTATCTCCAAAGCTTTCAACCAGGTAACCATCCTGATCTACATATCCATAAAAAGAAACATAGTAATCTCCATGGAGCGTATATAAATCAAACGAACTAATCTCATCGCTTAACACATCTGCGTTCTCAACTTGTATTTTTGCATCTACCTGATATTTTTCAGGAATTTTAGTTCGCTTATCAAAGTAAAGATAATTTTTACTTCCATCTTCATACACTGCTGCTAACTCGAAGTTGTAATATTCATTAGGCTCTAAGTTCTCGAAAGTGTATGACCGAACATCAGAATCGAGCTCAAACGTTTCCCCATCCTGATAAATCTCAAAATAGGATACCTCCTGATTAACTTCCCAATTCAAAGTAATGGAATCTTCGGTCACATCATCTATATATCCATAAAGATGTCCATCAATTCCATCGGCATAAACTTCTACTCCAGAATCAAGCAGTGTGAATAATACTTCCGAATCAGAAATAGTATTGTTTCCTTCCAGATATACACTTTCTAACTCTGCAAGAGAAAGTAATGGTGTAAGATCCGTTATACTGTTATTCGATAAATCTAAATATCTAAGTTTAGGCAGGGAATCGAGAATAGATATATTGTTTATTTGATTTCCCCAAAGATATAATGATTCTAAATTATTTAAGTTCTTTAAAACATCTATATCCTTAATATTATTTCCTGAAAGATAAAGAGTTCTTAAAGAATCCATATTTTGCAATGCAGATAAATCCTGTATATGATTATCATCTAAATCAAGTGTATCTATTTTTTCCAAACCGATCAAAGGAGAAATATCCTCAATGTTATTACCATATAAATAAATAGATTGTAAAGAATCTAGGTCACTGAGTGGAGATAGATCACTAATTTCACTATATGTTATTGAGAGATTCCACAAATTAACCGCGTACTCCAAGCCCTTGAGACTATCAACTTTTTGATTATACACATCGATACCATATAGTTTTTTCATATCTTCCTGTGTAATGTCACGGTGGTAGATACCCAATTCCTTAGCCACAGCTTTTTCTAAGTTTTCACTCTCAAACTTAACTAATTCGCTTTGGCTATCCTCACCCATTGTCTTCACAATAAATGCTTCCCAATCTGTTAATCCACTTTCATATTTCACTGAAACATCGACTTCATATGGCGTGTTGGATTCCAGATCTGCAACAACAATACTTGTTTCATTACCGTTTAACGCAAAGGTTTGTTCTGTATAATTTCCTTCATTTGTAAAGACTGAAACGTCATAGCTTGTTACTCTATCTTGCTTATTCCACTTTAACTCAATGGAATCTCCTGTTACATTTCCTATTTGAATGTCCAGCGGTTGGGATTCGATATTTTCATCAAAAACTAGATTTATAGGGTTCGCAACGTAATCAACATCTTCTTGGATTTCTATTTCAAACCCCTGCGAGCGACTATGATCTTCGCTATCATAAACGATGACGTTATAGTTGCCAATTGGCAATTTCAAGTTGTCTTCGTCATAATATACGTCTCTCTCATTTAGATAACCGTAGTAAGAAATGTCTTGATTCGCTTCATCCAAGCCTTCAATCCGGACTTGATACCATGCTTCATTTTCATCTAACGCATTGCCTTCTTGATCGGAGACTTTTATACTTATTTCTTTAAATTTAGAATCGTCGTATTCCGTGGAGAACCATCCGTCATATTGGACAGACGGACTATCATTTTTATGCCCGATAATAGAAATGTTATATTCTGTATTCGGCTCAAGCCCTTCAAATGTATAAGAATATTCATCAATTGTATCTATCAATTTACCGTCAACAAGTAACTCAAACTTGTCGTGTTCCGTATCGGTATACCAAGATAATGAAATAGCATTATGTGACGAATTGAAATCATTTAATTCGATGTAGTTGTTATAGTCATCATGATCTTCCTCTAAGTCAGTATCTTCGCTAATCTGGGTATCTTCTTCGTTCAGGTCATTCTCTTCGCTAACCTGGGTATCTTCTTCGTTCAGGTCATTTTCTTGCAAGTCATCTGCATTAGTTAAATGCAAAACTGCTTCTGATTTATTTCCTTCTGCATCTTTAAGGATGAAGTGCACATCCCCATCACCTTCTTCAAGGATAAAGTTCTTAAATTGACCGAATGTCATATCCTCACTAATACCATATAAGTCACTTAAAGAAACGGAACCCTTTCCATCCGTAAATGAAATTGTCCCACTAGTTCGATCACGATAGGAATATTCGGCCTCTATTGTATTCTCTGAAGCTGTTAGAGTAAGCTCTTCTATAAGAGAGGAATCATCCTCCCAACTAGTCCCGGTAATGACACCGCCCTCAATAAAAGATTGATAGCTAAATGAAAAGGTATTTTCTCCCTCTTTCAATACTTGTCCGGCATGACCGCCGATTAAAAACTCCATACGTTCTAATATAGTTGTGTCGCTTACAGAAACTTCTGCTTCGTTATTAATTTTTTCTGCTTCTATTAAAACTTCATTACTAAAGATGTTGTTTCCCTCTTCAGAATAACCAATAATTTTATATGTATAATTGCTAGTTGAAGTTATTTCCGAATCAGTGTATTGATACTTTGAATAGAGGTTACCATCTTCTTCTGATTCTATTTCCTCAATTAACAGTGCATCATCTATGCTTATTTCTTCTCCGTTTTTATATAAGGAAAAATCATAGTTATTTTGCACGTCACTTTCAGAAACATACCAATTTAGGACATTCGAACCCTCTTCCTGTTTCACCTCCAGTTTAAAATCAGATGCTGTTACAGTTTCCGCTGCACTATAGTGATTAAGTGGAGTTAACACTATAGAAAGCATTAGGGAAATAATAGATAGAATACTAAAATACCTTCGACTCTTCTTCACAATCTTTCCTCCCAAAAAAAATTAATAGCGCGAACTATAGAAAGCATTACCAAATTATCCAATATTTCACACAAATTATATTATACCCGAACATAATAATCCTGTTAAGACTTTTTTCCTATTTTTAATAAAAATTAATGATTCTTTAGAATCATGAAGGACAGTTCCTAGGCTTCCAAATATCTGAAAGCCTAGGAACCATTTCTATTGCTCGACAACGACAGTGGGAACCCATAAGAATAAAACCTAATCCAGATGGACAACTATTAGTGCACATTAGCTCATTAATACGGCGGGGGACTGGGTCTAAATCTCCTTTAAAACACAAAACAGCCCAAAGGTTACAAACTTTTACCTTTGGGCTGTTTTGTGTTTTAAAAAATATAATTGCATTAAGCTGCTGGATTATTACTAATAGACTTATTATCAGGTTGTGCTGCATTTATCATTAAGAAAATAGCAGAAAGGATATGCATAATCATACCGACCCCTGGGATCCAACCAATACAGCTAGTAATGATCCCTAAGACACTACCTACTGTTTTACCTTCATCCTTTTTGGTCATTATTAATGTGACAATATGTAAGATTAGCATAACAAGTAACGGTGTCCAAAACAAAGAAACAATGAAAGTCCCACCAAGGACCGGAATCGCTAGAAATGCTTCGAATGCTCCAGTAACCCATTTTAAAATTCTTGATACTGACATTTAAATTTCACCTCCTTCACTAACTAAATCTATTTTACCACAACTTTTTACCTAATCAAATAAATCTTGGGAATTTTAGGTAAATTATTTGTTTATTCTAATTTTGAATAGAAAGTTGGTTTAATATCCTTTTAGTGAATTATATACTTAATTCTGGGGCGTTAAAAAGAGACTGACCATTTAAGATCAGCCTCTTTTTAGATATATCTAGAGAAACTATTGATTAGGTTAATTATAATTCAATGAGGGTATGGTTTATATTCGTGCCTGTTCAGTACCCGAATGAATGATTTTTTAACAGACAGCCATCCACTTTAAGTGCAATTCGCTTTGTAAAAAACCTCCACTGTGAGGATATTCCAGAGAATCTGTGAGCTAGGGTCTTCTTCGATTAAAGATCTGACATAGGATTCTTCAATTAGCGAAGGCCATATGCAACTAGTTAAATCGTCTAATAAGAAAAGTTCCCAGAATGGAACCATATAGGTTGTTGGCGTTGTTCGAAATTATGTGGAATTATATATCAATGACTGGACAACGATATGTAACGTCTCTCCAAACAACCTCATGCTGACATATATAATTGAGAATTACGTTTTAATTCTTCTCGATTAAAACTCATTTTTACAGCATACCTTTATATACTTGTTACAATTGGCTTATCCGGAAAATCAAACTTCCTTGTATCTTTTTGCCATCCAGGCACGTACCTTTTCTTGGGACTAACTGGGCCTCTAAATGAACATGATATCCCTCGACTCCATTTTAATCCAATACCAGAAAATAAAGTAACCCTTACCCACACATAAAACACCCCATAATTGGTATATTCCTAGTAAAAGTCAACCAATTATGGAGTGTTATTAATCAGTCTAATCTTCATAAAAACTGAAAACCTTTAATCCTCATAACAACGCAGACCAAGAGACTTGTCCTGGTTGCCCTCACGAGATTGAGGTACCTGTCACACCGGCCCAGACCTAGAACTAGTTACTTTCAGAAGCCTCCAATTTTATTTCATTTGGTACTAAAAACCCTTTAAATTTATACTCATCCTCTATTTCGATGGTCACAGTTGCTCGATCGCCAGATACTAGCGGATCGCTTTCCTCCAGGATGATGGAGAAAGCTTTAGTTTCTTCGGGATCATCTATAGCACCAATACCCGTGAAACTAGCCCAGTTATCATCCAAAGTCTGTACCTCTCCTAGCTGGAGGCTTTCGATTTTTATTCCATTAGCTTTATCCTCAAAGAAAAGAGTTCCAGTTGCTTCTCCGTAGGCCTCCTGGCTGATAGACATTTCAATGACAGGCTTTTGGCCCTTTCTTGGAGGATTCACTTCCAAGAGTTTTCCATCGACATCTATATCAGCATTTTTACTAAAAGATGCTGGGCGACTTGGCATATTGCCGGAACGTTTAAGAGCTTTTCCTGCTTGAGTTCCCGTTAATTCCCCTTCTTCAAGCGCTAACTCCCCGTTCACATAAACCTGATAAATCCCTTCAGAATACTGTTTCGGTTCATCAAAGGTTGCATGGTCGATTATTGTATTTGAATCAAAAATGGTGATATCTGCTACCATACCTTCTTTAATCAGCCCCCTATCAGTCATTCCAATCATCGTAGCGGGTAAACCAGTCATTTTGAATATAGCTTCTTCTAACTCTATTAATCTCTCTTCTCTAACATATTTTCCGAGAACTCTCGGATGCGTTCCGTATCTTCTCGGATGAATGCTCGCAGAATCTGTCACGCCTCCATCAGATCCTATAGCTGTAGTTGGATTTTGAAGAATTCTTTTGAAATCCCCTTCATCCCCAAAATAATAGATGGTGCGTACATTACCATCTTCCTCTATAATTCTCATTACAGCTTCACCTGGACTGACATTCTGACTATCGGCGATCTCTTGTAATGTTAGTCTCTTTTCAGGGAAATAGACATCGTCAGCACTTTCTCCTCTACTTAAGATTAATTCTTCAATTTCCTCACTAATTTGTGGCCGTAATTCAGGGTCGTTGAAGCGATCAAGCATCGCCTGTCGCCCACCATCTTCTACCCAATTGGGCACAATCGCTGTAATTCCAGTTTGGCTTGCTAAATAAGGATAGACATCTGCAGCAGCGTAAGTGCCCCTAGCGTTAGCTTCTTCAATCAATCCTATAGTTTCTGCGGATTTCCCCCAATTATCTGGCCCCATTACTTTCATATGGGTAATTACAGGAACAAGTCCAGCTTGTTCACCAATTTCTATTATTTCAGCAGTGGCTTCGACTACCTGGTTATTTTCATTTCGAATATGACTTGGAAAGTTAGTTCTCCATCTTTCAGCTGCTTTCACCACTTCTATGATGTGTTCTGTTTCTGCATATGCTCCCGGCGTATAAGTCAATCCAGAAGAAATACCCCAAGCTCCGTCTTCCATACCTTTTTGTACTAGATTTTGCATCTCTCCTATTTCCGCTTCCGTAGGTTCTCGATCATCTTCACCTACTACTTCTTCCCAGACGGCATTAAATCCAAGATACGCTCCAATATTAATAGCCAACCCCTCTTCTTCAAGCTTCAATCTATCTGTTATATCTGCGCTACCAAAACCATCAGGATTTAACATTTCAGTAGTTACTCCCTGTGTTAGAGAGCTTTTTGCGACCGGAAGCAAATTTACGTTTGCGTGACTATGCACTTCGATAAAACCCGGTGCAATAATCTGTCCATCAACATCCACTTCTTTTGTTCCACTTTCTTCCGTTAAGTCTCCTATCTTATGGATATAACCATTTTTCACCCCAACATCGGCTTGATAAGAAGGTCCTCCTGTTCCATCAATAATTGTTCCTTTTCGTAAAATTAAATCATAGACATGTTCATCAGCTCTAGCTTTGGAGTTGGTGATTGTCGGTGTTAAGATACTAGCCAACAATAATAAAACTGCGATCCACAAAAAAAGATTATTTTTCTTTTTCATAGCCAATCCTCCATTTTTATTATTATATTTTGCCATTTCTTTCTACCTTTTCACCTCCTGAATATTCCTATATTTCTAACTTCTGTTTTTTCTACGATATTCCTTCATTTATAACAAAAAAGAAGAAAAAAGGGGAGAAAATGACTATTTTATTTGAAATGATATGGCTATATCCGGTAAGTTGTAACTACTAGAATAAATGAACAGTTATCACTCGATAGAACTGAACACTTTATGCACCTGTCAAGATTACTAAAAAGATAAAGAGATTCTAGCTTAACTAGAATCCCTTTTAAAATAATTATTGTAATAACTGCCAAACACCTTATGGTTGCTGGTTGGCTTGCTTTGCCGCTACGTCTTTCAATCGCAAAATAGACTATATCCTCACCCTTAAATCTCTAAGGGACTGGGCACTTCGAATGGGGATCGTTCTCCTCCACCCTACGAATCTCATTGCCATTGCTTCCGCTTTAGGCAGTACATTCTAGTCGTTGAACCTTCGCCAGGTTTTCACCACAGGCGCTTGGCTGCTGATTATCCATTGGTTCATTGTTTTGCTTTTTAAATCTTCACGTCTGCCGTTTCCAGCTGTGTTGTGGTACAAAACACTTTAGGAAGTTCCGGCAATTCATCCAGTTATGATCTAACCCATTACCAGATTAGACGCCCCTCTATCAAATTACTGATTATAATCTTCCAACATAAGCCGCTGGTCTGGTTTCTTTTACTTCTTTACAGATATTCCACGTACAAGAGTGACATCCTCACCTTTGTGCTTAAAGATAAGTTCTTCTCCCTCAATCAAGGAATAACTAACTCCATCTTTACCCATCTTCACATGTATTAGTCTTCCTTGATACTGTAAATGAAACTCCAACGAATCCCACTGTTTTGGTAAGTTTGGCACAAGGGACAATCCACTTTCTTTCACACGCACGCCGGCAAAACCATAAACAATTCCCAGCCAAGTCCCACCCATATTTGCCATGTGAAGTCCATCTTTCGTATTACCATGTATGTTGTCTAAGTCAAGTCTTGCTGTTTCATTGAAATACGCATACGCTTTATCTTGGTATCCAAGTTTAGATGCCATGATGCTGTATACACAATAAGATAGTGATGAATCATGTGTTGTTATACTTTCATAGTAATCATATGAATTCTTAATTGTCTTATAATCTGTTTCATCCTCCAATAAAAAGTGACCTAACACAGTATCTGCTTGTTTACATACTTGATAACGATATAGGGTAAGCGGATGGTAGTTTAATAATAATGGAAAATTTTCTTTTGGCGTTTCTTCTAAATCCCAACGTTTTTTTTGTAAAAAACTATCATCCTGTGCACTAATCTCTAACTTTTCATCATATGGAAGATACATTTTTTCTGCTGCTTTCTGCCATTCATCCACTTCATCTAACCCTAAATCAAGTTTATTCGCTAACGTCGCCACAACTCCCTTTGCTTTCATTGAATGATAAACTTTTGCAGCCCATAATAAATTATACTTAGCCATGACATTCGTGTAGTAATTATTATTTACAATACAAGTGTACTCATCTGGCCCAGTGACATCATCAATTCGGAATTGACCATTTTTAAAGTGCCCCGTATTCACCCAAAGTCTTGCTGTTTCAAAGAGTACCTCAGCCATATAGTCTTTCAAAAATTCTTCGTCTTTTGTGACAAGATAATATTGAATATAGCTATACGCTATGTCGGCACTAATATGATACTGTGCAGTTCCAGCAGGGAAAAATGCTGAACTTTCCCCACCTGTGATTGTACGCCATGGGAAAAGTGCTCCTTTTTTATGCCCCATTTCTCTAGCACGCTCTCTCGCACTATCCAATATGGAATAGCGTTGTAATAATAAATTTTTCGCAATTTCAGGGTTAATCATTAAGAATACCGGAAAAATATAAATTTCCGTATCCCAGAAATAATGCCCCTCATAACCTTCACCAGAAAGACCTTTTGCGGCGATGTTACTAATGGAATCTTTTCCAACAGACTGTAGCAGTTGATAAAGATTAAAGCGAATTCCTTCTTGCAAATGTTCATCCCCGCTAATTTTCACATCGCCTACACTCCAAAAATTGTCCAGATATGCTTTTTGCTCCGCTAAAAGATTTTCAAATATTGAGTCACCAATCTTATGTTGGATTTTCAACCCTTCTTCTATGACGTTTTCACCATGTCTTAATGTATCGGTATACACATTAAATTTTGTAAATTGTACGGGGCCATCAACAGCATAGACTTCTTCCACTGCCCCATCCTTTATATGACTCTCATAAAAATGATTTTCCACATCAACTTGTGAAGAGCTGATACAGGCAACATCCAAATTCGTTTCATACGTGGTATCTTTAATGACACTATATCTATCTATCTTTTTCACTTCTTCCACAGACAAACGTTTCGCATGGCCGGAGGCAACGCGTGGATCATTTTTATCAACAAAATTAGATACATCTCCATTAACATTAGAGACAATTCTGAGCTCTTTTATTTCGTCTAAAGGTTTAATCTTAATATCCAGTGCAAACAGTTCACGATGAACGAAGGAAACCAACCTTCTAAACTGCAATTGAACCTCTTTTCCAGCAGAAGATTTCCAGTGAATGATGCGCTCGGAGTACCCCTTATCTAAATACAACGTACGTTCAAAGGATAAGACCTCCCCCTCAAATAAAGAGAATCGTTCTCCATCAATAAAAATTTGTACGGATTGAGCATCAATTACGTTGACAAGCTTTTGCTGTTTATCTGGAAAAGCGTGTAACTTTTCCCCATATGTAATCTCAGTTTCATCGTGAAAAGCATTGATGTATGTACCACGAACTGATTTAAAATCATCTGTATAACCTTCTTCAAAATTCCCTCTTACACCCAGGTATCCATTGCCAAGTGATAAAAGACTTTCGTTGATTAAAAGGTTCTGATTATCTAATTCTGATTTTGTAAGTTTCCAAGTCATTTATTTAAATTCCTCCATATGCGAGAAAAAGCACCCCAAAAATATATCCTAGGAGCGCTATTTCAATTCTTTTGTTAATGTTTGGACACTTTCTCTTTCCACAATCTGGTGTTCCACAATCCGTTTCGTATCTACTTTTTTACCTTCCATCAATTGTTGTAATAAAAGTGCAGACTGTCTGCCAATTTCGTAAAAATCTTGTTTGGCGGTAGTAAGTGTAGGTTGCGTATACTCATTAATTACCAGTCCATCAAAACCAGTGATTGAGATATCTTCAGGGATTTTTAACCCTGTTTCTTTTACAGCTTTCATGACCCCATATGCCATTAAATCACTGAAACATAGAAATGCAGTAGGAACAACCTTAGCTTTTTCCAGATATTCTTTAGATAGCACGTATGCCTCTTCTTCAGAGAAGTTACCATATAGCACATTGGTATCCGAGACTTCTAACCCGTATTCTTTAAAAGCCTTTTCTACTCCGATAAGACGTTGGCTATTGACATAGGCTGCTTTTGTCCCTGCCATCACAACAATATGTGTATGATTTCGGTCTAATAAATACGAAGCGATTTCATAGCTAGCTTTAATATTATCGGTGGAAACACTACCAATATTTTCATAATGACTTTCTATATTTATATCAACCAGAACACAAGGGATATTTGTATCCAATAATTCTGTGAAATAGGGATCATCTACACGAATCCCCATTAAAACAGCCCCACCAATATTGCGATTCTGACAGAACTTTGCATAACTTCTTTGTTGTTGCTTCAGTGTGTCTGTTAGATAGATGGCAAGTTCATATTGTTTTTCTTCCACACCAGTATAGACGCCTTTAAACATATCAAATATGTTGCTATTATCTTTTCCTTCCGAATTTAAAAATCCAGATGTAATCATACCTATTGTCTTTTGTGTCTTGGACGATAGATTCTTAGCAACAATGTTTGGTGTATAGTTCATTTCATTAGCAATCTCTAATATCCTTTGCTTTGTCTTAGGACTAACATCCGGATAGTTATTGAGTGCTTTGGATACAATTGCGATTGAGACTCCAGCCTTTTTTGCAACATCTTTTATAGTAACCAAAATATCCCACTTTCCATTCTAGTATTTAGAGCTTATCTTTCGATTAAAGGGGGCTTGTTTGCTTGAAAGCATCTAATAGACTGCTGAAGACCAATTCCTTCGTATTTTCCAGTACTATATCAGCTCCCGCCTTTTTCATAACATCCACGGTACCTACACCTACCGCAAACATGTTCGCATCTTTAATTGCCTTAATTCCTGCTTCAGCGTCTTCAATCCCTATACATTCTTCCGGCGTTACTCCTAGATCCAAAGCAGCCTTTAGAAAAATATCTGGTGCTGGTTTACCGTTCTCGATTAGAGCGGGATTTACAATTACGTCAAAATAGTTAGTAATCCCCAATCTATCAAGAATAGTCGGACCATTTTTACTTGCCGAAGCTAAACCAATTTTTATATCATTTTCTTTTAATGCATCTAATAATTTTTTGATTCCAGGATAAATATGTTCTGGCTTTAACTCACTAAGCAAACTAACATATTCATTGTTCTTAGAATCAGCTAACTCTTCTTTTTGTTCATCCGAATAGTTATCTATAACCCCGCCATAGTCTAAAATTTTATTTAAACTATCCATCCGGCTGATTCCTTTTAATTCTTCATTAAATTCCCGATCAAAATCAATATGAATGGAATTTGCCATATTTCTCCATGCTTGAAAATGAAACTCTGCTGTATCGGTGATAACACCGTCCAAATCAAATATAACTGCTTTCAACATAAGTCATTCCCCTTCCAACTATTTGACACCAGTGGTTTGGTCATTGCTTTGAATAAAGTATTTATTCAAGAAAATGTAGAGAATAAATATCGGGATAATTGATAGTAGAGCTCCTGCCATAATAACATCCCAGGCAGTTGCATTCATAAACTGCTTAGAAAGTGCGTTTAACCCTTGCGTTAACATATACTTATCCGGACTTGAGATGAATAGTAATGGCTTCATAAATTCATTCCAAATTGCCATGAATACGAAGATACCTTGTGTTGCCAATGCAGGCCTGGCATTAGGGATGACGATTCTAAAGAATGTTCCTATTTTGCTTAAACCATCCATAGCCGCTGCTTCTTCCACATCCTTAGGGAAATTAATAAAGAATTGCCTCATCATGAAGATGTAAGCAATGTTAATCATCGTTGTGAAAATTAAAGACATATGCGTATTGATTAACCCCAAATCAGAAATAACAATATATAATGGAATCATCGTTACCTGTGAGGGAACCATAATTAAAAGTAACATGAGACTAAACAGCATATTACGTCCCCTGAATTGAATTCTTGCAAAAGCATACCCTGCCATTGTATTAAAAATTAAATTTAATACCGTTACAATCAAGGAAACGAATATGGAATTGAACACCCATCTCGTATATTGAGACTCTAATATTGTTTGATAACCGCTTAAACTCCAGATTTCCGGGAAAATCGTTTCTCCACCCGCAATTTCTGCTGTCGTCTTAAATGATGTTAAGATACTCCAGAAAAACGGAAGAAGCGTTAATAGAGAGTAGGCTATCAACAATGTATATACAATTACTTTTAGGGTTTTATTATTTTTTTTCATACCTATCACCCATTCATTTTATCTGCTTTTAGTAATCTATTCACAATGGCTGTAACTGTAAATATAATTAAACCAAGTATAAATGCCAATGCTGTTGCCCTTCCCATATCATTACTAGTAAAAGCCAACTGATAAATATATAACGTAAATGTTAATGTAGAGTTTTGTGGACCACCTGTACCATTGGATATGATAAATGCCTGGTCAAAGATTTGGAAACATCCAACAAGTCCCATTGTCACAACATAGAAGGTAATTGGCATTAATTGTGGAACAGTCACATGGAGAAATTGTTTCACCTTTGTTGCTCCATCAATGGAAGCTGCTTCATAAAGGCTGCCGGGAATATCCTGCAATCCTGACAAGAAGACAATCATAAAATGTGGCACGGTAGAAAAGATGTTCATAACCATGATCACCGATAACGCTAAATCGGGATTGGTTAAAAATTGCATTCTAACACCAAATAGAGAGTCTATTAGATTTACAACTAATCCATTGTTATTAAATAACCACATAAAGATTAACGTCATCGCAGAGGAAGATGTTAATGTAGGAATAAACATTATGGTTAAAAACGCTCTGTTAAATTCGATTTTACTATTTAACAAGACTGCCAAAACCATGGCAATAATCGTTTGAATTGGTACGACAACAATGACATATTTAAATGTATTTTCAAAAGCTGCCCAGAACTTTGGATCGCTAAACAGTATAGAGAAGTTATTCAATCCAACAAATGTTCTCGTTCCAGATAACATATCCACTTTAAAAAACATCAAGAAAAACGCATATGCAATTGGTACTAATATAAATACAAGAATAGCAATCATCGCTGGCATTAAAAATGTATATCCAGCCAAATTGGAATAACGTTTCCCGCCCATACTCATTCACCTCTTATTAGGAAACACTAGCCACTAAACGTATATCCTGTTCTTCAGTTTCGTGGTTGTGAATACATTGGTACTTCAGCACTACCTACTAAAGGCGAGTGCTGAAAATAAATATTATTATTACTATTTTAAATGCTATTGTTGTCTTTCTAATTCTGCGTTTGCTTCATCTTCCGCCGCTTGCATAGCTTCCTCGACCGACATATCTCCATTTAACGCTGCTGAGAAATAGTTATCAAAAGAAGTGGAAATGGTTGGGAGGTTAATCCCTGAAGACCATACAGTCCCATACTCTGCAGCTTCAATATGTGCAGTTAGATTTTCTTTTTCGCTTAAGTTCATTGCTTCCTCTACAGATACCCTTGTTGGTAAGGTCCCAGAGATCTCACTCCATTGCTCGAGTCCTTCACCAGTCATATAATTCACAAATTCTACTGCTGCCTCTTTATTTACTGTATCTTTTGAAATTGCATAACCAACGTTGAATGTCATGGATTGATTTTCTCCATTTACAGTTGGTGCAGGTAATACTTTATATGATACATCTGGGTAATCCTGGTTTAATGCACTAATTACCCAATTCCCTTCAATCATGATCGCTGCTTTATTTGTACCAAATGCCGCACCCGCAGAGTCAATACCTAAATCAATCGTTGGGTTTTTCAAGTATCCAGCAGCTTGACCATCTACTAGACTTTGCAAGTAAGCAATTGCTTCTTCACTTGCTGTGAAATCTGCTTGGTCATCTTCAGTAACAGGATTAAGTCCGCTTGCTAATAAACTGCTTAAGTGCCGTGCCATCGTAGCGTCAAAAATCATGGCAGCTTGACCTTCTGCTAAATTGCCTTGGAGTTCTTCAGAGAATTTTACTAATCCTTCCCAATCAGAAGGAATATCTTCCACTGAAAAACCTGCTTCTGCTAAAAGATTTTCATTAACATACATTGCTAGTGTGGAATAGTCTTTTGGAACCGCGTACAAATTTCCGTCTTCACCTTTAAATGAATCTAATAATGGTTGATAAAAGTCTCCTTGTTCCGGAATATCATCTGAGATATCACTAAGCACTCCACTTTCAATAAATCTTGGAGCCACATAAGATTCTAAATAGAACACATCTGGTGCATTGTTTGCTGCAAAGCGTGCGGTTAATGCATCTTGGAAATTATCTTGAATGACTTCTACTTCCACATTAATGCCTTTTGCTTCCTCAAAGCTAGCAACTGTTTCTTCTAATGCTTTATTTTCAGCTGGTGAGGAACCCCAAACAGCCAATGTCATCGAATCTCCACCAGATTCAGCAGATCCGCTGCCACCTTCCGAAGACCCACTACAACCAGCTAAAAATAAAACTAACATGAATAAAGTTAATTGAAATGCAATTTTCTTCATTAGATTTTCCTCCTAAAATATGTTAGATGTTTCTTCTTCAAGCTTAACTTCCATTTCTTGATTAGTTTCATAGGTGTTTCCAAAAACTTCAAACGTAATCATTCCTCCATTTAACGGATGGATCGTTAATATATCATTTGTGATTGTTAGAGATACTGGCTGACCCTTCCAGTTAATGGTAAACTTCATATCTTTCCAATGTTTTGGAAGCCTAGGATTAATTCTAAGTTTACCTTCTACAAGACGTATTCCTGCAAAACCAAATACTGCTGCTTGCCAGATTCCACCAAGTGATGCAGCATGAATACCATGGTCTGAAGAATGCATAAAAGGACCAAGATCAATTTCTGATGCTTTTTTAAATAATAAGTAAGCAAGTTCGTTTTTACCAAGATCATTTGCCATAATGGCATGTGTTGATAGGCTTAAGGACGAGTCATGCGTTGTTTTTGGTTCATAATAGTCAAAATTGGCTTGCTTTATTTCATTAGTAAATACATTATCTGCTTGTTCTAATAAGTAAAGCAATATCATGACATCAGCTTGTTTCGTAATTTGCATTTGATTTACTTGTTCTAAATTGTATTCACTGAACAAGGTACCTACTTTATCCGCTTGCTTATATTTTGTTAAATCAAGCACATTCAAGTGCAGATAGGTATCATCCTGTGGAATGACAGCATCTTCTTTACGAGGCTTAGGTAAATAAATTTTTGTAAGTTTTGATTTCCAAAGTTTGTACGCTTCTTTTAAGTCTAGTTGTTTGGTCAAATTAGATAATAATGTTGGATTCTCTTTTTCTAACTTATCGTAATAAGAGATTGCTAACTTAATATTGAAATGTGCCATATAGTTTGTAAAGGCATTATTATCCACATGTTCTTTATATTCATCAGGACCGATCACATTATTGATGTGATATTCTTGCTTAGCTTTATTCCATTCTAAACGGCTTGTCCAGAATCTTGCCGTATCAAATACCATTTCATATCCATATTTATTCATGAATTCTTGGTCACCGGTAACGTTATAGTATTGGTATACTGCGAATGCGATGTCAGATGTGATATGCTGTTCGATAAAGCCAGACCAGATCTTTGTTTGTTCCCCTGTTACGATATCCACTGCTCCCCATACTGGTGTTACTTCACCATCCGTTGGCCATGCAGCTTCCCAAGGATACATTGCACCTTCATAACCATTATCTTTCGCTTTACTTCTAGCCCCTGCTAACCCATGGTAACGATATTTCAGAAGCGACTTGGCAACTTCTGGGTTTGAATACGTAAAAAATGGCAGTATAAATAATTCTGTATCCCAGAAGGAATGCCCTTTATATCCTTCACCACTTAATGCCTTTGCAGCAATTCCCATTCTTTCATCATGAGCTGGTGTCATTACAGTTAGATGATAAAGTGCAAACCGTAAAGAAAGCTGATCAAATGGATTTTCACTATTCACCTCGAAATTGTATACACTCCAAACTTTATTCTTCCAAGCTTCTTTATGTGACTGGAAGAGTGCATCATAGCCTTTTTCTGAACTGCTGCGCAAATCATTTAAAGAATGTTCGCGAAGCTTTTTCAGCTGGTATTCTGGCGTATCAAATTCTTTATCACGACTTGTATATACTGTCGTTAATTTCTCAAGTTCTAATTTATCGCCTGGTTGGAGTGCCAAATCAAATGTTAGCCATACTTTACGACGATCCATATTCATTACTGGTTCTTCTTGTACATTCTTACCATTAAGTGTAAGTTGATGGGCTGTATTTAAAACAATATCGATATTTGATTCAATCGTTGTTTGGATTAACTGTACAAAACGTTTATCAAATATTCTCTTTTCACCTTCATGGAAATGCTGTGAACCTGTATTGCTTAGCTGAGCATTAATACCAGAATCAAAGGAAATCTCAACAGGATCTGTTAAACTCTCAATATCCATTTTCATTCCGATTAGGTGCAGATTATCAAGAGAAACAAATCTTCTAAAATGAAAACGCAGTTCCTTACCCTTAGGAGATGTCCAATTAAACGTTCTAGTCAATTCTGCAGTTTTTAAATTTAATTGTTTAACATATTCTTTCGTTTCACCAAGTTCAAGACTAAATCGTTCTCCATCTACACGAATATCTAATCTCGTCATATCGGAAACATTTGGCAATTCAGTAACTTCTTCTTCACTGAACTTATTAAATGTACCGCTCACAAGTAAGTTCCTAACTTCTTTCAGGTAAGGCTCCTCGGTTGCAGACCGTAATCCCATGTATCCGTTTCCAAGATACATAATCGACTCTGTCTTCCCTAACGTATCAGGAGAAAATGCGGTGTCAGAAACAACCCAGTTCTCAAAATCTCCCTTACCTAATGAATAATCCATCATGTGAAAAGTCCTCCTTAGAAAAATGCTAAATTCATTTCGAAAACGTTTTAGTGAATTTATAAAAAATATATGCGCTTTCATAAAATAATATATATCATATTCACGAAAACGTTTTAGGTATCGCTTACATTTAGTTTATTCCTCTATTTACCAAAAGTCAACAAAAGATTACAAATTTATCAAGTCTAGAATCAGTAATTTACGCTAATAACCATAGGTTTGTTTACCTGAAATAGAAACTTGAAGACACGGTTACCAAACGTGATTCATACCATAAAGTCCGTTAAATAGGAATAGTGGTGGAATAATATCAGAATAAGGATACCCCCAAACATATAGAACAAGGTGCAAAATCATCCATGCTAACTTTCATTATGGATAGCGTCGCACTATCATCCACATGCTACACCCCAGAATGATTTTTCTTAATAAAAGATTATCATGTAAAGAAAAGTATCTCAGTGTTTTCAAGTCTGGGGTCCTATTTTCAATAGTTGCTAAGGACTGAGGGAGTGGTGCCTCTGAATAAATTCCCTTGGTGGGGGTCAGGAACTTGTATCAAGTTAACTGAGTTCATGGATAATTATCTGTTTAAATTCATGGCTCGTATCCCTCTTTTTTAAATATTTTTAAAAGCTATCTATCTTACTAAAATGTGTTATACTAGGATTAACTTATTGATGTTCGGTTTAGCAAAACAAGATATTTGTAAAACTTACTAGTGATTATCATCGTCTTGAATTATGATCTTGAACCAAAAAGTAATAAACGTGCTATAAAGCACAGAGGAGTTTTTTTATGAGTAACGGTACAGTAAAATGGTTTAACGCAGACAAAGGTTTCGGTTTTATCGAGGTTGAAGGTGGAGACGATGTATTCGTACATTTCTCAGCAATTCAAGGCGACGGTTTCAAATCATTAGATGAAGGTCAAGCAGTTTCTTTTGAAATTGAAGAAGGTAACCGCGGACCACAAGCAGCAAACGTTGAAAAAGCGTAAATAACATGATGAAAGCTCTTCTCATATGAGAAGAGCTTTTTTATTTGATTTGTTTTAGTGAAACGATTGCCTTTTGTTTCCGTTAATACGGATTTTCCCCTGTAGAATGATTTAAGTAATAACAGAAATAAAAAAAATCAGCAACGTGTTGTCACTAAAAAGATTATTAGGATTAATACTCGTGAAGTATTGAAAAGCTAGCAGACACATTAACTTTTGACTTCTAACCTTTAACACATTTATTTTTTTCACCACAACAAGAACGGAACGAATTGCGTTAAAATACTCTGATCGACTATCAAAATATGATAGTCGATCACTTCTGGGCATACGTGTGCTACCTTCTTTTTGGGATAGTTCCAACGGATTTAACCTATGTGCTTCTTCATTCAGCTTTTACTGATTTATCATGTTGGCATAAAAACAATTTTATATGCATTGAAGCTGCAATAATCAATATGATTAGCTCTCTGACTTCGGTTTTAAATCCTCATCGATTTGTCCATCATCATAATCTTCTCCAAAAATCTTTTTCATCCGCTCGTGTGCTTGTCCTTTTACGTCATCATCTATATGTGAAATCACTTTATATACTGCATAAATTATTATTGCGAGGTCATCTCGAAACCTTACAACTGGAAGGTAAATCAGGGATGGCACATCCTCTTTGTTAGTTATTTCTTCTTTTATACTTTTCATAAAGCTTACTATAATTGCACCTAAGATGAATAGGATTATAATTCCTACTATAACTGCTAACACTATACCTATAAATGTAAAAAGTCCTGTAAACAAATCCCATATAAGAATAATGAGTATAATAAATATGAAAAAGCCTAGCACACTCATTAATGAAGTTATCACATAATTATCTCCTTTGATAAACGTAGACAGTAGTTAGATCTTAAACATTATTTACAATCTTAATATTTACTTTAACATATCTATTCAGGATACCTGCAAAGTCCATCAAAATCTAATCGGTTTCGACTTTATTGGTGGAGCGATCCCTTATTTAGAATAGCCAAGTGCTTCTTATCGTCTCCGACTGCTTCACCCGCTCTTCCTCAGGTACAATGTACTAATAAAACTCCCTTTTCTTCCTTCGATTGCTACCCCTTCCTGTTCAGCAATTTCCTTCAAGGTCTTGTCTACTATAATGAAATATTTCACCCATTCCCATTGATTCTTGGTCAATAACTTTTTCACTTCCTCCCAGGGGTGGGACATGGGGACAGGTTTACTTGTTCGTCTATACAATAGGACCAATGAGAACCTATTTAGTCGAGCAGGATCATAATGGTAAATCGGCATTAAATCGAGTAAGAAAAACCCTATCTAGCAAAAGAATTTAAATGCTATTTAGAAGTGAACGCCTTTAATTCTTGTAGCGTGATAAAACCAATTTTATAGTAATTATTCCATGTTTCATTATCAAGTTTAACAGAACTTTCTTTGTAAAAAGTTTTTGCTTCATCCAACTGTTGTTTATGAAGTACCAATGTTGGATTCTCCAAAGTTGACATTTTCATATCGCTTACTAATTCTTTCGAAAAATCTTCCTTTAATTCATAAATTTTACCATCGTCAAAAGTGACATATACCGTATATTTTTCAAATGGTATTTTCATTATAATTTTCTCCTTTAAATCTATTACTAAGTGATGCGAATAATATAAAACGGTTTACATAACAGATAAAACAGCACATGTTTTTATGAGACATTTTGGTACAGGAACCTTTGTGGGATTATAATTGAGGCTAGGGAAAAGGACTAAATTAATCGTAAAAAGACTGACAGTATGCTCTGTCAGTCTTTTCTGCTTCTATGCATCTTCCACAAGTCTCGCTACGTCTCCCCCGCATTTTTTGCACTTACCTTTGAGAAGGACACCATATTCATTATTATGGAGTGTATAGTCTACGATAGTTGTCTCAAAGCAATGTGAACAGAACACGTTATTAAGGAGCAGTTCTTGTGCATCTTTAGGAACCTTAGACCACTTTCGCGCTGCTTGGAAATCAATTACTGACATTTTAAACTTCCCCTTACAGTTAAATTACTTAAGAAACTTAACTATAACATCTTCCTTCGATTCTGAAAACTTATCTCTAGGTGGGACATGGGGACAGGTTTACTGGGTCATCTATAAAATAGGACCAATGAACCTGTCCCTGTGGTCCACCATTACACGCTCTGTCTCTCCTTCTTACCTTGAACCAATCGTCCACCACCATTTTTCAAATACTCCACAATCCCCTCAGCTGCACGGTAAGATAATGCACCTACTGTACCTGTTGGATTATATCCAGCATTTTGTGGAAATGATGATGCACCAACAACAAATAGATTCTCGACATCCCACATTTGCGAGTAATTATTGACTGCAGAAGTTTCAGGGTCGGCACCCATGATAACCCCTCCAGTATTATGTGTGGATTGGTATACAGCTACATCATATGGCTCTAACTCTTGCATCGTATCCACATGATCTGCACCCATTTCAATAAGAATTTCTTCACATCTCTCGGCTAAGTACTTCGCTAACTTTCGGTCTTGTTCCTTGAAATCATACGTCAGACGAATTAATGGATCACCGAATGAATCTTTATACGTTGGATCAAGATCAAGGTAATGATCTTTAAAGGCCATGGATGCCCCTTCACCACTTACAGTTAGTGTAGCGTTTGTATACTTTATGGAAGCATCTTTAAATTCCTCACCCCATGACGGTGTTCCAGATGGGACCGGGTTATTTGCAATTGGTCTTTGACCTGTTTGCTGATGAATAATCATTCCACCATGAATAAAGTCTAAATCGGTATGGTCAAAATTATCGCCGTTATAATCATCCACAAGAATCCCTAAACCACCTGCACCAGCAAACATATTGAATTTCTTATCATCAAAGAATCCAGTTGCTTTCCCTTTTCTGATTTGATACGCATAGTTTTTACCAATCGAACCTGTACCGTCTGCTGGATTATAGACTTTTCCAAGTTCAGATAATAGAAGAAGGCGTACGTTATTAAAGACATAGCTTGTTAAGACAACGATATCTGCAGGCTGTTCAAATTCCTCACCTGTATTCAAATCCGTATACAAAACGCCAGTAGCCTTCCCATTACCATCATGAAGAATACGTGTTACATAAGAATGGGCACGCAATTCAAAGTTCCCTGTTTCCTTTGCCACAGGTAATACCGTAACAATCGGGTCTGCTTTTGCACCATACTCACAACCAAAACGTTCACAGAACCCACAATATTGACAAGCAACTCGGGAAATACCGTCTGGGTTCGTATAGTCTTCCGATAAGTTTGCGGACGGTTGCACATATGGATTTAATCCTAGCTTTTTTGCCGCTTCCTCGAATAATTTCATGTTGACTGACTTTTTCATTGGCGGTGTTGGAAATGGATTCGAACGATGCCCACCTAAAGGGTTATCTTCCCCTGAAATACCAGCCATTTTTTCATATGTATCATAATACGGTTCAATTTCATCATAGGTGATACCCCAATCCTGGATTGTCATATCTTTAGGAATTTTACCTTCCCCGTATTTTTCAATCGTCTTACTACGTATTTCGAAATCATATGGTAAGAAGCGGAAATTCTGCCCGTTCCAGTGTACGCCTGCACCACCTACACCATCTCCTAGCAAGAAAGAACCGTATCTTCTCATGGGGAGTGCACGCATCCCTTCATTATTTCGAAATGTAACGGTTTCTTTCGATAGATCTTGCATCATGCCATGTCTTTGCGCGTATCTCAGTTCATCATGCATCATAAAATAGTCTTCTGTTTTTCTGTCGCCCCCACGTTCAATACCTACAACCTTTAACCCTGCTTTTGTCAGCTCGGAAGAAATAATTCCCCCAGCCCAACCAACTCCAATAATTACGGCGTCCGTTTTTGGTAACTTTGTAGCCATCGATAATTCCCCCTTCTAAAAATTTATATATTTATAAAGTTCTTTTCAAACTACAGAACATTAACCATAAAACAATTCGAAAGTATCTAAAATCAAGAAGAAACCGTTTTCCAAAAGCTTAATGATTGTGCTGCGAGTTCAATGCCAATGGTTTAATTTCCGTAAACTCTTCTTCGATAATATCAACATAGCTCATCTGATGTCCTGGGAAGTTCTTCATCTCCCACCCAGCCATTCCAGCATTACCGCCATATAATGGGTCCGAGTATGCACCTTCAAGTGTTGCTGCACGCAATTCACTAAAGAAATGGGAGGAAGTTGGTCCACTTAAACTTACATTTCCATCAGCAAACGCTGTTAAAACAGCATCCTGTTCTTCTGCTGTAAGCTCCGGGAAATTCTTCTGATATGTCTTTTGACTATAATCTTGTATCCCTTTTAAGCCAATGGTAAAGATTTGTTGTCTATTCAGACGACCTTGATAACCTTGTGTAGGCTCACCAGGGAAAAATGGTCCAGAAGTATATTCTGTTGCTCCAGTACCCCAACCACCCGCTAATTGATGGTCGATATAATAGGCAATTAATAATTCTTTCGCACCTGGTCCATGATCATCCTTTGGGAAAATGCGTTCAGTTGCTGCATCTGTAATCGCAAACTGTTCTGGTGTAAAGTACATTAACGCCTGGTTATGATTTTCTGTTTGTGTAGTTGCTTTTGTAGCGGTGGTTGCTGGTTCTGGTTCACTTTTACCATCAATTCCAATAATACTGCCTAATACTCCACCGACAGCAATACCCCCAGCAGCAATCCCAGAGTTTTTCAAGAATTTACGTCTTGATGAACCAATTGCATCTAGTTCCTTTTGATCATTCGTTGACATAAAAAAAGCCTCCAATTCTTTTGAAATTAGAAGTAAAGAGAGGTGACAAGTAGCGCATATCGCATAGGAAGTGGTTAAAAATTCTTCAGTCGATTATGTAATTAGCCCCCGAATTCGTACAATTCATCTTCTTTATGCTTATTACTTTATTCATGGTCATACATTTAGTTGCAATATACAATGATTGCGTTTTCAAATAAAGTAATCAAGCTATCAAAAATAGATTCTCTTTAATTCTGCATAAATAATTTGAACTACTAGATTAAAAGCCTGGGAAGGTAAATTTCTCAAGAAGGGTTACCAGCTAAGAAGCATTAAACTGCCCCATGCCCTTTAAGGAATTCTTAAATCCTTACAGCTAATATCCATGTCGGTTATTAAAACCATAATGATATAGGTTGGAAACTAATTTCTATATCAGTTCATATTTGTTATAAGTTTTAAAATATTGAGCTGCCCTACAATAAATGAATAAAATATTTATGATATTTATTTACCAACAATTATTATAATTTTTATAATATAAGGCTTATTATAGTTTAGGACTTCCAAACTATTTTGTCAAATAGTTTTGAACCTTATTACTTTTTATGTTCTTTGAAAAGTGGGTTAACACGCTCTATTGTTAGGTTTATGTGGTAAACATGTTATATATTGTATGATGAACCAGCCCTTTCTAGCGATGTCGTTAAATGGCTTTTCTTGTTCCCGTCTCTAAAAACACAATAGCTCCTCTTAAATGGAAATTTTACTATCTTTAAAATTAAGTAATAAGATAATCTCCTAGTGGAATAAGCTATTAAAAGATAACGGGGATGAAAATGATATTAGATTTGAAAGAGGAGATTGAAGTAAAAGAAATTGCACGTTTATGTAACGTTACGCCAGCAACTATAAAAAGATATTTTAAAGGAACTAATGTTGATGAGGAATGGATAAACCAATGTAAGAAAGCAGGCGCAGGGCTTCAAGGGGCAATAGAGCCAACTGCGTATTAACTGAATTCAGACTTCCCTCGGTTGAGCATCACACCAGTGTCATTTTTATGTGAATCAACTAGGATTCTTGATCTGCCCATTAGCCTTTTAGTGGATTCTTTATTTACAAAAAAACTCCTATCGTAGAAGTGAGACCATACTTGTTCCCAAATCTTCTACAAAAGAGTTTTAATTTTGCATTCTAAAAGAATAGTTCATAAACAGTTAATAAGACAATAATTATCGGTTTTACTTACAGAAGCTTTTTCATCAATAATGTGGATGATGTTGAAATACGTATTATTTTAAATGAACGACTTAAATTCCACAATATTCTCCCCTTTCATCTTCTAATTATTGTCATTGAGAGTTCTTTCAAATACTGTTTTAACTACCCATATCATATCTGTCATAATTGATTTAGCGGCTTCAGCATCACCTGATATAATAGCGTTGTATAAATCCTCATGTCTTCTTAAAACCTCATATGATGGTTTGTCCTGATACAAATCTGGATTTTTATTCAGCGCTTCTAAGCTTTTTTCTCTACTTATAATTAGTCCCTTATGAAGTAATTTTAATAAACTAATCATCAATGTGTTATGAGAAGCTTCGATAATCTTTAAGTGAAATTGATAGTCGGCAAGGGCCCATTTCTTCGTATCATTTATTGTCATTTCAAGTTTCTTATAACAAGCGGTCAACTCCTCTCTATCTCTGTAAGTAGCATTTATTGCTGCCAATTCTGCTGCTAGGGGTTCTATTCCCAGTCTTACCTGTGTCATATCAAGAAAAAATTGACCATCTTTTCCTTGGTAATCACTTAGCCAAGTAATCACATCTAAATCCCACCATTGCCATTCATCACTTGGTAAAACTACTGTTCCCGATCTTTGAATGGACCTTATTAACCCTCTTGCCGAAAGATTTTGAAGTGCTTCTCTTATTACGGTCCGGCTAACACCGTAGTCTTTACTTAAGTCTTCTACCTTAGGCAATACCTCTCCATCCCTTATGGAACCATTAACAATTTTTCTTCCAATAATATTAACTATTTCTTTACTTCTTGTTCTCATGTCTCCACCTTTTCTCACATTAGTCACCAACTCCAATAGTAATTTATAAAATAATACTTATTGTTTATTTCTGATAACTATTATTTTATAATATGCTATAAGCTATATATATTTGTATAAATAATTACGGTGTATTTTTTATATTTTCTGAATTGATATATTATTAGATCCGTCAAATCACTCTCTCATTACATCGGGTAAAAATGTAACCAAATCTGGAAATACAATAATAATTACGATTAAAAACAAATTAAGTAAAACAAAGGGAATGGATGCTTTATATATATCCATCATAATCGTCCCTTTAGGAGCCACTCCTTTCATAACAAATAAACCAATTCCAAATGGTGGAGATATATTTCCTATTTCAATGGCAATAAGTAATAAGACCGCTAGCCATAATAAGTTAATCTCCAGAATTTCTACTATAGGAATAAAAATAGGAATGGTAACCATCATTATAGACAATGGTTCCATAAAAGAACCCATGATAAGAACGATTAAAATCATAATTAATAAGATGATAACAGGGGCGAAGTTTAGATTGCCTACAATACTCACTAGGCCTCTTGTTGCTCCTGAATAGGATAATACTTGACTAAATACTTTTGAACCGGAAACAATAATTAAAATCATTACGGAAATGTTTAATGATTTGATAAAAGAGGTAACTATCACTTTTTTATTAAAACTATTATATCCAATAGCAAGTATAATGCTTCCTAGTACACCTAATGCAGCAGCTTCAGTAGGGGATGCAATTCCTAAGAATATGGATCCAATTACAAATAGTATAATAAGACTTAATGGCAAGATGTACTTCGCGGTAAGTTTTAATCTTTCTCTTATAGAAATCATCTCAATATCATAGGCTGGAGCCATATGGGGTTGTATTTTGGCTCTGACGATGACATACACTGAAAAGAGTAAAGCCATTAATATTCCAGGAACAATAATTGCAATTAGAAAAGCCCCAACCGATATACCACTCATCGAAGCCATAAGCACTCCTAATGCACTAGGAGGAATCATGACAGCTAATCCCCCACTCGCCAGTATCGGACCTATTGTAAATTCCTTACTGTAATTTTTCTTTTCCATTTCAGGTATTAAAGTTGATCCAAGCATTGCTGTACTCCCTATAGCAGATGCAGTCAATGTAGATAACATTGCCCCTCCGCCAATTGACAATAGACTTAATCGTCCTGGCAACTTTCCTAACCATTTGTCTAATGTATTAATCATTTTAGGGGCGATACCAGATTGAAATATAATCTCTCCCATTAAAATAAAGAGTGGTATTGGCAGTAAAGTAAACGTTGTAAGAGAATCTTTAACACTTTTTATTACAAGTAATAGCCCTTGTTCTCCTCCCCACAAAAAATATGCTGCTACGATATTGACTAATATGAAAGCAAATGCTACCGGAACCTGAATGAACATAAGAAAAATCAGTGCTATTAATATGATTAATAGCAATAGCCACCATTCCATTGCCTAATCACTCCTTAACAGAATCGAATTGTAAAGCAAGTATTTTTCTACAAAACTCTAATAACATTATTAAAGATCCAACGGGTATGGCGATATATATATACGCTTGAGGATAGGCAAGGAGAGACGTGCTACGTAAATCACGTGCAAATGCATCTAAGGTGACTAAAGTTCCGTAGTAAACCAGAACTAAACATACAATGATTCCTAGCAAATAAATTAGAATTTTTGAGTATTTGCGGTACGTTTCACTTAAAAGTGTGTCTAATATGTCCACGGTAACATGTCCATTATTCCGAAGAACATATGCACCTCCAAGAAAAGTCAGATATAGCAACATATACTCATTTATTTCATTAATCCAATAGTAAGAAGTTCCAAAAAAGGCCCTAGAAAATATTTCAAAAATAATAGAGAAGGTCATTCCAAAGAGAAGTATGCAACCAATTGCAGCGAGAATGTTTTCAACAAAAGTAAGTATTCTATTAAAATAAAAGAATAACATAATATCCCTCCTTTATTAGAAAGGGTTGCTTTCAAAATCAAAACAACCCTTGAAATAACCCTCTTTTTAGTTCGTTATATCGAAAAGTTCCTTAATAACGTCTACTTCATCAGGTATGTCGCTTTCAAATTTTTCCCAGTAAACATCGTTAACAACTTCTTGGAATCTCTCACTATCCTCATCACCTAAATCAATGATTTCTACATGTTTCAGACTGTTCTCCCATTGTCTCTCACTTTCCTTTTCAAAATGAACCAACATATCATATTCAAATTCCTCTGTCGCTTTTAGTAACGTTTCTTGAAGTTCAGAAGGAAGAGTTTGAAATACATCCATATTGAAAAATATCGCATTGTTATTATTTAAAAACGGCTCGTTGATAATATAATTAGTAACTTCGGTCAATCCATCTTCATACGGCCCTAAAATAGGATATCCATAACCATCCACCATGTTTCGATCGATAGCAGTATATATTTCAGCAGGCGGGATGGATACAGGGTTCACCCCAAGTCGATCTAATATATCCTGGTAAACAGGCGATGTTCTGAAACTTAATCCCTTTAAATCCTCTAAGGTTTCGATTTTCTCATTACTCCATAAATAGAATCCCATACCGCTAATATAACGACCTAGATATTTAAGATTGTGATTCTCAAATTTCTCAGATAAGTAATTAAAATATCCATTTTCTCGTTCTTCATGAGGTGTGTATGGAGATAAGTGCAGCGTATCTGCTTCTGGCATAATGTGTGAAAAAAAAGCAGAAGCATTAAATGATACGTCAACAATACCATTACTTACAGCATCAAACTGTTCTTCCCTCGGTATGACTTCGTGTCCACCGACCCATTCAATTTGCACTCTTCCAGCTGTGCTCTCTTCGATTTTTTCTATCCACATTGGCACTACATCTTTTGTAAGTATATTGTCAAATCCCATATAGGCAACCAACTCAAAATTATAGACTTCTTCAGAATCACCTTCATTATCTGCTACTGTCTCGACACCATCTGTGTTGTTCGTGCAGCCGACTAACATGATTAGGAAAGGCACCAAACAGACGAACATGTTGAATAAGGCAGGCTTACTTTTTTTCATTAAAGCTCCTCCTTTTAAAGAATTAATGGAATATTTGACAGTAATAAGAATTGAGAAGACTCATGCACCGTTTTCGAATATATCAAAGCTTTTAAACATAGTTTGCCATTAGCATTAAAAATCTGAATCTATAAAGTTAAAAGTCTATTAGTTTACAGTTGCATGACCTAATTTCAATCTGGATGATTGAAGTATTCATATTAACAAACCGCTAGAACATCACTCACTTACTTTTCATTTATTGGCATATTTCTATAAGATTCATGTTGCTAACTTTCCATCAGGGATCTTATAGAATATATCACTTCCTATTAGATGCTTTGTTTCTCACAGGTATCTTTACACTTATTAAATCAAGTCCCTCATGATTATTCGCAACTCCAAGAATATATCTATCTGGTCTAATAATCATAGCTTTAATATTCTGGTCATCCATGTAATCCATGATTTCATCGCATTCATTTGACAATACTTTAGCATCTACTTCTTCCCATATTTTTCTAGTTTCAGCCGATACATTTTCTAATAGTTCTTCCTTGATAATTACTGAAAATCTATTCCCTACATAATCATCCATCCTTGTCCCGTCATTGAGCTTTGGTTGAGGAGAAATGATACCCGCGAGTTTATCTTTATTATTTTGTAATCCACTTCCAAGAGGATACGATAAGGTTGCTATTTTTTCATTCCCTTCTAACATTTTCTCATCGCGTTTTTTTGCTACTTCAGGATCGGTTGTTTGCACAATACTACCCAATTTCATAGACATATCCATAATGGAATGAAAATGTGGTTCTCTTTCCAGCTCATACGATTCTAGTAAACTATGATCCGCTTCTCCCCTTATTACCATTGGTAACTTCCATCCTAGATTCGCTGCATCCCTAATACCAGAACACATACCTTGACCAAAAAATGGAGGAGTTAAATGAGCAGCATCACCAGCTAAAAACAATCGCCCTTTACCCCAATGCTCAACTATAAGAGAGTGGAAAGTATAAAATTTCGCACGCACTAGATCTGCATCTTCTGGAGTCACCCACCTACTAAGAATTTCCCATATATTATCTTTTCTTTCCATTTCTGTTTGATCATCACCAGTAATTTCCATTATTTCCCAACGATACCTTCCGAACCCTACTGGAACAAAGGTAATTGGACGGGAAGGTTCACAATATTGAATGAGATATTCAGGTAAGTCCAGAGGACGTTTAGCTAAAATATCAATTATTAGCCACGGCTGGTGCATGCCATAATCGTTAAATTTAGTTCCCATTTCCTTACGTACCATCGACTTACTTCCATCGCATCCTACTGCATACAAAGTAGTTACTTCCTTATATGTTTCCGTATTTCCATCTCTAACTTTAATCACTGCTTTTTCTTCATCTTGGGACACTTCAATTACTTCATGTTGTAGGAATAAACTTACATTCTCATATCTCTCTAGTCCTTTTCTTAAAACCTTTTCTAATTCTGGTTGATAAAACATATAGTCACTTCCCCATCCAAGAGGGCCAAGATCTTCCGGCATTTCCCACTCCATTAGCGTTTTTCCTTCATCATTATAAAAATGCATTCCTTTTGGACGATTTGTGATTTTCAGTACTTCTTCAGATAAACCGATGGATTGCATGATACGCATTACTTCCCCGTCCATATGTTGAGCGCGAGGAGAATGATAAACGGTAGGCTCCTTTTCAAAAATTCCTACACGAAGGCCTTTCTCTCCCAAAAAATTTGCTAAAGTCGCCCCAGTTGGTCCACAGCCTACAATAACTACATCAAAATCATAATTTATCATTTTAGCACATCCTTTTCTAAGATCTTGAATAAAGTACGTTAAACAATAATGAAACTAGCCATAAACCATTAAAAACTTGTAATCTAACAATTTGGTAACGTTTTCATATAACGAATTACGAAGATTTATTAACAGGGTTATACATTTGCTAAGTCGACTTCAAACTCCGTTCCCCAAGAACTTAAACCTTCCCATCTTCTTGGCGTTAATGGTAATTCTTCGTGCCATGGTTTAGGTTCAAAGATTCCTAACTCTGGAATATATCTATCCATATCAATAAACAGTTCAACCACATTTCCGTCTGGATCATAATGATAGGTAGCAATATTATGTCCTGAAGTATGTCTTGATGGTCCCCAAATTATTTCATAGCCATGTTTCGCTAAGACTTCTGAGCTCAGATACTGATGACTCGAATCTTTTAATTCGAATGCAATGTGATGTAACTGATTACTTTTATTTGAAGATACGATATTTAATGTGTGGTGATCATGATTACATGTTAAAAAATTAGCAAAGTTATCACCGATAGTATCTGTAAACATGAATCCTAATGCTTCCTCATAAAACTGTATTGTTTTCTGCATGTTTTTTGCATAAAAAGCAATATGTCCTAGCTTATGTGGAACAATACCCGTATTTCCATAACCTGTTGCTGGCATATCCATCTCTGTAAATAATTCAATTACATTCCCATCAGGGTCTTTCACTTCTAACATTTCCCTTACACCAGGCTGTTCGTCTGATTTTATTTGAGAATGTATACCTTGCTTTTTTAACTCTTCTTGTACTTCACCTATAGATAGCTTTCCATCTAATTGATAACCATAGCGCTTAATTCCTTTATGCTTATGTGGAGTTAATACAATATTATGATGGTCTAAACCATTACTTAGGTAGGCACTTCCATCTTCAGTTTTTTCAGATAATCGGTAGCCTATTGTTTCTGTATAATACTGAACCATCTTTTCAATGTTTAAACTTCCAAACATCGCATATGCCAATCTAAACACTTTAATATTATTCATATCCATTACTCACTCCAGTGTAGTTATATTTATTAGAGGTTAAACAGTTTACTGGAAGTATTTAATTCATGTTAAATCAACCCCTATCAGGTAATTTTGATAAATATTATTTATTTGTATATTTTAATAAATATTATTTCTTTATGATTTTTATGCACAAAAAATTATTGCTACCACTATTTCTTTATAAATTTTCCTGAATAAGGAAAATTTATAATAAAGCATTTTCTTTTTACAATAGCGAGAACAATGACATAATAAGCTATTATTCACATTGCGAATAAATTCTTCTGGTCTCTTTACTTACGATTAAAATAAAAGAACCTTCATCCGAATAAACTAATTTAAAATTGAATCAATTCTACTAGTCATGACAGATTCCTTTTCGTTTACTTAATCTATGAAGTATATGAACTTAATATTACAGATAAAAACTAGAACTAATAAACAGATGCGTCAAATAAACCCTAGATTTTACTTTCAATCTTTTTAGTTTTAAACATTAATTCATAAAATCTGTTGATTAGTGAACGTTCGACGGGTTTCGACAAATCCCAAAAAGTGACAGGCACCTAATTAATCCTATTATCTTTGAAAACTGTCTCAGTGACACTCCTTTCATCGCCTTAAGTTTTGCTAATATACCATTTCTTTTCTATGTTCTTTGTCCATTTGCTGTAGGGTGCTTTTATTTAAAATCTGTAATTGAAATAAAATCCCTTTATTTCAATTACAGATTTTCTAACTTTGACTGTATCTTCTAGGCATTGATAATCATTAGGTTGCTGCATTTATTCAGTATACAATCGAATCACTTTATCTAGTGAAAATAGATTAAGCCCAAAATCTAATCCTTTCCCATCTAAAAAGCTTTGCTTTTTAGATACCTTCACAATCACAATCGAAACAACATTGTGTATTTGGTGGCATAAAACATAACAAAAATTTATCCCACTTTAAAATACCCCCTTTTTCAATCTCATTTCGATTGTAGTTATAGAAATAGCATCAACTCACCCCACCCCGATATGCCGCCACCTCCTATCCACACCATCCTTCAACTCCGCACTCCGCACCCTGCTCTAATCCCGACGATTCATGCTCCCGTTTAATTAATGGGTCAGCATTCCCGCTCCATTGTGGTCCAAATTGTGGTCCATATTGCGGTCCATACGGTAGGCTGCACTCCCGGGATCACTCTCATTCACTCGTTCATCCAAAAACGCTGCATCCGGATCCTCACCCTCCGCCATCCGATCTAACGAAACAATTTGATAAGAAGCTGCTCGATTTCCGCCTCGCGACTTCACACGAATATATCCCTTCTCCTGCAGCTCCCTCCGTTCCCGTTTAAACGTGCTATCTGTCAAATTTGCTTTATAACAAAGCATTGACATCGCAGCAGTAAACTCCTGTCTCCACCCTGCGCGATTATTGACATGCATCAGCACATGCCAAAGATTCGCTGCCGAAGCTGACAGCGGATTCGTTTCCAAATGATTATAAAATGTATTGACTTGTTTGATGTAATTCATTGATTCCACCATTTCAAAAATAAATAATTTTCTATACGTACGATGCGAAGCTGCTAGAACCATACTTAAAATCAATCCAACGCCCTTAACAGCCCCTATAATTCCATTAATCTCTCGACAAAATCATCTAAAATTCGGGAAGCGAGAGGTACCGGCTGAGGCATCAGTCCGCCAAGGAAGCAAAAGAACCGTCCCCGTGCTACCGTTTTAGTTTTTTTCTTACTTGTTTGCCCCAGCTTTTGACGGCTTCGGGGGTGGTGTTTTCTTGGTTGAAGATGTCTTTGATGGACATGTTCCCCAGGATGTGAAAATAGATCCACTTCCACTGATTCTCGGTTAGTTGTGATTTAAGTTGTCTCCATTGAAAGGGGTCGTCAAGTACGATGTCGGGTACATTCGGTATTGGATATGACGCATGACTTTTACGAATATAATTGCCGTCCTGTAGTTCCGTCTTCGTTTGTTCGCGGCTTTTTTCTTTTCCCCTAGGAATTTTTAAAAAATACACAAACAACCCCCGCCGAAAGTTCAATTTTCAGTGGGGGTTGTCGAAGTTAGACACTTTTTTATTTAATTTGTATATTTCTCATTTGAAATAAAGTTGCATTCATCCATAAAAAGGGCTCTATAGAGCGTGGCTCCTTGCGTGATCTACCTAGATAATAGCCTTAAAAAGGGAGAAATACGTTGCGCAGTCACCTGCATTGATATTTTCTAAGTAAAAAAGACCAAGTGTCTCTAACACTCAGTCTAAGTCATAGAAATATTTATTTTTAGGTAGCAACACCTGTCCCGTGTCCCACTTTTTATTATTCTGAATATGTATAAATCCCAGTACCTGACTGTACATTTAATTTAGGAGACTGGGACTTTGAATTTTTCTAAGTTTATAATAAGTTTAATGATCTATTATTTATATATTGCGCTGCTGAAGCACCAGCTGTTTTTCCAAATACAGAGCCTGACATAAGACCAGAACCACCGGGGTAATTATGATAAAATAAACCACCCACCATTTCTCCCGCAGCGTATAAACCAAGTATAGGCTTTCCACTTGTATCAAGAACTTCCCCATTAGTATTGGTTGCAATACCACCAAATGAGAAAGTAATTCCACATGTAACTGGAAAAGCATAAAAAGGTTCTTTCTCAATTTTTAATGCCCAATTTGATTTTGGTGGTGTAATATTTTTTGTCGATTTTCCATCCTTAATACTAGGATTGTAATCTCCATTCTGCACACTATCATTATATTCTTCAATCATCTTTTTAAATTGAGTAGGATTAATTTCCATTTTTTCAGCTAATCCTTCTAATGTTTCCGAAGTGATTTTAGTCGCTTCATCTAACCCATACTCCTCTCTTAACATGGAACTTACTTGAGAGTCATAAATTTGAAAGGCTTTTTGATCTGGTTGCTTTAAGGTTTCCCTTCCATATTTAGCATAAGTATAGTTTCTAAAATCTGCTCCTTCATCTACAAACCTTTTACCTTTATTATTAATAATAAGTCCTAATGGATAAGATGATTTTTTATAAATATCTCCAGGTTTTGAAAAGTCCCCTACTCTAGGAGCATTATAATCTGTTGTGTGTGCATGGCAACCGTTATAGTGTCCTTCTCGTTCAGCACCGACGTCTACAGCCATCCGCAATCCATCTCCAGTATTGAATTCTGTTCCTCTGACGACTGCGTTTTCCCATTCTTTACCCAGAAACTTCATTCGTTCTTCTTTATTAGCTTCAAAACTTCCACATGCTAGTACCACCGAAGAAGTTTCAATTAAATGTTTGTTCCCGTCGGTACCTTCGTAATAAATCCCACTAATTTCATTAGAGGATTTTTCTAGTCCTACCGCTTTGGCTTCGTACTTTATATTAATACCCTGTTCTTCAACTTTTGATAGTAAAGTTTCAATTAATCCAATTCCTTTTCCTTTTGTTTTAACAGGTAGGCCTCCCCAAAATTCTAAGACATTATTTCTTTTAAAGTATTGGTTTTCATTAAGTTCAAATTCAACTCCTTGATCTTTCATCCATAATATAGTTTCAAATGATTTATTAACTAAATGTTCAGCTAACTTGGGATTACTTTCATTTTTAGTAACCCTCATAATATCATTGTAGAAATCTTCATTTTTATAGACTGGCATTGATATAGATTTTATTTCTTGCTCTGTTAATTCAGGTATTACTTGCTGAATTCCATAAATATCCCCATATGCAAAACGAATAGCACCATCCGTAAAAAATGAATTACCCCCTCTTTTATCTTTTGGACCCTTTTCAAGTATAAGTACTCTACTATTATTTTCCTTCGCTGAGAGGGCTGCACTTAATGCAGCATTCCCCGTTCCGATAACTACTACATCATACTTTCCCATAATTTGATCTCCTCTACAATAAATTTATTTTCTGAATAGTTCATGAGAATAGATTAAAACAGAAATAAATATAAGTGAAATACTTAATTTTTATAGAGATCCATAATTTTTTTTTATGTTTAAGTTATTTTCATCATCAGTATTTAGTAGCTATAATTTATAAAGAGCTATAGTTACTTTTCAAGAATTCAATAAATTTATTAATAATTGGATATTGTTGCTCTTCCTTTCTATATAGTAACCATGTTTCTCTTAAAATCGGTTGACCGTTAGTTTCTTTGAGAGGAACTTGATTGAGATTTCTATGTTTTTTAAGTCCAATGCTTGGGATAATTGCATAACCAAGACCTTTCTCTACTAACTCAATACATGTTTCCACATTATCTATATCCATTGTGACAAATGGAGGTTCATTATAATTTTCTTTCCACCAGTTATCAATTGTTTGTTGCAACGCGGGGTCAGTTTTAAAATTGATTCTTGGTATATAAGGTAAATTTGCAATATCTATACCACCTTTATAAATAATGCAAATTGTTTCTTTATCCAATAAATGCTTTTCATGTTTCCAAATGACCTTTCCTCTAATAATTGCTAAAGCCACCTCATCTTCCTCTATCATTTTAAGAACAGATTGGCTCCATGAGGTAACAACGTTAAATTGTACTTTACTATAAACATCTAAAAATTGTTGCAATATATCTGGTAATGCATATCTTGCTAAATTTTGAGAAACGCCTAGTCGAATAATACCTTGTTCAAACGTATTACTGTTTTGTAAATGATCTTTTAATTTCTGATAATCATAAAGAACTTTTTCTGCATATTGGATAAGATAATCCCCTTCTGCAGTAAATTTAATTCCCTTTTTAGATCTCACTAAAATTTTAGTGTCTAATTCTTCTTCTATTGATTTGATTTTATACGTAAGAGAAGGTTGAGATACAAATAATTTTTCAGCTGTTTTGGTAATATTTCTTTCCTTCGATAGAACCTTTAACATATATAAATCTTTAAAATTCATAAGTACCTCCTATTTATCCATAAGTGTTTTTTATTAAATTCAATAAATTTTATGTATTTGCATTATTAATCATAGTATAATAAATTATATTTTATAGCAAAGGTTCCATACAATTAAAATGTATGCGTTTTCCGAGGAGGTAATGGCAATCGATAAGTACAATTTATATATTAATGGCAGATGGAGAGAAGGAGAAGAGAGAGAGTATTTTTCTTCAGTCAATCCTTTTAATCAAAAAGAATGGGCAAAAATTACGCAGGCGTCTTCAAAAGATGTGCATGATGCAGTAGATGCAGCTAGTAAAGCATTTGATTCATGGAAAAATGTAAGCGGAAAAGAAAGAGCTCAGTTATTGAATAATCTTGCAGAGCTTATAGAGAGAAATTTAAATAAGTTAGCAATATTAGAATCCACAGATAATGGAAAAGTCATCCGGGAAACTTTAACCCAAATGAATTTTGCGGCTAGAAATTATCGGTTTTTCGCTGGATACGCTGACAAAATATACGGAAAGACTATTCCATTAGACAATAATGACTTATTTAATTACACCAAAAGGGAACCACTTGGTGTTGTTGCATTAATAACTTCTTGGAATTCTCCTATTTCAATATTGACTAATAAATTAGCTCCGGCATTAGCTACGGGAAATACAGTTGTAATTAAGCCATCTGAACATGCAAGTGCCACCACGTTAGAATTAGCAAAGTTGATTGATGAAGCAGGCTTTCCTCCTGGTGTAGTAAATGTTGTGACAGGAGACTACAAAACAGGAAATGAATTAACTCAATCTGCTAAAATCCAAAAAGTTAGTTTTACTGGTGGAACAGAAACAGGAAAGATTATAGCTAAAAATGCTAGTACGAATTTGGTTAAGAACACACTAGAATTAGGAGGGAAATCACCAAATATTATTTTTGAGGATGCTAACTTGAATGCTGCTCTCTCAGGGGCTATGGCGGGAATTTTTGGAGCTAGCGGACAGACTTGCATTGCTGGATCGAGACTTCTTGTTCAAGAATCAATATATGATAATTTTTTAGAGCGGTTAATAGAAAAAGCAAGTCATATTAAACTAGGTAATCCTTTAGAGATGGATACAGAAATGGGGCCTGTAGCAACCGAAAATCAATTCAAAATGATTCAGAAAATTATTAAAGAATCTTTTAAACCTGAGACTAAAGTAGTTTTAGGATACGAACATTTTAAAGATCAATTGCAGCAACTAGAGGGAGGATATTTTATTCCACCGACAATTCTTGCTCCAGTAGATAATGAGAGCATAATTGCTCAAAAAGAAATTTTCGGACCAGTTTTATGTGTTATCCCATTTAAAGATGAAAGTGATGGAATTCGAAAGGCTAATGAAACTCAGTTTGGATTGGCTGCTGGAATCTGGACGGAAAACATAAAAAAAGCGCATCGGGTTGCAAATGAAATCCAGGCCGGAACTATATGGATTAATACGTATAGGTCAACTGCTGCACAGGCTCCTTTTGGTGGGTTTAAATCCAGTGGATATGGTAAAGAAAGAGGTGAAGAAGCACTCTACGAATATACACAAGTAAAAAACATAATGGTGAATTTATCAAATGACGAAAGAGACCCATTTAGTATACAAAATTAAAATTGGAGTGATTCGGTGAAAGATATAAATATAGGTATCATCGGTCTTGGTCAAATCGGTGGATCAGTTGCGAAGAGATTATTAAAACAAAATTATAATGTCTACGCATATGATTTAGTCGATGAGAAAAGGAAATCATTAGAGAAGATAGGTGGAAAAACTTTTGAGACACCGCAAGAAATATTAAACAATGTTTCAACTCTTATTATAAGTCTACCAAATGATGAAGCAGTTCTTAAAACCATAGGCAATCTTAAATTGGGTTCAGTGGACCATTTAACCATTATTGAAATCAGTACAATATTACCTCAAACTATCGAAAAAATGTATGAATTGTGCTCTCCTTATCATGTCAAGATAATTGAAGCACCAATAAGTGGCGGTCCAAATGAAGTTGACAAAGGAGAGTTGAGTTTTATTATCTCTTCAGAAGAAATGATTTACCAAAGTAAATTGCCTATTTTTGAATGTCTTGGAAAAGACATTCATTATATAGGGGAAAATATTGGAGAAGCAAAAGCACTAAAGTTAATGAACAATATCATGACTTTAGGAAATATACTAGTAGCCTCATCTTCTTTTTCCTTAGGTTTAAAAGTTGGTATGGATCCTCAATTAATGTACAATGTTCTATCGCAAACTGGTGGAACATCGCATCATTTTGTTAAGAGATTTCCCAAAGTAATTGATGAAGATTATTCTCCATTATTTTCGAATAATCTAGGATTGAAGGATTTGAGGTTAGCTATAGAATGGGCTAAGAAAGAGGAATTAAATATAGAATTATTAGAAGTACTCCATCAATTTTACCAAAAATCTGTTGATGAAGGTTTTGGAGATGAAGATATTGTATCAGTTATAAAATATTTTATGAAGTATACAGATACAAATAACAAATTAATTATCAATTAAAAGGAGATGTTTCTATGAAAAGAATAATATTATTCCTGTCGTTTATTTTATTATTGGCAGCATGCGGGTCTGCGGAAGAGTCATCTGAGGCCCAGAGTAATTCTCAAGATTTAACTATTACAACAGGAGCTCAGGGAGGAAGCTGGTATCCAATTGGAGGAGCCCTAGCAGAATTAATGAACAAAAACATGGATGGAATTACTTTTTCTTCGGTGCCAGGTGGCGGAACTTCTAATCCACAATCAGTAGCGACAGGAAAAGCCGATATTGGGTTTAGTTATAATTCAACCCTAGTATCCGCACAAGATGGCACCGATCCATATGATGAAAAATTAGATGGATTAAAAGCCGTAGCAAAAGTATACGATATGGCTTGGCATGTAATTACACCTTCGGATTCCGGAATAACTTCTTTTGAAGATATTGCCGAAAACCAAATGGGAGTTAAGTGGGCACCTAATAAAAAAGGGACTGGTGACGAGTGGATTACAAATAAAGTTATTGAAGAATATGGTTTTAATTATGATGATATTGAATCATGGAATGGGAAAATGAACTTTGTTTCTATCTCCGACGGGCTTTCCTTATGGAGAGATGCCCACGTAAACTTATATTCAGCTCATACACTACCACCACAGTCATCATTTATTGAAGCAACAATGTCTGTTGAGTCTAACTTCTTATCTATTAGTGATGAAGTTCTTCAAAGTTTAAATGAAAAATATGGTTTAATTGAAGCAACTATCCCTGCTGGTACGTATGAAGGCCAAGAGGAAGATGTGAAAACAGTGACAATGCCAATGACGATTTTTGCTCATGAGGATGTATCAGAAGATGTCATCTATAATTTCACAAAATTACTAGATGAAGAAACTGAGTACTTAGCAACTGTTCATCAAGTGTTCAATAACTTTGATATTGAGAAAGCTGGCAAAGATACAGGAATAGAACTCCATCCAGGAGCTCGGAAATATTATGAAGAAATTGAAGTAATTGAATAGGTTAAATTTCTCCCATTAAAGAGGTGAAACAAACATGAATCTAAAAAAGGTGAATCATTATCTAATAATAGTAGTAGCAATATCAATGTCACTCTTTCATATTTATACTGCTGTCTTTGGAAGCCTTGAAGGAATGTTACAACGTAATACCCATTTACTATTTGCGACAATATTAGTATTTTTAGTGTATCCCATAGTGAAAAATAAAGAAATAACAAATAAGTATATTATTACAAACTGGCTTATAGCCCTATTAGCTAGTACTCCATTTTTATGGATTATCTATGATTATTCTAGAATAATTGAACGATGGCCATTAGCTGATATTGTTACAACGAGTGACTTAGTTTTCGGTAGTTTAGCTTTAATTGTAGTTTTAGAGATTACAAGAAGAACTATGGGAATTCCAATGGTAATTATTGCCGTCACTTTTATTCTATATGCCTTATACGGGCAAAACCTTCCAGGAATTATAAGTCATAGAGGCTATGGTTTACCTATGATTATTGACCAAATATTTTTAACTACAGAAGGAATTTTTGGAATTGCTTTATCAACTTCAGCAACTTTTGTCTTTCTCTTTATTTTATTTGGAGCATTCTTAGAGAATACAAAAGCTGGTAAGTTTTACATGGATATTGCCTTCGCTACTACAGGAAAGACTAGAGGAGGCCCTGCAAAGTCAGCAGTTGTTGCCAGTGGCTTAATGGGATCTGTATCTGGGTCTGCTATAGCGAATGTTGTGACAACTGGTTCTTTAACTATACCATTAATGAAGAAGGTAGGTTATACCCCTAATAATGCAGGAGCAATTGAAACTGCAGCTTCTGTTGGAGGGCAAATAACCCCCCCATTAATGGGGGCTTCTGCTTTAATAATGGCAGAATTCACTGGAATTCCCTTTGCTTATATTATTTTGGTTAGTATCATACCTGCCATTATTTACTTTATGAGCGTATTATTAATGGTGCATTTTAGTGCTATTAAGAATAATATAGAAGGAGAAAAGGCAGAGAATTTACCTAACTTGATTGATACATTAAAGGAAGGATGGCATCTTGTAATTCCCTTAGGTGTTCTAGTCTGGTTATTAGTCGAAGGTCGTACACCTGTTAATGCGGCAATATGGGGAATTATTTCTATAATTGTTGTTTGTTCTTTACGAAAAGGTACACGCTTAAAAATGCAATCTTTAACGAAGTCACTTATCGATGGAGCAAAGGCCTCCTTAATTATAGCAGCAGCAACAGCTTGTGCAGGAATTATCATCGGAGTCTTCTCATTAACAGGATTAGGCATGCAATTTTCATCCCTCATTATAAATATTTCAAATGGTCACCTTTTCTTTGCTCTCATACTAGTAGCAATCTCTTGTATCATTATTGGAATGGGGTTACCGGTGGTAGCAGCATATATTGTAATGAGTGTAATGGCAGCTCCAGCTTTAGTCGATTTAGGAGTAGATTTACTAATTGCACATTTAGCAATCATTTGGTTTACCCAATTATCGAATGTAACGCCACCAGTTTGTTTAGCCGCCTATGCAGGATCTGCCATAGCTAAAGGAGATCCAATTAAAACTGGGTGGATATCGCTAAAATATGCAATAGGTATTCTAGTAATACCATTTGTATTCGTTTACAATCCATTATTACTAAACGGAACTGTCTTTGAAATTGTTATCACTATTGTATCAACCATATTCGGATTTGTGGCATTAGCATCTTTCCTTGAAAGTCATTTATTAAAACGATTAAATAAACTACAAAAAATTCTATTATTTCTTTCAAGCATTGCATTATTTATACCTATAATGCTAATTAAAGTACTCGGATTAGCTTTAGTTATTGTCGTCTTCTGTTGGCAATTTAAACAGGATAATACTACAACAGTAAAACCAGCTATTCATCAATCTAATTAAAATTTAAATGTACAATTTTACAATGTCGCACACTTGTGTACTTTAGCAAATTAACGTAGTGGGTAACTGCCTCTTTGACATTGACTGCATCCAGATCTTTGTGTTTGATTTCAGTCAATGAAATGAACTAACCCTGACATTGTTTTACCATCGAATGACAAAAATTATACCAATCTCTTCTCTCTATTAATATTTGTATAATATCTATTTCGTTTAGTTACAGTAATAAGGTTTACCAGTTATGCAAAATACTTAGGGACCTCACGGTCCCTAAACTTACATAATCCTATAATACTCCCATACCAATTAGAAAATAAGAGATTTTGATAAGATAAACAGCCATTGGAACGATACCACACCAATGGCTGTTTATTACTTTGATTTCCTACTTACCAGTAGTTACTGTCTATCGTCCGCAACTAGCGGCTCAAACTCCGCACAGCTGGCTTATTCCGTCCGCAATATTCAATTATTATTATAATGCCATGCTAACAGATAAATATGTGATTTAGATGCGTTGAGGAACAATTAAAAAGATAGCAAACTTTAAATTTGGCAAACCAGAATTATTTTTAAAGCTGCTAAGTTATTTATATCTCTTTAACTCACCAGCTTCGCCCGAGATACTATAATTCATAGTTGCTCAAAGCCTTATCCCATATTACATTTCTAACAAAAAATACTTTAACGCTTTAACTCACTGGGTTCTGACCCATTGGCCTCAGAATCACATATGGAATCAATCATTACCTTCCTAAATGGTTAAAAAGTGCCATAGACATTTCTTGTTATACCGTGGAAAAGCAAATGGAGCGGACATTAGCATGCATCTTAGCATTTTCTTCTCATAGTAGGAAGGCTGTATATGGCATGTAAACAGGTGTATGGATTGGGGATTAAGATTAGATACAAATAAAAGATTCACCTTTCAGCGCCTTAACTCTACAACGTCCCGGAGATTGACTATTGCCCTTGTTGGACCAAGGTACCTATACCAGTAACCTTTTCTATTCAATACAAATAGTTGTTTTTCAAGATGAAATACGAGTGCAATTAGAAACAACGATATTTCCACGCACTTGGAATTGCCGCGCTTTCTGAGAAAGTAGTAGTTCCTCCTCTTATTCTACGGTTGTAAAATTATGGTGAATGAACATTATGCATATCAGTTGATACGGGAAATGGTTCTCTTTAGCTTCGTAGTCGGTTGGATCTTGATCATCTTATAGCTAGATTTCCGTAGATGGGTTGGAGATGTTGATACTTTTAAATTATTATCCATTGCCATTCTTTTTTACTTTATTCATAACAAATCAGATAACCCCCAGTTTATTAATAAACGTATACCTGCTTCAACTTTTTAATTTCCTTTCTTTTTTCATCCATCTTTTTATTTACCTTATCCATCAATTGATATCTATCAATTCCCAGTCTTGTCGCAATTGTTGTTGGTATACTAACCACTCCCATATCAGTTAGTAAGAATGCAAGTGTACCTGCTCCTAAGGATATTCCTGACTTTACCATTTTTTCAAATGAATTAGAAATCGCATAGTTTAAGCTTTGTTTGCCCATCATTAGTTTCCTTCCTTCGCTTAAGGTGATGATCACAAAGGATGAGAACGGAAAAATATAATCGGATACGTTATTCATAACAGGGTTCTCTATATAGCTTTCTAAATCAGCATCACTTATACCGCTTGCATGCATCTGTTCCACAACTTTATCAGGGTTCTCAAATACTTCATCAGTTGCAATGACATCTATATTAGGATTTTCAGCAATTGCTGATTTCACATAACTTAAGGATTCTGTCGCTTTTAATTGAAAATCCTCATCGACAACACCATTTCCATTTACTATTTGCAAGTCCCATCCAGGCTGTGTAGGACTGTCTGCGAGTACGGCAGTCTGTCCATTTTCTAGTTGAATATCCCCTATGGCTTCACCTGAATTTAATTCATCACGAACCATAACTTCAAAATACTTCCCTTTCCATGCGGTGAGCAACCCAACTAGTGCTTCTCCATCCATTCCTTCAAGATCCGATAGCTCTTTATTTGGAAAAGCAAGAGTAAATGATTCTTCCATTTGCGGGGTTATCCGCTCATAATGAACACCTTGCATCAGATCCGTTATTCCATCCAAAGCCACAACCGAAGCGGCAATTTCTAATAGTAATTGTTCACGCTCCTTAATGTATCGTTTGTAAAGGGAGGTGATACCATCTTTCATTGATACAGATGTCCTTTGTTCCCTATATTCCAAAGCCAAGTTATTCAATTCATCCTTTTGATTCATTCAATACACCTCATGTTGTCAGCCAGATATTCCAAGCGATTAGTATAATAATTACAATCCCTGTTACAATCCAAGTGTATGTTTGTCTCTTTTTTAAACTTAGGATATTCTCTTTCATCGAAGATTCCATGGTTGTAAAACGCTCATTAAATTCGCTTTGCATAGTATTGACTTTCCCGAAAATTTCTAAGGAGGTATTATTAATGTTCTCGTTTATTTCCTGTTGCGTTACATCCATCCTGTTTTCCAATTCGATCATATCTTGCTGAATAAGCTTTTCAATCTCTTCGAATCTTATATTAGTTTTCTCTTCAAATACTTCTAGATTAGTTTTTATTTCTTTCATTTCTTTACAGTTAGCAGCATAGTTTTTATGTATTTTAGCTAATAACTCTTGAGCTTTCTGTTCTATAATACTATTTAATTCCCCTAATATACTGGTGAGCTTATTAGCTTGCATTTCAGCTTTTTCTGTGTATAAAGAAAAAGTATGATCCCATTCATCTTCCGTTTGATTAATGATTTGCTTCAGCTCTGTCTTATTTTGCTGGATCAGTTCATTAGTCTTCTTTAGTTTGTTCTCAATACTTTCTTCAAAGTCAGTAATGTTTAGTTTTACATGATTTATTTCTTTTTTATATTGTTCATGCTTTAACCGAATTTCCTCTGAAAAGGCATCACTTCTGGGATCTATATGTTTATGTAAATCACTATTTCTTATAGTATCAATTTCACTTTTCGTATTATCGATTAGCCTACTACTATATTTTTCAGCTTGTATGTTTTTGATTTTTCGTTCAAGTGTTTTTAATTTCCGGTTCATGCCTAATAATATTTCACCATAAACTTCACTATATTCGTCTACAACAGCTTGTGTATCTTTCCCTGTAAATTGATCAAGAAAGCCCATTGAATTCACCTCTAGGTATATTTTACCATATATTGTTGTTAATTGAACAAAACATTATTTAGGTTTCTGGGTAATAATGATTATTTTTATTTGAAAAAGGGGAGGGGGAAGAGTTGAAGAATTATTAAATTAGGGGGCAATTACTTTTCAAACTTCTTAAACCCAATTTAATAACCACCATTTCTAAAATTGTTCACTATCAGTTATGCTTAGAATATGAATAAGGGGACTCCAGCAAAGCCAGAGTCCCTCTCAAATCTAAAATTATTGTAATAACTGTAAAACACCTTGTGGTTGTTGGTTGGCTTGCTTCGCCGCTATGTCTTTCGAGCATAGAATAGACTATATCTTCACCCTTACCTGCTTCATAAGGGGCTGGGCACTTCGAATGATCAACGTTTTGATCACCCTACGAATCTCATTACCATGAGTTTGACTGTTAGGCAGTGCATTCTAGTCGTTGAACCTTCGCCAGGTTTTCACCATAGGCGCTTGGCTGCTGATTATCCATTGTTTCATTGCTTTGTTTTTCAAACCTTCACGTCTGCCGTTTCCAGCTACGTTGTGGTACAAAACACTTTAGGAAGTTCCAGCAATTCACCCAGTTATCCTCTAATCCGTTACCAGATTAGACGCCCTTCCCAGTAACTATTGAAGAAGTTGTAATACTCCTTGTGGTTGTTGCTGGGCTTGAGCTAACATAGATTGTGCCGCTTGAGAAAGGATATTGTTCTTAGTGAACTCCATCATTTCTTTCGCCATATCAACGTCACGGATACGTGATTCTGCAGCAGTAAGATTTTCAGAAGAAGTATTCAGGTTATTTATGGTATGTTCTAATCTATTTTGGTTTGCCCCTAGTTTAGAACGTTCTTCTGAAACCGTCTTGATAGCAGCATCAATATCTGATAAAGCTGTTTGTGCATTGTCATAAGTATCTACTGAAGTAGCTGAAATGCCCAAACCATTTGTAGTCATATCATTAACTTGAAGTCCCATCGTCTGGCCCTTATTTGCACCGATTTGGAAGTTATTATTTTCTCCGCTAACAGAGACAGTGGTAGCTGCTATATCTTGAGCCTCATATGTAGCGTTAGTTTGAATTGTCAGTACGTTTACACCTGTATTTACTCCTTTATCTGCATCCCAACCACTAAAAGATAGGCTACCTGCACCGTCAGTTGTGTCAGCAGCTTTTGCTACTACAATACCTCCTGAAGTTTGTAATTCATAACCGTCATCAGTAGCATTTGCAACGATATCATAAGTTTCAGTGGCACCATTTGCACCTGCAGCTAATCCACCAGAAGTAGTAATAGTAGCAACACCAGCTGTATCTAGAGCTGTAGTATCAGTTATATTTTGGTTTACATTTGTACCAAATGTACCATCTAAAAGTTTTTGAGTATTAAATTCTGTTTGAGTACCAATTCTAGTGATTTCTTCTTTTAGTTTTTGTGCTTCGTCGTTCAAAGCTGTTCTATCATCATCGGTATTAGTACCATTTGACGATTGTACAGCTAACTCACGCATTCTTTGTAAGATTGAATGAGTTTCATTCAAGGCACCTTCTGCTGTTTGTATTAAAGAAATTGCGTCTTGGGAGTTATTCGAAGCCTGTTCCAATCCACGAATTTGTCCACGCATCTTCTCAGAGATTGCTAAACCTGCCGCGTCATCTCCAGCTTTGTTAATAGCAAGACCTGAAGAAAGTTTCTCCAATGAATTCTGTGTTGCACCTTGGTTTGCTCCTAATTGGCGATGTGCATTAAGAGCCGAAATATTGTGATTAATAATCATTTTTCCTTACCTCCATGTTTTTGTTTTCTAGCAAGTCACATCCATTTGGCTTGCTGATCTATAATAATTCCAATTAGTTGGAATCACTACCATTGAAAATCTCTCCACGAATTATTTGAAATTCTTGTGGAGCGCTAATTCGTAATTGTGTATAATTACTTAGCTTGTCTTCCCGTCTTACTACTTCAATTTCAATCTCTCGTCCCTGATTGTCTACTAAATAAACTTTTTCACCGGGCTTTCTTCCTAACGTTAGGGCCATGGCTCTCATCCTCCTTGATGATCTATTATTTATATCGGCTGATATTTGGATTGTTTAATAGCTTTTAGAAATAAATTTTAAAAAACTAAATAAATTATAGTATCACGATGCTGTTATTTTAAATGAGATACGAATAACTTGATTACAAGGTGACGACTCTATCATCCACTATTTACCACCCCTTCAAAAAATGCCCATAATTTTTCTCTATACACCACCCAGAAAACAGAATATACTAGCTACGTGAGTATATTTTACTAGATATAGGGGGAATTTCGTTTGATAAAGAGACTAAGTATGGTAATCACTGGGATGATAGCTGTGCTAATTATTAGTGCATGTGGTTCATCAAGTGATAATAACAAGGCCACTGATACAAAAAAAGAAACAAGTGGTAGTGAAGTGGTAGAAGTAGCAGTTGAAGCAGAGGAACCTGTAGAAAATGAAGTACCAGAAGTTCCTTTTGCTGCAGAAGATTTTGTTGTTGAAATTACTCCTAATGGGAACATTGATACAGCTGGTGGAGTTGAATATTCATTTACTGTTCAAAATAACTCATCGATTCCTGTTCAAGAATTCAGCGCTGACATCAAATTGGAGTTTGAGGATGGACAAAAAATGATGGAAACGGTAGACATCTATACAACAATATTGGATGGAGAAACTATTGGTGATTCTAGTGCAACAGTTTATCCCGAACCGGCATCACTCATTACATCTTATGAAGTTATTTCCTATCAACTATTAGATGAAAACGGTATTTATTATGACATAGATTTACAGTTAGGAACTATTGATGCTAGCGACTATGGTATGTGGGATTTGTCTGAACAAATTCCATTTAGTATTGAAGATTTTACTGTAGTAATTAACCCTAGTGGTCATATTGATACAGCTGGTGGAGTAGAATATGCATACGAGATCGAAAATAATTCAGTAATTCCCGCTAAGGAAATTAGCTTTGATGTATTAATGGAATTTGAAAACGGAATAAAACAAGTTGAATCTATTTCTGAATATGACACTTTAATGAATGGAGATATCATCGGGGATTCCAATGCAACGGTATATCCAGAACCAGCAGCAAAAATTAAATCATACAAAATTATTGGTTATCAAATTACTGACAAAGACAACATCTATTATGATGTAGACACACAGTTAGGTATTGTTGAGGCATACGAATAAGGTAGAAGCACAATTTAGGAGCCTGTAAGTCACGCTCCTAAAAACAAACAAAAAAATTTGGTTAGTCTAAAGGGTTCAGTGATTACACACTGAACCCTTTAACACAGTTTTATTCAAAACGTATTATAAGCCCTATAAGCCTTCATAATATTTACGTTATTTCTTATAATCGACATTCTCTTCAATAAAATTATAAAGCTTCTGACCAATGCTATCTTTTCTACCATATTCCATTTCTTCAACAACGTGTGCAACTAGTCCAACGGCTCTAGAGGCTACTGCAAGTGACTTCACATGACGATAATCAAATTCCATATCTGAAAAAATTGCGCCAATTGCACCAGCTACGTTCAAAGTAATATCCTTGCCTTTCCTTTCGCAAAACTGTTTATGAATTTCTAATATTAACGCAGAGTTTTTACCTTTAAAACCTAATTCATCTGCAATGTCAAAAAGTTTACTCGTTCTCGGATCTTCGGGTTTATGCATCGGATGTCCAAATCCAGGGAATTGTAGTCCTGCTTCTACTCTTTCCTCAAGTACTTTTTTAGCTATTACACGAATATCCTCGTTTTCACCATATTTTTTAAATGCTTCTTGTAACATTTCAGCCACATATTCCATTGCTCCTAAATATACTGTACCAGCACCAAGTAAACCTGCAGCAACAGCAGATTGTGCAGATTCTGGTGCCCCGAGATAAGTCAATCTTGTAGAAACAGAGCTCGGAGTAAAACCGTGTTCACTAACAGAAACCAACAGTGCATTTAACATTTTAGATTCATTTTTAGTTGGCTTTCGATGTTTTGCACCTAAAAACGCCATATCTGCAAGCGTAATTTCTCCAATTAAATCCTCCGTCAAATCATATCCATGTATATAAATTTTTTCTGGTGTAGATTTACCAACTTTAGTAGGAAATTTCATATTTATTCTCCTTTAGCTTTTTTTGACTTATGTTCGATTCTATTTCATAAATTGTGGCAACCAAGTTGAGATACTTGGTATCGCAATAATGATTATTAAAACGAAAACCATAACCAACATAAAAGGTAAAACTCCTTGTACGGCATGCCCCATTTTCTTCCTCGCAATAGAAGAAACAACAAATAAATTCAACCCTACCGGTGGAGTAATCATTGCAAGCTCAATGTTTATTGTCATTACAATAGCAAAATGAATACTATTAATATCCAACACTTCCAGAACTGGAAGAAATATTGGCAATGTAATTACGATTACGGATATAGGATCTAAGAACATGCCTAATATAAAAAATAAAATCCCAGTACTGATGAAAAATAACGTCTTACTCATATTTGCATCTTGAATCCATTGACCTAGTTGTTGAGGAATCTGCTCATTCGTTAAATAAAGGCTGAATAAACTAGCAGCTCCTATAATTAGGAATATCATTGATGTGATATTAATCGTTTCTACAAGAATCGGACGAACATCTTTCCAAAGTAGCTCTTTATAAATGAACACTGAAACAAAAAGTGCATAGAAAACAGATATTACTGCTGCCTCTGTTGGTGTCGCTACACCACTATATATACTACCTAATATAATAAATGGTAAAAATGCACCCCAAATTGCTTTTAAAGAATGTTTTCCCCTTTCTGCCCATGATGATTTACCTTCTGATTTATATCCATTTTTCCAAGCAAAGAAGATAGCAACAGTAACTAAAGCAAGACCTAGTAGAATTCCTGGAATAATACCAGCTATAAACAAGTCTCCGATAGACACTTGAGCAATAACACCATACATGATTAACGCTATACTAGGTGGAAGGAGAATTCCTAAGGTACCACCCGCAGCTACGATTCCCATTGAATATTTTGCGCTATAATTATTTTTTATCATGGAAGGAATCATGATTGCTCCGACTGCTGCTGCTGTAGCAGGGCTTGATCCTGAAATGGATGCAAAGAACATACAGGCTAAAATAGCAACAACGGACAACCCACCGGGAAGATGTGCAATCCAACTTCTGATAGCCTCAATGAGATATTTTGTAATACCACCTTTGGCAAGAATCACCCCTGCAAGTACAAAACCCGGGATTGTCATTAAGGTGAAGGAATCCAGAGAAGAAAACATTCTATGGGCGAACATGTCCAAATTAAAGTTTCCTTGTAAGAGCATAATTATCGATGATACAGCTAGACTTATAGCGACTGGGACTCTTAGAAGTAACAAAATGAAGAATATGCTAAACAGTAGAATCATCGTTTATTTCCTCCCCCCTAATGGCATGAATAAATTGTTCGATAAACCGAAGGCAAAACAATATTCCTGAAGTAGGTAAAATGAGATAGACAACCCATAAAGGAATGCTTGCATTCATGGAAGACATTCCAGTTTGATAGTTGTGCATAACGAGACTCCCGCCATAATAAATATAGAAGATACAAAAGATGATTCCTACAGATACAGAGAATAAATCAACGATTCTCCGATAAAAAGGAGATAAAAAGTCATATAAAAAGTCAATTTGTACATGTCTTTTATTTCTAAGTGCCACTGCAATTCCAAATAATGCTCCCCAAATAATTAAATAGATAGAAACTTCTCCGATCCAAGCTTTTGAACTGTTAAAAAGGAATCTCATGACGGTTTCATAGAAGATGAGGGTTATCCCCGTGACAAGAAATGTACCTGAAAGTACATCTTCCATCAACGCCCAATATTTTTTTAAGGATTTCAATTTTAGCCCTCCTCTTATTAATGCTTATCTTAAAAATTTATCTTTGAAGCACCTTATATTAACCTGCCGCCTAAATAATAATTCTAATTCTAAAATTCTATACTAAAGAGAGCCACAACAACGATAGCTCTCTTTAGGAGTAATCATCATCTAGTACAGCATGGATACATTTCTTATTCTAAGTCTCTTATTCCATCAATAATTTCAGGTGTTATGACATCTCTATATTCTTCATATACAGGTTGAAAAGCCTCGACAAACTGTTCACGGTCCGCTTCGCTAGGTTCAATAACTTCCATACCTTCATCAATTAATTTTTCTAAGCTTGTTTGGTTGTTCTCTTCAGCTATTCCCCATTGATATTCACTTGCTTCTACAAGAGCTTCTGAAACTTGCCCTCGTAAATCTTCCGGAATCGTATCCCAGAAATCTTTATTCATAATAACAGCATAATCGATTCTTCCATGATTACTTAATGTTAAATAATCTAAAACTTCATAAAAGCTACCTACATCCATTTGATCCGGAGTAACTTCTGCACCATCTGCTACACCTTGTTGTAATGCTGTATAAGCTTCAGCCCAAGCAATCGTAGCAGTGTTAGCACCGACAGTATTATACTTTGCTTCAATTAATTGTCCAGATTGTACACGAAATGTTAATCCTTCTAAATCTTCTGGACTACTTATTGGTCTTTGACTATTTGTAAAGTTTATAAATCCATTCTCCCAAAATCCTAACCCGATTAAGCCATTGTTTACTAATTGCTCACTTTCTAGTAAACTCTGTGCAGTCTCACTTGTAAAGAAGTCTCTTAAATGGTGTTTATCTTTAAACAAATATGGTAAATCGATAAATTGCCATCTCGGATCAAGTTGCACAAGCTTAGACATAGAAGGAGCAATCATTTCTACATTTCCAGATAAAATGGCATCTAGTTCTTCACCATCTCCATATAACTGACCAGAATCATACACTTCCACTTTGACTTTATTATCGGTTTTTTCTGCTACCAATTCAGCAAACTTTTCTGCCGCTAGACCTTTTACATTATGGGGTGGAGCTACATGAGAGAACCTGATGACAATCTCATCATCTGTACTTTCATTATTTCCATTTCCTTCATTAGTTGCCTCACTCTTTCCTGCACTATCATTAGAACAAGCCGCGAAAACAACTAAAAATATACCAATCAATAGGAACATAAGTAGCTTTTTCATTCTTCTTCATCCCCTTTTTATTTTTGATATTGTTTAAAAAATGATTAAATATTTCTACCTGCTTCCTTCCAATAATTTTCTCTTAATTTATGTTTCATTATCTTACCCATCGCGTTTCTTGGAAGAGCATTCACAAATTCAATTGTTCTTGGACATTTATAGGAAGCAAGTTCGTTTTTACAAAATTCCATTAATTCATTTTCTGTTATCGTTTGGTTTTCTTTAACCTCACAAAAAGCTTTCACTTCTTCACCAAAATCTTCATTTGGAATACCAATAACAGCAGCAATGCTAACATGGGGATGCTTTTGAAGAGCATCTTCTATCTCTCGCGGATATATGTTAACTCCCCCAGAAATAATCATATCTTTTTTTCTACCAGTTATATATAAATAACCATCTTCATCTAGATACCCAACATCACCAACTTTGAAATAACCAGCCTTGTCTAGCGTATCTTCACCAAGTGGCTCACTATTTATATATCGGTCGATGGTTTGCGGACTTTTAATCCAAATTTCGCCATTCTCTCTAACTGGGAGTTCTTCACCATTATCATTTCGGATAGAAATAAATACATTTTTATAAGGTCTTCCGCATGATCCTGGTTTTCTTGTATGCATTTCAGGAGTCATAATCGTAAGTGTACCAGTTTCTGTAACACCATAGCCTTCATATAAACAATGATCACCGAAATAATCAATAACCCATTCTTTTAAGCCTGTTTTTATGGGAGCTGCACTACATCTTAATTGCTTAATAGAAGAAACATCATAGTTGTCTAATACGTTTTCTGGCAAATTCGCAATTCGATTTAACATTGTAGGTACACAAAGCCAATAAGTTATTTGGTATTTCTCGATTAATTCCAGTGTCTTTTCTGGATTAAATCTCCTTTGCAATATAACAGGGTTACCAACTAAATGTGTATCCCTAGCCATAATTGGACCTAAACTGTGATGCAAGGGAAGCGAAAGTAAACTCTTACCTCCAGGGGAACTCGTTGTATATTGTGCACTATCTTTACGATATTCATTTAACTCATTTTTACGCAATTCACGCAAATATGGCTCGAGATATACTCCTTTTGGTCTTCCAGTAGTACCTGATGTGTACACAATCATTTCTGTATTATACCCATTGGAATACCGAGATGGTGCTGGATCACCCATTAACAACTCCTCAAAATTCTTTATATTTCCAAGTTCTTTTGTTGAACCTATACTTACACGAAATGAAAGTCCGAATTCATCCCATAACTCCATTAAGGCTTCAGGATCTTCGTCATCATAAAAAATGGCTTTCGCTTTACTGTTTTCCATCAAATACCTAACTTCTTGTCCACTTAATCGATTATTAACTAAAAGTTGAGAACATCCAATTTTACTTAATGCACGATTAATGATAAACCACTCTGGTCGAATATTAGTCCGAACAGCAACAATATCCTCTGCACCAATACCAGCTTTTATGAGTGCTTCCGCTATCTTATCGGATTTTTCATTCCAGCTACCCCAATTAAGAATGGAACCATCTTCATCAATAATTGCAGGTTCATTTGTTTTTTTTTCTGCCCAATATTCTAAACTACCCCTAGTTAATTTATGATTATTCTCCAAGCGATTCATGCTCTTTTATACCTCCTGTAATTCTGCAAACTTATCTACATCCATTAAGGTTTATTTTTGTAAAGTTTTATCGTGATTTACAATTCGCTCTAACGAAATAATATTACCGATTTCTCCGTATTTTGATCCCGCAAATCGTACTATTGGATTCAACTTTTGAAAATCAATTTTATAATTGCCTAAGTATAGCGCATCATCTATAACAAAATGCTTAACTTGGGCTAAAACCATAAATCCTTTCCCTACTTTTATAATACGATCCAATACACATTCTAAATGAATTGGTGATTCTTTAACTGCATAGGCATCAATTGTTTTAGCTGGAACTGGTGTCATATTCACTTCTTCAAACTCACTTACATCTGGTTTAAAATTAGCTGCTGCATTATTAACGGCTTCTCCTAAATCGACATTTACAATGTTAATGACAAATTCTGGATTGTCTTCAATATTTTGTAACGTATCTTTTTTTCGTTCATTTAATTCACCTATAGAAAACATTACTGTTGGTGGAGCACTTGTCACAACCGTAAAAAAGCTGAAAGGCGCAACATTAAGTACTCCATCTTTATCCTGTGTAGAAACAAGTGCTATAGGTCTTGGGGCGATACTTCCCGTCAGTAATTTATACATTTCTTTCGCTGTTTTTCCTTCTGTATTAATCTCCATTACTATCACCTCAAATTTTCTTTTTTTAAATGCCACTACTTCATCTCATTTTCATTCCGCATCCTTCGTTTTTAATAACATTGGTATTTCACCTTTCTGAACTACCTCACCATGTTGATTAATAACTTTTCGGAGAAGAACCACGATTCCTCTATCTGGTTTTTTCGTGTTTCTTTTGCTTATGACTTCAATTTCTAAGTGAATCGTATCACCAATATATAGCGGACCAGTGAACTTCCAATCTACTCCTAGTAAAGCGATAAGTGATTCATGTAGCCTACTATTCAACTCTGTTTTAGTAAATAATCCCGATGCAACTACAAGACCTAAGAGACCATGTGCAATGCGTTCACCAAATTGAGTCGTTTTTGCATATTCTGCATCCATGTGTAAAGCATTATAATCACCAGATAACCCGGCAAAATTGACAACATCCGCTTCTGTAATCGTTCTACCTGAAGAATAAAAACGCTCTCCAACCAGTAAATCCTCATAGAATAATCGATTTGACAATTACTTCCACCCCATTTTTTAATATTATAAATTTACGCTTTATTCCAGCGTTATCCAAATCTACCACCAGTCACATGTAGTACATCCCCAGTAATATATGAAGATTGATCGGATGCTAAAAACATCATGACATTCACGACATCTTCTGCTTGACCTAATCTTCTTAACGGCGTTTCTTTCAGCGCACGTTCTTTGATCATTTCATACTTTTCATGCTCCTTTAGTGCAGCTGTTTCAGTTAAACCAGGAGCAATGCAATTTACATTGATAGAATAACGGCCTAATTCTTTTGCCATAGCTTTCGTAAATCCTATAATTCCTGCTTTTGCTGAAGAATAATTTGCTTGTCCTGGATTACCCAAGTACGCTCGCGATGAAATATTTATAATCTTTCCAGCTTTATTTTCAATCATATAAGGAGAAGCATATTTTGTTGTTAGAAAGCACCCTTTAAGACTTGTATTTATAACAGCATCCCAATCATCTATTGTCATCTTGCCTATTAGAAAATCTCGTGTAAAACCTGCATTGTTTATCAGAATATCGATGGTTTTATACTTGTCTATAACCTTCGAAACCATATTATCTATGTCATTTTCATTAGAGACATCGGCTTTTATCGCCATTGCTTGACCGCCATTTTCATTAATTTCTGTTGCGCTTTGTTCAGCATTATCTCCATTGATATCGCTTAGAACTACAATAGCACCGTTCTCCGCGAATTTTTGTGCAGCTAATTTTCCGATACCATTTCCAGCACCCGTAATTACTACAACTTTATCCTTAAAACTCAATGCAATCCCTCCATCTTATAATCTAATTAGGAACCAATTACAGAACAATTTTTAAATTCATGCGAGGATAATATTAGCACGAAACACATACCTTTCAAAAAGTAAGCGTTTTCTTTTTGTTGTTCAACAAATATTTAAAATAATTTTAAATATTCCTAATCCGTCCTAGTAATTTAAATATTAACATAGTAATATTTAATGTGAAGAGCATATTTTTAATAGTAATATAATATTTTTTTATATAAGGAGGACAGGACATATGAGAATTGATCACTTTATTTATATCTTAGAAGTTGCAAAATTGGAATCTATATCTCTAGCGGCAGAAAAGCTTCATGTATCGCAACCAACGATAAGTCAGGCCATTAAATCGATGGAAATAGAATGGGGTGGTAAATTATTTCATCGTTCTCGACTCGGTGCACTTCCGACAAAAGAAGGAATAATAATCATTAAAAAAATTAAGGAAATCGTAAATAAACTGGAAGAGATTAAAGAGGTAAATACGACTAACTCTGATTCAATAACTGGTACCTTATCAATATCCGCTGTACCTGGAATTTCCCAAAGTCTTCTTCCTATGACACTAGCTGATTTTATTAACACATTTCCGAAAGTCACTTTTAACATTTCCGAAAATGGTTCAGAGCAAATTACAAAAGATGTATTGAATGAAAAAGTTGATATAGGATTTGTAGCGTATAGTCAAGAAAATGCTTTTAAAAATCATAATAAACTAGAATTTAAACCTTTAGTTTCTAGTCCTGTAATGGCATGTGTTGGAAAAAAATCTCCATTGGCAATGAGGGATAGTATTTCGTTTGAAGAAATAGTAGAACATCCGTTATTTTTATACGATAAAGGTTATTCTTTACAACGACATATCATAGAAAAACTTACACAATATGGGGACCTTAATATATTATTTGCTTCTAGTAATTCCTTAGCAGGAAAACAAATACTTTCTGAAGGAATCGGTATCGGTTTTTTCACAAAAATTACGTTAAAAAATGACCCCTATTTTACAACCGGAATGCTTGTACCATTAGAATTAGAAAACCAAAAAATAATTCATTATTATGGATACCTAAGAAGAAAAGACAGCTATTTACCTAAAATATACAAAGAATTTATACAAATACTAGTTAATCATTTGTAGTGCGGGATGGAGGGACAGGGCTGAGAGAAGAGAATGACAAAAGTACTTTTTTCAAATGATTATATTTTGCATCAATTAAGAGATGCGAGAAAAACAAGAGATAGGAATTTTTCATATTATAGTAGAACTGAAATAGAATTCAAAAAATTAGTGTATACAGGTGATCAAAATGAAAAAAGATAAAAAAGAAGAGTTAATAGAAGAAGGTCATAAGAAAAGGGAGGCATTGTTGGTTGCCATTCAAAATGGTGATTCTCATGCAGTCAACGCTATTAGAGAAAGTATGAAACCATTTTATCCAATCATGGCAGAGATTTTTAATAGAGTATCAGATAATAAAGTGCGCTCATTTAAGAATATTCTTTTTTCAGGTAATACATTGTATAGTTACTTCGCAGAAAAAGGCGGCTTACCTGCCTCTCTATCACATTATATGACAGGAAAATATTCGATTTTAATTGAACATGCAACGACCATTGATCAACTTGAGGAAATCCAAGAAAATATGCTAAAAGATTACGCTGACGTAAATCTCCGTATATTTTCAAATGAAGACCTTTCCGTAGTTGATAGAGTCGTAAATTATATAAATATAAATTTTATGGAAGACATTACAATAGACGATATAGCGAAAAAAAACCATGTGCATCCCAACCACTTAATGCGAGCGTTTAAGAAAGAGAAAGGAATGACTATCAGCCAATTCCGGCGAAAAAGAAGAATCTTAGAAGCAAAGGACCTACTTATTCATTCCAGTCTTTCCATAACAGATATTGCAGTCACGATTGGGTTTGATACCCCCCAATATTTTTCAAAAATATTTAAAGTAGAGGAAGGTATTACCCCAAAAGATTTTAGGAAAGAAAAACGCAAGTAAATGCTTTCTTACTGATTTTTTATCGGCAAGAAAGCTTTTTACGTTAATAATGAATCTGGTACCTAACTTACAAAATGCTAGTTTAGTATAAAAAAGAGGCTATAATAGGACAAACCATTTTTCAAAATTGCATGTATTATTAATACAAGTTAGTAAAGCGCTTACAATAAAATTTTTTATTTGGTAAGTTTGTTTGCACAACAAACACGGATAGGCTGCTCAGATGAGCACAGGGACCAAGTATGATCTCAAGTAATTATATTTTGTGTTGAAGTTAAAAATAATCAAGGGGGAATTTATAATGACAATAAATCCGATTCTTAAGAAAATGGGCTTTTCCGAAAAAGATAAGGTGGCAATTATTCACCAGGATGATGTTGGTATAACCCAATCATCCATCGATGCTTTCTTGGAGCTAAGTGATTTTGGAACGATTTCATCTGGTTCCGCGATGGTTCCAGCTCCGTGGTTTCCTGAAGCTGCAAGGGTTTCTGTGGAAAATCCGAATTTAGATCTTGGCTTGCATCTCGTTCTAAACTGTGAATATGAACCCTACCGTTGGCGTCCTGTTTCAACAATTGACCAATCTTCTGGCTTCATAGATGAAAACGGTTACTATAAACAGGATGCGCAAGAAGTACTGAAAACAGGAGATCCCGATTGCGTTGCTAAAGAAGTACTTGCCCAAGTTAAAGTAGCTAGGAATTTTGGAGTAAATCCAACCCATATTGATGCACATAGTGGCATTCTTTGGTCTGGTAAATTTATGGATGCGTATACAGATGTCTATAAAAAGGAACAAATTTTACCTGTATTGTTTAAACCAGGTCAACAGGAACTCGGCAATTCGATGGTTCAAACGTTGATAAAAACGTTTGATATTTCCCTTGAAAAAGTAGAAGCAATCACAAGCGGTGGACTCCCTTATGTCGATAGTATTTCAGGTCTCCCTGTCAATACTGCATTTGATTTGGATGAACGTATGGCACTTGCAAAACAGATTCTAGATAGTTTTCAACCGGGTAAACTAACCCATTTTGCCTTCCATCCAATGAAAAATACTCCTGAGTCATGGGGGCTGAAACGGAATTCTGCTGCCCGTATCGGTGACTATGAAGTATTTATGAAAAAGGAATTAAAAGACTACATGAAAAATAGCAGGATTCAGCTGATTGGTTATAAGGATATTTTACCGTATATGGACATCCCATCTAAGAACACCCTGTACAATTCATAAAAACCTGAAAATAAGGAGGTATTTAAATGCAAGCTAAAAAGTTTGGAGTAAAAGATCAATTCGGATATTCATTTGGTGATATGGGAGGAAGTTTCGTCAATCTTTATATTGATGCATTCTTTCTAACATTTTGTACGTATGTATTAGGAGTTAGCCCTTATTATATGGGAATGTTATTTCTAGTTGCACGTATATGGGATGCATTCTCAGATGTCATTATGGGATCCATCCCTGACAGATGGAAGCTTGGAAAAAGTGGGGACAAATTTAAACCGTATATCAAAGTTGCTATGTTTCCACTAGCACTCGCACCACTATTTGCATTCGCTGATGTATCCAGTTTTTCGTCAACAATGCTTCATATTTGGATAACAGTCGTTTACCTTTTCTATGGAATGGCGTATACTGCGGTATCTATCCCTTATGGTTCGATGGCAGCGGTGATCACACAAGATTCCGTAGAGCGTACAAAATTATCACGTGCCCGTACGATGGGAGCGTTAATTCCTGGAATTCTTACGATGGCAATTGTACCGCTTCTCATCTTTGATAGTACAGGAAATGTCATTCCAGAATCTTTCTTTAATATTGGTTTAATCTTTGGTGTACTTTCGATTCTTTGCTATGTTGGCTTGTTAAAATTTTCAACAGAGCGCATTAGGGATGATGGGCCTAAAGAAGAGAAGGAAAAATACACATTTAAAGAAGTATTAAAAGCAGTGGGGAAAAATAGGCCGTTAATCGGTGTTATGGTTGCAACTATCGGCATTATGATACAAGGAATCGCAGCAGGTCAATTAGGTGCCCACCTGTTTAAGGAATATTATGGTGTTCCTCAAGCGCTATCCTTTTTAATGCTTGGAATGATAGCAATTATGTTTGTTTTATTCCCATTTATTCCCAAATTAACAAAACGATTTGGTAAGCGGAATTTAATTTTAGCAACCGGATCATTTAGTTTAGTTGCAGCGTTATTCTTGTTTTTCGTTCCAATTCCAAATCCGTATGTCTTTATTGCATTATTTACGCTCGTAAATATTAGCTTGGCCGTATTCCAAATCCTTGTCTGGGCGATTGTAACCGATTGCTTAGATTATAATGAATATATTACCGGAAAAAGATTTGACGGTACCATTTATGCCATTTATACTTTTTCGAGAAAAGTTGGCACTGGTATAGCCTCATCTGCTGCAAGCTTTGGGCTAGGAGCAATTGGGTTTGTATCTGGTGCAAGCTCACAGACCCCACAAGTTACAGAAAATATCAGGTATCTGTTTACTGGAATTCCAGTTGTAGGAGCTATCATTGTACTTATCGGTATAGGGTTCATTTACAACCTAACTGGACCAAAAACAGAAGCAATTTCCGCCGAACTAGAAGAAAGAAGACAAAAAGCATCCTAAAGATACACATTTAAGTTTCATTTAATAATAGATATACCAACGGACCTCAGCCAGTTGAATATCTCAACTATCTATTACAACAACTACCGAACACAGAAGCTTTTTTCACAATATAAACCAGACCCACATCTAATAACTAGGTGTGGGTCTGGTTTATATATATCTAACCGATGACCTTCTTCATTCAGCGCTTACTGATTTATCATGTTGGCAAAAATAAATGGCATTAACCCTCATCGATTCTTGTAACTTCTAGATAATTTACTTTAGTGCTTTAAAGCGGCGGGGGTCAGGCACCTGCATTTCATGTAATTACGATATTATAGAATTCCATCTATAAAAAAGGATTGTCCTTTTTACCATATGGCTTTGATGGGTGCATAGGTCTTGAACCACATGGGTCAAATCCACGAAATTCAGCTTCATCCGCGCAACTGGGTTAAGTGTACGGGATTTCGTTCATTCGAAGAGGTTGTTCGATTAATTAATTCTCTAGAAGGTGAAGCACAGGCAAATAATCACAAGCCTTGGTTTATTGTTTCATCATTTGTAAATCCGCATAACGTAGCAGGGGTCTCTGGGTTATACATTTTTACTGCGATTTCGCTCATAGGCTAATTCAAACAAGATTAAAAAACGGATTAATTAGGAACAAAAACAATAACTAATGTTCTTTTCCCATAATACTAAATCTATAAGTTGAAAGTTACTCCCACGCTTACAAGGTCAATGGTTCTAACCCTGATTTCCCCTATTATACGAGTTATTGCATAAGCGTAATGGATTCATGTATAATAAGATTAGAAGCAACATAGAATAAAATAGACTGAGTGCTACTAACACTCAGCCAAAGCAACTACATGCCGCATGAAGAGCGGCTGACCAGAATATTTGGTTAAGTTTTAAAAAGTAACCTATCCTAAACTTTGATCAGGCGAAGGACGGTTACTTTTTTCTTGTTTCTTTGACGATTCGCACAACTAGTGCTAGTACATTTACTAGAATTATACTCGATGTCAGCGCAATGATGATTGCTTCATATATTACATAGTCATTTTTATACCACCTCCCTTCATGGGAGATGGTCAGCCGTCCATCCACTTTATGTAGTTACTACAATTATAATTATCGCAATATTCTTAAACAACATCTATGAATATATTGAAAAGTGGATTACTTCCTAATGATGGTTGGTAAATACAAAGGCAATGCGTTGTAAATCCCCTTTCAAATTGGTAAATAACATATCAGGAATGGTAGAATCTAGTGGCAGTATCAGTTAATCAATTATACAAATTATTAATTTTGTATAAAAGCGGCGGGGGCTAGGTACCTACATTATAAAAGATGACAAGTCAAAGATAATAAAGAAAACGTTTTAAAAAAGGGGAGGTACATATATAATGAAAATATTTATATTATTCGTATTACTAGCGCTTTTAACGACAGGCTGCGCTGAAAAACTAGATGGAACAAAAAAAGAAGAAGCGTCTGCTACCGAACAGGGGTCAGAAAAAAAGAACAAGGAAAAAAGTGAAATAGAAATGACAAACATACATAAAGAACTGATGGATGCGGAAAAAGAGTACGTGGCGTTTGCTTATTACAGTATCCAACGTTACTTCGATAGTACCCAAAACATTCAAGAGTTATTTCAACTTAAATTAGCGGATATGTCTCTTGAAGAACAGGAAAAATGGTTATTCCTTTTAATGTTGGAAAGTGCCAATATAAAGATTGCATACGCACCACTTATAGAAGCATCCAATACTGAAAGCGTGCCAGAGAGTATGGTGGAAATACACACTGATTTAGAAGAGGCATTATACGTTACACAAGAAGCAGGTTTTACAATAGCAAACAGTGTAGAAACTGGTATCAACGGGGGAGAAATTGAAAATAGTCTGACACAGATGAATCAAAAACAAACGGTTGTACAAAAGGTACTTGATATATTCATCAATGAATACAATATTGAAGAAATCCTTGAATCATACCCGCAAAATAACGCTGATTTGGAGGATGATAAGAGTGAACAAGCTGAAATTAAGATAACCAAAAGCAAAGAAGAAGGCACACGCTATTGGAAAGGAGAAGACGAAATAGAAACAGGTCATGACTGGGTAGCGTTGACGGAGGCAGAAAAAAAGATATTAATGCAAGAGGATATTAATAAACTAGATCAAATTATTGACTTGGAATACACTGTCGATAAATATGTCTTGTTAATAGATGAGTATTTTTCCGTGAATGGACAACAAAACGATTCCCTAAATGACGCAATAATTGAAGCAATATCGGAAGATATTTTCAACGATTAGCATTGTGTTTAACGAAATTAATAAAAACGCTCTCATACTATGAAATGATCCTAGCATTCCCTTCATTCATCTCTTCTTGCTGTAAGAATCAGAATTAGCTCTTATCGATTCTTACAACTTCTAGATAATTCACTTTAGCGCTTTAAAACGGTGGAGAGTCAGGCATCTGTATCTTTAGGTGAATGAAAAATGGTCAAAACAAAAAAGCCCCTCACCTTTATTACTAAAGGCAATGAGCTCATATTGATAAAATATAAAATTAAACCGCTTGTTCTCTGAATTGCATATGCTTTTTTATTTCTTTATACTTACTGGCTACCTCTTTACTACGATCGTATATTTCATCAATTTCTCCATTAATGTTACCCATCAATGTAAGTAATCGTTTCTCCTTATCAAATTGATACTTGTACTCAGCCTCTTCACCATTTGCTAGAATACATTTTGTTGTAACAATTAAGCCAGTTTGATTCGACTCAAAGTTTACAGACGCATAATTAGGTAATGTAGCATTGTTGATCAATTCTTCAGGATTTACTTTAGGAGAATAAAGTTCATCATACAACCGTTCAATCAATTCATTCATTTGTTTTCCTCCTCATTTTTATCCACTATTTCACGTATATACTTATCAAGAGACTTTGCTAATTCAATCGCTTCTTCATATTGATCTAGTGTCCATTGGTCCCGTTGAACTTTCAATTCATTCTTTAAGTATGCATTAAAATAAGTCCCTAATAAAGCCCCATTTGTTTTAACAGTGCCATAAATCCAGCCATAACTCTTTCTCGGTAAAATATACCTTCCTTTTACTAACTCGTCCCCATCCAAATCTAGGTTATAGTCAGCTACCAATTCAGGTATCAGTTCTTCACGAATTAGCGTGTCTAAATCTTTTCTTCTTTGGAAGTAAAATTTATCAGGACGAAGCAATCTTTCTGTATCAGTGCTCTTTTTAGACTGCCTAATAAAATCCTTGGCTTTGCTTTCATCGATACCTAACAGGTCTTGAAGTTCACGGATTTTTTTATTTTCTTCTTCTAATTTTTCTTTTCGCTTCCTTATTAATTCAGTTTCCACAAAGGTATCTTTTTCAATCCTAAAATCCTCTGATTCATTAGCTTCTCCCTTTGTTAAATCTTTTGTACCGGATCCACCTAGTTCTAAGTTTGTATCTTCTTTAATCTTTTTTATGGCATCTCGCTTAACTTTTTCCTTTTTATAATACTCCCATAGTGGTTCTAAGCCTAACTCTTTGTGATGTATAAGTACAGCTGTATTATCTTCTTCTGTGAAAGTTCCATCTTCCGATTCTATAGCCCTTAAAGTACGACCAATAAATTGAGCATAAGGAAGCAACGTTTTAAATGGACGGAAAATAGCTGCTATTGATAAGAATTTGTGGTCATACCCTTCACCTAGCATGGCAACGTTAATAACCACATCAACTTTATCGTCATTTATTTTTTTAAGCTCCTTTTCTTGCTCAAACTTTTCTAGTTTACTATGGACGATTGATGACTCGAATCCTTTTTCCTTATAAATTTTTTGTATACCCTCTGCGTGATTAATACTACATGCAACAGCAATAATTTTATGCGGGTTATTTGTTAATTCCTTTTTTTCTTTCAAATGCTTTAAAGAAAGATCAACTATCTTTTCATTGCTTTCTCTTGATAAAGCTACGGACCGCTGAATCCAGTTTTCTTCTCTTATATGACCTTCTCTTAGTTCATCAAGTGTATATGTCTTACTTGAGTCGTTATCAAGCGTAAAGAACATTTGGTCAGGGATATGGTCAATTTTCTCTAGACTCTTTACATATCCTTTTGCCATCGCTTGAGCCAGGCTATATTTGTAAATTTCTTTTCCTTCAATGGCTCTACCGTCACTTCTAAAAGGTGTACCAGTAACCTTAAGTACTTTACTTCCTTCAAAATATTCAATTGCTCTTTTCCACGTTTTGGCTTCAGCATGATGTGCTTCATCAATTATTATCATGTCGAAAAAGTCAGGGTTAACTCTTTTTATCAATGATGAGTCCAAACGTTCTTGTAATTTATGGACATTTAACACTACTATATCGGCTTGATGAATTATTTCATCTGTTAATGTTTTCTCGTATTCTATTAAAGTAGGTAAATGATGGACCTCATCAAATACCCTTGAGAACATCCAGAAATTCTTCGGATGCGTAGGGTCTAATGATCCTAGAACAGAATCTCTTATTACGGTCTGCGGAGTAATAATTAGTACTCTTCCTTCCGAAATTTTAAAAGGAGCTATCCCCATCAAACCAGTCTTTCCAGTTCCGGTTGGAAGTGTAACTAATGCATGTTCTTCACTTTTCTTATTTACAATATGATCATATATTGCTCTGTATGCATCTTCTTGAGGTTCTCTCAAAAAGCTATTACCTACAATGTTAGCTGGTGCATCTAGAAAGTAGCTCATTTTTCAACCCGCCTCTCAAGTATAAATTACTTCTATTATCTATTATACTTGAATATTTTCCATACATTCGACAAAATTAGTCATTATTTTTAACTAGAATAATATTGAAACACTTTAATTAGGAGTGTCTAAATACTAAAAATTAACCCATCAAGTAGCTGTATAAAATATACACGCTAACTCGATGGGTTTCTCTAATAGCTTATTGAGCTTTCTTTCATCAATCGACCTATTTCAAAGATTGCTGCAATTTCAGCATTTTTAACTTGGGATATTATAAACCCATCCTCTTTTCGATAATAATTGACACCATCGCAATCCACATAATCATACACAGCGCTTATATCATAAATGGCTTCAGGCGTAATACTACCTTTACCTTGAAGTATCCCAGTTGAAATGGAATGATTTCCTCCATAAACCCAAGCGATACCCATCGGCAACCATATATCTACATTATGGTTAAAGTCTTGTCTCCAAGGCCCATTTGCTCTACCTTCACCAATTTGAGCAATACAATTAACCAATCGCGAGGTTCTCCATGACCACGGCAAAACTAAATCGTGATTTAATGATAATGTTTTTTCAATCTTTAATTTTGTTATTATATCTTCAAATTCCTTACCATCCTCTGCAAGCGAAGTTCGTAGATCAAAAAGCACTTCTTCAGGGAATAAGCTAGTTAATTCTGATTCATATTTTTTATAAAGCAAATTAGTTAAGTATTCCGTTTGAATTTTCCTTCCAACTAATCTAACGACATCAACTAGTGGATGTTCTACATCTTGGCTTAACTGACCATTTTCATTTTCTAGCTTCTTTGTCAGCTCTAATACAGAGTTAGCAAACTCCATGATACTATCAAAATCTTTCTTATTCTTCTTTGCATTCATTTTACTATGGATTTCCTTTAACTGTTGCTTTACATTTTTCTCCTTTTTCTCCTTTTTCTTCTTTATATTAAAGAACAAATTACCGTCCCCCTTCAAATAATGCTTATGAATGGGGTAGGCAAAAAATACTACAAGTTCTTGAGAATAAATAAATACTCCTAAAGCGATGGGGGTGTGACCCCAAATTACTTGAATTCCTGTAAATAAAGAATACACTAAATTTACAAATTGGAAGTTATTCTCCCACGTGCAAGGCCAATGGGCCAGGCACCTGCATTCATGAAATCTATCAAAAGATTTCCTTGACTTCTCACTAATTGATTCTTCATCGTACTCAATTTTGTAAATTACATCTTCAATCATTTCTCTTAGCTGTTCAATATTCGTTGAAAGGTAACCACCCATCTCCCATCTGTGCGTTAGTTAAATCATAAATTCTACCCTTTTCAAGCTGTATAACCTTATAACATTACGAGTAGTTATGGTTAAATTTACCAACAAAAGTTACAATAATAGTATATCAAACCAGCAAGGAGAAGATCATGCTATTATTCCTAAACTTTTTAAAGAGGAAAAAGAACGAGTCCAAACCAAAACAAGCTAATGCCACCTCATCCAAACCAAAAAGAACGAATGAACATGTTGCTACTAGAAAAGGTGAAATAGGAGAATACAAGATAGATATTCAACTTGATCAGCTACCAAAGGATTGTCGCTATTTAAGCGATCTCCTCGTTAAAAATCCCAAAGCAAGATCAGGATATTCACAAGTTGATCATGTCGTTTTAACTCCATACGGTATCTTTGCCATTGAAACTAAAAACTATCAAGGAACCATCTATGGCGGGAAAGATCGAAAAACATGGTTGGTTAATGGGAAGTTTAAAATGATGAACCCTTTTGTACAAAACTACGGGCATATAAAAGCATTATCATCATTTATTGACAAAAAGTACCATGATTTATTTATCTCCATGGTTTCTTTTACAAAACGCTGCACATTTAAAGTAGACTTAGAATACCGTAAAATAGGATCCAACGAAATTATAGTATATGACATCGAGTTATCAGAGTTTATCCATCGAAAGGTCTCGGTATTGAAAATTCATCACAAAAAACCTCTCCTAACTGAAGGTGACATCTCAAATATCTACAATGCTTTTGCAAAATCTAATATTACTGATCCAAAGGTTAGAGAAGAACATAAACGTGCGTTAAAAACAAATGCATCAGATGAAAAAACTAGCTCTAGTTCTACTTGTACCATTTGCAATAAACCTGTTTCAGCTAAAGTTAAGACGTATTGCTTATCAAATAAACCATTCAACGGTAAAATCTATTGTTTCGAACATCAAAAACTGTCCGTTAGACTCTAGCTTAAACATAATGCACAATATAGAATAATACTTTAACAAATAATTAAGCACCCAATTGGGTGCTAATCTATTAAGAGAATACATCTTTAAAATGACATTTGTTATGAATTTATTGAAATATGACTTTGTATGATTTCCTTTAATTCCTCGACCGACAATACCATGTCTCTTTTCCGGTGGAGCATGCGGTGGCAATTAGGACAAACTGGTACTAAATCATTCTCAGCATCAATTTCAATTGCTCCATCTAACGTACTTAAAGGCTTTACATGATGAATCTCAATAAAATCTTTACCAAGTTCACCATAAACATCATTAAACTTAAAGTCACATACAGCACACTGAGTTCCATGGATCTCAATAGCTTTCAGACGGTTTTTCGCTTTACGTTCATAGCGATTTCCATAGTATTGTTTTACTTCCCCGTCTTTATAGTTTGATGCGTATTGCTTCTTCTCTGTTTCTACATCATGCTTTACTATATTGCGGAGTCGCTTGTTTTCCAATTTGTAATAAAGGGCCTCAAGATCGTTTCTCGACTCTTTTTCCCAAGGGGATCCTTTTAAGCGGTCCTGCTTGTAATGCACCATAGTAATATCTTTAATATTAACCATTGGGTTTTGCTCGAAAAGTAGCTCTAATCCTTTTTTCTTACTAGGGGTAAGCATTTGTTTTGAATTCTTGTCTTCTAAAGTATACTTGCTTATTTCTTGATGATTTTCTAATATCACAACCTGATATTGATAGGGGCCAACAGTTGCTGTTTCAAGGAAATTTTTTATTGTTAAAATGTAATACCTTGTCTCTTGCCCTATTACATATGATGTGTCGGACAATCTTTCATTAAGATCCTCTATTGAAAATATGCTAACAGTGTTACTTTTCTTATCGGTTGATTCAGTATCTAAGTATTCGCCCCAATCACAATTGAAAACGGCCTCTTTTTGTTCATTAAAAAAATCTAACCATTCTGAATGAGGTAAGTCTTTGTAACCCATCTGTGAAGCTACCCACGTAAAAAAGCCTTCTCCTGGAAGTTGTGTTTGTTGATTAACAACAATTGCAGAAAGCGGTGGAAAACCTTTCTTTATACAACTTAATGAAATTTCACCTAAAGGTTCATTTAATTTAATTGGTGGAATTACCCCCTCAATTTCTCTACTTAATCTGCTATATTCAATGACCTCATTTTTAATTGCCGATGATACCAGAACTTCTTTTATTTTAGTTAATAGTTTTTCATGCACAGTATCCCCTCACTATCTTTCTAAGCTACTAAATTTTATTTTAACATGAATATATTACTACTAAAGTTAATTAGTAGCCCTTCTCGTCAATCAACTCGCTGAATAACACTCTTAGATTTCCTGTTATCCTTGATAGCTGTCTCAGCGACACACCTTTCATGCTCCTGAGTTTTGCTAATATAGCATTTCTATCATCCATCGCGACTTTCAGTTTATTAACATTCCATGCGGGTAATACGCTACACCTTCAAATAATGGTTGCAAATGCATTGGCTTCTATCAAAGATTGGGCTATTCTTTCCATTAATAATACAATTAATCATAAATACGTAAAAAACACTTTATAGTCTTACTATTCTGGTCGATAGTATAAATAATAGTTCAATATAACTATTCATATACTCTATCCGATAATGGCAAACTTATTGAAAGATAAGGACGCAAAACCAAGGACCTAAAGCTTATTTAGCTATGGTAGCCTAGTTACCGAAGATTGCGAATCTTAAAGGTGAGCCAATTTTCTTTGGTTCGCCTTTTTGAGTGTCTTTACATAAAAACAGTTAAAAGCTTGAAGGAGGAATCATAATGTTAGTTACACATAACGAGGAAACAAAAGAGTACTTGCTGGAGATGATTAATGATAAGAGAGAAACAATGTTAATGACAGCTGCAAGGTTCGGTCTTGATAGTGAAAAGACATTGGAATGCAGTCAAAAATTAGATGAGTTAATTGTACAACACCAACGAATGACTCCATCAGGAAAACAAAGTACGACATGAGTACTATATTAATTGCGGATGATTCAAAATTTATGAGAAATTGGTTAATAAGCATACTTCAACAATACGGATATCAGGACATTGTAGAAGCAACTGATGGCCAAATAGCGCTTGAACGATATAAACATATAAAACCGGATATTGTTATCCTCGACATTACCATGCCAAATGTAAATGGATTAACTGCATTGAAAAGAATTATGGAGTTTGATTCTAAGGCAAAAGTGATTCTATGTTCTGCGATGGGTACAGAATCAAATGTTATTCAAGGCTTGCAGCTAGGGGCGATGGATTTTATTGTTAAACCGAATTTTGATAATCTGATAAATATGTTAGAGAAACTGAACAATATCACAAGTTAGGAACTTCATTAAGGTTAGAGGGGTTAAACAATGAAGAATTATGGTTCATGTATATACTGTGGGAAGATTGGTGTTTTAATGAATGATTTGTGTAACGAATGCTACGACGCGGAACAAAATAATATCCAAGAGGTAAAAGCGTTTTTATTAACACATCCAAATTCAAATGCCATAGATGTATCTATAAATACAGGTATATCCATAGAAAAGATCACACGTTTAATTAAAAAGGGAATATTAATATAGACGGGTTCCTAAAGTAATGTAGTATCATTTCATGAGATATCAATAGTAACCATGTGTGACAGTAATATTGCCCCTGTAATCCCCTACTGAACTCTCGTTAAATCCTGTATAACATCAACTGTTCTTACTTCATCGACATTATTTAGTTTAGTAGTAATCATCTACGTTTAGGAGGGACATATTACATGTCAATAAAAAAATCAAAATTCCGAAATCTGTTTAAAAGAAATATATATTCTAATAATCATGCAATTGATAAGCAAAACACGAAGGGAAACGCATTAAGTCTCCCCCTTCCTTCTTTGGCATTCAACCATCCAGATTTAATTATTGCTTTTTCACCATATGGGGATATTATTTCCCAAACTAGCAAAAGGCTCATTGAATTATTAGGGTCTCGACTACAAACAAAGAATGATTTTCTTCATTTATTTCCAGAATCGACCTCTGAAAGACTAGATACTCTATTTACTAACACATTAGGCGGTAAATCTGAAAATATAGAAATAGAAGTGAACAAAAATAACGGTCAACAAATACAGCTATTACTTACTTTTATTCCCATTCGTATAAATAACAATCATGTAGAGGGCATTTACTTAATCATTAACGATTTAACGGAACACGTGCAGCTCGAACAGTCATTAGAACGGATGAAAAAACATTTAAATCACTCCCAGCAGATTGCTGCGGTTGGCAGTTGGGAGTATATCATTAATGATGATAAATTCGATTGTTCGATAAACCTTTTTGATACAATTGGTATAGATGAATCTGAAAATATCTCAATAGAAAGGCTTTTTACATTGGTCCATTCAAAAGACTATTCGTTGACTCGCCAAAAATTTGATGAGTCAACGAAAAAAGGAAATAGCTTTGCCACTGAATTCCGAATCCTTCATGGCAAAACAAATGAACTGCGGTATATAACCGCTCAGGCTGAATGTATCAAGAAGGATGGTATTCCTTATAGATTGGTAGGCGTGATCAAAGACGATACTTCTTATAAACGGTTAGAAAATGAATTAAAGAATCAGATTACCAATTTACAGCATATCTATGATCACTTAAAGGCTGGAATATGGTTGCGAGAAAACACGGAAGGAAAAATGGTATTTGCTTCAAAAGGGCTCGTGGATATTCTAAAATGCCCTTTAAAAAGGATATATGAAGACCCTGATTACTGGAAACAAATGGTTAGCCCTGATTATCGTACGATGTTAATAGAAAGTATTAATTTATTGAAAAAAGGACAAATAACACAAAATACTTTCGAGATTGAATGTCCAGACGGAAAAACAAAATGGCTTCAGGAACAGACATTTCCTTGGATGAATGATGAAGGTGAAATAGCTTATCTTTTTGGAATGGTACTAGATATCACCGATGAATTAGAAATGCATGATAAACTTAACTTCCTTGCTTATCATGATGCACTTACCAATATGCCAAACCAACATGGCCTTTATAATAAACTCGATTCACTTTGTCAAGCGAACCAGCCATTTGCTCTTTTGTATTTAGATTTAGATCGATTTAACGTGATCAACGATTCATTAGGTTATCATGTTGGGGACGAATTACTAAAGGAAGTAGCAAGTGGACTTATAGCGATTATTTCCCAAGAAGGTTATATATCACGTATCAGTGGCACTGACTTTGTAATTGTGATGGAAAATTACAAAGATAAAGATTCTATTTTTCGTTTAGCTGAGCAATTAATGAAACACATTCAAAAACCAGTAACGATAGAAGAATTTGATATACAAATTACAACGAGTATTGGAATTAGTTTCTTCCCAGAACATGGAGAAAGCAAACTAACATTAATTGAGAATGCCCATTCCGCCTTGTATCGTGCAAAAAGACAGGGGAAAAACAATTATAAGATATATTCCGATATGAAAGATATATCATCTTATAAGAAATATATTTTGGATAAAGATATGAGAAAGGCTCTCAAAAATGAAGAATTTGAAATCTATTACCAGCCAAAAGTGAACACAGAAGGAATTATTGTAGGAGCAGAGGCACTACTGCGATGGAATCATCATGAATGGGGACTTGTTTCACCTGGAGAATTTATTCCCATCGCAGAAGAAAATCATTTTATTAATGATTTAGGTGATTGGGTGATAAAGGAAGTTTGCGTCCAACTTAAAGAATGGAAAGAAAAAGGCCTTACATTACGTCCGATAGCGATCAATTTATCCCCCATTCGTTTAATGAAAAAAGGATTGGTAGAATACGTTAAACAACAGTTGGAGCTGTACCAAATTCCGGGCAACTATTTGGAGTTTGAAATCACAGAAGAATCGCTTTTAAAGTCCGATCATACAGTTCTTAGCACGTTAGAGGACTTAAAAAGTATTGGTACGACTATTGCCATTGATGATTTCGGTACAGGTTATTCTTCGTTGCAATATTTGCGAGAAATCCACGCGGACACCTTAAAGATTGATAAAATTTTCGTACAACATATTACTGATGAGAACAAAGTAGATGCAGCAATTGTCTCTTCTACTATGCATCTTGCTAAGGGATTAGGTTTAAAAGTGGTAGCAGAGGGTGTTGAAGAGTATGAACAATTAGAGTTTCTGAAACAAAATGAATGTGATATTATTCAGGGATATTTATTTTCCAAACCAGTTGCCTTAGAAACGTTTGAACAAATGCTACAAACTGGTTATTTATTACCGAGTAAAAAGAAACTTTCATTGATACCTGAAGTTGAACGTAGAGCGTTTTATCGATTTGAATTCCCATATCGTGTGCTTGGAAATATGACTATCACAGAAGTAAATCATCGTAAAGTAAGTCTTGGTGCAACACCAATTTTAATAGAAAATATTAGTTTGGGTGGAATAAAAATAGTATCTTTATTAAAACTGCCTATTAATTCCGATATGAAATTTATGTTTGCTTTTACCCTTATGAATGAATTGTTTGAATTAGAAGGTACTTTGACATGGAAAAATGATGCCAAAGGAGATATGTTTTTCTATGGTGTTAAATTCAACTTAAATACCTATGATGAAGATCGTTTAGCGCCATTAATTAATCAGTTGAGTGTTTTACAAAATACGAATCAACAAATTCCTAATACAGATTTTGTTTATGAAGATTCCTTTTCTTATTTACATAAACAGCTTACATAGAATTTATATCTACTATCTTGAAAAGGGAGGCTTTGTTGGTTGCCATTCAAAATGGTGATTCTCATGCAGTAAACGCTATTAGAGAAAGTATGAAATCATATTATCCAATCATAGCAGAGATATTTAATAGAGTATCAGATAATAAGGTGCGCTCTTTTAAGAATATTCTTTTTTAGGCAATACAATGTATAGTTACTTCGTAGAAAAAGGCGGCTTACCTGCCTCTCTATCACATTATCTGACGGGAAAAGCGGTGGGGAAATGATAGATATACCAACGGACCTCAGCCAGTTGAATATCTCAAATATCTATTACAACAACTACCGGATATAGATACTACTCATCCAGAAGCTATAGTTCAATTGCTTCCTTGGTCAGCTTCTATTCCTGATCATTGCTATATTCCAGCTACATAAGCATAATCACAATATAAACCAGACCCACATCTAATAGCTAGGTGGGGGTCTTTTGAGCTTACATATATCTAACCGATGCCCTTCTTCATTCACCGTTTACTGATTTATCATGTTGGCAAAAATCAATGCGATTAACCCTCATCGATTCTTGTAACTTCTAGATAATTTACTTTAGAGCTTTAAAGCCGTGGGGGTCAGGCAGCATTATTTAACGCTTTTATCATCAGCCAATGACTATCCCGTACTTATTATCTATAAATGTACTCCCGCTTATCGTTATATTTCCCGGCAACACTATTGCAGTTGGTTTAACTTTTATCAGTTGACTGTTATAAAAAATATCAGCTTTGGAAATTTTTAGTTTATTAGGCGTAACAAATTCAATTTCAAAAAATACATTCCTAAATTCTTGATTAATCGTAAGTTTATTTCCTACTAATCTTATATCCCAAAACTCTGTACTATATGTTAATTCGTTATCTTGAATTTCTAAAATTTTATTATTAAATTGATCAAATAAATCCATGTTCAATAACAAATGCTCATCTTCAAGTCTAAAACTCATAATCTCTTTACCAAATACAATCAGAGGGATATTCTTGTACAAAGAAGAATCATTTGTAAAAGTAAATACGTTACTTCCTATATCAAAAATGTTCTCATAACCATCATAGAAAAGGTGTAATACATTAGTTTTCTTGTTTATTTTGCAATAGGGATTTTTATCAAATTTAATCACCGTACTTTTTGGTAAGAGTTTTTTTGTTTTTTCACTATGATGTTGGGGACATAGTAAAGTTAAATTTTCAGCTTTATGTTCTTTTACCACAGACCATTCTTCTATATGGTCGTACTCGTAAATTGGGTTTCCACATATAACACAACCAAAACCACATCTTTGTCTTACTTCTCTTTTTATCTCAGAACTTATAGGCTCTCTCTCTTGTTGATTCATATCGTTACCCCTTTTCAAACTAATCATTACGGTAGTACTTTAATACTCTATAGAAGGCCGCTGATAAAGCATCAATTGGAATGGCTGGCTCGCCAGCGGAATTTAGGAAGTGATTGTCCATGGTACGCTGGCTGTGCGGATAGGAACCATAAAAGGATGAACTCTCCGAATCCAATATAGCAACAATATTATGAACAAGAACACTATAAAATCAGCATTTGATAAAAGATTATACCTATCAATGCTAGAAAATTTCTTAACCAAATACAAACACCAAAACAAGTTCGTTATATCAAAGAACTTACCACCGAAATTTATGGAACGCTAGTGATCTATTTATTTTAGATTATTTTCGATTTTCCCCAATCTCTCAATTTCTATTTTGATGTTATCCCCACTCTTCAACCATTGTTGTTCATGTTTTTCTTTCTCCATTACAACACCCTCTGGAGTACCAGTTAGAATGACATCTCCAGGTTGTAAGGTCATATGCTTTGAAATATAACTAATAATCTCATCGCATGGAAAAATCATATCCTTTGTACAGCCATCTTGTCTTATTTCGTTATTAATATAAGTTTTTATCTTTAAGTTTTGTGGATTTTCGATTTCATCCGCTGTTACAAGTTCAGGTCCTAACGGGCAAAATTTATCACCGTTTTTTCCAAGCAGCCATTGTGAGCTAGCAAATTGTAAGTCTCGTGCTGAAAAGTCATTACCAATCGTATAACCGTATACGTAAGATAATGCATCTTCCTGTTCTATGTATTTTCCGGTTTTTCCAATAACGATTGCTAATTCAGCTTCATAATCGAATTGATTTGCATTATCAGATAATGAAATCTCTTCTTGATGCGCACATAATGCATTTTTAAACTTACTAAAAATAATCGGTTTTTCTGGAAGTTCCATTTTCGAACCATCTGCGTGATTTTTATAATTTAAACCAACACAAAGAATTTTTTCTGGATTCGTTACGCTTGGTAAATACTGAATTTCTTCTTCCTGCAAAAATACACTTTCATCTTGTTCAGCAATTGCAAGCTCTGTCAATGCTTCTAACGCATTGCGAGCTGCACTTCCCCCTTTTATCAAATTCATCACCGTTTGTGGCTGGGATGGATTCATTTTTAGTTGATCGAAGCGCTCTGCAGCTAGCTCTACATCCAGTACTCCCCTATTTGTAACAACACCTAATTTTTCTCTACCATCTTGCATAAAAGCTATTGTTCTCATATCTTATCTCCCCATTCAAAAGCTTGATTGTAAAAATGTTATGAGGTTTTCTTTGTTAGGAACTCTAGGATTGTTTCTCACCATCCGTTTGGCGGGTAATGTCTTCTCTGCAATTTCTTCTAAATCAGACTCTTTAATACCAATTTGTGATAGACGTGTCGGAAGTCCAATATCTAATAATAATTTTTCCACTGCATCTGCAGCAGCAGATCCTAAGTCTCCATCTTTATCATTTCCACTATCCAAGCCAAAGATTTTTGCGATTTTTACCATTTTTTCTTTAGCAGCAGCACTGTTATAGCGCATCACATGTGGAAGTAATAGCCCTGTAACTTCTCCGTGTGGTGATTTTACTTTCCCACCAATTGGATAAGCTGCCGCATGGGCTAAAGCTGTGCCTGCATTTGAGAAAGCCATTCCAGCAAGCAAGCTCCCTACTAACATGTTTGCACGAGCATCGATGTTACTTCCTTGGTGGACAGCTAACACGAGGTTATTCGCAATTAATTCAATTGATTTTTCAGCTAGAGCATCTGTAACTGCGTATGAACCTTGGAATAACAACTCACCTTCTGCATTAATATGGCGATACTCCGTTGCAGTATATGCTTCGATTGCATGTGACAAGGCATCAATTCCTGAACAAGCCGTTACATATGGTGGTAATCCTACCGTTAGCTCGGGATCTAATAATGCCACAGCTGGTCTCAAGTAGTTATCAGAAATACCTACCTTTAAGTTGTTTTCCACATCATTTACAACCGCTACAGAAGTAACCTCTGATCCTGTACCTGCTGTTGTAGGAATCGCAATTAATGGAGCTATCGGTCCTGGAACATTTCCTTCATCAAAGTAATCTCTCGGATGCCCCCCATATTCCATTAACAGGGCTACAACTTTTGCTAAATCGATACTACTTCCACCGCCAAGACCGATAATAACATCTGTATCTGTTTTGTCTTTCGCAAACTCATACGCTTCTACCACACTATCAATTGGTGGTTCTGGCACTGCTTTGTCATATATGACTACATTATAATTATCATTTTCTAATTGTGCTTTTACTTTATCAAGAATTCCCGCCTGCACAATTCCTTGGTCAGTAATCAGAAAGATATTTTTTGCATTAAATCGTTGTAATGCCTTATCTAACTTTTGGATTGCTCCATTACCAAAAATAATGTTTTGTGTTGAAAAGTATTCCCATATGTTTCTTGTCATCATAACCCTCCTCTCTACTAAATATAAAGTGTTATTACTTTCTCGTCTGTCATTTCTTCGATCGTACTCTTCGGCCCTTCTTTACCGACGCCACTGTTTTTCACACCACCATATGGTAGAATATCAGCACGGAAAGTAGATACGTCATTAATGTTTACACCACCAAATTCCAACTCTTGTGCTGCTCGCATTGCTAAGTGTAAGTCAGATGTAAACACTCCAACTTGCAGACCAAAGTTAGAATCATTCACCCTCTTAAAGACATTATCCACATCATTGTAAGGGACGATGCTAATGACAGGTGCAAATACTTCCTCACACATTACTTTCATATCTTCTGTTACATTTTTAAGAATCGTAGGGTGGAAAATAGCGCCATCGCGTTTACCGCCAGTAACTATTTCTGCTCCTTGTGCAACAGCTTCATTTACCCAATTCTCTGTTCTCTCTGCTTCGTTCACGCCAATCATGGGGCCGATGTTTGTTTCATCTAGAGATGGATCACCAACAATGAGTGACTCAGCAACACCTTTTGCTTTTTGTAAAACGTCTTCGTAAATATCCTCATGTACATAGACACGTTGAACGGAAATACAAGCTTGTCCAGAGTTAGAGTATCCTCGTGTCACAACTAATTGAACTGCTCTATCAAGATCTTTTACATCATGATGAATAATATTAGGTGAATTGTTTCCTAGCTCAAGTGTTACTTTACGAATTCCTGTATTATTTTTAATCATCTTACCGACAGTTGGACTGCCTGTGAACGTATACATAGCAATGCGCTCATCTGCCATCAACACTGGTCCTGTTTCATGTCCAAAGCCATTCACGACATTGAAGAAGCCTTTAGGTAAGCCTGCTTCCATTAAAATTTCTGCCATTTTAATTGCTGATACTGGTGTCTTCTCAGCTGGTTTCAACACGACGGTATTACCCGCAGCAATGGCTGGTGCTATTTTATGTGCCGTTAAATTAAATGGGAAATTGAATGGTGTAATGGCACACACGACACCAACTGGTACGCGAATCGTAAAGGCCATTTTCTCTTCATTACCTGGTGAACCTTGAATTGGTAAACCTTGCCCGGAAATCTGTTTTGCTTCCTCGGCTGCTGCGATAAATGTTTGAATACCACGTTCTACTTCTGTTCGTGCATCTGTTATTGTTTTACCAGCTTCCTGAAGCATTGTTTGCGCAATTTCTTCCTTACGTTCAGCAAATAGTTCGGCAGCTTTCATTAAAATATTATATCTTTCTGTAACGGAAAGCTTATGATTGTAAAACGTTTCATGTGCGTTATCGATTGCTTGTTTAATTAAAGCCTTATCAGCTTTGGCAACGTTGGCAAAGGCTTCATGTGTGTATTTATTCCTTACTTCAAACGTCTCACCGCTTGTCGTCCATTCACCATTTACCAAATTTCCGTATAATTCCAGTGAACTCATTCATAATACCCCCTAAAAATCTGTAAAATATCCATCCTCATCAAATTCCATTTCCATTGGTTCAGATAGGATTTCAATATTTCCCAGCATTTGAATTACTGGTATTAAAGCTTCAGATACATACATTTCTTCCAGATGCAATGTATTCCGGATGCGCATGAAGCGAAAATTTTCTGTATTCACACCGTACATACATCGAACAGAAGTAAGAATCGCATCCTTATCACTTTTACGTACCATTGGGATGTATGCTCTTCGTAAGAATGTAGAAGTTAATACATTTTCGTTCATTTTATGTAAATCTATTTTTTTGTATAATCTTTCTGTCGTTAAATCTGCGAGTCCAATTCCAGTAGAGTTACCATGTGACTCCTCACTTAAATCAGATGCAATGATGTAACGATAGTCTGGTTTTTCCGGTTCTTTCTCCCCATCAATTAACAAACGTCCAATCACATTCGTATCCATACCCGAACCACTATAGTTCTTACCTATTTCATCAATATGCAATGTATCTAGTTCATCAACTGGTAGGCTCGGGAATAGATTTTTCGCTTCCTCTAATAATTCCTTTTCTCTTTCTGGAATTTTCTCAACCGGGATCGCTTCCACAATTGCAGTTTCTTCAAAAGCATTTTCCACAAGACCAATTCCAAGTAAAATCTTACCTGAAGCAAATAACGCACGCGCCACTGCCGGCATATCCTGCTTCAAACCAATCACCCCACGCGCATGAATAGCTAATGCTTGTTTATGATTTCCTAATCCGACAGAAGCAATTTTCATTAGACCACTTTCTATATTCGAACTGAAGTCTGTGTGCAATTTAATACGATTTACGAGGATAACACCGTCCGATTCATAAGCAATCTTATCCATATACACGTTCGCGTCAGTCTCTGTTTTCCCCAAATTCACGACTTCCATTGTGGCGCGTATTGGTGCACCACAATATTCCTCAGTAATACCAAGGCTTTCTAATACTTCGATTTGCCCCTCTGCTTTTGCACCACCATGGCTCCCCATGGCTGGTACAATAAATGGATGAGCATCACGCTTTTTCACTTCTGAAACAGTTGCACGGATGACTCTTGCAATATTGGCAATCCCTCTACTCCCCACTGTAATTGCAATATTCATGTTAGGTTTTATTTTTTTCTCTATTTCCGCTTTAGAAAACTCAGCAGCTACAGCGTCTTCGATATTCTTGACTTTTTGCCCAGTAAAATGCTGCTTAATCTTCACTACTTTTGGTAAATCCATTTAATTCATCCCCTTGCAGTGAATTAATAAAAATCCGGAAAAAATTCCTTGAGTTTCTTCGTCATTTCTTGCTGGCCTTCCTTATTTAAGGATCTTAATGGCGGCAACAATTCTGTTGAAATTTCTACACCGCGTAACTTAATCGCTTCTTTAGCAACATTCACGAACGGTGTGTCGATTTGATACAATTGAATGAGTTGTGAAAGCTTATGATGCCAATTAAATACTTCTTCATAATCTTTATTTTGAAATGCTTCATATAACCCAACTGATGCTTCTGGCAGAAAAGAAGATGTCAATGGGATTGCGCCATCTCCACCAGTTGCCAGGTTATGAAGCAAGTGATCATCATAACCTGAAAATATAACAAATTCCGGTCTTGCCTTCTTCAACTTATAAATCATGTCACGAATGTGCCCGACGTCTTCAACCGTTTCTTTAATACCGATTATATTCTCATGACTCATCGCCAATTTATAAACAAAATCAGGTGTTAAATCCTGTCCGGTTAAAGTCGGGAAATTATAAAGAATAATCGGTAAATCCACATTGCTTGCAATTTCAGAATAGTGATCGAACAACCCTTGCTCTGTCAGCTTCCAGTAGTACGGATTAATGAGAACAACGGCGTCTGCACCAATTTCTTTTGCATGCTGGCTCAATTCAATGGTTTCTAATGTATTAGGAGTACCTGTTCCAACTAGAACAGGTACTCTCCTATTAATATGTTTTATTCCAACTTCAGCTATTTTTTTTCGAGTTTCTTTATACATCTGACTGAATTCTCCACTAGAACCTGTAAAGAATAAGCCATGGACACCTGCATCAATTAAGAAATCAATTAAATTCTTCTGACCTTCCTCATCAACCGTTCCGTCCTTATAGAGAACAGACGGGATGGGCGGAATTATTCCGTGAAACTTAACTTGTTCAACCATATCTATACCTCCTGTTATTTTCCTACTAAAATTAAGCTGATTTGAGGAATATAAGTGATTAGAAGTAATGCAAACAAGAATGCAATAATAAATGGAATTGCTCTTCTTCCAACTTCTAATACAGATAATCCTGTTAAACTACTTGCAACGAATAAGTTCATGCCAACTGGAGGTGTTACGAAGCCAATTGCCAATGCTACTACCATAATGACTCCGAAATGAATTGGGTCGTAACCGATTTGTGTTACAATTGGTAAAAAGATTGGTGTAAGAATTACAATCCCTGCTAGCGTTTCCATAAACATTCCAACAACAATTAAAATTAATAGAATGATTAATAGAATAATCACAGGATTTTCTGTTAACGAAATCATTGCAGATGAAACAGTTTGCGGAAATTGTAATAACGTCAACACTTTTCCAAATACAGTTGCTACAGCTACAACGAATAGGATAGGTACAGTTGTTTTAACAGATTCAACTGTAATTTGGACAAAGTTATGTATGTTAATTGTGTGGTAGATAAAGACACTAACAATATAAGAGTATATAACCGCAACTACGGAAGCTTCTGTAGGGGTAACAATTCCGCTGTAAATACCACCTAGAATAATAACTGGGGTTAATAATGCCCAAAAACCTTTAATAAACACGTTGAAAATGCCTTTGCCGGTAATTTCATTGTAAACGGTCAAGATACGCTCTTTATCCTCTCCTCTTGTTTTACAATAGTAGTAAGAATATCCGATTAAACATACTGCGATTAAGATACCCGGTAAAATACCTGCAATGAATAAGTCACCTACAGATACACCAGCAGATGTACCGTAAACAATGTACGGAATACTCGGAGGAATAATAACACCTAAGCCACCAGCAGTTGCAACCATCGCTGTACTAAACCCTTTGTCATAGCCCAGTTTTAACAAAGTAGGGATTGCCATCGCCCCAACTGCTGCTACTGTTGCTGGTGCAGATCCTGAAATTGCACCAAAGAATAGACAAGTTAATATTGCAGCTGTTGGTATCCCACCTGTCCTTTTTCCAACAAGCACGATAAAAATATTAAATAGTCTTTCTGAAATTCCTCCTTTTGCCATTAGATTTCCGGCAAAAATAAACATCGGAATTGCGAGTAATGTATAACTGTCTATCGCTGCTGCCATACTGCGAACCACATAGTCTATATCTACATGAACATCAGTAAACATAACTGTAAATACGGAGGTCAATCCTAAAGAAGTAGCGATAGGAATCGTGATTAATAGTAATAAAAATAATACTACAAAAATCATTAAAGGATTCATATAATCGGTTCCTCTCTTTCTATCTCTTTTCCTCTATACCGATTAACGATGTTTTGAACTAATCGAATAATAGTTAACACAAACCCGACTGGAAGGGAGAGGTATACAAAAGCCATAGGTAAGCCTAGTCCTGGAGAGGTTTGCATCGTTGCAAGTAATGAACTAAATACGTTAATGCCTCCAAGCACTACGACAACCGAGAATCCGAGGAAAAAAATGTCACTAATTGTCTCAAATAATTTTCTAACTCTATCCGGGACATAGTTGAATAAAATATCAATACGTAAATGTGCGTTCTTATGAACGGCATAACTAACACCGATAAATGTAAACCAAATAAATATATATCTACTCAATTCTTCTGGCCATGCTAAAGAGTTGTTCATGACATACCTCATAAAAACTTGAAGTCCCATAATAAATACCAAGCTTATAAGAGATAGGCTTAAAAAGAGTTCCTCCGTATGTTTATTTAACCAATGCAAGAGCTTCATCAGAAAATCACCTCTATTTAGTAAAGGCGGATTAAAGGTAACAAGCTACGTAATCATGCTACCCAATCCCCTTTTTGAATGATTATTTATTATTTTCAACTTCCTCAAGTAACGTATCTAATAGTTCCCCATTAACATTTTCTCTGATCTGTTCAACAACACCACTTGTTGTTTCTTGGAATTCCGCTAACTGTTCTGGAGAAAGCTCAACAATCTCTGTTCCGTCTTCTTCCATAGTTGTTAAGTATTCAGCATCTTTTTCATCAATAAATTTATTACCAATATCAACTGCTTCTGTTATTGTTTCTTGAACTATTACTTGTAAGTCTTCTGGCAGGTTATTGAAATATTCATTATTCATGATAATTTGGATTGTCTGTAAAATATGGTTTGTTTGTACAAGGTACTCCTGTTGCTCATAGAAACGTTGAGAAACAATAAGCTCATATGGGTTTTCCTGTCCATCTACAGTACCTTGTTGTAATGCCGTGTACACCTCGTTGAATGGCAGTGGAGTCGGGTTTGCACCTAAAGCTTCCCAAGTTGCCATATGATACTCATTTTCCATTGTTCTTAAACGAACACCCTCTAAGTCTGCTGGCTCTTCAACTTTTGTACCGTTAAGTGTCAGCATACGGAATCCTTGGTCATGTAGCCCAAGTAATTTAAATCCTTTTTCTTCTTGACTTTGAGCAATTTTTTCATAGAATGGTGTACCATAAGCCATTACCTCCCTAGCTGTTTCTTTATCCGGGAATAGGAATGGTACGTCGAATACTGCTACATCTTCTACAAAGTTAACTGCTGGTGCAGTTGAGTGTAGTGACAATGTAATATCGCCATTTTGTACTCCTTCAATTAATTCCCTGTCCGCCCCAAGCTGTGCGTTCGGATGAATTTCCACTTCAATTCGATTTTCACTTTTCTCTTCCACTTCTGTTTTGAAATATTGAAGAATTTCGTTAAAAGAAGTTGTTTCAGCAGTTGAGTGAGCTGCTACAATTTTATACGTATCACCGTCTGCCCCACTATCACTTGAGCTTGCCTCTTCACTGCCACAGGCTATCAATGCTACCGACAATAAAACCATCAATAATAGGAACCCTAATTTTTTCATAATATCCTCCTTGTATGCATGCTAATTATTATTTAAAGATGCAATAACATCTTTATTAACAATATTTTTTGGTACTCCACCACATAGAACGTCGTACGCTGTTTCTGTTACTCTCGTGTGTAATCTCTCACTCGCTTGATTACTGTTAAATGCTGCATGGGGAGTGATTACAACGTTATCGAGCTCTAGAATTTCATCGCCGAGTTTAGCTGGTTCATTTTCTAATACATCTAAACACGCACCACGAATTTCACCTGTTTTTAATGCTTTAACTAGTGCATCTTGCTCGATGATTGGTCCTCTTGCTGTATTTAGGACAACAGCAGAATTCTTCATTTTCTTTAATCTTTCTTCATTAATTAAATGATGTGTTCCCTCATTTAAAGGAACATGAAGTGAAATGTAATCAGCTTGTTCTACTAACTCATCTAATTCGACACGCTTTACACCTTTTGCTTCTAACACTTCATTTGGAATAAATGGATCATACGTGATTATCTCCATCCCGAATGCTTTTGCGTAGTCTGCAGTTTGTTGTGCAATATTTCCAAATCCTACTAAACCTATTATTAATGATGATAGTCTAGTTGATTTAAATCCTAGATTTGGATTCCATTCGCCTTGTTTTACTGATTTATCAAGAATACCCAACTTTCTTTCAAAGTGTAATAGCATTGCGATTGTATGCGTTGCCACTTCTGGAATCGAATAATCTGGAATATTGCAAGCCGGTATACCATACTTTGTAGCTGCTTTCATATCGATGTTATCAAAGCCAATTCCGTAACGAACAAGCACTTTACAGTTATCAAGCTGGCTAATAACTTTTTCCGTAATCGGGGCATACACACTAAGTATTGCATCTGCGTCTTTACACTTTTCGATTACTTTCTCCTCCGTCATACAATCTTCTATTCTAAATTCAATCCCTTTATCGGCAAAAAACGCTTCCTCAATTCCATATGTTTCACCTTCAAGAGATTTTCCGTCTGCTAAAACAACTAACATACCTTCTCACCTGTCCCTTCTGCTACAATTGTTTCTTAGTTTATTCCTACTGTTTGCTTTTTTTCTTTAGCTATTTCCTGAGCAACACCAATAATCCAATCTTCTTGACCTCCAACAGCTCCCATTTCAGCAAGTCTTGTAAGAATGTCACGTGGATCTACGTCATATTCTTTACCTGCTCTTTCTGCAAAGTATAGAAAGCTTGAATATACTCCTGTGTAACCGAGTGATAATGTTAGGCGATCAATTTGAACCGGACGTGGCATCATTGGTTTCATCACAAATTCTGCTGCATCCATTACTTTGAATAAATCAACATTGCTTTCGATACCCATTTTGTTCATCACTGCAATAAGTTGTTCTAGTGAGGCGTTACCAGCACCTGCACCCATTCCAGCTAAGCTAGCATCGATGCGGTCTGCACCTTCTTCAATAGCCGCAATTGAGTTTGCAACACCTAGTGACATGTTGTTATGTGCGTGGAACCCAACCTTTGTACTTAAGTTTTCTTTGAATAAAGAGACTCTCGCTCTAATTTCATCCATTACCATTGCTCCAGCTGAGTCAACCACATAAATTGTTTGTGCACCATAAGACTCCATTTTCTTAGCCTCTTCTAGTAGTCTTTCTGGCTTTACACGATGTGACATCATTAAGAATCCTACTGTGTCCATTCCTAAATCTAATCCAGCTTTAATATGCTGTTCAGATACGTCAGCTTCAGTAGAGTGTGTTGCAACACGCACTACTTGCGCCCCCCAATTATGTGCTCTCTTTAAATGGTCGATCGTTCCAATACCAGGGATGAGCAGAACACCGACTTTCGTATTTTTTGCATTTTGAACTGCTGTAGTTATTATTGTTTCTTCTGTTTCTTTAGAACGACCATATTGTAGTGAGCTTCCGCCAAGCCCATCACCATGTGTTGCTTCGATAATATCAACACCAGCATCATTAAGAACTTTTGTTAGTTCTGCAATTTGTTCTTTAGAATATTGATGTTTGATAGCATGCATTCCGTCACGTAATGTTACATCATTGAAAATGATTTTTTTATTTACAGTCATTGTACTACTCCTTTCGCTAATAAGGATTCTGCAATTACTTCCCCAGTCTTCAACGCTGCTGACGTGATAATGTCAAGGTTTCCAGCATATTTAGGTAAGAAGTCTCCGTTACCTTCAACTTCTACCGCTACGTTAACTACACCATCATTGATAACCGGATCCGTCTTAAAGCGATAACCTTTTACATAACCTTGAACGGTTGCTTTCATTTTTTCTAAGCTTTCCATGATTTGCTCATGAATTTCTTCGTTATATTCCTCAAGCTCAGCATAAATTGTATTTCTCATTAAGATTGGAGGCTCTGCTGGATTCAAGATAATAAGTGCCTTTGATTCCTTTGCTCCACCAACATCTTGTAACGCTTTTGCAGTTGTTTCTGTAAATTCATCGATATTTTGGCGCGTACCAGGACCAGCACTTTTACTAGCGATGGTTGCGACGATTTCTGCATATTTTACTCCTACTACATCAGAGATTGCTTTCACAATCGGTACAGTCGCTTGTCCACCACAAGTAACCATGTTTACATTGTCTAGATCTTCGATGTTTTCTAGTTCTAAACTAACTGCAGGAACCATGAATGGACCTACTGCAGCTGGTGTTAAGTCAACAGCTTTTTTACCTAATTCCTTAAGAATAGGTGCGTTTGCTGCGTGCGCTTTAGCTGAAGTTGCTTCAAATAGAATATCTGCAATTTCAGGCTTTTCTAGATAACCGTCAATCCCGTTGTCAAAAGTTTTTAAACCGTGCTCTCTCGCAAGTGCTAGTCCCTTTGAGTTCGTGTCAATTCCGACCATACAAGTTAATTCAAGCTTGTCACTGCGAAGTAACTTATACATTAAATCTGTACCAATATTCCCTGAACCAATAATTCCACATTTGATCTTTCCATTAGTCATTGTTAACTTCCCCTCCTAAAGTAATATCATTTACTGCATTCATGAAGTGATTAGCCGCTCTCGTTAAGTGAGTTTCTAATGCTTGTTGAGCGTCTCTTACCTTACCACGTTCCATATTTTCTATAATTGCGATGTGTTCATTTATTGCTGCTTCTTGACGTAAACTTAAATATTCGTTCGTTATATCCATTAATGTTAAGGTAATTCCATTTAATGATGACCATAATTGTTGTAATGTTTTATTAGCAGGAAGCTGTATAATTAATTCATGGAAAGCTAAATCCGTTTCATCATCATTTTTAACGTTTGGATCTTCCATTAACTTGATATAGTCATAGAATTTATCAAGATGTTGATGAAACGTTTTCATATTTGTTTCTGCTAATGCAGCTTTCTCTAATAAAATTCGGGAATTGTACAAATCCTCAATATCTTTACGTTCGAACTTCCCTACTACCGTACGGCCATTCAACCGTTTCTCCACCAAATTCTCTTTTTGTAACTGTGTTAAAGCTTCCCGAATAGGACCTCTACTCACATTAAGCTGTGCGGCAATTTCAGATTCTTTTAGATGGTAGCCATCCTTCAGTTTATGTAGCATAATTTCTTTACGTAAATATAAGAGGACTTGATTACTCATCGTACTTTTTTTAATTGTTAACATAGCCTCCTCCGTTTCATGTTAATTATCTTAAAATTATGTTTTGTAAACAGTTAACATTAACTATCTCGATTGTAATCGCTTACTTTATTCTTGTCAACAACAAAACATTCGTCTAATTTTTTACAGACCCTCTATACGACACTATACTAGTTTTATAAATATTTTTATTTTCGTATGAGTAATGAAGATTACAAGTTTTTGTTAAACTGCTTAAAAATTTGTTAGAATCGTTTTTATGTGCCTATGTTTAGGTTGAAATTCTAAGTTGAATAACATTAAATATGAATTATTATGAGAAATAAGATTAACGGAGGAATTGAAATGAGAGTAACAGTTAATGAATACAAAGAATTAATCACGAATAAGTTGAATAAATCTGGATTAGAACGTGAGCATGCAACAATTGTTGCTGATTTGCTTGCCTACGCTGATGCGAGAGAAGTATACTCACATGGTGCGATTCGAGCAGAATATTATGCAGAGCGTATTGCAAAAGGTGGAATTAATACGAACCCAAACTTTGAACTTGAAGAAAAAGGTCCTTCTGTTGCCATTTATCATGGAGACAATGGGGTAGGCCATGTGGCTGCAAATAACGCAATGGATGAAGCAATCCGAATGGCAAAAAATACTGGATTAGCTTTAGTTGGTGTCCGCAAAATAAGTCATAGTGGTACGTTATCTTATTACGTTCAAAAAGCCGCAGATGAAAATTTAATTGGAATATCGATGTGTCAAGCAGACCCGATGGCAGTTCCATTTGGTGGTGCAGAGCCTTATTACGGAACGAACCCTATCGCATTTGCCGCTCCTGGTGAAGATGGGAAAGCAATTATTTTTGATATGGCAACGACGGAAAAAGCTTGGGGGAGAATTCTTGAAGCAAGAGCGAAGGCAGAAGAAATTCCAGGCACATGGGCTGTTGATAAAGATGGGAAGCCAACGACAGATCCTTTTGATGTAAGTGGACTATTACCGATTGCTGGAGCGAAAGGCTTCGGATTAGGTATGATGGTTGATATTCTAGCAGGTGTTCTTCTGGGATTGCCATCTGGTTCAAACGTTTCAGCTCTATACGGGAATTTAACGGAAGGTAGAAATTTAGGTCAAATCCATCTCGTTATTAATCCTAACTACTTCCAAGGTATCGAGTCATTTCAAGCAGCAATTAAACAAACAATGGATAACCTGAATCAAATTAAACCAGCTCCAGGCTTTGACAAAGTTTACTACCCTGGTCAAAGAAGCCGTATGAAAGCAGAAAAAAGTAAAGAAGCAGGCATTAAAATTGCAGATGACATTTATGACTACTTAGTTTCTGATATCGTTCATACAAATAAATATAGTAAACAAACACCATTCGGAAATTAAAATAAGGCTCTATATTTGTAATTAACTTTATCTTAGTGACCAATTCCCCATCTTATTGGAATTTATTAATGCTATAAAAGGAAAGGTGCTACTATTGTATAGTAGCACCTTTCTTAACAAAAAAACCTGTAATTCAACTATTTGGGGCGTTAGCACAAAAACTAAAAATCAGTTTTTGAAGCTTTTTTTAACTTTTCAACCTTCCGTTACCGGGCACTTTTCTAGAGTTACGATAAAAATTCAATTTCTCAATTTTTAGTGCTGATAAATTGGACTTTTTACGCTTAATTACTTTAATTATTTGCTAATCTCCTTCAGTAGTCTCCCTTCTTTGAATGGATAAATAAGAAAGAAACAGAATGAGCTCAACTACACGAGTTCCCATTCTGTTCCCTATATACTTATTTAATCGCTTTTCCAGATGAGCCAAATAATCTTAACTTTCCAATCACTGTTTCTTTAACGGATGAACGCCCTTTTGCTAAATAATCACTTGCAACATATAGCTCTTTGTTTTGGTTTAATTCCTCGCGTACAGTCTTAGAAAAAGCAAGATGATTGTCAGCATTCACATTAATTTTTGCTGTCCCTAATGCTATTGACTTTTTGATTTGTTCGGGAGGAAGGCCCGAACCACCATGCATAACTAAAGGTATTTTCACAGAATTACTTATCTCTTCCATTTTATCAAAACCTATTACAGGTTCACCTTTATATGGCCCATGCGCAGTCCCCAATGCTGGTGTCAAACTATCAATCTTAGCATGTTTTACTAATTCTATACATTCATTTAAGTCAGCATAGACCGGGCCTTCAGATTTCAAAATACCTTCTTGCCCGCCAATGCTTCCCAGTTCCGCCTCTACAGTAACTCCTTTAGGGTGGGCATAATCAACAACTTCTTTTGTCATTTTCATATTTTGTTCAAATGGAAAATGAGAACCGTCTATCATTACCGAAGTAAATCCATTATCAATAGCAGATTTACAACTTTCCACACTTTGACCATGATCGAGATGAAGAGCTACTGGAACAGTTATATTCATCTCTTTCATTAACGATTTTATAATAGCACCTGCTACAGAATAACCTCCTAAATATCTGACTGCTTCTTCTGTAACACCCAAGATAACAGGCGATTTTTCTTCCTTTGCAGCCTCTAACACAGCTTGGATCCACTCCAGATTGTGAACATCAAAATGCCCAATCGCGTATCCTCCATCTAAGGCTTTTTTTAACATATCCCTAACTGAAACTAATTGCACTTTATCGCCTCCAAACTTCATACTTTAGAAAATAGCTATTATCATCCTAATCAAGTTTAGCCAAAATTCCCCTAATAAAAGCTGGTTCGTCTTTAGGCGTTCTTGAAGTAATTATGTTCTGGCTTACGACAACTTCCTGATCCAGATATGTCGCGCCACTGTTTATGACGTCATCACGAATTCCTATAAAGCAAGTGGCTTCTTTATTCCTCAGAATATCTGCACTGATCATAACCTGGGCTCCGTGGCAGATGCTTCCGACTAATTTAGAACCCTTATTTAGGTCCTTTACGAAATCTACGGTAGCCTGATTGATACGCAGTGTTTCCGGGGCGCCGCCGCCAGGAATGATCACAGCGTCATAATCCTTAGCGTCAGCCTCTTCACTAGATATTTCAGTCACATAGGAAACTGTATTTTGCTTGCCGGTACAAGTAATTCCCTTTTCGTTTCCAATAATTACAGCCTCATGGCCAGCTTCTTTAATAGCTTCATAAGGATTTTTCATCTCCGAATCCTCAAAATCCGAAGCTAACAGAAATGCTACTTTTGCCATCGTCCTGCCTCCTATTTAATTTAATTTGTCAAAATCAAAAAACGGGTTAAGGAAAACTTCCCTTAACCCCTATTTCAAATCAATTAAACTTCTGCTTTAATCTGGGATAAGTCAAGGAAATATTCATAAGCTTCTTTATCAGAAAAGCCATCGTGAACTACTTTGTTGACAGCCTGGATCATTTCTTTAGGATGCTTAGACTGAAAAATATTTCTCCCCATATCTACACCTGCTGCTCCTCCCTGAATGGAGTTATATGCCAAAGTCAGTGCATCTTGCTCAGGAATTTTTTTGCCGCCAGCTACTACTAAAGGCACTGGGCAGGCAGCTGCAACTTTTTCAAAGTCATCACAGTAATATGTTTTAACAATTTGAGCCCCGAATTCTGCCAGCATTCTTGTTGCTAGAAGGAAGAATTTGTTTGTGCGTTCCATTTGTTTTCCGACTGCTACCACACCCATTGTCGGGATAGAATATTTTGAGCCAAGATTGATTGCTTTATTCAATTCTTCAATCGTTTCTTTTTGTCCATCTGCTCCAATGAATGTTTGAATCGCTATCGCACTTGCATTCATTTTGATCGCATCATCAATATCAACTACCATTGATTCATGACTTAAATCATCCTGGAGAACACTCGATCCAGAAGAAGCCCTTAGTGCAATTGCTTTATTGTAATTTGCAGGCACACTTGTCCTGATTGCCCCTCTCGTTCCCATAAGACAGTCCGCATATTCTGCTAATTCAGGGATTAGCAGGTCTAATCTTTCTAAACCGGAAGTGGGTCCCATGAAGTAACCATGGTCAAAAGCTAGCATTACTGTTTTTCCAGTTTTCGGATTAAAAATCCTTGATAACCTATCTTTCATTCCCCAATCTAAATTTGCAGCACCTTTCACATGGAAATCCCCATTATTGGCAAAAGCTACATTCTCCCCGAAGTTTTTTGCATCTTTGTTACCTATTACATCAGCCATTATATAATTCTCCTCTCAATCTTTTAATCTATAAATAATATAATTGATTATCCTTTAAAAATCGTAATCATTTGTATTTTCTTCTGTAAATACGATTCTTTCTGGCAATACAATGATTCCTGAGTCTTCTGCTTCATAATCATAACCTTGGACAGAGTTTGGCTCCATTTCTACTTCGGCCATGCCAGGCACTTCAAGTGTATCGCCAACTTTCATTTCATTGCCACTGGCAAGATGATAGGCAATATACACCGCAAGTGCACCCTGATCTGTTACATCCCAAAGGCCATGGTTAATAATCGTTCCATTTTCAATAAATTGTCTCATTGAGTTAGGTGATGCAAAACCAGTGATGATCAAGTCCTCAGCGCTAAGTCCTTTGTTCTCCGCTGCCTGCGCCATTGCCGGTAATGCAGTGGAATCTGGTGCGATTACAGCATCTAAATCAGGATATGATTCGATAATAGATTCACCAATTTGCAGTGATTTCTGTTCATCGCCTTCACCAAATTGCTTTGTTACAACCTCCCAGTTAGGATATTTGTCAGCAATGTACTTTTCAGCATAATCAACCCAAGAGTTTTGGTCAGGAACTGTAGGACTTGAGTAGAACCATGCAACCTGTTGTTCCCCATCTGGATCATCCATTTGCTCTGCTGCCATATCTACAAGCATGGCTCCGAGAATTTCTGGAGTACCCTGGTTGACGTAAACAGATCTGTATTCCGGATCGACGTCAGAGTCCCAAGTGACTACCTCCACTCCAGCATCCAAAGCTTTCTGAAGCGCCTGGTTCAATCCATCAGATGATACAGAAGAAATGGCAATTGCATCTGCACCACTGCTCACTGCACTATTAATGATTTGAACTTGATTTGCAACTGTTCCTTCTGGAGTACCGTCATATTTAACATTGAAACCTATCTCTTCTGCCATCGCCTGTGCTCCATCATTTCCAGATTCAAAAAAGGCATTTCCGGTCATTTTTGGAATGAACACTACTTCGATATCACTTGCATCTGAATCTGAACTTCCTGACTCCCCATCAGCGGCAGCATCGCCATCATTTGAACTGCAGGCAGCTAATGCCACTATCAGTAGCATCATCCCAAACGCTAAAAATCTCAACTTGAATTTTTTCATTATACTTTACCCCCCGATATTTTTTTGGGACTTACTAACTTCCTAACGTTACTCTTGAACTCTGGAGAAATTCCCAGTATTGCTACAGATATGATAAGAAGCGACCCTGTCGCCAATCCGATATACTGGGTTGAAACTCCTCCCATTTGCAAACCTATTTGCATGAAACCTACTATTATACTTGCCAGCGCAGTACCGACAACACCCCCTTTACCTCCAGTTATCAAAGTACCTCCCAGAACTACCACGGTTAAAATAGGCATTAAATATTCTCCGCCAAAATCGGCTCTGGCACTTCCTAAATACGAAGTCAGCATCACTCCTGCAACTCCAGCACTTATACCTGATAACACGTAGGTACTGGCAATCACCTTTTTGGTGTTGATTCCAGAATATTCTGCTGCATTCTGGTTGATCCCTGTTAAAAATATGAATCTGCCATATTTGGTCCGGTGCAAAAGAATATATGCAATGACAAACATGACAACAAACAACACAACTGAATTAGGTATACCGAAAACAGTACCATATGCGATATTACTGAAACCCTGTGAGAAGCCTGATATCCCTTCATAAGCACTGACACCTGATAGACCTACGAGCACGATGGCGATACCACTGTATAAAAGCATTCCTCCAAGTGTAATAACCATCGCCTGTACCCGTCCATATGCAATCAGGACTCCATTAAGCAGTCCGCATAATCCCCCAGCTAAAATAGCCAGTACTAATGCAACCCAAATATTAAGACCGACTACCTGGGACAAAATTCCAACTAACACAGATGTCAAGCCGATAATAGAACCTCCGGATATATCGATGCCACCAGTAATCATCACCAATGTCACAAAGAACCCAATGATCGCAATCCCGATAAAGTCATTAAAGCTATTCAACAATATTGATATATTCCAGAATCTGGGATTGATTAGACCAAATATCAAAATTTCTGATAATAGAATAATCAGTAATGCCATATTCCACTTGGGTATTTTACTTAGCATATTCTACAGATACCTCCTCTTCATGAAGGACTCTTGCTCTCAATCTTTCCTTTTTAGCTTGTTTATTCGCTTTTCTGGCTAGCAGTGCATCACTGACAACAATGACAATTAATAACGTACCGGAAATTGCATCATTCCAAAAAGCAGGCACCTTCATATAAATCAAAGCGGAATTAATCGAAATCATGATAATCGCACCAATCCCTGCACCGATTACTGATCCAACCCCACCGCTGAGGGAAACTCCACCAAGAACCGCTGCAGCGATTACCGTCATTTCAATACCAAGACCTGCAGTTGTGGAAATGAACCCGATTTGACTGGCAAATATCAATCCAGCCAAAGCCGAACATACACCAGAAATAACAAATGAGTATGTAACGTAACGCTGTACAGGAATCCCTAGCAATATAGCACCTTCCTTATTATCTCCAATCGCAGAGAAATACCTTCCCTTTTTATTCTTAGTTAGGTACAAGTGGACCAATATCAAACCGGCAACAACCAAAATGGATAAAAGATTGATTCCCAGCACATTTATTTGTGCTATCTGTTTAAATGCTACCGGTAAATTTTCCACCCATTGTCCATCAGTATAAATAACCTGAACCACCCTAGTTATTTCAAGCATCCCCAATGTCATGATAAAGGATGAAATTTTGAGTTTTGTCACTCCTAAACCATTGATTAACCCCACCAAGCCGCCAATTCCAATGGCAACAACTATTGCTAACAGAATACTTCCCCCATCACGGAGAATCAGTCCGCTGACTGCTGCACTCAAGCCTAATATACCGCCCACAGATATATCGATGTTCCCTGTCAAAAGAACGAATGTCAGCCCAACTGCAAGTACAATGTAAAGCAAACTGCTTTTCAGGGAGTCATGGATATTACCCAATGACAGGAACCCCGAGTTGACTAGACCGACTACGACGAATATAGCTACCAGAAATACAAAAGTCCTGAATTCCCGTTTTTTAGTTATATTTTTAAACTTTTGCATATGCTTCACTTCCTTCATATGTTCCAAAAGCAGCCATCATCAGATTAGTTGCGTTGATTTCATTGAACCCAAGATAAGCATTACAGTTCCCACGATAAATCGAGTAAATTCGGTCACTGATCCTTTCCAGTTCTTCAAGATCCGAAGATATTAGCAAAATCGAAAAACCTTGTTCCTTTAATTCAGTGATAATTGAATAAATGTCGCTTCTTGAGGTCGCGTCAATTCCCCTTGTAGGCTCATCCATGATGATTAGTTGCGGGTTAGTCGATAAAATCCTGGCAATGACCGCTTTCTGCTGATTCCCCCCGGAAAGTGACATGATTTCCTGATTCTGATCACTAATCTTTATTCTTAATCGATCGACATATTTGCTTGTGACTTCCTTTTCATATTTAGTGTTAAGAAAAGCCCTTCCTCGTTTTATTACCTGTGCAGTGATATTATTTCTAACGGAACTTATTGGGAAAATCCCGTGCAGAAACCTGTCTTCCGGTATATATGCTAATCCGCTGCGGACCGTTTCATTAATTCCCAGCTTTGTAATGTTCTTATCATTCAGATATACTTCACCACTGTGGACTTTAGTTATCCCATAGATCGCCTCAGCAATTTCTGTCCTCCCTGCACCAACAAGCCCTGCAATTCCGACTACCTCTCCCTTAAATATGTCGAAACTGATATTTCTGAAACCATCACCACTAATGTTGTCGACTTTTAAAATCGGCACATCCTTGGAACGATCTATATTTTTCTTTTCAAATTCATCTTTATACTCATTATCACTGCCTTCAGGTAGTAGCCCTTGAATCAGTAGATCTTTTGTGAAATCTTTGATATCCCCTCTAAGTGTCACCCTTCCATCTCTTAGAATCACTGCATGTGTGGAAATCTCAAACACCTCATCCAACCGGTGAGTTATGTAAAATATGCCTACACCATCAGCCTTCAGCTTGTGTATCACTTTGAACAGCGATTTAGTTTCGGAAAATGTCAAAGCACTGGTAGGCTCATCCAGAATTAATATTTTTGCATTCCTGAGAAGCCCTTTAATGATTTCAAGCTGTTGCTGTTCTGCTATAGTCAGAGAAGCCGCCAAACGGTTCAGATCTATTTTCCACCCAAGTTCTTCAACTATTTTTTCTGTTTCTTCCTTTATATTGATTTTGCCCGAAGAGAACCCAATCGAAATATTTTGTTCGACTGTCATATTCGGGAACAACAAAGGCTCCTGCGGCACTAAGTAAATTCCTTTTTCATGAGCTAGATACGGATTGAAGCTTTTTATCTTCTCCCCATTTATCTTTATTGTTCCATCATCCACCTTATGGACACCGGTCAGTATTTTCATTAAGGTACTTTTCCCAGCGCCATTACCGCCAATGATTGAAATTACTTCATATTCATTTAGATCCAGAGAAACACCTTTCAACACTTTGTTTTGACCAAAACTTTTATGGATTCCTTCCAATTCAACCAGTTTTCCTCCACTCTTCATTTTTACCCCCCCCTAACAAACATGTATGGATTTATTCATTCAGCCTCAAATGAAACCGCTTACTAGATTGATTGTTTTCATTATAATTCAAAACATTTTATTTATCAAGTATAATTTTATTATTTATTAGTTTTATTTGATAATTGCAAAAAGTATTTTAATCAATATAATGAAGAAATACCAAAACAACATAATAAACACTTACATAACCGTATACTATGTTCATACGTAAATTTAATCCGTAAAATAGTTAACAAAATATAATGTTGACTGTCGATCCATTTGCTGATATATTTATCTTATGTTCAAACATTTTATTTATATAAAATATTTTGTAGCAAAACTAATTTCAAGTTAAAAATTATAGAACAGAGAGTGATTGATAACTATGCCAACATATGAAGACAACTTAATCGTAAAAATTGCATGGAAATATTATAAAGAGGGACTCACCCAAAATGAGATTGCAGAAGTTATGAATCTTTCTAGGATGAGAGTCATTAAATATCTAGAAAAAGCAAAAACAAATAACATCATCCAATTTAAGGTTGACTTAAGCAAATTGGAACATCTCGATCTGCAGAATGAAATAATACAAAAATACAACTTGGATGACATTTGCATTGTTCCAGCATCAAACGGTCATATATCTGACAGCCTTACAATTGCCGCATCCCAATACATTGAAGACAGAATCACCAAAGATACAATGATAAACGTCGGATATGGTGAATCTGTTTCAAAGACACTTGGGCATTTGAATATCTCGACGAAATACAACGTAACATTTGTTTCATTATCAGGTGGAGTGAAATTTTTCATGCCAACAGCAATTGATAAAACATCGGATTATTACACAAATCCTAATTATAATCATTTCATCATTCCATCACCATTAATGGCTTCCACAAAGAATCTTGCAGAACAATTGAGACTAGAAAAACCCATAAAAAACATATTGGAAATCATCCCGCATTCCCATATCACCATTGTTGGTGTTGGAGCTTTGAATGAACGCGCAACGATTGTAAAGGAAGGGCATTTAAGTTTAGTCGATGTTGAAGTATTAAAATCTAAAGGCGCCGTTGGGGATATTTTAAGTCAATTTTATGATATTAATGGTAATATTTTGGATTTTCACTTGCATGAGCAACTGATAAGTACAGAGATAGATTTGCTGAAATCAATGAATCATGTTGTAGCAGTAGCAGGGGGGCTTGATAAAAAAGAAGCTATCATAGGAGCACTTAAAGGGGGGTATATCGATGTCTTGATTACCGATGAAGAAGTTGCCCAAAGTTTACTCAAAAAAGAATAATTAGGGAGAGGGAGATGACAGTGGAAAAATATTTAATGGCAATTGATGCCGGTACTGGCAGTGTCAGAGTAATATTGTTTGATACCCACGGTAATGAACAGCATGTTTCTCAATCAGAATGGGTACATAAAGAAGATTCAAGATACCCGGGTTCCATGGATTTTGATGTAGAAACGAACTTCAAAATCATAACACGGTTAATCAAGGAAACCCTTGCTAAAAGCAATGTCAATCCAAAAGAAATAATATCTATCTCTACGACAAGCATGCGTGAGGCAATCGTCTTATACGATGAGAATGGCAAAGAATTATGGGCATGTGCAAATGTTGACTCGCGTTCCGACATGGAAGTAAACAACCTCCATAAAATCAGTGAGAGTCTGGAAGCTGAAATTTACCAGTTATCCGGCCAGACGTTTTCTTTAGGAGCTATCCCTAGAATTCTCTGGGTGAAAAATAATATGCCTGATATTTATGAAAAAGTTAAATACGTAACCATGCTTAATGACTGGATAACCTACCGCTTGACAGGTGTCATTTCCGTGGAACCATCAAATGGCTGCACCTCAGGGATTTTCGATATAAAGAAACGTGTTTGGGAGCCCGAAATTGCCGATAAAGCAGGACTCAGAACTGATATATACCCTATCATACATGAAAGCGGCACTGTCATCGGCAATCTCACAAAACAAATGGCAACGCTTACAGGTCTAAATACTCAGACATTAATCGTTGCAGGTGGCGGAGATGCTCAACTAGGATGCCTAGGCATGGGTGTCATCGACGAGGGGGATGCAGCTGTACTGGGCGGCAGCTTCTGGCAATATGAATATACGACAAGAAATGTGCAATTGGATGATGAATGCAAGGTTAGGGTAAATTGCCATGCGGTTCCAGACACCTGGCAGTATGAAGCTATCGCATTCTTTCCTGGTCTTGTAATGAGATGGTTCAGAGACACTTTCTGCGAACTCGAGAAACATATTCAAATTGAAACTGGAGAAAGTATTTATTCACAGATGGAGAAGCGGGCAATCGACGTACCTGCTGGAAGTTATGGTATGCTCAGTACGTTTTCCGACAAGATGAATTATATTTCTTGGAAACATGCAGCTCCGGGATTCCTTAATTTCAAGCTCGATACAGATAAATTCAACAAAGCAACATTTTACAGAGCCATTATGGAAAATGCAGCCTTTGTCACCAGAGGAAACATTGAGACTGTAAATAGCATTACCGGTACTTCCCCAGATTCTATCATCTTTGGAGGCGGTGCATCCAAAAGTGATCTATGGTGTCAAATTCTTTCAGACCTACTGAATAAAACAGTGAAAGTACCAGTAGTCCGAGAGTCAACCGCACTCGGTGCAGCAATTTGCGCAGGAGTAGGAGCACAAGTTTATGATAATTTTAGTGACGCTATTTCAAAGGTCGTCAAGTTTGAAAAAACATATCATCCAATTGCAGAAAACAGTTCAGTTTATGACCATTTGTACAAGAAATGGGAAAAAGTCTACAGTAACCAACTACGTTTGGCAGATGACGGCATCACTGAACACATGTGGATTGCACCTGGACTATAATAAAATATGAGGAGTGTTGAAAATGGCAATTATTAATGAAAATGAAAGAGAATACCGATTTGGAGACAGCGGGCCGAAGTATCTGCAAAAAGGTCCTAGAATGAATTTTGGTGTCGTTGTATTGAAGCCTGGAGAAGACTTCAATGCACACTATCATAATATCATGGAAGAAAACTTCTTCGTACTGGAAGGCGAACTGGAAATTCATATCGATGATGAAGTTTTCCACTGCAAAAAAGGCGATTTCATCCATGTGGAGCCGAAAAAAGTCCACTACCTAATCAATTCTGGAGATACTGATTTCAAAGCAGCTTTCATGCTTTCGCCATTTCAAGAAAAAGATAAAGTTGAGGTAGACTATAAACCTTATAAAAAGCAAGTTAATGGGTAAATACATTCTTTATAAACTTCAGCAAATAAATACGTAAATGAATATAGATTTGGGGACTTTTCAACCGCTTCTTGATAAGCAGCAGAAAAGTCCTCAAGTTATTTAGAGTTTGAAATTGTGTTGAAACGAGGGGCCAGACCTCCATGTCCCTCAATCTAGAGGAAATAAGTCCTCGATTATCTGTATATCTTTTGGCGTCAATTGAATAGAAGCAGCCTTTAAATTACTTAATACTTGATCCGTGTTCCTTGCACCTGGAATAACTGCATCAATTGGCGCCCGGGTTAAGTAAAAGGCTAAGACAATATGATGAATTTTTACATCATATTTTTCGGCAATTCCACGAAGGTTTTTCACTTTTTCAACATGTTTCATGAACACGTCATCCTGAAATTGTGGTCGTGCTTTATTTTTATCAGAAATGACGGTTTCTTTTGTATATTTTTCTGTCAAAAGCCCTGATGCCAAAGGATAATAAGGAACAAAAGAGATATCATTCTCTAGCATAAATGGAAAAATTTCTTTCTCTGCTGAACGGTCAATTAAATTATAGTTTGCTTGAACTACATTGAGGTATCCATCTTGATTCGCTTCTTTTAATTGATCCATTGAAAAATTGGAAACACCGATTGATCGAATTTTCCCGGCTTCTTTCAAGCGCTGCAACGCACCGATAGCCTCATATTTCGGCGTGTTTTCATCGGGGAAATGGATATAAAATAAATCAATTACATCGGTCTGCAGGCGTTTTAAACTTTCATCTACAGCATTTGTAAGGAACGCTGGTGAGTTGTCCAGAATGATACCATCGTTTGTAAATTTATGTGCTCCCTTTGTAGTAATGACAATACCATCTCTGCTATTATTTTCTTTCAATGTTTTTCCAATAATTTCTTCTGAAACACCCTTACCATAATAATAAGCTGTGTCAATAAAATTTAGGCCATTTTCAATTGCTGTGGAAAGAACTTTCCCTCCGTATTCAGTATTGGTTTTCTTATTTTCTTCATCAATTTTATTTGCCCCTAGTCCAATAGGATGGATATTAAGCCCTGTTTTTCCTAATTCAACTTTCTCAATCATAAAGAATCCCACCTTTCTTGATTTCATTTTATTTTAAAATTGCGAATATATCTAGTAATCGGCTTTATGACAATTGAACAGTAACAGGTATGGTAATACAATGGAGGATGGTCATTATGGAGAAGTCGAGGTTGTTTACAGCCATAAGAATGTACCACTTCTACCATGTTTTTTACCAGCGCTTGTCGTAAGACTTACCACTCGTTGCCAATGAGTTTACCAATGGGGTAACGTTAAGAATTTACAAATTTTGGTTTACAGATTCCTATAAACAGCTCACAAGCAACTTAGAAACACAAATGATCCGTACGTATGCATGTATTTCCAGATTCTCAAGAAGAACAGATTACTACCTGAAAGGGATTAATGATTAAAGATATAAAGTGTCACCATGTTTTAAAATATAAAGGGGAAATAACAAAAAGCGCTGAGTCAGAAGCTCAACGTGCAAGCGGGAGCAGTCTTACTAGTAGCAACTCAAACTCTGGTTCCTATTCAAGTGACCAGGCTGCATCAAGCTCGAATGTATATTTTGAAAGTTTGCACATCTGCAAGGAATGCTGGAGCAGCTCCTGTTCGGAGTTGTGATCCTGGTTATGCTAGTCATTTTGACAGGGAACGGAGATGGGATTGGATGAATATATTTAATATACTATTTAATAAGACTTATATTATATTAACCTTGCTCATGCTTTAAAACGAACAATTTACCGTAGAATAGTAGTTTATTTGACAGAAAGAGCATCGTTAACTTCTCGATTATAGGTCTTTCTATAAATAAATTTAAATGGGACAAGCTTATCCCCCAAAAATCCTGATATATCGAATATATGAAAATACCAATTTTATAAAAATTTAGGCTGCAAGAATCAATCAACTCTCATCGATTCTTGCAGCTTCTAGATAATTCACTTTATCGTTTTAAAGCTGTGGGGCAAGCACCAAAATCCCATTAATCAAGCTAAGAGGTTTCGTTACATCGTTATTTAACTCACCTAAAGCGCTGGGGGGTCTGACCCCGGCCGGATTCTCAAATCCCCCAAGATTCCCCATGTTTTAGATAGGTCAAAAAGATGGCAAGACTGGAACAGCTTCATTATAATAATCAGCTTTACCAACCCTGAATACATCAGTATTTCTTCTAACCTTCAAAAATTCCAATCCAAAATTAAATTCATTCCTTACTTCAGCAAGATTTAACATCGATAGCTTTGCCGGAGTGGATTTGATAGTTTCCGGATTAAAAAAATTATGACGATCAAGAGGTCGATAAGCAAATACGAAAATAATATTCTTTTCCATTTTCCTTATTAAATCTATAAAGGAATCCTTATCTGGAAAGTCTACTTTAAATTTTCTTGCTGCTAGTGATAGGGTGGATTCTTCCTTATTCACTTCTGGTTTCTTAATTTTTTGGATGATATTGTTATAATAATCTTCTAATATCTGACCGTTTACGTGAATTCCTTCATACAACATACGCATGGAAGTTTCTATTTGATTTGCTAACACTCTAGTGTCTCCGCCAAGTCCATCCTTTACATGAACGAAAAATAATTCTTCTTCTTTTTTAACTAGCAAATCACAAATCTCAATGTTTTCATAAAGTATCTTATCCAAGACATAGACATCGGGTAGTTCATTATGGCCAAAGTTAAAATCTCCCTCTTTTTCATCCTCATCTGTCCAATCATTGATATCTTCCAACTTAAACTCTTGGTTATATACATTAGTAATGTTTGTTAAAAATTTCGAGTTAATCTCTTTAACAAATTCTCGTTCCAGGTAAAGCCATACACCATCTCGTAACCAATATGTTCGGTCTTCATGCAATACATGTGCTTCAAGGTGACTGTATAGTGTCCTAACTATTTCTTCTCCATCTTCCACAGTAGCTATTAATTTAATTTCATTAATAATCGATAATAAATCTGAGATTTCTTTATCAAAAGAAATATTACCCTGCAAATGTCTAATAATATCCTTTTCATTTTGATAGTTTAACCTATTACTTTCTCCAATCTGTATATAATGCAAATCGAACACATTATAAAAAGGAACTATTTTTACACCATTATCTCTATGCGGGTCTTCCAAATAGGCTATTAACATCTTCATCAAACGCTTATCCAGCTCTTTATTTAGTGGATCCTTTTTGTTTATCTGGTATATTGGATTGATTGCATAACCTTCCTCTTTTAATAATTGAGAGATATTGTTTAAAAAAATATCAAGCTCGCGCAACGTTAGTGATTTTGATAATTTAATAGAGTCTTTGGCCAGAAAACGAAAGTCTTCTTTTTTCGTCTTTATTTTAATTCCTAATTTCGCTTCTATTGTCTTGGATGGCAACGCAGTATATATTTCTGAGAAATACTTATTAAATCCTTTTTCAGTGTCTACCGAAACCTTTTGATGATAGAGATAATTCCCACCCACTACATTTCCAACAAGGTGACGGTCATTTATTTTCTTTATTACGCTATCATTTCTTTTTATAAGACGAGATAATAATTCCATACCAAAGTCAAAATTTTTGTCGTTTTCAATTACACTGTATCCGTGCCCTCCTGTAGCAACAAATGAACCTTCTTGGAGCTCTAAAAACAGAACATAAGAATTGTTTATATTGTCTACTGCACCTAAGTCATCAACAAGTTCATTAAGAGCTTTTGCCCAAGCTGGTTCAGTTTCCGCTGCCCTAGTGTATAACCTATATTCTTTTATATTAGGAAAGTTCACATCTGATTTGTTATTTTTCGTCCTAAACTGCTTGTCCTCTTCTTTATCCTCATTGAATTCATCAATTATCTCCTGCCAACATTTGTCTGTCTTTAATTGATAAATAGTATAGTTGCTAGCACTCACGTAAGTTACTCCCTTCGAATGAAGATTATGAATTTATTATATTATAACACAATAATACAACATATTGTGCACATTAAATAATTATCCATCAATATATAGTGGAAGTTCGAAAGGGAAATTTACATAAAAATTAGCAGAAAGTTTTCTTCGTAGCGTCCAATAGACTCGCCCAGAATCGTAGGTGGTACTATTTGACCCTTACGCATTATTGCAACTAAGAGACCCATTGATGGCGCTACAGTTGTGTGCCCCAATTAACCGACAATTTTCACCACCATTCGAGAAGTTACAGCACACAAAATTATAAGATTTTAAACAATTTTTATGGAGAGTAGTCCAATAATAAACTAGCAATCTTACAGTCCACTTCCGTATCTATATTAGTTGATTTCATCAGTTTCATTTTATTTCACGAAATAGTACCTCCTAATTTTTAAAATATATAATCAAAGGAGAGTAAATCATCGATTCACTCTCCTTTTTAATTGTGAACTTTAGCACATACGTGATGGGGGTCAGGCACCTAATAGGATTTACATAGTGGCCTTGTTCATGCTTTAAAACGAACAATTTACCGTAGAATAGTAGTTTATTTGACAGAAAGAGCATCGTTAACTTCTCGATTATTAAGCCTTTCTATAAATAAATTTAAATGGGACAAGCTTATCCCCCAAAAATCCTGATATATCGAATATATGGAAATACCAATTTTATAAAAATTGACGCTGCAAGAATCAATCAACTCTCATCGATTCTTGCAGCTTCTAGATAATTCACTTTATCGTTATTTATCTCACCTAACGGAAGCGAAAAAACCCTCCCCGCGCTTCCTATCCAAGCTTAGCAGCGTCTTTTTCAAAAGCTTCGATACTATCCTGCGCTAATGGTTTGTCCATCATTTTTTTGATAATATCCAATGGCACGGTTACTGTGTGTGCACCAGCAAGGAAACTATCAATAACTTGATTGGTATTTTTATAACTTGCACCTAAAATTTTCGTTGGTAGATTCCGCTCATCATAAAATGCACGAATTTTGCTTATCACTTCGTTTGGATTTATATGATTATTTTCCATTCGATTTATATAAGGTGCCACATACGCACAACCAGCAAGTCCGGCTAGAATTGCCTGATCTGCTGAAAAGATTGTTGTACCCAAAATGGGAATATTACGATCTTCAGCTTTCAATTTAGAAATTAATTGTAGTCCTGCTGAGTTAATTGGTACTTTCACAATTATACGTTCTGTTGATACAGCCATAATTTCCTGTGCACTTTGATATAACTGTTCTAGCGTATTTCCTGAGACTTGAACGAAGACATCTCCTACCGTCGCCTGCAGAATTCTTTCTACAGATTCCCTCATGGGTACTTCTTCTCTCAATAGTATAGTCGGATTCGTAGTTACACCTTTTATAATTCCATATGTTGTTGCTTCTTTGATTTCATTTAAATTGGCGCTATCAAGATACATCTTTCTACCTCCTTTTGAAGCATAGTGTGCGGCCTCCAACTTTTTGGAAGCAAAAGAACCGTCCCTATGCTTCCTACTAGTTATCTATTTTTACTGCTTTTGGTTTTCGTTTTTCGAAGGTGTAGATATAATTAAAGCCGGCTTCTTTAGCCATCTTTAGTGCTTTATTAAGATGAGATCCAACGGTTTCTACACGGTGGGAATCAGATCCAATAGTCAAGATTTTTCCACCAAGTGATTGATAGAGTTTTAGAATGTCCATGGTTGGAAAAGCTTCTAGAATCTTCATATTGGAAAGTCCCGATGTATTAATTTCGATTCCAATTCCTCGCTCGATTGCTTTATTTAAAATTTTTTTCAAAATATCTTGAAAATGGTCAAATTCATAATTGCCTTTCGTTTCTATGGCATAGCGCTTCATTAAATCCAAATGGGCAATAACATCAATATCCGCTTCTGATACAAGATAATAAACTTCCTTGAAATATCCGTGATAGACATCAATTGGATCCTTTTCAACCATATACTTCCTAAGTTTTACTTCTTGAATATTATGTACCGATCCAAGGATAAAATCGAAGTCAAAGTTCTGCAACGCTTGCTTATATTCATGCTTCATTAAATGGGGTTCGCACAGTTCAATCCCTGCTTTAATAACTAAATTGTTCTTATACTTTTCACGGGCACTATCAATTTGAGAAAAATAACGTTCGAAATTCATATGGCCATATGTCGGCACATGAGGATTTACTGAAAAGTGCTCTGTAAAACATATTTCATTAATTCCTCTTTTTACCGCTTCTACGCAAACCTCATCCATGCTAGCTTTTGAATCAAATGAGTTATCCGTATGGTGATGATATTCGGTCAGATACATAATACTTCAACCCCTCTCATTCATTTAAACATTAGCACCCACATTCGACAAAATTCGGGGAGTGACAGGCACTGTTCGGTTTTTTATTGAGGTTTTTTCGTTTTTGGTGGTTTGCTTATCTCTTTATTTGGCTTTTAAAATGTTATGCTAAAAAGGTAACCTGATGACGAAGGTTACCTTTTAAGTGTACATGTTATAGTAATTCTTTGAATTTCTTTACAACGTTTTCAACGGTGAATCCGTATTTTTCGATTACTTCATTTCCTGGTGCGGATGCGCCGAATGTGTCGATGCTCATAACTGCACCTTCTCTTCCTGCGTATTCTCTCCAGCCGAGTTTGGAGCCCATTTCGACTGTTAGGCGTTTTTGCAGGTTGCTTGGCAATACGCTTTCTTGATACTCTGCTGACTGTTTATCAAATAAATCCCATGATGGCATGCTGACAACATTCACAAAAATCCCTTCTTCGGCCAGCTTCGCTTGAGCCTCAATCGATAAAGAAACCTCAGAACCAGCAGCAACTAAAATACCAATAGCTTCTCCTGCAGCTTCAGAAACAACATATGCACCTTTTCGTACACCTTCAGCTACCAAATCCCCCGTAGTACGTAAGGTTGGTAACCCTTGTCTTCCTAACACGAGCATCGTTGGATTTCCCTTTTGTTCGATTGCTATTTTCCAAGCTTCTCTGGTTTCATTTGCATCAGCTGGGCGGATAACAGATAATCCGGGCATTGCTCTGAATGCAGCCAGCTGTTCAACCGGTTGATGGGTCGGTCCATCTTGTCCAACTGCTATTGTATCATGTGTAAATACATACGTAATCGGTAATTCCATTAAAGAAGCAAGGCGTATTGCTGGACGTAAATAGTCGGAGAAAACAAAGAATGTACTAATGAATGGGCGCATGTGATGCAACGCAAGCCCATTTGCTACAGCCCCCATCGCAAACTCTCTTACTCCAAATCTAATATTTCGCCCGGAGTAATCGTTACTATTTAGGTCAACATATTCTTTTAATCTAGTTTTCGTTGAAGAGTCCAGGTCAGCAGAACCACCAACCAGTTCCGTGATGCTGCCAGCTAATGTATTCAAAGTTTCACTTGCAGCAACACGAGTCGCTAACGTATCAGCTTCCGTATAAACAGGTAAATCAGTATCCCATCCAGCTGGAAGTTTTCCGTCTATAATGCGATTTAATTCCCCGGCAAGCTCTGGATACTTATCTTGGTACGCATCAAATAATTGATTCCATGATTCCTCTTTTGCAATTCCATTTTCTTTAATACTGCTAAAATCTTCATAAACTTCTTCAGGAACATGGAATTCTTCATAATCCCAGTTATAAAATTCCTTCGTACGTTCAATTTCTTCTTGGCCAAGTGGATCACTATGTGCATCATGGGTTCCTTGCAGCGTCGGTGAGCCATAGCCAATCACCGTCTTAATTTCAATTAAGCAAGGTCGCTCCGTATCAGCTTTTGCTTCTTCGATTGCTTTCGTTATTGCTTCGATATCATTACCATCTTCAACACTTAAATACTGCCAATTATATGATTCAAAACGTTTTTTGATGTCTTCGGAAAATGATAGGCCAAGGCTTCCATCTAAACTAATATCATTAGAATCATACAACACAATTAGTCGCCCAAGTTTCAAGTGACCCGCAAGTGATGCTGCCTCATAAGATACACCTTCCATTAGATCCCCATCACCACAAATCGTATACGTGTAATGATCAACCACTGGGAAGTCACTCTTATTATATGTCTCAGCCAAATGTCTTTCAGCTAAAGCCATCCCAACACTCACAGGAATACCTTGCCCAAGTGGACCTGTAGTTGCTTCCACACCCGGGGTTACGCCGTATTCCGGATGCCCTGGTGTTTTGCTTCCCCATTGTCTTGTATTCTTTAAGTCTTCGATCGTTAAATCAAAACCGGAAAGGTGAAGCAGATTATATAATAGATTGGACCCATGACCAGCAGATAATACAAAACGATCACGGTTAAACCAGTGGGGATTTGATGGATTAATATTCATGATATTCTTCCATAAACTATATGCCATCGGAGCAGCTCCCATTGGCATGCCTGCATGTCCATGTTGTGCCTCTTCCACACTGTCAATGGTCAATGTTCGTATCGTGTTAATTGATAATTCGGATACAGTAGAATGTAATGTTGTCATCGTAATACCTCCATTTTTTAGTAATACATCTATCTATAAAAAGGGGATGCCAATTAATATTGCTTGGTTCACTTTTAATGAACGTCGACATCAATGTGGCTCCCCCTCCTAACTAAATTACTTTCTTATCGGCCTTTTCTTCCGTTTTATTCTTTCTGGATGGGATTGCCATCAACGCTAGAATTACGATTAAACTAATAACAATTGCAATTGGGCCAGCATAGTTAGCAAGTGTACCGAAGAAGATACCACCTATACCAAAGTCAGCATCAGAGAATGTTGTGTTAGCAAAACCTAAATCTCCCAATACTGGCATTAAGAATACTGGTAGGAACGAAATGATGATACCGTTTACAAATGCACCTGCAACTGCACCTTTATATCCACCGGTTGCATTACCGAACACCCCTGCTGCAGCACCTGTAAAGAAGTGAGGAACTACCCCTGGTAAAATAATAACGCCACCTGTGAAAATCATGATTACCATACTAACGATACCACCAACAAAACTTGCGAAGAAACCAATTAATACCGCATTCGGTGCGAATGGGAAAATGATTGGTACATCAAGAGCTGGTTTTGCATTTGGCACGAGTTTAGTAGAAATACCTTTAAATGCAGGTACAATCTCTGCCAATACGAGACGAACCCCAGAAAGGATAATAAATACACCTGCAGCAAAGCTACCTGCTTGAATCAGTGAGAATACCAAGAAGTTCGTACCAGCACTTAATTCTGCTTCAATAAATGTAGGTCCTGCAAATAGTGCTACAATCACATACATAACTACCATCGTTAAGGCGATACTTACTGTACTATCACGTAAAAATCCTAAGCCTTTTGGAAAATTAATATTTTCAGTAGAGTTTTCTTTGCTTCCTTTAAATAACTTTCCAACCAATCCACTTAATGCATAACCAACTGCACTGAAGTGACCTAATGCCACATTGTCATTACCAGTCAGTTGACGCATAAACGGCTGAAGAATTGCTGGAGATAGCGTCATGATAATACCTAATGCAACAGATCCTGCTGCTATCAATCCAAATGTGTTAAATCCTGCTACAGCCATGATGACAGCTAACATACATGCCATGTAAAGTGTATGATGCCCGGTTAAAAAGATATATTTAAACCGCGTAAATCTTGCAATCAGAACGTTGACAACCATACCAAAGAACATAATAAGTGCAGTATTTGTACCAAATTCAGTTAATGCCAAAGCAACAATTGCTTCGTTATTCGGAACGACACCGGAAACATTAAACGCCTCCTGGAACATAGCTCCAAATGGTGTTAGAGCAGTTTGCAGGATTCCTGCACCTGCTGAAATGACGAGGAAACCAACAAATGTTTTTGTCGTCCCTTTCATCGTGTCAGACAAATTCTTTCTTTGTGCAGCAAGTCCAATTAGTGCGATAAGGGCTACTAATATCGCAGGTTGACTCAAAATATCAATTAATGTACTCATAACCTATTCCTCCCCTATTACCTCTATTTTTTTATTTTTAAAGCAATCCTCTTTCTTCCAAAACCTGTTTTACTTTTGTTCTTAATTCATCCATATCAATAATACTTTCCATAACAACTACTTCTCCAAGATGTTCGCCACCCTCAGCAATATCTTTTGCAAGGAAGAAGACATCCGCATCTGCTGGTGTTGCTGAGCTTAAGTCAGAATGAGAAACTTCAACACCTGTAACCCCCAATTCACCTAATATTTGATTGATGTTCATTTCTACCATAAAACTTGTTCCTAATCCTGATCCACATACGGCTAAAATTTTCATTACTTGCTCTCCCCTTTTTTTATAATTTCAATGACCTGCTCTGCAGTTTCTGCATCCTTAATCGCATTCAGCAGTTCATCATCACCTAATATTCTTGTCAACTGTGCAAGTGCCTTAAGATGTGCTTCACTATCGATGGCAGCTAAGCAAATAAAAATATCAATTTTATGTGCTTCCTGACCCAGAAGGAATACCGGTTTCTTCGTTCGCAGGAAGGACATGCCCAGCTGATTTACACCATTTTCAGGCCTTGCATGTGGGATGGCTATTCCTTTACCAATATGAATATAGGTCCCAATTTCTTCTACATTTGTTATCATGGCATCCACATATTTTTGTTGCACTTTATTGGATTCGACCAATGGCTGGGATGCTTGTAGGATTGCATCTTTCCATCCTAAATCCTCATCAGTAAATTGGATGGTATCTGTTGTTAATAGTTCCGAAAGCATTGGCTTATGAGCCCCCTTATTCTTATTCTGTGAGTAAAATAGTTGTACAAGTTCAGAAAATAATTTGTTCTCATCTTTGATTTCCGTATGCTTTTTAATAACTTCCATTAACTGATCGACTGAAAAATTCCGATCGTTTAGTCTAGGAAATTGGTTTACTACAGACTGGATTAAATAATTTTTTTCCACTTGAGATAATAATGGCTTTACAATAAATACAGGTTTAACAGAGATTGCATTAACCGTAGAAAACACAACATCATAGCTGGTTGTCGGTATATCCTCAAGCTTTTCACCCGTTGGTATTCTTGTAAAATGGATTTCAGGAAACATGTCTTTAAGCTGTGCTTCAAGCATGATGGAGGAACTTAGGCCATTGGAACAAACAATCAATCCGTTTATTTTTTCGGATTTTAATTTCTTATCCCTTTCCAAAAAACCACCAAAATGAATGGTAAAGTAACCAATTTCGGCTTCACTTATTACTTTCCCTGTCCAAAGAGATAATGGAGCTAATGATCGTTCCACAAAATGAAACAGCTCTGTATACTCTGATTTAATCGTTTGCGTTAACGGGTTAACAAGCGGAATTTCAAATGTGATTCTAATAAATGCTGGAACAAGATGATTGAACAAACTTTGCTTTAAAAATTCCTTCTCCTTTATTGGCAGCAAGGTATTTTTTTCGAATTCATCGATAATCTGTCCTGCTAAAACTTCTAAAGTGGGATTGTCTTTACTTGAAACCTCTTGAAGTGCTATTAGTAACTGGATTGTCACAAAATAACTTTCTCCCCCACCTCCTTCAGGTAGTAATTTATGAGCAAGTTCTTTCCCGAATTTAAATATGCTCTGCCTCTCCAATAGCTGTTTTTCGAATTCGTTGAACAACAATCCTTCGCTTCGATTACGTGCCTTGATGAATGCAAGATGAACAATCATCTCAGACTTTCTACTTTTAACCAGGTTCACTTCTCTCTCTTTTAAAAATCCATCCACCAACTGTTGGGTTTCGACTAGAATCTCTGATTTCCCCCAGGACTTAAGTGCTAGAACAATAATTTCTTTCCCAAGAGGTTGGGAGAGCAAGTGATTAACACTGAACATGGCTAATCTCCGTCTGTCCATTTCATTTCCTTCGATGTGATAACCATCCGAACGGGTGTACAAAAATCTCGTATTCCAGTTCTCACAAACATCTTTTAATCTTTTCACGTCTGTAAGCGCAGTATTTTTACTTACACTTAGTAAAATTTGGAAGTGGTAATTGGAAACAGGCTCGTTTCGAATGAATGTGTACAAATAAATCAAATAGGCCCTATCTTGCTCAGAAATGAGAAACTGATCCGCATTCAAATCGAGAAGGAAATTTGTTTTAAGCAGTTTCTTAAGTTTCTTATTAATAACAATCAATTGATTAGCTATCTCTAACTCTGGTAAATCACGACTGCTTAAAACATCATTAACCTTTTGCAAATCATAATTTAATTGTCGTTCTGTCAGATTAAATTGCCTCATTAATTCTTGTTTTGTTAATTGGTCGTGTTTCGTTATTTCTTCAAATAGTTTATAGGATCTTTGATCAAACAAACTGTATCCCTCCACCTCTATTCATATTATAAAACGCTTACATTGCTTATACAACAACAATTAGACCCAACGAATGACAGCGATTACAACATCAATTGGGCTCTGACTATTGTTGTATTATTCCACTGCTCTCATTATACTCGAAGAGAACTTAACAATCGTATCTTTCAGAAAATAAACGTGCAGGAAAAAATTGGAGGTACTTTTCTTATGAATATAAAAGCAATCGCATTGGATATGGACGGTACATTATTAAATGATGAGAATAAAGTAGATGAACACTTGGTTAAATTAATTGGAAAAATACGAAGTCGTGACATACGTGTATTTATTGCAACCGGAAGAACTAAACTTGAAATTAATGACGTCCTTCCTGATGATCTACATGTCGATGGTTTCGTAACAGCAAACGGTATGAGCTGCTATACGAATACCAAAGCTATTGTTCAGCATACGTTACAAGCAGAACTATTGAAAGACGTTGTTTCTAGAGCACGTGAGAAAAATTTATATTATGAGATACATCCTAAAGATGGGATTCGCTTTGCAAAAGCGGAAGACCGAGCTTATTTGGAGGCGGAGGTTAACAAGACGCGACCTGATACACTTCTGAATAATGAATATAAAGCTCGACAAGACGCCATACGAGAGAATATAAACTGGGTGGAAAATTTAACTTTTGAAAATATCGTCAAGGTGTACTTTTTTAGTATGAATCCTGAATCGATTGACGATTGGAAAAACACACTGTACCAAATAAAGAAGCAAACAGATTTTTCCCTTTCTTCCTCTTCTCTACACAATGTTGAAATCATGGTCAGCAATGTATCCAAAGCAACAGCACTAAACATGTTACTGCAAGAATACGACATTTCCAATGAGAATTTAATGGTAGTTGGAGACGGAGAAAATGATCTCCCAATGTTTGAACTAGCTGCCTATTCCGTTGCCATGCAAAATGCAGAAGAAGTAGTAAAAGAAAAGGCAGATGAAGTAACAATATATACATACAGAGAGAATGGGCTATATGAATACTTAGCCCGAAAGTTCAAAGAAAAGGCATAGTTACTGAGGTGGTTCTAAAGAACAGGGCTTCAGGTTTCATTGTTCCATTTCCTCTGTATACCAGTATAAATGGAAGCACGAGGAAACGTCCCCTTGCTTCCATTTTATATAGTTAGAGCGATAGCGCCTTTAATGCCTTGTTCATCTTCTAGACTTGGGGCGACGATCAGCTCATCTACATTTTCTACTTCTAAGTAGCCATTCATCAATTCCAAAAAATTCTCCCTAACGATTGCATACAGGTTTTGCTGTTTCATCACACCGCCACCGATGATTATTCGCTCTGGCGATAACATCACAAAATAATTCAAAATTGCCTGCGCTAAATAGAATGCTTCCATTTCCCAAACCTTCTCATCATCTGCCAATAAAATACCCTTTTTTCCATAACGTGCTTCAATGGCTGTACCCGAGGCAAGGCCTTCTAAGCATGTTCCATGGTATGGACAGCTACCATTAAACGAGAAGTCATCTGAATGTTGTTGGACGAGAATATGTCCCATCTCCGAATGGTTTTTCCCTTGAAAGGTGTTGCCCTCTTGTACAAGTCCGGCACCAATGCCTGTCCCAACCGTAATGTATAAACAGCTTTTCACATCGCTGCCAATTCCATATTTATATTCACCAAGACATGCGGCATTTACATCCGTATCCAGAGAGAGAGGAATATGAAAGTCCTTTTTTAACCGGCCTAGTAGATTGTAATTCTTCCATTTTGGTTTAGGAGTATTTAAAATTGTTCCAAATGACTGACTATCTTTATTCAAGTCCACTGGTCCAAAACTGCCTACTCCCAGAGCCTCGATGGGATGATTATCGAAAAATTTCTTCACCTCATCTAACGTTTCATCCGGTTGGCGCGTTAGAAAGCTGACTTTATCGATAATATTCCCATTTTCATCCCCCACGGCACATACGAATTTTGTTCCACCTGCTTCGATACCACCTATTAGCATAATAAGCCTCCTTATTAGAAAAGCCCTATTAATTTAGTTAATAGGACTTACTGTTATTATATATTATACATGAGAAACAATAAATTCCGCTTCTCCAGAAAGTAAATATTCATCTACACCATGTGGTAGGATAAAATGACTTCCTTTCTCAATGGAGGTCGTCTTTCCATCTATCGTAATCTCAGCTTCTCCCTCAATGACACTAATCTGCAGGAAATCATTCTCTAATTTCTGAGATGCTTCCCCTTTCAGGTTCCAGTGATAAACTGAAAAATACTGTTCTTCAACCAGCTTATTAATCGCCAAGTCGTCAATATGTGTTTCCGTTTGCTCAGCGTGAGCATCCTGATGTGGAACAGTTGTCACTTCTTTGGAGCGTTCCAAATGTAGTTCACGAGTTTGCCCACTAGCATCTGCACGGTCGTAATCATACACACGATACGTAATGTCTGAACTCTGCTGTGTTTCGAGGATTACAATTCCCTTACCTATCGCATGTATCGTACCACTTGGAACGTATACGAAATCACCTGCTTTTACTTCAACTTTTTTCAGCAGGTTATCCCATTCCCCGTTATCCATCATTCTTTCTAGCTCTTTTCGAGTAGTTGCATGATGACCCAGAACGAGCTCGGCACCTTCTTCTGCACTTAAAACATACCAGCATTCTGTTTTACCATATGGGACATTCTCTACGTCACGCGCAAACTGATCATTTGGATGCACTTGAACAGATAAGTCATCTGCAGCATCGAGAATCTTGATAAGTAATGGATACTCTTCAATGTTATCAGCACTTTTATTGAATAATTCACCATGATCATTCCAAGCATCAGCAAGCGTTTTGCCCGCGAGTGGACCATTCTCGATGATGCTTGGTCCATTTGGATGCGCAGAAATAACCCATGCCTCGCCCGTTTTATCAGATGGAATTGTATAGTTGAATTCCGTTTGGAGTTTTTTACCTCCCCATATTCGTTCCTGGAAGACAGGTTTTAGAAAAATTGGTTCGTTGTACATATTATACCTCCTGAATCGTTAATCACTCAGCGTCCATTTGGAGCGTTTATGTATATTTTCTACCGTTTTACACCTTACTCATTTTCAAAAGCGATTCGTAACTATGTATAAAAATAGCTTACCACCTCGACAAATAAATAGAAAGAAAAGAGAGCACAAAGCCCTCTTCCTATTCGACAAATTTCGGGGAGTGACAGGCACTGACCCTCTACTCTATCGTTTCTAACAATGCATAAGCCTCTTCCTTATTCTTAACTTCCAGCAACTGCTCTCTAAACCCATCATCCATCAATTTACGAGACAGCATCTGCAGAATTTTCAAGTGTGCGTCTCCTGCGCTCTCTTCTGGCACGGCGATCATGAAGATTAGTTTAGCATCTGTTCCATCAAGGCTTTTCCAGTCGATACCGTCTTGTTTGATACCGAATGCGACGGTTGGACGTTTTACTGCATTTGATTTACCGTGTGGTATGGCGATGTTCATGCCCAGACCTGTTGTGCTTTCAGCTTCACGAGCTAAGATTGCATTTCTATAATCAGCCTGAGAACTTAAGACACCGGCTGCATCGAATTTTGCGATTAGCTCATCAATCACATCATCACGTGTCGTTCCTGTTAATTCTGTTTCGATTAGATTAAGGTTTGTTATATCGGTTAATTTATTAATTTCAACTTTATCTTGCTTTACGTGTTGCTGTGATACTTCGACTTCTTCATCCATATCTGAAACTGCTACATTTCCTGCATCTGTAGCTACGACAACGGCATCAACATCTTTCTTCAATAACTTAATCATAAGTGCGGTAACGACTGAACCGATGATTGCTGCAACGAAGAACATGATTACATTATCAACTGCTCCAAGAACTGCTACAATTGGCCCACCGTGTGCTACCCTGTCACCAACACTTGCCATCATTGCGATAACGGAACCTACCATAGATCCTACCATAATACTTGGAATAACACGGAGCGGATCCTGTGCTGCGAATGGAATCGCACCTTCCGTAATTCCGAATAACCCCATCGTGAAGGATGCTTTTCCAGCTTCTCTTTCATCTTGTCTGAATTTATTTTTGAAAATGAATGTTGCAAGTCCGAGTCCAATTGGCGGAATACAGATTGCAACTGCGATTGGTCCCATAATTTCATAGTTACCTTCCGCAATCATGGCAGAACCGAATAAGAATGCTACTTTATTAAATGGCCCACCCATATCGACTGAAATCATTGCTCCTAGAATTAGAGCTAAAAGAATAGAACTTGCACCTTGCATTCCCGCAAGCACGGTTGTCAATGATTCAAAAATTTGTGCTACTGGTGCACCAATGATATAAATAAACGCTAATCCTACAACGACTGAACCGATAATCGGAATAAAAATAATTGGCATAACCGGCTGCATTGCTTTTGGTACTTTTACTTTTTTAATTGCCAGTACGACATAACCAGCTAAGAAACCAGCAATAATCCCACCAATAAATCCAGCTCCTGCTTCACTCCCATAAAAACTTCCATTTGCTGCAATGTAACCACCGATCATTCCTGGTACAAGTCCGGGTCTGTCCGCAATACTTACCGCAATGAAACCAGCTAAAATGGGTACCATGAACATAAATGCAGTACCACCAAGACTTTCAATTTGCTTCCAAATTGAATCCTCTGGTATGACAATTCCACCAGGAGTTTGTTCCCCACCAATCGTCAGTGCCAATGCAATCAATAACCCACCAACGACGATGAATGGCACCATATAAGATACACCATTCATCAAGTGCTTATAAATTGGGTTTTCTTTCTTTTTACTTTTGCCAGATTCCTGTGTAACTGCAGAATCAGCTTTATAAATAGGAACGTTTCCGCTTTCAATTTGTTTAATTAATTCTTCCGGTTTACGGATACCATCCTGTACACCGGTTACAATCACTTTTTTACCTGCAAAGCGTTCTTTGGATACTTCTTTGTCCGCTGCAATAATAATACCGTCAGCCTCTTGAATATCCTGTTCCGTCAATGGATTTTCAACACCGATGGAACCTTGAGTTTCAACCTTTATATCAATTCCTAACGTTTCGCCTGCTTTTTGTAAATTTTCAGCAGCCATATACGTATGAGCAATCCCAACAGGACAAGCTGTTACAGCTAATACTTTCATGGTATTCCCTCCAAAATTTTTAATCAATTTGTAATCGCTTTACTTCATTATAAACCCTATCCTGGCTTGATATATTCTTAGTTATTACCGGAACTTGTGGTAAAAACATATTAATCCACAAAAAAAGAGCAGGTCTCCCCACTCCTTAACTCGTTTTACTTTCCAGTATTTTCAAAAATTCATTCACATTTCCTGCTTCGACCAATGCTTTAACAATTGAAGGTTTTTCACTGATGGCAGCAATATCACTAATCGCTTCCCTCGTCTGCTGATGATCCTCATTGGAAATCGCAATCAAAAATACAACTGAAACTACTTCATGACCCCATTCCAGCGGCTTCTCCAGGACTGCTATAGAAATTGTAGATTTCGTAATAAGATCTGGCTGTCCGTGCGGAATTGCAATCCCTCCACCAATGGACGTTGCAGATGTTCGTTCCCGAATGAGTGCACTATGCGTAAAGGCTTGTTCAACATAACGTTTCTTATATAAAGCGTTTCCAAGCATTTCAACAATTTCAAAGCGATGTTCCTGCTTCACCTGCAGATGAATGTTTTCCCTCTCCACAAGTTTCATAAGTCCAGAAGCCTTCCGACTCAACGCTTTCTTGTTTTCCAATTCATCGAAAAACCGATTGAGCTTATCCCTGTCCTGTGCTTCTAATAATGGTGAAATAACGATTGATGGAACATTGACCTTCTCCAATGAGACAGTGGAAATAACAATATCTACTCGATTTGTTTTCAAATACTCATGTACATCTGATTTTCCGATACAACTTACTACTTGAATATCCTGGTAATGATGTTTGATTTTCGCCTCTAATAGGCGAGACATGCCAGTTCCTAGATGACATACGATTAATACCTTTTTTCTCTTTTCCCTTCTAACTTCCATTCTTTCCACTGATGCTTGAAAATGGAGAACAAGATAGGCGGCTTCATCTTCTGGAATATCTAAATTATAGGTTACTTTTATATCCTGCAAGGCTAGAACTACCATACCGAACATGTATGGATACATCTTCTTGATCTCAGCTAACAATGGATTTGTGATTGGAAAGCCATAATTGATTCGATTTAAAACCGAATGCATATGAATGGTGAGACCGTTTATAAGTATAGAATCAGCTTCATAATTGGTCATTGTCAATCGGTTTACTTTTGCAACTAGATCATTCACTACTTTGGTCAATATCTCCTGTTCAACAGAAACATCTACCAAATTTAGACCCTGGTGCTTTTTACTACTGATTAAATGCCAAGTAAAATAGACCCGTTCATTCTCTGGCAAGGTTATTTTTAGGACCATTTCCAATTGTTTGGTAAACCATCTAATATAATCATACTCTGCTGTTTGCTGGGTTTTCCCCTTATCTTCATCTGATATGTATACCGTCGACCTTTCCCTTGTCCTTTTAATCATAATCAAGGCATGGACAAGTAAACTTTCCATCGCTCCATCTGTAAAAGCAATCGAATAACGAAGCTGCATATCCTGCAACAACTTCCTTACCGTAGTAATTTCATATGGCTGGAACATATCTAGTACGTAACTCTTATCATCCGAAGAAGTTGTAATCCGTGATAAATGTGCAAGCGCACTCCGGCGATTCAATTCTGATCCACAAGTGGCACTTCCAAGCCGCTGCTTGGAAACGAGCTCAATATCAAATCGCTTTAACCAGCCTGCAATCTCCTCGATATCCTTTTTAATGGTTGCTTTAGGTACATAGTAACGATTCGCTAAGTGTTGCAACGTAATCGGCTTCTCATTAGTCAGCAGTTGATATCCAATTTCGATGGTCCGCTCTTCCTGTGTTTTTGTTTCCCTACTAGACAGCCTCTGAAACAATAGCGACCGCTCCGCTTCATCCATCACTAAATAAACACCAATTCCAGGCTTCCTAACAATTATTGCATCCGAAAATTCCTGAATATGTCCCTCTATATATTTCAAATCATTGCGAACCGTTTTTTCAGAACAATCCAGTCGTTCTGCCAAATCCTGAATTTGTACAACCGCATTATGATTATCCAATAAAATCTGTAATAGTTTCTTTTGTCTTTCGTTCATAACGCCACCTACTTTAAGTCCTTCTATCTAAATTGTATAGGAACTGGCTTCGTTAGTATAGTCTCATGTTGATATCAAAGCTGCAGAAATTAGAAGGGAATATGAGCATACTGATAAGAAGCAAAACAAAACAAATCCATCATCCACCCCGATACTCCGCCAACCGCCTCTCCACACGATCCTTCAAGGATGCCAAATCCCCCTGTATATCTCCAACCTGTTTCTGCTCCTTCACCTTCTTCTGCTTTTGTTCCCTAAACCAATCCGGAACCACATCCGCAACGCCAGAAGCACCGGCCCCATAACCTCCTGACGCATTCCGGCCCTGTTTAAACTCACGACGACGCCGATATTCCGCTTCTTCCGCCCGAGCATCCTCCACATTACGAATCCCCTTCTTCACCCAGGCATCTAGAATTGCCTTCACATATCCCCAGTTCGCTCTGCCGCGTTCCAGTGCACGTTTCATGGCATATAAAACGAGCGACTCATCTAAGTCATTGATCCAATGAATCATATCTTCCGCAACATACGGGCTTACCAAACCGAAATTCTCCTGGAAAAATTGAATCGCGTCTGTATTTGTTGAATCGTTTTGTTTCGTATTGTTTTGTTTAATTAATGGGTCAGCATTCCCGCTCACATTGTGGTTCATGTTGTGGTCCAAATTGCGGTCCACATCACAGCCAGCGCTACTACCCTCACTCTGTTCCATCTCCAAAACCGCCGCATCCTCCTGATCCACCATCCGATCTAAAGATACAATTTGATAAGAAGCTGCTCGATTTCCCCCTCGCGACTTTACACGAATATACCCCTTCTCCTGCAATTCCCTCCGTGCCCGTTTAAACGTGCTATCTGTCAAATTTGCTTTATAACAAAGCATTGACATCGCAGCGGTAAACTCCTGCCTCCAACTGCGCGATTATTGACATGCATCAGCACATGCCAAAGATTCGCTGCCGATGCCGACAGCGGATTCGTTTCCAAATGATTATAAAATGCATTGACTTGTTTGATGTAATTCATATATTCCACCCTTTCATTGTCTCTATACTTTGTGAATAGAAGCTTACTGGAAAAATGCTAAAGAATAGTCAGCACATTCCCTAACAGTCTCTCTAACCCCTTAACCTCTCGACAAAATTCTACAAATTCCGGGGAGTGACAGGCACTCGCTCCGCACCCGCTCCGATAGCAGGCAGATACCATGCGAATACCTCTATTCCTCTAAGGAAGCAAAAGAACCGTCCCCATGCTTTCTCTTCATATGCCATCCCTTCAGTTTCTTTCGTGCTCCTTTTCCCCAGCTTTTTACTGCTTCTGTAGTTGCATTTTCTTGTTTCGCAATTTCCTTTAAGGGCATGTCTAAAATTACGTAATAATACACCCACTTCCATTGCTTTTCGGTGAGCATATCCTTTATTTCCTGCCAGTAGGCTTCATCCACCAACTCTATTCCATCATTTATTGTAACGAGCAACTTCCCGCCACTGTAATAACTTCCAGCCAGCCCCTTGAGCATATGCGCTTGTTGGAGCTTTTCCTCCTGCTGATCGTTATTTGTCTTTTTGCGAACCAAGTCGATGAGACGATTGCGAATCATATAGTTGAAATAGGTAGATAGCGGACCTTTATCTGGCTCGTATTTCTTATAAGCCATCCACATCGCATACAATCCCTCCACATAAAATTCCCGATGAACATCGTGAATGCCTAATCGTTGAATGTGAAAATAAATTCGCTGCTCATTCTGCTTAAAAATCTCCTCAAACGAAAAATCTCGATCCTTATCCATCTTCATTTCACCTTTCTGTGACAAAATAGTGTCCCCGCGTCTCCCCCTTAAGGGATAAAAAAAGTATAAAAAGCCCGACAATAACTAAACTGAATTAGTTACTGTCCGGCTATTAGGTAGTTCGCTCTTCAGGCGACTCCATTGCTCGGTACCGAATATCGTATTGTTAAACAAAAAAAAGCGCAAGCGACTGCTTAGAATTGGACGCATAAGCAAGGCATCGAAGTGTAGGTGAACCTTCCTGTACGGAGTTGCGAATTGCTTATGCGTGCATTTCTATAACGTATCTAGACAACACAAAAAACCAGATAACCCTTCCAAAATAGGTCATTATCCGGCCTGGGTAATTCTTAAGATTCCTCGCTCGGTATAATTGGACTCCTGAATTTTTACATACAATAAAAGGGCTAAATAATGATTCGTACTTATTGCTATCCGGGCTATAAGGTAGCCTTAAAAGCCATAAGAATCTTAACAATCTAACTTACTGACTCCTTATCGTCACGGTATAGTTTTCCATGTATTAACTTAAAACTGAGTTTACTTAGTTCAATTTCCCATACATGTTTACTTTTCATACACTTTACCTGAACCGCACCAAATGCTCCTTCCTTTTTGTCCATTAGCCTGTGCCCACATGCAGGACACTCGATTCTTCTTGCATTCTTCATCGTTTACTTTCCTCCTATTTTATTTTTGAAGCTTCATTCATTAAAGAAAATGCCTCATAATTATATGTATACAAGAACAATAGTTCTGTATAAATGAAATTAGTAGCCATCTGTAAAATAACGCTTTCAATTGTTCCATTTGACAGCTGAAGTTGAAAAAGTTCGGTGCTGGACGTCTAGGAGGTTTGTCGTAGCTTGTAGTGTTTTGTGTTACGCTTATCTAGCTATTTTTCATTTTTGTTAACGATATGTGGCTCATTTCTCCATTTTAAAAGAAATAGGTAAATATTCTGATTTCTAATACAGTTCTATAGTACTATGTCACTATTATATTTGGCAAGTAAAAAATGTATGAAATGGCATTTAAAATTTTCTGCCACTTGCCAGCCCCGATTATCCATGTAATAAAGATTCTTTGTAACGAAAACTGTCCCCTGTAAAAAGCGATAAATGTGACGGATACGCGATTACTGTAAGCAGTAATCTGTTTGGCTGTGCATGTACAGTCAGAATCCCCCTGTAAATTTTAACTTTAATTACTTTTAATCTTTTTAGAACCCATTTTATAAAAAACACCCCTTCTTTCAATCTCATTTCGATTGTAGTTATAGAATTCCATTTTAATTCTTCATAACCTCCAGAAACCAATTCAATGAGAAAAGTGCACAGAAGCAAAATGAAGAATCGCATAGAAAAGGCTTGAAATAAGGAATCCAGTCAGCTGCTTATCTCGTACAAACAACTAGTCCAATCGGGCGGATCGTTTTTCAAATTAGCTAATAAGGAGGTGTTAACATGGTGCTTATAAAAAAGCAACTCGTCAACTCAACCCGAAGTGGGTACCCCGGAATCAACGGCAGAAAGTTTATCACCATTCATGAGACCGCCAATACAAGCCCTGGCGCTGATGCACAAACCCATGCCAATTTACAGTCGAATGGCTTTACCGCATCCTGGCATTGGCAAGTGGACGATAAAGAAGCGATCCAATCGTTTGAACACACGGCTAGGCTCTGGCATGCAGGAGATGGTCGAGGTGATGGTAACATGAATTCCATCGGCATTGAAATTTGTGTTAACAGGGACGGAGATTTCAAAAAGGCGGTTGAGAATGCAGCGGAATTAGTTAAGAAAATCATGAAAGATGAGGGTATTCCACAAACGAATGTGGTCCAGCATCACCGCTGGAGTAGTAAGAACTGTCCGACTAACTTACGAAATGGGAGTAAAGGAATTGATTGGGCGGACTTCAATAGGATGATCAGTAGTGCCCGTGGAGATACTTCTGAAGGTCAACCGAAGCAGCCAGTTACGACCCCTAGTGCACCGAAGCCTAGATGGACAAAAGTAACCGGTAAGTGGAGTGGTCAAACGCTTGGCAAGGGTGAATATGGCGAACCTGTAAGACAATTACAGACGAAACTTTCGAACAACAATCCACAATTTTATCCGAATAAACAAGCAACTAACAATGGAATTGATTCCTATTATGGTGACGATACGGAAGATGCTGTACGGCGTTTCCAAAGTTATTACGGTCTATCTGTAGATGGATTAGCAGGTAAACAAGTGTATAATAAACTAAATAGCAATAAAACGCCTACAAATAGTGGAACGTCTCTACCCAACACTGTTTATCGTGCAATTAGACCTTATCCTAGCGGCAGTGGTGTTAGGGCTGTGCAAGAGGCACTAGCAAGCGTTTATTACTACCCGGATAAAGATGCCAAGAATAATGGGGTTGATGGCGTTTACGGTCCCAAGACGGCTGATGCGGTTAGAAGATTCCAGTTAACTCATGGACTAGCGGCAGACGAAATTTACGGCCCTGCTACGAAGAAAGCATTAGAAAACGTGATGAATTAAATTTAAATTGCAACTAGCTTTTCATTAATGGTAAAGCCCTTTGAGTGCAGGAACAATCGAAGGGCTTATTTTTTAGAAAAAAGAGACAGAGGGACAGCCCTAAAAATTTAGATCTAAAGGGGAAAATCCATCAATTAACCATAAAAAATCATGGAGTTTAAGGTAAACTCCATGATTTTTAATCAAGATTTATCCCAGCCTCATCTAATCTTCCTGGAACTTAACAATTACCATATCGTCGATAATAACGACTGAGTCAGCTGCTGGCCAACTCCCCATATCATTTACTGTCGAATTATTCTCTAATTCCCTTATTTGACGATTAGTTACACCGTCTAACTCAATCCCCAAGTATTGGTCGAACATATTGCTAAATCGATTTGAATCGTGGATAAATATACTCCCTAAAGCCCCTGTCATTGGAGGTACGCTGCGTGCTAACGTTGACGAAAAGGGAGAGTATGCATAGTTTTGTGGCTTGCCAAGAATGGCAATCTTATTAACATCTTCAATATTTTCCGTCTGCTCAATGCGATCCAACACTCTGTTCGCTAAAGCGTAAGTTCTTTCATACTTTAAATTCATATTAAGATATGAAATGTTACTGATGAGAGTAAAATTGAAAACAGTCAATGCTAGAATGATTACTGTCGACCATGAATAGGCACTAGTCATTAAATTGTTTACACGAATTGAGTCATACACAATTAGTGGAATAAAATAAAACACAACCAAACTCATTACCATTAACATATGGTACTTTACATCGGGTGAGATAAAATAAAGCAATAGTGAGAAAACTGGTAATAGAAGTGCACTAATAATGATAAATAATGTTTTCATATAACCGATTGCCTTATATCGATTCATTAATATCAGTATTCCACCAATTAAAATGAGACCGATCACCCCTACGTTCAACAGCTCAAATAAATTAGGATTATCATCGATAAAGAACTTGATAAACTCTCTAATTAAGAGATATAGTTGTCCAGGAATATCTTGCAAAGATACCGACCCGGCGCTGTCTAGCCCCTGATAGCCAGTAATCCCCCTCATTCCTTGATATAGTTTATAGGTTACTACATATGCAATCATTCCTAAAACGACCATAACGACTTGTTTACCTAATGAAATTATTTGTGACTTTAATTTTTCATCGCCATATAGTAATTCTTTCATAAACCATAAAGCAACGACTGACACTGCCAAGGGTAAATTTGCTTGGTAAACCCCAACACTTAAATAAAATAGAATCGCGCCAGGCAGAAATCCATATTTGAACCGAATGGTTAGCAATACTGCTAATGCTGTTGTGAAAAAACTAAACATGTAACCATCAGCGGTAAACATATATGAAAAAGTAGAAGCAATTGTAGGGAAAGTCACTATCAACCCGGCCATCAGTACAATAGATAATGTTTTTCTTAACTTAAAAATTTCAACAAGAACAACACTCAATAATGATAAATACAAAATCCCTAGCAATCCATTGATCAGTGGTAAGTCAAAATAAGAACTAATACCCGCGAATGGATTTAAAAAGAATCTTCCAGACGAGAATTTCATTTGCGGATCATAATAGTTATTTACTCCATCATGGTTTGGCAGTGAATTTGTCATCACAAATAGGTGGGTTAAAAATCCAATAATGACCGCACTAAAAAAAGCAATTTTCCACCGTTTTTTGATTTTCAAATAAATATTTTCCAGTAAATCTTCAGGCATATAGCTTACTCCTCTAAACTTTTCTCTTTAATTAAATAATGTGGTCTTTTTTTAGCTTCATAATAAATTCGACCGATGTATTCCCCGATGATCCCTAAAAAGGTGAGTTGTACACCACCTAATAGGATGATTGCAGAGATTGTCGTAAAATATCCCGGCGTTTCTATTCCATTGATAAAGTAGTTGATTAAAGTCATTAAAATATAGATAAAGCCGAAGAACGTGATAAATAATCCTCCATAAATTGCGATTCTTAAAGGACGATTATTGAAAGAAAGAATGCCATCAATCGCATAATTCAACAATCCATTAAAGCTCCATTTTCCTTCACCATTTGCTCGCTGAACATTTTCAAACTCGATAATTTTTTCACTATAGCCAATCCACGAAAATAATCCTTTTGAAAAACGATTGTATTCTTTTAGTTCCAATAACGCGTCAAGGGCTGGCCGGCTCAGAAGTCGAAAATCGCCTATTCCATCTATCATTTCCACTTCATCTACAAACTTATTTGCCAATTTGTAGAATAAGTTCGAGATTTTACGTCTGGTAAAGTTTTCGCCCTTTCGATTTCTTTTTGCAATTACCTGATCGTATCCTTCTTTATAATATTTCCACATTTCCGGGATAAGGGAAGGAGGGTGCTGTAAATCCGCATCCATTAGAATGACTGCCGTACCCGAAGCATAGGTTAATCCCGCTAATATGCCGGCCTCTTTTCCGAAATTACGACTGAAGGAAATGAATCTTACATTGCTTTGTTGATTGGATAATTGTCGCAATACCTTAAGCGTTTGGTCTCTGCTTCCATCGTCGACAAAGACGTATTCGACTTCTATATCCATCTTTTCGATAAATGATTTGGATTCATGATAAAAAGGAATAACGTTGTCTTCTTCGTTGTAACAAGGTACAACAATACTCAATTTTTCCATTGTTGATCTACCTCGCTTCTATGATGATTTAAGAATCTTTCTGGATATTATAAATGTAAAAGGAATTGCCAGTCCGGCAGCGAGTAAGGGTGCAATTTTATTGTCTAAGTGAAAGAACTCTCGGAGAACATATAACGCAGAAGTGGATACAGTAATGTTCACTAAATACGTCAATGGAAAGCGAAAGAACTTTCTCCAACTAGGTTTCGTGCGATATGTAAAGTAGGAATTTAAATAAAAAGACCCAACCATACTGATTAAAAAGGCAGTAATATGTCCAATTAAATAATAAATTCCGAATATCTCAGTAAACAATAAATACCATAGATAGTAATGGACTGTATTAAACACTCCAACAATGACGAACTTTAAGGATTCGCCAAATAGTTCATGATTCATGAAGTTTTTCATTCACATTCCTCTTTCTAAAATTCTTCTGAAATTGTGATCACAAGTGTACTCTGTGCCTATAAAATATGCCTTAAAATTTAAAAGACTGAGATATAGCTAGCCAAAAACTACTTAAAAAAGCTACGATCATTGTAAGATAATGGTCGTTATTAACAAGCACACCTTTTATATTTTATCAGTTTTACTGCCATGAGGGCAAATACTAATTCGTTAATCTCTCGTTTTTCCTCTAATTGACAATCGAGCGAAGCACAAATTAGCCTTCAATAATAAAAAAATGGTTTTACATCAATATTTCTTTTCTAGCTAAGCCCATCATACGAACTCGATATTTTAGTAATGCTACATTTATATATGGGAATCCGGACTCTGAAGAAAACGGAAAGTGTAATTTTTCATAAAGCCACTTTTGATAAATTACAGAAACGTTAGTCTTAGTATGGGACAGATTACAGATTCCGAATCGTTTTTTTGAAAAGATATATCTTGAACCCTCGACTTATTTGGTAATTAAGAGAGTTGTAAAATCTGGTAATCAGTCCTTTTAACATATAATATAGGGATGAATTAGCATGTTTCACGTGTTGACTGTACTAAGCCAAAAGAAAAGATCGATTACCAAAAAGAAGGATATACCCTCATTTGTCGAAATGGTTAAGTCGGAGGGGATATTTATGAAAAAGAAGGTAATTGAACGGTTTAATTAAAATCGGCTGGCCTGTTGTTAAATTTGTAATAATAAACTTCGGTCGAGAGATTACGGACTTCGGCTCAAATTATTGACGGAAAAAGCAGAGAAGTAATGATAAGGTGGAGGAAGCTCTAAAAAATACTAGAAACACAGAACGTGCAGCTGAATCTACAAACGATTCAACAGAGAAATTACAGTATTACGAGGTAGCCAAATCCTATAAGGAAGAAGCAGAATATCATAGAAGATTTCTAACTGATTTTATTGAAGAAACAGAAAAATCTTCCGCGGAAATTCTGAATATCGACAAGTGACAGGCACCCAATTTTAAAAGTCTATCCAGGATGCCAGTTGTTATTCCAGGATCTCCTATTAATCACCCCAAAGCGGGGGGCCAGGCACCTGCATTTTGAGGTCAATGGTTCTAACCCTGATTTCCCCAATTATACGAATTATTGCATAAACGTAATGCATTCATGTATAATAAGATTAGAAACAACATAGAATAAAATAGACTGAGTGCTACTAACACTCAGCCAAAGCAACTACATGCCGCATGAAGAGCGGCTGACCAGAATATTTGGTTAAGTTTTAAAAAGTAACCTATCCTAAACTTTGATCAGGCGAAGGACGGTTACTTTTTTCTTGTTTCTTTGACGATCTGCACAACTAGTGCTAGTACATTTACTAGGACTATACTCGATGTCAATGCAATGATGATTGCTTCATATGCCGTCATTTTTATACCACCTCCCTTCATGGGAGATGGTCAACCGTCCATCCGCTTTATGTAGTTGCTACCTTATAATTATAGCAATATTCGGAACCATTATCTATAAATATATTGAAGAATAGATCACTGACTAATGTACCTTCTGCTTTTTAAAATTGTGCACTTTAGCACATTAACGTGGCGGGGGTCTGTGACATTGGTCTGACCCGGGAATTCATGGTGTACCAATATACATAGCTGGTACTCATTCTCTTGTCTGCTTCTGAAAGTCACTCCCTCATCACTATTTATGATGCTAAATTATTCATAAATCATACTTATCTTCGATATCGCCATACCCTCTTCCACAAACATCTGATAATTCTCCCTCTCCGGCGCCGAAAAATAAGCTAATATCTTCTTTGTTCTCACATGTGGATTACCTTCCCCTATCACATAGGCTCGGTAACTGCTCCAACGATAGTCTTCAGGAAGGCTCACCATTTCCGCTTCGACCGGGTTCAAATGAATATACCTGCTCACTTCCAATTGATAGTCTTTTGTTTCGATGAGCTCTGCTCCGTATCGTCCTTGGAAAACATGTCCGACGAGATGGTGGCGTTTATTAAAATGAAGGGCATATCTAGAGTTCAACATTTTCATGATGTGTTTTATATGATGTGTGGTCGTTTCTAGTTGAAGATGGATATGATTTGTCATGAGGCAGTAGGCATGAAGGTGGAATGGATGATAGAAGCGGACCTCTTCCAGTAATTCTAAATACGCTTTTCGGTCCATTTCATCATAGAAAAGTGCGGATCTTCGGTTGCCACGACTTGTAATATGATACATAGCACCCGGGTACCAGATGCGATGTTTCCTAGACAATCATCTCACCATTCCTTTCTTTGTTTTTCCAGGTTGTCCACGTCTCATCGTTACCGCTTCCCAGATGGCTTCATTCGTTATCGCTTCTTCCCCGCTTAAATCAGAGATGGTTCGTGCCAAGCGGAGAATTTTCATTTGTACTCTTGTACTCCAGTTATATTTGCTCGTCCATTGTTGCATCATTTTCTCCTGCTCTTCATTTAAAGTGGTACAAGCCAGTAACATTTCATTTGCCACGATAGCATTTGTAACTTCACTTCCAAATCGCTTATATTGTCTTTCTCTTGCAGTAATAACACGTTCACGAATAGTTTGTGATGTTTCATTTGTTTCAGCTGACTCCCTATCTAGTGAAATAGCTTCCAATCGTAGTAAAATATCCATGCGATCCTGAATGGGACCGGATACCCGATTGCTGTATGCTGTAATTTGTTTGGCTGTGCACGTACAATAAAAATGCCGAGAGCCTAAATAACCACATGGGCAGGGATTCATCGCTCCTAGCATTAAAAACTGTGCTGGATACGTGACAGTTGAGGCTGCACGACTAATTGTAACGACCCCCGTTTCCATTGGTTGCCTGAGCATGTCCAAAGTTCGTTTTGGAAATTCTGCCATTTCATCAAGAAAAAGTACCCCACGATGTGCAAGCGACACTTCACCAGGTTTTGGGTTGGCCCCACCACCAATTAATGAAACAGCAGATGCGGAATGATGTGGATCACGGAATGGTGGCGTATGGAAATTCTCTTTTGACATGCCAGCCAATTGGTAAATACTCATCACGTCAAATCGGCTCTCTTGTTTTAATGGAGGTAGGATCGACGAAAAGGTTTCCGCAAGCAGACTTTTACCACACCCTGGTGGACCAGTCATTAACACATTATGACCACCAGCTGCAGAAATCTCGAGTGCTCGCTTCGCTTGTTTATGTCCAAGTACATGTTGGAAGTCTCTGTCATACGTTAGGGTGATATCCTCTGTGGGCTCTATCGATGAAGGTAATGCTGTGGAGAAAGTGGTTAACTGACCTGAAAAGGATTCGATAACTTCCTGAAGTGTTTCTGCAAAGCGAAATTCGATACCTTCTATAGACTGAAGAGGAAAGTCATCCATCGGGGGTAAGTATAAAATCTGTATGTTTTCTTTCTTCGCAGCAACAATCGCAGGCAGCATCCCATCTACCGGCTTAACTGATCCATCCAGTGACAACACGCCTAAAAATGCAGCGTTATCTGGGATTGGATACCGTATTTCTCCTGCTTCTTTCATGACGCCGATTGCCATCGCTAAGTCAAATATCGGACTGTTTTTCTTTTGTTCTGCAGGAGACAAATTAATAATAATCTTTTTATCTGGAACCTGACAATCATTCGCATATAAAGCTGCCATGACCCGATCCTTTGACTCCTTAACTGATGCATCCGGCAATCCAACAATACTAACTCCCTCTACTCCTGGTATGAGTTGGACCTCCACTTGAACACGGTAGCCTTCCATCCCTTTCAAACCGATACTTGTTATTACGGTTGCCATCTTTTCACATCCTTTAATGAAAGTTTGATGATGAGTTAGGTTAAAGATAAGCTATTTTCGCAACTTAGTCAAGAACGTTTGTTCGTTTCAGGAATTGGTGAAATTATCGTTTTATCACTATAAAAACGATAATTTTGAGATTCAGGTTCACTGCGAAATATAAAATATAAATATAAGTGAGTAAAAAGATAGCAAATGTTAAATATAGAAAACCATAATCTTTTTAAAACTAAAGCTGCTAGCTATTTTAACCCATTGAGCTAACACCCTAGCAATACTATAATTCAACGTTACCAATATCCTTATCCCAACTTACATAAATCCCTTCACAACAAAACACTTTAACACTTTAAAGCAGTGGGGGTCAGGCACCTGCATTTTTTGGACAACTGTTCCACCTATGAAGGTAGAACTACTGCAGTTAAGCACCATTTCGGATTCAAACGGAAGATTCCACTCCCAATAGATCCAGCCACCAACATTTATGTCTAACTCACTCCACAGCTGATTTTGATTGCTCCTGGATATTCTATCACCACGCTCCATATCCGGAAAAATCAAGTTAAGATGAATTCCAGAAAATCATCTATCATTACTTTCAAGAACAGTTTACAGATTCCTATAAACAGCTCTACAAGCAACTTAGAAACACAAATGATCCGTACGTATGAATGTATTTCCAGATTCTCAGGAGGAACAGAATACTATTTGAAAGGAATCAATGATCAAACATATAAAGTATCAGCCTGTTTTAAAATATAAGGGGGGGAATAACAAATGATTTTAATCTCATTATTAGGATTTATTGCTATTATTTTTTCAATTTTCTATCTCTCATTTCACTTTATTAAAAAAGGAAAAGACAAAGAAAGGAAGCTTTCCAAGAAATTTTTTTATTCTACTTTAATCGGTGGTTTCGCCATGTTCATTATTGGATCGATTTTACACGATAAAAGTTATGAGGCGCAACTTCATAACGCTTTAGAACAAAATGAAAGTCTGACCACTGATTATTATACGTTAACATCAGAAAACAACGTTCTCATACAAAAAGTTTCCACTCTTGAGTCTGATATAGAAGAAATGACCTCAAATGTTACGGAATACGAAAGCAATATAGAGGAAGAAAAAGCTGTATTTAACACGGAAAAGGAATTGTTGAACGAAGAAATTACTGATTTAAATGATACAAATACCAATTTAAAAGATGAAGTTGCTAGTCTAGAATCAAAACTAGAAAGTACGGAATCAAAATTAGCAAGCGCAGAGTCAGATGCTCAACGTGCGAGCGCCAGCAGTTCTACTAGTAGTAACTCAAATTCTCGTTCAGGTTCAAGTGAACCGACTTCATCAAGCTCGAATGTATATTTTGAAAATTGCACAGCTGCAAGGAATGCTGGAGCAGCTCCTGTTCGGAGTGGTGACCCTGGTTATGCTAGTCATTTAGACAGGGACGGAGATGGGATTGGATGTGAATAGGTTTTACGTATATATTTAATACCCTATTTAATAGGACTTATATTATATTGCCCTTGTTCATGCTGTAGAACGAACAATTTACCGTAGAATAGTAGTTTATTTGACAGAGAGAGTATCGTTAATTTCTCGATTATAGGCCTTTCTATAAATAAATTTAAATGGGACAAGCTTATCCCCAAAAAATCTTGATGTATCGAATATATGGATATATCAATTTTATAAAAATAGAGGCTGCAAGAATCAATTAACTCTCATCGATTCTTGCAGCTTCTAAATAGTTCACTTTAGCGCTTTAAAGCGGTAGTGGTCTAACCCCAAAATCCTAGGAGAGATAGAATGGAAAATCAAAAAAGACAGATTCATTGTGGAGTGTGTCACGAACAATTAAAAGATAATGATGCTGTTTTCATGGATGAATTTAATACAGTGACACACCAAAGCTGCTACAGTTTAGATACAAACTTACCTATTAAAGACTTGGGAACATACAAGCAAATTATTACAAACAATCATTTTTTCCATGACTTGTTACATTAAATCTAATTTTTAAAAAACGGGGCTTATTGCTTAACACCAATCATTCTAAACCAAGCATTATTAAACTTTTGGTATTTCATCAACTCTGGTCTCGCAGGATTTGAAAAGTCCTAGGGGTCTCACCCCTGGCCTTGCACAATATTCAGTTACTATTTCATTTTATCATATTCCTTCAGCCTTACTATATACTAACCTTTAAGCGGCGGGGGTCAGGCACCTGCATTCCTGGTGAGCAATTTTTAATTTTATCTAGGCAGAAATTGTATTTTACAGGTGTCAATTATGCTATAGTTCATTTTTGATATTTTTTAGAAAAAAGGACCAAGCGTCTCTAAAACTCAGTCTAATCCTTGGAAGTATTCTGGGACGCGGTGCCTGTCCCCGTGTACCTTTGAACGTTGTTTTTGCTACCATAAGTATCTAAAATCGGGTCAAATCATTAGTTTGTTGAATTTCTATACTTAGTGCCAGATAGCCCAAACTCAAATGTTCGGTTGGTATTTTTTCATTTAACACCTCCTCATTAATCGAAAAAAACACTGTTTGGCAGAATCTATTCATTCAAGTCTAGCAGTTACAAACATCCACCAATCTACCAAAAATGAAGATTTGAAAGGAAACAGAGCCAGTGTGATTACAATCAGCAATTCTATTAATTTCCATTATTAACTTAACCATGGGAGTAAAAAGAATGCAGACCTTTATCACTCGTTAATAAAGATAAGTAAAAATCCCCCCTCCAAAACAGCCGTCCAGGAGAGGGGATTAAGTCACTTATACCAATCTATTATTTCTTCTTATAATACTCCACATACCAATCGGCAAACTTCTGCAAGCCTTTCTCAATAGAAGTCTCCGGCTTAAATCCAACAGCCTCCTGCAACAACTTCGTAGAAGCATAAGTAGCTGGAACATCTCCTGGCTTAATAGGCTCAAATACTTTATCAAAGGTTACTTCTTTACCTAAAGCATTACCCAAACATTTCTCCAATGTCTCTATAAAGACCATTAGCCTCTCAGGATTGTTATTACCTATATTAAATACTTTATGCTCAACCTCTCCCTCTGGAGGGTTACTTAACAGGCGTTCAATACCCTCAACAATGTCATCGATATAAGTGAAATCACGATAGAGATCCTTCTCAAAGTCACCGTTGTTAAATATCTTTATTGGTTCACCATTGAAGTATTTATTAGCAAATCCAAAATAAGCCATATCAGGTCTTCCCATTGGTCCATAAACCGTAAAGAAACGTAGACCTGTCGCTGGGATGTCATATAAATGGCTATATGTATGTGCCATTAATTCATTGGACTTTTTAGTAGATGCATATAAAGACACGGGATTATCCACGAAATCTGATTCCTCAAACGGTACCTTCTTATTAGCCCCATAAACAGAACTAGAAGAGGCATAAACAAGATGGTCCACAGGATTGTGTCTACAAGCCTCAAGAATGTTATAAAAGCCAATGACGTTGCTTTGAATATAAACATCTGGATTCTCTATGGAATATCTAACTCCAGCCTGTGCTGCTAGATTTACGACAATATTTGGCTTGTACTCTTCAAAGATATTTGTAACCATTGCTTTGTCGGAGATATCACCTTTAATAAAGGTAAACTTCTCATAAAGTTTAAGTTGCTCTAGGCGTGTACGCTTAAGATTCACATCATAGTAATCATTAATATTATCAACGCCGATTACACTACAGCCTTGTTCTAATAATTTCTGTGATAAAAAGGTGCCAATAAAGCCAGCTGCTCCTGTAATTAAGTATACTTTATTTGAATCCAACTGTTTATAACTCAACGCTTTTCGACTCCTTTATAGCTTCTCTAGTTACTGGTTTTCTTCCTACAGAGTAATACTCTACCTCTGCCTTTTCCATATCTTTGATATCGTGTATATTTCTACCGTCGTATACTAAAGGAGTTCTCATTAACTCTTTATATCTCTTTGGAGTTACTGCTTTCACTTCTCCCCATTCTGTGAAGATAAAGCATACATTAGCATCTTCAATTGCATGTTCTATATTTGATACATACGTGATACTACCTCTGCCATTCTTTCCTTCTGGATATACTTTAGCAAAGTTTTCAGCACCAACAGGGTCGTATGCATAAATATCTGCACCCTGTTCTAATAATAGTGGAACATTTTCAAGAGAAGGTGCTTCTCTTAAATCATCTGTTCCTGGTTTGAAAGTTAAACCAAGTACAGCTACCTTAAGACCACTAAATGTTATAAGTCTCTTACTGGCCTTTTTATATAATTTTGTCTTTTGATCTTCATTAATATCAATTGCAGCCTTAACGGTTTTAAGCTCATAGCCATTCTGCGTTGCAATATTTTCTAATGCTTTTGTATCCTTAGGGAAACATGAACCACCGTAACCGATACCAGCGTTTAAGAATTTATTTCCAATACGTTCATCGAAGCTCATTCCTCTAGCAACATCCTGAACATCCGCACCGATTAGTTCACAAAGATTTGCAATATCATTCATGTAGGATATTTTAAGAGCGAGAAAATCATTAGATGCATATTTAATCATTTCTGCAGACCGTCTATTTACAGAAACAATAGGTAAATTAAAAGGAGCATAAATTCCTTTTAATAATTCTTCAGCCCATTTACTTTCAGTACCGATAATAACTCTATCAGCATGTAGATTATCATGAACAGCTGATCCTTGTGCTAAAAATTCTGGGTTTGAAGCTACTTCTACTTTTACATCATTAGTTAAGAAGTCATTAATAAACTGCTCGACCTTATCGTTTGTTCCAACAGGTACAGTAGATTTAACAACGACTAGACAATCTTTCTCGATAGATTCAGCAATTTGTCTTGCAACTGTTGCAATATAGGAAAGATTAGCAGAGCCATCTGGTTGTTCTGGTGTTCCTACACCAATAAAAATTGCATCTGCATCTTTGTATGCCGATTTATAGTCGGTTGTATAATCAATTCTTCCAGCTGCATAATTCTTTTGCATTAATTCTTCCAATCCATCTTCATATATTGGGGAAATTCCTTGTTTCATTGTATTTACTTTATTTTCATCTATATCTACACATGTTACTTGGTGACCAACTTCTGCGAAACATGCTCCGGCTACTAGGCCTACGTATCCAGTTCCAGCTACTGCTATTTTGTCCATAGTAATTATCCTTTCTTACTTTCGTCTGAAAATTAAAGAATTTCAAGTTAAAAGATATTAACCTAGTATTAGCTACTAAAATTCATTTATATACTTAAATAATCTTCCATTCTAATTCCAATTCGATACCAAACCTTTTCTTTACTTTTTCTCTTGCTAAATTAATTAAGAAAAGTACATCTTCAGACTTTGCATTATTCACATTTACTATAAAACCAGGGTGTTTATCTGAAATCATTGCTCCATTTTTTTGGTAACCTCTCAGTCCTAACTCTTCAAATAACTTCCAAATGTAAAAATCCTCACCATTTAATGAGGGACGTTTAAATACACTTCCAGCATTAGGATAATTTCTAGGTTGTTTTAGATACCTTTTCTTCTTTATCAAAAAAAGGTTGTCTATTATATCTTCATAATTACTAACTTTCTGTCCTTCCGAGGCACTTAATTGCGAAGAAAGAATTATACTATTACTGTCTGTCCATTTGGATTTTCTCCTTTCAAAATCTTGTGAACTAACTCTTTCAATTATTATCTCATCTTGTGTAATATCATAATAGTTAATGCACTCCACCAATTGTCCAATATTGTCTTTATATGTTCCTGCATTCATAATAATTGCCCCCCCCATACTTCCAGGAACATCTTCCAGAAATTCATATCCTTTAAAACCATGTTCTAAAGCAAACCAGCTTAATTTAGATAAGGGGGTTCCAGCTTCACAATATATTTGGGAATCATAATAATTAATATTATCCATCATTTTAAAACTTAAGAAGGTATAACTATCATCATAATAATCTTTAGATAGCAATATATTAGATCCATTCCCTAAAATAATAATTTTACTATCAGAGTATTTTTGATATATTTCCCGTACACCGTTATTATTAAGTGGAAAGACTATGATTTTCGCATTAGATTCTATTCGCAGAGTATTATATTGCTTTAACGAAAAGTTGTTTATTTCTACATAATTCATAACTATCCTCCACTTTTTAAATTGTCCAAATTCATTTTTTATAAATTGGGAAGACTAACCCTCTATTCATACTTGCTATAATACTCTATAATATATTTTCTTTTATAATTCTTCCAGGAACACCAGCAACTATAGAATTCTTTGGAACATCTTTAATCACTACGCTGTTAGCTCCTACAATTGAGTTCTCTCCAACTTTTACAGCACCTAAAATTTTAGCTCCAGAAAATAAAGTTACATTATCTTCAATAACAGGATATTTTGCTTTTTTTCCATCCCCTAAATTTTGTCCTCCGAGTGTAACTTGTTGATAAATAATCACATTATTACCTATCTTTACACCTTCACCAATTACTACCCCAGTCAAGTGTCGAAACTCTAAATTTTGTCCGATCTCCGCTTTTAAACTTAAATATGTTCCAAATGAAGTTATTAATTTATTGTTAATTATTATAGGTAAGTATTTGTACCCCCTATCATAAAGCATTTTGGACACTCTATACATAAATATGGCTCTTTTCTTAGGTGAAATGTATAAAGTGAAAATAATTTTTAAGATATTTTTCTTTCCGTCATTGCTTAACTCTTCTTTTATTATTTTTCTTATGCTCAAATTCATCTCCTCCTTTTGAGTTTATCCAAAATCTTATATAAGGAAGACATAATTAACTTAATATCGGAATTTTTCATAATAAATAGGTCCGAATATTTAATATTACTTTGTTTGGTATATTCAAGACTAAATAATAAAGCACCTATAGTATAGCTAATTGTAGATGCTACTGCAGCTCCTTCAATTCCAAAATTTGGTATAAGAGTAAAATTTAATATCATATTTATCACTAACGCAAATAAGTAAACCCTTAACGCAAATAATGGATACCCTCTTCCAGCCAAATCAGCATTTAGTATTTTAAAAACTACCATTGCAATTACCCCTGGTAATAATAAGCGTATTACTGAAACAGATTGAATAAAATCATTTCCGTATAACATTTCAATTATGTGTGGTGCTAGAAACCAAAAACACAATGAAAGAGTGATTACAGGAATCCAAGAAATTCTTAATAACTTTGTTGAACGATTAACAGCTTCATTTTCAAGTTTACTATTAGCACTTTTTGAAAATAATACCATTCCCATCGCTGCAGGGATTTGCCATATCAATTCCGATAGAGATACCCCTATTGAATAAATACCTACATCAGTTGGAGTTGTTAATCGTTCCAGAAATATAATATCGATTTTATAATTTAAATTTAGAACGAATAATGCTATTGCATATATTATGCCTTTACTTACAAGTGATTTAGCAATCCCTTTCTCATATTTAAATTCAATTATTACAAACCTTTTTATAATAATTACTGAAAATAACATTGTTATTAATGCCGTTAGCATTGTTGCTATTGAAGCTCCGTAAATCCCTAGTCCTAAGAAAACTACAAGTATACATATCGTAATTAAATTCACAAAAAAACCTATTAAATTTTTAATATTAATTGCGTTTACTTGCTGAAGACCAGAAAATAACCCTTCTATATACTTATTTAGTAACATAAAAGGTATAGTAGCTATAGGAATAGTTAACAATAGCCACCCATATTGTTCGCTAGGACCTGTAAGATAATATATTACAGCAATTAAAATAGATGTTATTGAAGTTGCAACCCACATTAATAAAATGGACGAATAGACTTTGGTTGGATTGTATATTTTTTTACCTACATAGTAAGCAGTAGCTTGCCTGATCCCCAAGTCGGCGATACTAACAAGTAAATTAGGTATTACAAATATCGCTGTAACGATTCCCTTCCCTTCCGGGCCTAAAAACCTTGCTGTAATAATTGATATAATAAAACTCCCAAACAAAACAAATACTTTTGTTCCAATCGAAGTAATTAGTTGGAAAGCAGTGCTATTTTTTTTCACCACCGCACCTCTTTTATGCTGTAAATTATAAAATATATATTTACAAATATCAGTTTAAACTTGTTTATCCTTATGAAAATATGCGAATAAATCTATTTTCATATTTATTTACTGAGGGGTTCAAATTTTATGCTAAAAGTTAGATTAAATATGTTAAAGTCCATAGCAGAAGTCCTATTGGAATCCTCTTAACGACTACTGGATATACAACTTTTTCAACAATTATCTTACCATAGATTATCAGCAATAAAACATATATTAGTTACTACATAATATTAAGTTTATTTTAGCTTAATATTTGCACCAATGCTTGACAATTTCTCGTGAATATTTTCATAGCCTCTATTTATTTGATCAATATTAGATATAATTGTCTCACCTTCTGCAAATAATCCTGTTAAAATGCAAGCAGCTCCACCTCGCAAGTCCGTTGCTTTTACACTCGCTCCTTTAAGCTGTTTACCACCACTTATAATAGCAGTATTACCGAATGCAGAAATATTTGCATCAAATTTTTTCAGCTCCTCAACGTACTGGAACCTATCGGTGAATCTTAAGTCAGCTATCGTACTAATACCATTAGCTGCAAGCGCTAAAGTTGCAAAGATTGGTTGCATATCCGAATTAATTCCAGGATATGGAGCTGTAAATAAGTCAAACTTATTTTTTTTATCTTTTCCCGAAACATAAAGTGACGTTCCCCATTCAAATACCTTTACACCAGCCATATTAAGGTAGCGTACATCCTCTTTAATAAACGTGGTATTAAAATTTGGTATATATATCTCCCCACCAGTAACACCGGCAGCGACAGCATATGTTACTGCCTCGTCCCAACCTGGCATAACTGAAACTTCAACTCCTCCACGTATTCTAGACTGCCCTTCAACTTTAACTACTCTGTTACTACAAGTAACCTTAGCTCCCATCGCATTAAGTAAATCTGCTAATTGAATTACTTCTGGTCTTGTATTTGCATTTAATATAGTTGTTTTCCCTTCTGCTAATACGGAAGCTATCATAACATTTTCTGTACCTGATGTGGTTGGAAGGTAGAATTCAATGTTACTCCCTTTTAATGTGTCAGACTGAAGGTATATACCTCGATCATTTTCTTCTACTTTTGCCCCCAACTTTTTCATACCAAGAACGTGTAAATCATATTTTCGATTTCCAATCTTACAACCACCAGGAAGTGGTAATTCTAATTCTTCTCTAAGAGCTGCTGTGAGACCTAATAATAACAAAGAATATCGAATTTCACTTGCTATTTGTGGAGCAACCTTTTGATTGGGAAAATTTCCTCTTCTGCAAGAAACTGATGTTTCATCAATATGGATATCAGCACCCAATTCTCTTAAAATTCCTATTAGAATATTTATATCACGCAGTTTCATAGGAACATTTTTTAATGTTGTATACTCTTCACCCATACAAGCAGCTGCGATCATTGGTAGAGCAGCATTCTTAGCCCCAGACAAAAGTACCTCACCGAATAATTCATTGCCTCCCTGAACAACATATTCTTGAATTGATTGTGCTTTTAAATTTAATGATGTCATTAATATTCCTCCATTTCCGCCTAAAATTATATTATTTTAGACTTTCATATATATTTTGAAGTTCATCTATATAAATATCCTTCGAGAACTTTTCTTTAATAAGATTTAAAGATTGCTCTCCCATCTCTAATAAACTATTATCATCAAGGACCGCATCTTTCAATCCTTTCAAAATGCTTTCTATATCATAGTCAACCAGGTATCCATTTTTCTCAGTAACTAGTTTATTTGTATTTCCAATACTTGTAGCTAATATTGCGTTTTTCATAAACATGGCCTCTAAAATACTTTGTGAAGGATAATTATCGGGGTAGATCAGAGAAACAAATAGTTTACTTCTTTTTAAATACCCGTAAATATCTTTGGTATGTTCGACAATTACTCTTTCACTTGCGATATGCTTTTTCAACTCTAACTTCACTTCATCCTCTAATGGGCCTTTACCTAGAATTGCAACTTTCCAAATACCGTTTTCATTCAAAAATTTATTTACCGCCTGGGCGAATAAGACAGGATTTTTTCGATCCACAAATCGCGATGCAAATACAATTAAATTTTCTTTTTCAAACTTATCAAATTCATTAGCACCTACCTTAGGTAGAAAAAATGGGATTGAGGAACAGTGGACATTTCTAGATAAACTCTTATAACCAAGAGTCTCTAAACTTTTAATTGTTTTTTCTTCAACTCCTTGACTCACTGCTATTATCTTATCAAAATTAGGAACCATGTATTTATATTTTTTTCTCTGTGTAATCTCAAAGGCTACATCAGGACTAGTAATTTCAGCAATTACTTTTATATCGACAAATTTTTTCAACAAAGTATATTTTAGTGCACCCAATGAACAATGAATAATTTTTATGTTGTAATTTTTTATTATTCTAAATAGACTATAAAAGTTTGTTGTAATTCTCTTCACTCTATTATTAGAATTAGTTTTATTTAATGTTATCAAGCATCCTTTATTCAACAAAAATTTAACTTTTGTGCTGATTTCTGTATCATTTATTGCTAGTTCAAGAAGTTCTTTGTTAATAATTAGCAGAATATCTTCTCGGACTACACTAAGTTCACTTGCTATTCTGATAAACCTTTTTTCAGCACCAGATAATGAATTATTCATGGTGAAAATTGCAACTTTTTCTTTACTCATCCCAGCCACCTTACTAGTAAAATTATTTTTACTATCTAATATTCTCACATAATAATTTGCTAATTACTTAATACATAGCAATTTTGTCTAAATCAATCTATATTAACGATTCATTTTAATTTAAATTTATTTAAGTAAGTACTTTCTCCACCTATAGGAAATTTTATCCAAAGATAGTTTTTCATTAATTTTTATGCTTTCTTTTGATATCTTTTCCCAAAGTTGCTTATCCTCAATTAGCAGCTCAATAGATTTCACTAATTCTTTCTCGTTTGAAGTAGGAATTAACAGGCCATTGATTTGATGGGTTATAAGCTCTTTTGGTCCACCAATTGGGCAATCTGTACTAATACTTGGTATTCCTAAAGACATTGCTTCTATCAAGGCATTAGGCATACCTTCAAAATCGGAGGATAATACAAAGATGTTTGCGTCCTTAATTTCGTTTTGTAAATCACTGACTGTCCCATGAAGAGTTACGCTTTCTTGTAAGTTTAGTTGGGATATTAAACAATTTAAATTATCCCACTCAGGACCTTCTCCATATATATCCAATCTGTATGAAAAATTTTCATTGATTTTTTTAAATGCTTTTATTAGGATATCCTGCCTTTTTTGTGGTACTAATCGTCCAACATTAATTATTCTATTTTTTCTATGCTCATAAGCCTTACCATTTTTTGTAAATACAGGATTTGGAATTACAGTAGACTTTTTTTTAACTTTATCAGGAAAATAATCCCTTGCTTGCTCTGTTTGAAGCACTATTCCGTCAGTTAGCGGATATACTAATCTTCTCAGTATCCTCCTTATAAGCTGAGAGGGCTCTCGATAAGGATCATTTCTCTCCGAAATGACTATTTTTGATTGCAACCCTATTGTTGATAAGATCACAAAAATATTAATATGTGTTAAAAATGATAATATGGATTTTGGTTTTTCCTTCTTAATTAATTTTCTAAAACTCATCATTTTAGAAAGTGGATGATCGCCTTTAATTCCGTTAACTATTCTAACCCTTTCATCTATTTGATATGCAGTTCCCTTATCATGAACTGCTACTAATATAACTTCATCACCATTTTCAACAAATTTATTAGCAAGATTGCAAATTACTCTTTCTGCCCCCCCAAAACTAACGGCTCCGATAACAAAAACAAACTTTTCTCTAATTGTATCCACAAATAGCACCTCCAAAATCATACTATAATATTAAAAATCAATAATATACGGAACCCCGACGCTATCAATTTCAATTGCCCAAAAACTATAAATTCTATATATCAAATACGAAAACAATCCTATTTTTATTGGCAATTTTATAAGTTCTTTGGTTCTATTTATTCGAAACGTTCTTATTAAATCAGGTATTAAAACATATAGTATAGGTAAAAAGAATAGCACCATTCTATATACAATAGAAAAATTAGCTTGTAGTACATATAAAGACAGACCAATAGGCAATATAACTACTAAAATTTTGTTATATGGATTTATCTCTACTAGATCATTAAATTTAATTAGAGACAAAACAAAAGATATAATTATAACTATATATGTCCCTAGAGCAACTGCACCTTCCTTATACTCTATGTATAATTCATAACTTGTTCCACTTATAAATACTTCAATTATGTTAATAGACAATAAAAAAATACCAGATAAGATTATTATAAAAAATATTAATTTACTAGGCCTGAATTTAGCTCTATTCTCAATAATCTTAACAATCGCTATTACTGGAAATAAAACAATTGCCGCAGTATGAATTGTTGTTGCAATTATTGCTACCAATAATGCATAGTTATACTTCTTTTTAAAAAGTAACGAGTATACATATGTACCAATGAAAATTGCTAAAATGACTCTTAAAGTATTAAAACTACTAAGCCACATCGTGAGTAGTAGAAAAATAGAAATGGGTACATATTTACTCCAACTAATATATTTAATAAAATTTATAAGAAAAATGAACATAATAGAATAAATAATAAAAAGTGCTACTCTATAATCTTCACTAATTGCTCGAGATAACCAAATAATTAGAGCATATCCAGGCTCGTAAGGCTGAATACTGAGTGATTCTATAACATTGCCATTTGCATTGTTAAATATTAACTTGTAATTATGTGCATCATTACCTCCTAAGCCAAATTCAATCACTCTAAATACTGAAAAGGAAGTAAATATCAAATAGGATATTATTATACTTATCATACCTACAAGTGAGTATTTTTTTAAGACAATACCCTGAATATTATTGTTAGTAATTACATTCCGTCTAGCTAGTGTTAAAAATAATGTTAAGCTAATTAGTACGATAAAATATGGAATTAAATCCACTCTTATATATCTCCCTTTTATTTAAATTTTGCTCCCTATAAATAACCTTTTTCATTCCGTTATTTCCCTAGATGCATAGTTTTTTTAATTTCATGTAGAAATCTTCTCTTTTTTTAATAAGCTTAATATCAATATATTCTAAAGCTTTTTCTACATTTTCGTTACTCATCTTTTCCAACTCTTTAGGGTTATTAATCAATTCTATAATTTTGTTCGAAAAACTATTTACATCTAGAGGATCAAATAAATATTCATCCTTTAATAACTCAGGAATTCCATTTACTGGGGTAGACAAGCAAGGCAAACCAACAGCCATTGCCTCTATTACTGCTCTCGGCAACCCCTCAGCTTTTGTTGGAAATACAAATATATCTCCATTTAAAAGCTCTTCTCTAACTTCTTGAGGTGATGACAACAACCCAGTAAAATTTACATATTCATCAATGTCCAATTGTCTTGATAGTTGTTGATAATAAGCCTTTTTACTGCCATCTCCAATAAATGTTACTTCAATATTAAAATTTTGGTCTCTTAATTTCTTTACTATATTTAAAATGGTAGCATGTCCTTTATTGTCCGTATTAATACTGTTTGCAGTATGGACTATTTTAAATGGACTATTTCCAATATCATAGGCTCTAGGTTGGCTGAAAAAATCCTCTTTGAGATCAATAGTTGAATAATAAGACTCAAAAAAGTTATCTTCTTTATAGTTACTAATTCTTGCGGTCGAAGGATACCTTTCCTGTAAGTAATTACTTGTAACATATGAGACTCCATTTGCTTGCAATGTTGCTTCTTTTAGTTTTTTAGTATAATAATATTGAGCTATTTTGTTAGAAGCATACGCATCAAATGGGTCTGCAACTACTTCTAACGCATAAGGTTTACCTTTAAGTTTGAAATATTTCAGCACCATAAAAGCAGAAACCGAGGGCAATCTAATTAATGCGCATTCTGCATTTTTGACTGCCTTTTTGACCGCCCTAATAAAGGTAAAATAATGTTTAATATATTGTTTCATTCCCCTCATGTATGGTAATTCAACAACATTTATATTCTGTCCATCAACTCTAAGATACCCAAGTACTTCTTTAGAATCAGCAGGCTTAGTTCTAGAAACTATAACAATCTCCTCAAATACCGATAAGTAACGCGACCAAAAATTATAGCCATAAATAGTTTTACACCAGTATTTCCCATCCGATGTCCTTAAAAACAAAGAATCAGCTGCAACCAAAAGTTTCATGTTTATTTCCCCCAGACAACCCTATTAACATAATCGGTATAGGACAAAATTATTCTTAAGACCTTTTCTGATACGTTAGGCATACTATAATCACTAACAAGTCTTAATGTATTTTTCTTTTGAGTCTCTAATAATTCAAGTCCTTGTAAAATTCTATTTCTTTTTAAGCCAACCATAATTACCGACGCCTCTTCCATTGCCTCTGGTCTCTCATGTGTTTGTCTAATATTAAGTGCTTTAAAGCCTAAAATGGATGATTCCTCACTAATAGTTCCGCTATCACTAAGTACTGATTTTGCATTAACTTGAAGCCGTATATAATCATTAAAGCCTAGAGGTTTCATTATTTGAACTAACGGATTAAACTCAATTCCTTGTGTATTTATCATATTTCTAGTTCTAGGATGAGTACTTACGACCACTGGAAGATTATACTTTTCTGCTATTCCATCTAAGCTATCTACTAAATCACTGAAATTTTCCTTCGAATTAATATTTTCTTCCCTGTGAGCTGATACTACAAAATATTTTTCTTCCTCTAGGTTCAACCTTTCTAATATATCAGAATTCGCTATGTCATCCTCTTTCGCCTTGAGAACTTCAAACATAGGGCTTCCAGTCTTAATAATTCTATCTGCAGGTAGGCCTTCTCTAAGTAAATACTCTCTTGCAATATCACTATAAGTTAAATTAATATCTGCTGTATGATCAACAATTTTTCTATTGGTCTCTTCAGGAACTCTTTGGTCAAAGCATCGGTTTCCTGCTTCCATATGGAATATAGGAATCTGCTTTCTTTTCGCAGCAATAGCACATAAACAACTATTAGTATCTCCTAATACTAAGAAGGAATCTGGTTTTACTTCCTCCAAAATAGGGTCAATTTTAATTAATATATTCCCTATTGTTTCAACTGCAGTTCCAGTAGCTGAATTAAGAAAATAATCTGGTTTTTTAAGATTAAAATCTTTAAAGAAAACTTCATTCAGTTCATAATCATAATTCTGTCCTGTATGTACAAGAATGTGATCAATAGCATTTGATTCTTCTAATTTATTAATAACAGCTGACAATCTTATAATTTCCGGTCTTGTACCAACGACTGTCATAACTTTTAACTTCTTCATCATTATACCTCCACGAAATAAGTATCAGGATTATCTGGATCAAAGCATTCATTTGCCCACATTACTGTTACGAGATCACTTTCCCCTATATTTACAATAGAGTGTGTATATCCAGTAGGAATGTCAACAACCTGTAACTTTTCACCTCTTACTCTATATTCGATAATTTCATCTGAATCTATCTTTCTAAATCGAATAAGACCTTCACCACTAACAACTAGAAATTTTTCATTTTTAGTATGATGCCAGTGATTTCCTTTAGTAATTCCTGGTTTCGATACATTTACAGAAACCTGACCTCGTTCAGGAGTTCTCATAAATTCTGTAAAAGAACCTCTTTGATCAACATTCATTTTAAGATCATATGAAAATTGATTCTCTGGCAAGAAACTTAAATAAGTACTATATAACTTCTTAGTCAAAGCATCGTCCATATTAGGAATACTTAAATTTGTTCTGCTTTCTTTAAACCCCTTAATAAGGTCTGCTAATCCTGCAAGTTTGATAGTATGTGTTATAGGAACAACACAGAAACCATTCTTTATTGTCGGATTTCCTTCTAAGGCACTTACAAATTCCTCTATCACATCATCTATGTAACAAAGATTAAGTTCAGCATCTGGATTATTTACTTGTATATCTAAGTTCCTAGCAATGTTATGACAATAAGTAGCCACTACAGTATTATAATTAGGCTTGCTCCACTTGCCAAATAAGTTCGGTAGTTGATATACGTAGACTTTGCTATCTGTTTCTTTCTGATAATCAAATAATAAATCCTCTCCAGCCTTCTTACTTTTTCCATATGGATTAGCTTTTTTCGCTTGAATAGAAGAAGTAACAAGAACGGGAGCTTTATTGTTATGTTTCTTTAACAGCTCTAGTAAGTGTGCAGTTAAACCAAAATTACCTTTCATAAATTCAGCTTCGTCTTTTGGTCTATTTACCCCAGCCAAGTGAAAGACAAAATCACATTCTTTTGTGTATGTTTCAAGTGATGCAGGATCACTTTCTCTAGTGTATTCTAATATTTCATTGTATCCTTTATTATTTAATTCTGCTAAAAGGTTTTTTCCTACAAAGCCATTTGCTCCCGTTACAAGAATTTTCATAAGTCAATTCCACCTTTAGATTATTTTAATAGCCCATTTCCTTCCACTTTTTAAGCTCGTGATGCACATAATCTAACTGTAATAATTTCTCTTTAATTTGTTCAACATTAAGGATATCTGTATTATCCGAGTTATATTCTTCAACAGTAGAAAGCTTCTGATCGCCCTCCGCAAAATACTTATCATAGTTAAGGTCTCTTTGATCAGCAGGAACTTTATAGAAACCTGGTAAATCTTCAGCTTTTACATACTCTTCTTTCGTAAGAAGTGTTTCGTAACGTTTTTCTCCGTGGCGGGTTCCAATGATTTTTATTTCATTCTCTGCATTAAACAGTTCCTTTACAGCTTGTGCTAGGTCACCAATTGTACTAGCCGGGGATTTCTGGACCATAATATCTCCTGCTTCAGCATTCTCAAATGCAAATACAACTAACTCTACTGCTTCCTCTAAGCTCATTAGAAATCTTGTCATATTAGGATCGGTAACTGTTAAAGACTGTCCATTTTTTATTTGTTCGATAAATAACGGAATAACTGAGCCTCGAGACGCCATGACATTGCCATATCGAGTACCACAAATAAGTGTTCTTTCTGGATCAACTGTTTTTGATTTAGCGACAAATACCTTTTCCATCATAGCTTTTGAGATTCCCATTGCATTAATTGGATATGCAGCTTTATCTGTAGAAAGGCAAATCACTTTTTTAACTCCATACTCAATAGCAGCGGTTAATACATTGTCTGTGCCGTTCACATTCGTTTTAACTGCCTCAAGAGGGAAAAATTCACATGATGGAACTTGTTTTAATGCAGCAGCATGAAATATGTAGTCAACTCCGTGCATTGCATTTTTAACACTCGCTAAGTCTCTTACATCACCTAAGTAAAATTTAAGTTTATCATTTTTATATCTTTTCCTCATATCATCCTGTTTCTTTTCATCACGAGAAAAGATTCGAATTTCTTTTATATCTGTATCTAGAAATCTATTCATTACAGCATTACCAAAAGATCCAGTACCGCCAGTAATTAATAGTGTTTTATCTTTAAACATGTATTTACCTCTTTTCCCTCTAGTTAAAATGGTTCATGATTATTTCATAGGAATGTTTAGCAGTGTAATTTTCTTCTAAATAATTTCTAGCGTTTTTACCCATATGTTCTCTCAATTCTTTATCACATAACTTTTTCACTTTCTTATTAAATTCTTTAACATTATTACTTTCACACCATAGGCCAAATTCACCTTGTTCAATAACTTGTCCAATATCCGTGTTAACATCAGTTGCTGCTAACACTGGCATGGAAGCCTGCATGTAAGACAGAAGCCTTGAAGGAAAATTAGGTATTGTAAAGCGTTCATCCAAGAAAATTAATCCCACATCACTTGAATTCGCCAACACTTCATAATCCTCTTTTGGTAATAGTGAAAATAGCTGAGCATTAGATGGTTGTGATGTCTCAAAGTAATTTCTTAGTTTATTGAACTCTGTTCCTGAACCTGCGATAACAAAGTAGACCTCTTTGTTATTTTTATTAGCTTTTAAACACTCAATTAAAAAGTCAATACCTTGTGGTTTACCAAGATTTCCACCATAAATAAACACTGTACAATCTAATGGTATGTTATATTTCTTCTTTATCTCTTTTATCTTTTGTTTATCTTTCTCTATTGTTAATGGTTCTATACTATTAGGGCATACTTCTATAATATCAGAAGGTAATTCTGGGTTTTGATTTAATAAAAAGTCTACATTCGCTTGGGACATACACCCAATATAATCCGAGATTTCATACAATTTTTTTTCCTTAGATTTGAAATAATTATATAAGAGTCCTCTGATTCCAGTCTTTTTAACTATGCGAAGGTCTACTGCATTCTGTGGAAAGATGTCTTTTAACAATAAATAAGTTGTAGCATTGTCTCTCTTTTTCACATATTCGATAGCTTTCTGCAATGTTATTGGAGGTGTTGTATAAATAACTAAGTCAAATTTCACATCCGAAAAATAATCTTTTATTCCTTTTTGGAATTTAGATTCCAACGTAAGAGTTGAGATACCCTTTTCTACCAAATTAGTTTTTTGAGTATTACCTATCTGTAATTTAAGTATTTTATAATTTTCACTTTCAATTAACCTTGTGGGTTGTTGTTTTCTCTTTTCAGTTGGAGAAATCATGTACACTTCATGGTTTCCCTTTACAAACTCTCTCATTAAATCTGTGTATATACCAGTTTCTTCAAGTGTTGAAAAATCTAAAAGTGTTAAAAATAAAATATTCATATACTAAATTCTCCTAACTGGAACACCAACATATAAACCAGATTCAGTTATATCCCTAACAACAACAGAACCAGCACCCACCTGGCAACCACTAGTGATGTTTAAATTATTACTTACAACACTACCTATACCTAACCACGATCCCTGTCCAACATTTACGGTTCCTGCTAAATGAGCTCCTGGTGAAATATGAACAAAATCTTCAATGTTATTATCATGATCTAGTGTAGAACCTGTATTAACGATGCAGCCTTTTCCTACTTTTGTACAACAGTTAATAACTGCCCCTGCCATGACGACTGTCCCAGTTTCTAAATCTACTTGCGATCCAATAACGGTATTAGGATGAATTAATACGGGAATACTAGCGCCAGCTTTTTCCAACATTTCATGAATTTTTTGTCTAGTAACATTATTACCTATACCTACAAATACTTCATAATCATCTATATGCTTAAATACGTAATCTGAAGTTCCAATAACTTCTAATCCCATCGATGACCTAATATTTTTATCATCATCTAGGAAAGCAATAGTCTTCCACTTATTCATTTTCAATGCAATATCAGCTACCACTTTTCCGTGGCCACTAGCACCAATTATTAAAAGTTTGTTTTTCATGATTCTATTCGGTCCTTTTTGTTTCCCTTAAAAGGTTCTATCGTGGCTGCAGTTTCAGAATTAATACCTTCTCTAACAAAGACTTTCTTTATAGTCATTAGGATTATTTTCCAGTCACCTGTAAAACTTACATTATCAACATATTCAACATCCAAATTAAATTTATCTTCCCAGCTAATTGCATTTCTGCCACTAATTTGTGCCAATCCAGATAGACCTGGTCTTGCTTCGTGACGTCGTTTTTGATGTATATTGTAAAGAGGAAGATATTGTACTAATAATGGTCTGGGTCCAACAATAGACATATCTCCTTTAAGAATGTTAAATAGTTCCGGAAGTTCATCGAGCGATGTTGATCGTAATAATCTTCCAAACTTTGTCAGTCTAACACTATCGGGAAGTAGTCCCCCATCCTTATCTCTCTCATCCGTCATCGTTCTAAACTTATACATCATAAAAATGTTCTCATTTAGTCCTGGTCTTTTTTGTTTAAATAATACAGGACTGCCTAGCTTCGTTCTTACTAGGATAGCCACAAGTAAAAGAATTGGGCTAAGGATTAGGATAGCAATTAAAGATAGTATAAAATCCATAGGTCTTTTTAAAAACCTTCTATAGACTCCACCTAATGTATTTTCCATTACTTTAACCACAACCCTTTAATAATCTTACATACTCTCTCCAAATCCCTTTCCGTCATCTTCGTATCAGACGGCAAACAAACCCCATTCTCAAACAACTTCTCCGATACACCTTCACCAACAAAATCATATTTCTCAAAAAAAGGCTGCATATGCATTGGTTTCCACACGGGCCTCGACTCGATATTTTCAGCTTCCAATGCTTCAAATATATCAATCGGTCTTACTTTACCAGTCAACGTCATCGAACTTAACCAATAATTCGGTTCATCCCACTCATTAGTAGGCATAAACTCAACATCCTCAAGGTTACCAAGTTCTTTATTATAAAAATCAAATATATACCTCTTCTTGGCGACTCTCTGATCTAGTACCTTAAGCTGCCCTCTACCAATCCCAGCAACGACATTACTCATTCGATAATTAAATCCTAATTCACTATGTTGATAATGTCTTGCTTGATCTCTTGATTGGGTAGCCCAAAATCTTGCCTTTGCAATTGGCTCTTCATTATTAGATACAAGCATCCCACCACCTGAAGTAGTAATAATCTTATTTCCATTAAAAGAGAAGATGCCATAGTCACCGAAAGTCCCCGTATGCTTACCTTTATAGTAAGTACCTAAAGATTCTGCAGCATCTTCTATAACCGCTACATTATGTTTCCTGCAAATCTCCATAATTTTATCCATATCTGCAGATAAACCGTATAAATGTACAATGATAACTGCTTTGACTTCTGGATATTTTTCAAATGCTTCTTCCAATGCTTTCGGACTCATATTCCACGTTTCATAGTCACTATCTATAAAAACAGGAATAGCATTTTGGTAGATGATTGGATTTGCTGTAGCTGAGAAAGTAAGTGATGTACAGAAAACAATATCCCCTTCTCCTACTTCAACAGCTTTTAGTGCCAAATGAATAGCAGCAGTACCTGAGGAAAGTGCTGCAGCTGCCTTAGAACCTACCTTTACGGCTAGCTCTCTTTCAAAACCATTTACGTTTTCACCAAGGGGGGCAATCCAGTTTGTATCAAAAGCTTCTTTCACAAATTGTTGTTCATAGCCTTCATCACTCATATGTGGTGAGGAGAGGAATATTCTTTCATTCACTTTTGTTGACTCCATTTAAAGACTTCCTTCCCTGTTTTAAGTTAACATTTTAGTAGATTAGTTCTTAATTCCAATTTTGAATTCTACTTCCAACCAACAACTAATCCACTAAATTTCATCCTATCACATATACCATTCCAAAAAATCTAAATTTACAGCCAAATGCCTCCTTCAATAAAGGTAAGGAGGCACCGCCTATAAACCGTTATATATAATACCCATAGTTTTTTAACTATTAACGCTTGATTTATCTACCTTTTGGACAAGGAATTTCATTAACTCTTCCCGAATCTCCTCATTCTCCAGCGCCAACTCCACCGTCGTCTTCACAAACCCCAACTTCTCCCCAACATCATATCTTTTTCCTTCAAAGTCATAAGCATACACCTTCTGAATCTCATTCAACATCTGAATCGCATCCGTCAGCTGAATCTCTCCACCTGCACCAACTTGTTGCTTATCAAGAAAATCAAAAATCTCAGGAGTAAACACATAACGACCCATAATAGCCAAATTAGAAGGTGCAGTTCCTTGCTTCGGTTTTTCCACAAAGTTATTCACTTGATAACGTCTTCCTTCAATTGTACTTGGATCCACAATACCATAACGATGTGTTTCACTATCAGGTACTTGTTGAACACCAACAACGGAACTTTGTGTTTCCTCATATTGTTGAATTAATTGTTTTAAACAAGGTGTTTCCGCCCTTACAATATCATCACCCAACAATACCGCAAACGGCTCATCACCAATAAATTTACGCGCACACCATACGGCATGACCTAATCCTTTAGGTTCTTTTTGTCTTATGTAGTGTATTTCGACATTGGATGCTTGATTTACTTTTTCCAGTAAGTCAAATTTTTCCTTCTTTATAAGGTTGTCTTCTAATTCAAAGTTATGATCAAAGTGATCTTCAATCGCACGTTTCCCTTTACCAGTTACAATAATAATATCTTCTATCCCAGACTCAATCGCTTCCTCAACAATATACTCAATTGTCGGTCGATCCACAATTGGCAACATTTCTTTCGGCATTGCTTTTGTAGCTGGCAAGAATCGAGTACCCAGACCTGCCGCCGGAATGATTGCTTTTTTTATCGTTTTCAATATAAATACCCCCATAAATAATAAAGATTAAAGTACTAAATTATAAATAAGCTAAGTTATGCTTTCGCCATCAATCTCCGCTCCGCATAAACAATCCCCATCAACTCATCTTTTAATTTTACAGCGTCATAGCAGTCGAATTTATCAATAAGGTCAAGCAAAAGTTGCGAATCAACCTCAACCGTCCGCCCAACATAAATCTTCTCATAAACAGCATCAGGGTGAACTTCACCTTCCCCTAGCAGCTCCTCATACATCTTCTCACCAGGCCGGATCCCAGCGAATTCAATCGGAATCTCATCCTCCGTATAGCCAGAAAGCTTAATCAGATTACGCGCAAGTTCAACAATCTTCACAGGCTCACCCATATCCAGGACGAAGATCTCTCCACCCTTCGCAAGTGTCCCTGCCTGAATCACCAATCTGGATGCTTCTGGAATCGTCATAAAGTAACGGGTCATATCCGGATGCGTAACCGTAACCGGTCCGCCTCTTTCAATCTGCTTTTTAAAGAGTGGAATAACACTACCACGGCTACCAAGCACATTCCCGAATCGGACAGCGACAAATTTCGTTTTGCTGCGACTTGCCAAGTCCTGAACAACCATTTCCGCAACACGTTTTGTTGCACCCATGACATTCGTTGGGTTTACTGCTTTATCGGTCGATACCATCACAAATTTATTGACACCAAACGCATCAGCTGCTTCTGCGACATTTTTCGTACCGATGATATTGTTTTTCACCGCTTCATGCGGATTATATTCCATCAATGGTACATGCTTATGTGCCGCTGCATGGTAAATGATTTCCGGTTGATGTTGATCCACAACATCAAAGATCCGCTCGCGATCCTGCACATCTCCAATAATTGGAATAATCTCTGTTTCCGTATCACCATAGACACGTTTGAGTTCCATATCAATATTATAAATGCTGTATTCCCCGTGTCCCACAAGTACTATTTTCTTCGGTGTGAAGCGCATCAACTGGCGGCAGATTTCTGAACCGATTGATCCACCTGCACCAGTTACCATCACAGTATTCCCAGTGACATACTCGGATATGATGTCAATATCCAGTTTGACCGGCTCACGACCGAGCAGATCTTCTACTTCCACATTTTTCAGATGACTGACAGATACTTTTCCTGTCATGAGATCCTCGATTTTTGGAATCATTTGTACTTTGGCATTTGTTTTATTACATTGTTCAACAATTTTCTCCAGTTGCCCATTACGAAGGGACGGAATAGCAATAACTATATGCTCCACGTCAAGCTTTGCAGCTACTTCTTCGATATCCGATGTTGTACCAGCTACAGGTAGATTATACACTTGCATTTTTTGTTTGTTAATGTCATCATCCACAAAGCCAACCGGACGTAAATCTGTGTTACTATTTTCATTTCGGAGTTGACGAGCGATCATTGCACCTGCAGAACCGGCACCGACGATTAATGTTCGTTTTTGTGTACGATCCTTATTGATATATCGATCTCGGAATATGCGCCACATGAATCGTGAACCACCAATTAAAATGATATGCAACATCCACGTGATGAGCAATGCTCTTCTGTAGACCGCGCCGCTCGTGAGCAACTGTACCACACCGGCTGCGATGATCGAGAAGGTGATCGCCTTTACGATCGTAACGAGCTCGCCTACACTCGCATATGCCCAAACTTTATTATACAGCTTATAGATAAACGCAAAGATATGATGAAAGATTAATAATGCAATTGCGCTGATAAAAAGTTCATTTGTAAGCAAGATGTTGGGATAGGATGGATAGATTACCCAGAAAGCAATAAATATCGCCGTACTGACAATAATCGAATCCAGTGTGATCAGCGATGCAAGTCTCTTACGATAGGACATGTATCAAAAGCCCCTTTCCATGTTGTTCTTGTTCTTAAAAGTGAGCATGTTCCAGTATTCTATCAGAACCGCTACTATTCGACATAACTCTCTCAAGATATTCTACCACATTTTTCCTACCTTTGATGTTAAGTTTTCGATAAATATTACTAATATGTACTTTCACCGTTCCTTCGGTAATTTCCAGATGTACCGCAATTTCCCTATTTTTTAAGTTTTGCCTGAGGTAATAGGCAACTTCCGCTTCCTTTACCGATAATTCCGCACCAATTGCAGTAAGCCGCTTCTGGAAGAAGTCGTAGTTATCATGCTTCAACTCATCCAGTCGTTCGATGAATTTTCCGATTAGTGTTTGCGGCATGGCAAAATGAGCATTCTGTACAGATTGGATATTATCCATCACGTCATCTGCAAGAATTTCCGAATGCTTTTCTATTATACTATCTCCACCTGCCTCTATGATATGGAAACAATATACAGGCTCTGAAGTATTTACCAGTGTGATGATTTTTACTTCCGGCATCATCTCTTTCAAGTGGAGAATCGTTTGTGCCGTTTCATTTATAGACATAGAGTCTGTGTCCAACGCAACAACTTGTGGGTTCAAATCCTTGGTTATTTCAATAGTATTTTCCGTTAAATAAATACGCCCCATTATTTCTATGCCTGATTCGCCCTCCATCCGCTGTGTTAGCATACTGGAGAAAGGAACCTTACTTATATACGCAAGTTTAATCATGCTTCTTTCCCGCCAATCCATCTCCATTAAAGAGGGTCTAAAGTCTCTGTGAAAAAGATATATTCACATAGTACTATAGAGGCAGTCATGTTATTAGTGACTTTCGACAAAAAAAGTAATGAATCGTCAATCGTCCTTATTTGCATGTGCTATCCGTTTAAAAAAGGCTATAGCCTTTGCTCGGTTATGGATATCCAGCTTATTATAAATTTCACTAATATAGTTTTTAACCGTGCCTTCACCGAGAAACAATTTATTGGCGATCTGGTTATTTGAATAGTTTCCCATTAATAAATATGCGATATCAATCTCACGCTTCGTGAAGTTGTAACCAATTCTCTCCATTGCTAGTGCAAAGATTTGTTTTTTACTCATCGTTAGCTCACGTATACGTCTGGCTAGTATTCTGGCAACATCACCAGAAAACACAATTTCCCCATCATAGGCCATTCGGATCGTCTCAATCAGTCGATCCGCATGAAGTGCTTTGATTAAAAAACCGTCTGCCCCTACACTAATACCTGAAATGACCAGATCTTCTTCAGCCTTCGTGGTGAGCAACACGACCTTTACTTCGGGATAATTCTCCTTCAGATAGTATGTTGTTTGTATTCCATCCATATCCGGCATATGGATATCCATTAGCACAACATCAGGCCGAAGTTGCTCCATCTGTTGGATAGCCATTTTCCCATTATCAGCTGCACCGATTACTTTTATATCATCTGTGCGCTCAATGATTGCTTCTACCCCATCACGAAACAATCGTTGATCCTCTACTACTAAAACGTTAATCAACTAAATTTCCCCTTTTAATCGTATTATCTCTTCTCCCCTAACGTATTCTCTTTATCTCTATTTTATAGAAAGGGATGTACAATAATACGTACATCCTCACTGATTACCCGTGCTCATCTAAAAAAGCCCGAGGAACTTCTTCTTTTTAACTTGTGATGGTTCCATTCGGTTCACATTCATATTATCCAATAGCAGCTGGCTGTTTTCCAAAAACATATAAAAATAGTCACTGCCATATTCGTTTTTTAATTCATGAAAAGCTTCGTCCATACAAAATCCTCGTGTTGTTGTATTATGTGCATCGGATGCAATAAAATGCGTAAGATTAGCTTCGACAAGCTGATGGGAGAACTTTTGAATATTTTTTCCAAATTTACCAACAATGCTTGCTGCAGTGACTTGTGTGAGCGCACCTTTTTTAACAAATTCATAGAGCCTAGAAGGATGCTCGATTAATTCCTGATTTCTTTCGGGATGAACAATGATAGGAGTGTAGCCTGCCACCTGTATATCAAACAGCATCTGACTGGAGTACCTTGGTACGTTGGCGGAGGGAAATTCAACAAAAAGATATTTCGTATCATTTAATGGCAATAATTTCCCATTATTTATATCTTCTATCATTTCACCATTGATTCGGGTTTCTTGGCCGGAAATTACAGTAAGCGGTATATCTTCTTTCACCAATAATTCGCTTAATATTTGAACGTTATTCTTAATCGATGCGCGCTCATTATCGTATTTGCCATTTTTATTGTGAGGGGTTGCAATAATGGTAGTTATCCCTTGCGATACTGCTTCTTTTGCCATTGCAAGACTGTCTTCTTCTGTTTTTGCACCATCGTCTACCCCAGGTAATATATGGGAATGTATATCAATCATTGCCAATCACACCTCTCTATTAATTAATTTCTGAAAGTACAGTTATATAGTTAAATTCTATTATACTTGACATAATAGATTCCTACAATATATTCCATATTTTGTAGGATATTTATAAAATTTTACGTTTATACCATTTTAATTATTCCTAAAAAGGAAAAACTCTCTGCGTTTTTTCACAGAGAGTCTCTTCTATCTAATTCGTACCATAATAGTAATAATAATTCGAAGCTTTCTTCTCACGCCCGTTTAAAACAGTTCCCAACAATTTTGCTTGAGCCGGCTCCAATATTTCCTTCGCCTTATTGGCTGCTTCCAAATCGGTATGCTTGCTGCGAACCACAAGTAGCGATCCATCTACAATGTTAGCTAGAATCTGTGCATCCGTCACGGCTAACACTGGTGGCGTATCGAAAATAACTAGATCATAAGCTGCGGTTACTTCCTTTAAGAAATCAGCCATCTTTCTTGATGCCAGTAACTCGGATGGATTCGGTGGGATTGGCCCACATGAGATGACATCTAAATTGTCAACATCTGTTCGATTAACGGCTTCATCCAACGTATTTTGTCCAACGAGTATATTACTTAGTCCTCTTAAGTTATCAAGGCGGAATGTGTAATGTACCGTTGGTTTGCGAAGATCCGCATCAATGAGAAGTACTTTCTTACCTGTTTGCGCATAAACAACTGCTAAGTTTGCAATCGTCGTTGATTTTCCTTCACTTGGTCCCGAAGAGGTAACAAGCAAAGATTTTATTTCATTATCGACAGATGCATATTGTATATTTGTCCGAATCGTACGGTATTGTTCAGAAACAGGTGATTTCGGGTTCAGCTTTGTGATGAGATTTCTCATCTTATTGCCTGGTCTAGATTGATTTTTCTTGCGCGCCATCAAAGCCACTCCTTCGCTTACGACTTGATTGGAAAGTGAATTGATTCCCTCTGATATCCTCTTCATCTACCCATGAAATAACACCGAGTATCGGCAATCCTAATTTATTCTCTACATCATCTTCTGTCGTTATCCTATTATCCAGGTATTCAAGTAAGAATGCGATTCCCACACCAACCATGGCACCTAAAACAATCGCAATCGCAATGTTCAGGATAGGATTCGGTGCAACTGGGGATGGATTCGGGCTTAGTTGTGCTTCATTTAGAATACTAACGTTGTCTACATTCATAATTTCAGGAATTTCGTTTTGGAAGATTCCTACCGTAGCATTTGCAATATCTACAGCTGTTGCAGGATTTTCGTCTGTTGCTGTTACGGTAACGACCTGAGAATTATCTGCACTTGAAACTTGAATCTTTTCTCCCAGGGCTGCGGATGAGTATGGTAGATTTAATTCATTAACAACATCATCTAAGATGGCAGGACTTTTTATAATAATGTTATACGTATTAATCATTTGAACGTTTGTTTGTATGTTGTTTGTATTATATTGAGTTGGATCCTGCAGTTCTTGATTCACAATAAACTGTGAGCTAGATTGATAGGTAGGTGTTAAGACAAAATAACTTATAATTGCAGCGACAAGTGCAGCGCCAAACACAAATGCTAATATCATTAATAAGCGCTTTTTCAAAACCCCGAAAATCTCTTTCAGGGAAATCGTTTCTTCCATTTCGGTACCCCCAATAAATTTTTGTTTGTCTAAGATTGTAGAATTATATATATCATTTCACTACTTTTTGACATTACAATATGGAATTATATCATATTAAAGTTTGAGAGAGTATATTTTTTTGAAATATTTACAAGTATTCTATATTTTTATAGGGGTTGCTGTAGAAGATTTTCATAGGTATATTACAAAAAGATTACAAATGTCCTATCAATCTATAATTTTTTTGATAGAGGAGCTATACTAGTGTTAGTTTCTGTTAGATATTGGATAAACAGAGATACATTGCCAAGGAAGGTAACTGCTTGAGAATGCGCACTTATTGTTAGGGACGCGAATTTCTTAGGTTACAGGAGTTGGACAACAGGGGGATATGAAATTGGCTAATAAGAAAATTTTTATGTCGGTTACTGCCTCAGCAGCTATCGCATCAGCATTCTTCGCGGTAGACGAAGCAGAAGCAGCATCATATAAAGTTCAGAGCGGAGATTCACTTTGGTCTATCGCACAGAAACATGGTACAAGCGTATCGGCTTTGAAATCGGTAAACAGTCTAACATCTGACATCATTTTCCCGAATCAGGTCATTGAAACAGACCGCAGCACAGGGTCAACGTCAGGAACAAAATCTAATTCTACTACTACATCTACTAATACATCTACTTCCTATACAGTTAAAAGCGGGGACACCTTAAGTGGCATCGCCTCAAAACATAGTATTTCTCTATCGAACTTGATGAAATGGAACAACTTGAATACGACTTTGATTTATCCAGGGAATAAGTTTGTTGTGAGTAAGAATGGCGGCGGGTCGACTGCTAGCACTCCTACAACGACAACTACGAAGCCCTCAAGTAAAGTTGATTCTACATCTGTTTATACGGTAAAATCCGGTGATACATTATCTCGCATTGCATCACAAAATGGCGTAACGGTTTCTAACTTGAAATCATGGAACAGCTTGAAATCCGATTTAATCTTGATTGGACAGAAATTGAATATCGGTGGTAAAGCTTCATCATCTAAACCTGTATCTAGCAGCAGCGCAAGCAAAGCACCTGCAGCAGATGTTGATTATAATGTAAATAAATTAATCAGCGTGGCAAAAGCCCAGATCGGTACACCATATGTATGGGGCGGCACAACAACAAACGGATTTGATTGCAGCGGATTTATCTATTACGCATACAAACAAGCAGGCATGGACATCAGCCGCACATCCGCACAAGGATACTTTGATCGTTCCTATTATGTAGGCTCCCCACAAGTCGGAGACCTCGTATTCTTCGAAGGTACGTATAAAGCAGGAATCTCTCACATGGGAATCTATATCGGAGACAATAAAATGATCCAAGCCGGATCTAGTGGCGGCGTACAGATTACAAGCTTAGATAATTCTTATTGGAAGAAGCATTTTGATAGTTTTAAGAGGTTTTATTAAGGGTATTGTGATAGGTTAGCTATTATTAAGGGAAGGAACTCTGGCGCAGGCTGGGGTTTCTTTTTTTGAGTGTGGGGGTGGGGAAGCACGGGGACGGTTCTCCTGCTTCCGAATCAAAAAGAGGAAGCAAAAGAACCGTCCCGTGCTTCCTAGCGGGATTGCGAGACTTTCTGGCTTTAGTGCGCAACTTCGGCGGTGGGTCGCGCGACTTTCGATATAAAAAGAATCGCTTTAGACAGCGATTCTTTTTTGTTAATTAGTTAAATATACAATCAAAGCAATAACGCAAACTTAAACATAAACGTGAACTTGATCTTCTATTCTATTTAAGTTATATACCAGAGCATTATCAATAGTTTTCCAAATTTATGAATTATATGTTTCTCTGTTTAGATTCACAATATCTATATGTGACAATCCAGCTGAAAACTTCTTCATTACTTTATCACGTAGGAATGGGGCTTTTTCTTTATCTGCCTTTTTCAATGCTTCCGATAAGTCTTCTTTTGTTAGTTCTGTGCAGTATGCGGGAGTACCCGGCTGTTGTCTCCACGAATCAGTTAAAGAGCCACTATCCACTGCATCGAAGCCTAGCTCATTTACTAGTTCCATGATTATTTGCTTTTGTGATAGGTCATTACCGGCAATCGCCATGGCAATACGACCACTATTGCCTTCGGGGGCCCCTTTATTTTCTAAAGTATAAGCTAATAGATTGCTGAAGGCTTTAATGATAGGTCTGCTTAATTGATTTGAAACCCAAACGCTTTCAACCATGCCGTTTTCAATTTCTTCAATTTTATTGTCTCTAAAAGGATAATAATTTGAAGTGTCTACAACGATAATTTCCTCTCGAGCTTTATCTACAATATTGCGAATGCTTGGGATTACATGAAGAGGGATAGATATGATTAGAACATCAATATCTGTTATTACATCTTCTACACTCACAGGTGTTCCAGCAATCTCTTTTCCTTCTAAACGTTCAATTTCTCGAGCATCTGCAATATTAACATCGTGTCCATTTTTAACTAATTTTTTAGAAATAATTGTCCCTATTGGTCCGGCGCCTATAATTCCAAATCTCATTATTTTTTCCTCCTAAATATAATTTTGATGAATTTAGATTCAATGACTAAATGCATAGAAGATTTAGCTTACATCTAACAGGGGCCTATTCAGACGATTTTGTGCAATGTATTAAAAACTAAGTACTTAAATTATACCAGCAGGCTGGTTTTTTGTAGAGCAATCTCCTGTCTTAAAAACCAAATACATGCGGGAAAGGAGAATTTCTTTTCCCTCATCCGCATGTATTTATTTATTGGAATGTTAATCTTAAGTGAACAAGAAAACCTAAAACAGCCTTAAAAAAATCAAATTAAATTAATTACTTTGTTGAGGTAGCGCCTCCATCTACTACAAATTCACTTCCTGTAGCAAACTTAGACTCATCAGATGCTAAAAACAACACCATATATGCAAGGTCTTTAGGATCACCTAGATGCGGTGGAAGCGGGAAATTGGCTTCTATTGTTTCTCTCAATTCAGGATTATCTTTCAACGAGCTTTCTACCATCGGGGTATTAATTACACCTGGATGTACAGAGTTCACACGAATATTATCTTTTGCCAGTACTTTTGCAGCATGCTTTGTCATCGATCGAACAGCACCTTTAGAAGCACTGTAGGCTACATCATACCCATCAGGACCTCCACCAACAATAGCACCGATTGATGACATGTTAATGATTGATCCCTTACCGTTTTCCTGCATTTTAGGAATAACAGTTTGCATACCTAGAAATACACTAGTTGCGTTTATTGCCAAAACTTTATTCCATTCTTCTAGTGTTGCTTCCTTAACACTTTTTCCTATCTGAATAGCAGCATTATTTACTAACACATCGATCTTACCGTATTTTTTAACAGTCTCATCAATTGCACTTTTCCATTCATCAGGAGAAGACACATCTAGTTTTAAAGCAAGTGCATCCCCGCCCTTAGTATTAATTTCATTTACTCCTTCTTGTAGAAGTTCAAATTGTATGTCTGCCGCTACTACCTTTGCTCCTTCTTCAGCAAACGTTTGGGCCATAGTTAACCCCATTCCACCTGCAGCACCTGTAATAATTGCTACTTTACCATCTAATCTAGCCATTCTATTTCCTCCTATAAAAGTAGTTCTAATTCGTTTAGAATGATATACTCTTCCTTTAAGACATCTTAAATCCAAGCAAATCTTATTTACATTTTTTCGAATTCATAATGTTAATTATTTATTTATAGTCGCCCTTGCTCCATCAACTACATAGTCTCCTCCACTTACATAACTAGCTTTATCAGATGCTAAAAACACTACGACTTCGGAAACTTCTTTTGGATCTGCAAAGCGTTTCATTGGAAGCAGGTTTTGAGACACATCATCAATTTGCTCTTTAGTTAATGTAGCTTCAGCCATAGGCGTGAGTATTGCTCCTGGAAGAACAGCATTGACGCGAATGTTTTTATCCGCAAACTCATATGCTGCCTGTTTTGTCAGGCCTCTAATTGCAAATTTTGAAGCCGTATAAGCTGGATTCACAGTAATGTCATGTCTCAATCCAGCAAGCGAAGAAATATTGATAATGGACCCATTATTTTTTTCAACCATTGTAGGCAAGACGGCTCTCATGCCGTAAAATATTCCGTTCTGATTAATATCAATTATTTTTTTATACAAGCCTTCTTCTATATCTAAAAGTCCAGTTATCGCACCTGCAAGTCCTGCATTATTCACTAAAATATCAATAGTACCAAATGTATCTTTAGTCTTTTGTACTACCGTGTCCCAACTATTAGGATTTGTAACATCTAACTCTACAAAAATAGCTTTATCTTCCCCGATGTCTCTTGCTACTTTTTCTCCATTTTCGGCATCAAGATCTCCGATTACAACTTTTGCACCTTCATCAACAAGCTTTCTTGTATGAAATTCCCCCATACCTTTCGCCCCGCCAGTAATAATCGCTACTTTTCCATCTAATAGTCCCATTATTATTCCTCCTATATGTCACTCCGCATTTTAAAGAAGTTAAATTTTAAAAGCGCTTTCATTTATATGATAGAGTTATTCGACTTAACACTCAATAAGCAGGTATAATGAATATGTTAAATACTCAACAAAGTGACTAGGTTTGTTTATTATAAGGCTTGATAAACGGGATAAAAGGATGATGTATGTTGAATAATCCAAATCGACAAATGAGAAAGAAACAATTAACAAAGAAGTTACTAAAAAATGCTTTTATAGATCTTATTTTAGAAAATAATGATGTGCATTCTATCACAATTAGCGAAATTACTGATCGAGCTGATTTTAATAGAGGTACTTTCTATATCCATTACCAAGATAAAATCGATCTTTTGGAAGAGTTATACCAAGATGCTATCGAAGGCATACATCAGTCTATTAAAAAACCATACAGAAATAAGGGCAAGGTGTTTTTAAATGGGGTTATTCCTTCTAATAATCTCCTATTTGAACATATCGAAAAGCATAAAAAGTTGTTTAAAGCTCTAGATCTTATAGAGGTGAATCCAGATATATATAAACGGTTCGAGCTGTTTTTATGGAATTTATTTAGTAAAGAAATTTATATTGAACGAGAAACTGACGCTCAGGAAACAAAGTATGATGTCTTTCTTAGCTTTCAAGTCCACGCTACAATTGGTGTCATAAAGTATTGGATTAAAAAGGATTTTATTTTCTCTACAAGTGTTATGAGCGAACAATTAACATCTTTTTATTCGGATAAAGTAATTGCGATGAATTTCAAGAATCAAAACCTTGATTGATAGGATGGGTGAAGTATGGGAGTTATGTTAGAAAAAGCAACAAATAATGAAGGAGAACGAAATTGTTACTTATATGAAATGATGGGCTATACCAGAACAGGGGTCAGCAAAAAGTTAAACGATAATGCAACCCTTGTTTTTTTATAAAAAGGTTTGTTAATATGAATTTCTTGTTAAACAAAACTGGTTGTCTAGTGAAAGAAACATTTTAAAATCAACTCAATAAATAGTCTAGTGCAATATGAATTGGGCGATTAATTGGAAACAAGAGCCTGGGACATAACTAAAGTGTTTAACTCAAAGCCGAACATTTCGCCATAATAGCGAAGGAAATACACGGAGACTCCTGCGGGATGAAAAGCCTAGGTGAGACTCCGTAGAGCGATAGCTCGGAGTAGGCTCAGCAGCGCCCGCGGAAAGCGTAGTGTATTTCCGTAGCGGTATATATGCACCAACTATGTTCAGATTTTACTTTGGTTAAAACACTTTTGTCCCAGTCTCTTTTATCTTACAATTATGGGTGTGTTTTCAAGTTTTGCGATGGGAAACGGAACCCGTTAAACAAATCGGAGTCCCTTCTTCTACTACATTAAAGCAAAGTTTTCCTATCTTGATAATTTCTTCTAGATCTAATTTTATCAGTTTGACAATGTGCTTACTCGTGTACTACCTTTTATCAATAACTTATGAGAGGGGCGATTGTAGTCTATCATTCCTTTTCTATGAATATTTCAGGTTGATAAAACCGATTAAACATATATAATTACTAACAGAAAGGAGAGAGAAGATGAGAAGTAAGTGGAAGTATATTTGGTCATTTATGTTATGCCTTTTAATTGGATTAGGTATATACAGCAGTGTAGCGTCAAAGGAAACGAGTGAACCGAGTAAAGGAACCATCACCTTTGCGGATGCTGGGTGGGATAGTCTGCTTGTACATAACGAAATAGCAGGATTCATTGTTGAAAACGGCTATCATTATAATTTTGAAGTTACGAACGGTTCTTCCGCTGCGACATTTACAGGTCTTCGAACAGGTGAGATTGATGTTTATATGGAGCTTTGGTTTAACAACCTCAAAGAACCCTATTTGGAAGCGCTAGAAGCTGGCGAAGTGGTCGAACTTGGGACTAATTTCACGACAGACATGCAAGGTTTTTTTGTGCCAACATTTGTGATTGAAGGAGACCCTGAAAATGGGATTGAACCGATGGCACCGGATTTAAAAACCGCTGAAGACTTAAAAAAATATCCGGAACTGTTTCAAGATCCGGCAGATCCATCGAAAGGAAGAATTGTTGGTGGACATAGTGGATCCGTTGCACAGGAAATTATGAGCCAAAAGGTTCAAACATATGGTCTTGATGAATATTATAATTATTTTTCACCGGGATCTGCAGGCGCAACAAGTGCATCCATTGAAAAGGCATTTAAGAATTTTGAGCCATGGGTTGGGTATTACTGGTCACCAACATGGATTTTGAGTAAGTATGATATGACGCTTTTAATCGAGCCCGAGTATGAGCTAGAGACTTGGAATGAAAATTATGGAACAGCCTTTCCGGAAAATCAAATCTATATTGTTTCCCATAAAGATCTTCCCCAACGGGCGCCAGAAATAACTGAATTTCTCGAAAACTATCAAACAACGAATGAATTAACAGGTGAAGCGCTGCTATATATGCAAGAAAATAATGCAAGCGCAAAGGAAGCTGCCGAATGGTGGCTGAGTGAACATCAGGATTTGTGGAGTAAATGGGTTCCAAGTGATGTCGCTGAGAAAGTAAGTTCAGCTCTATAAATAGCAGAATAGAAAGTGAGGTGAGAGGTTGTACCTAGCAACCTTTACATATGTTTGAATACCCAGAAAATCTAACCTACCCTTTTGGTAATTATATAAGCGATATTGTTGATTGGCTGACGGTACATTGGAGCGGCTTCTTTGACGGGATTTCATCTGGGCTTTTATGGATGCTTCTTCATTTAAATGACTTTCTAACGTGGGTCCCTTGGTGGTACTTTATTTTAACCGTCTTTTTATTGGCTTGGCAATATAAATCGGTGTCCTCAGGTATTCTGTATACGCTATTTTTACTTTTGATTTGTACTTTTGGTTTATGGGATATGACGATGTTTACATTAACGATGGTCATGGCGAGTGTGCTCATATCGGTCATTATTGGGATACCACTCGGCATCGTCATGGCACTGAATAAACGATTTGAAATCTTAATCAAACCGGTGCTTGACGCCATGCAAACCATGCCAACGTTTGTTTACCTTATTCCCGGTATCTTTTTCTTCGGGCTAGGTCTCGTTCCAGGTGTCATATCCACCATTATTTATGCATTGCCACCGATTATCCGACTGACGAATCTGGGAATTCGCGGGGTTCCAAAAGAAATGGTAGAAGCCGGTTTATCATTTGGTTCGACCAAATGGCAATTATTAAAAAAGCTACAGTTACCACAAGCATTGCCAACCATCATGCTCGGCGTCAACCAAACAACGATGATGGCACTTGCAATGGTTGTCGTCGCATCCATGGTCGGTGTGGAAGGCCTCGGCTTGGAAGTATTGACAGCTTTAAACCAAATTGATGTTGCGAAGGGCTTTGAAGCGGGAATCAGTATTGTTTTTATTGCGATTATTATTGATCGATTGACTCTAGCTATATCGGAAAGACATTAGGGATTGCACGACTTCCTGGGTTTATTGCGGCAACTTCGGGCAGGGATCGCGCGACTTTCTGGCTTTATTGCTCAACTTTGGGCGGGGATCGCGCGACTTCGGTGAGGGATTGCGCAACTTCCGGGCTTTATCGCTCAACTTCCGACGGGAAGCGCGCGACTTTCTGGCTTTATTGCTCAATTTCAGCGGAGGACCACGCAAAAGCCGAACTTATCTACATTAAAATAGACTTTCAAAAATTCTTATCGCTACTAGAAACTTGGAATAACTTCATGTATAATGGATATAGATAAAAGGAGAAGTGCAACTAACACTTCTCCTGCAACCTCTACCGTCAGGGTGATGGTTGTCAAACAACTTTATTTGTATTGAGAACCACCCTTTTGCTTGCGACGGCGCGGGGTGGTTTTCTTTTGGTCTAATACGCTTTTCCGAAAAATATATGCCGCACTTTCACGAACAATACCCTTCACAATTTCACGAATGACTTCAAGAAATGTTTCCATGATTATCACCTCCTTTCCTAAAAAGGAAAGAAGAGCGACAACCAACCACCCTCACAATATTCAGTTGCACCTTCATTTTAACATATTCTTATAGCCTTATAACCTACTAACCCTCGACATAAAATGACAAATTCCGGGAAGTGACAGGCACCAGATCTTGGACTCTCGCTATATCCATGAAAAGAAGCACGGGGACGGTTCTCTTTCTTCCTCTTTTTTGAAACGGAAGCAGGAGAACCGTTCCCGTGCTTTCTACTTTCTCCTTTATTGCTCAACTTCGGGCAGGGACCGCGCATCTTTTAATTCCTGCAAAAGATTACTTTAATAAAGGAACTCCGACAAGTCGGAGTTCCTTTTCTACATTAACGCAATGATTTCCTTATTTTAATAATTTCTTTTTGATCTAATTTTGTCAGCTTTGCAATGTGCTCATCCGAGAAACCTTCGCGTATTAACTCTTGCGCAAGCATCTTTTTTGTTTCTTCTCTTCCTTTTACTACTCCCTCATCTTTCGCATCAGCAAATAACTCAGCTATTGTGGGTGGTAGTTTCTCTTTTTCAGCTCTCATCGTGTGCGACGCCTCCTTTCGTATTAATGGTCTGATATCTTCACTTAATTTCTTTTTTAGCTCGTCTGGAACTTGGAGTAAATAATCAATAGTGTGGAATAAACTACTTAGTAGGAGGCTGTTTTTCTATTAATGAACTACTCACTGTAGTGATTTTCTCAGCTTCACTACTTCTTCTATTCCTAATTTCGTTAATTTCGCAATGTGCTCATCTGAGAAACCTTCACGCATTAACTCTTGCGCAAGCATCTTTTTCGTTTCTTCCCGGCCCTCATCTTTCGCATCAGCAAATAACTCAGCTATTGTGGGTGGTAGTTTCTCTTTTTCAGCTCTCATCGTGTGCGACGCCTCCTTTCCTATTAATGGTCTGATATCTTCACTTAATTTCTTTTTTAACTCGGCTGGAACTTGGGGTAGATAATCGATGGTGTGGAATAAACTACTTAGTAGGAGGCTGTTTTTCTATTAATGAACTACTCACTGTAGTGATTTTCTCAGCTTCACTACTTCTTCTATTCCTAATTTCGTTAATTTGGCAATGTGCTCATCTGAGAAACCTTCACGCATTAACTCTTGCGCAAGCATCTTTTTCGTTTCTTCCCGGCCCTCATCTTTCGCATCAGCAAATAACTCAGCTATTGTGGGTGGTAGTTTCTCTTTTTCAGCTCTCATCGTGTGCGACGTCTCCTTTCCTATTAATGGTCTGATATCTTCACTTAATTTCTTTTTTAACTCGGCTGGAACGCGGAGTAGATAATCAATGAAGTAGAATAAACTAGTAAGATATGTGCGGGTATCTTCACGTTGCGAACTAAATTTTTGTAGAATTTCAATCATTAGTTTTCGTTTAAAAAGGTAACGTTTATGTGACTCATTTTTCGTTTTACTCGCATAAATGCCAGCTAAAACTGCTGCAGCAAATGGGTTCGATGATTGCTCCAATTGTTCGATGTCTTTCCCATGGAATTCGTACATATTATATGCATATTCAAGTTCGGAATAACTAAACCGATTAGATTTACTCGACTGTTCGGCATCTGTTATTAAGGCAATAGCATAAATTTCCCGGTTAAATTTATCGTAAATTTTATAAAAGTATTTGAACATCCGCTCTGAAAATTCCTTCTCCGCTATTCCCTGGACTTCCACATGAACCAAAATCCACCTTTCCTTACCACTTTTCATAAAGACCTTCACAATTTGATCCGCATTAACCCTCCCTTTCTTTTCAATTATTACTTCTTTAAAAAGCTCCTGCTGCAGAAAGTTCGGCTCTATCGTAAAGTCAATTTCTTCATACAGATCCGGAGCGAAAAACAGCATAAACTCTTCGAATAATTCCCCAATTAGTTTTTTCCATAGCCCATCCTGATCTGGTTGTATAGCTTTATAATCTGAAACATCTTCAAGAACAGTAATTATTGCCATTATTTTACCACATCCTTTTGTGAATATGAATTTCTTGTTGCAGCTACTTTGGGGAGATTGCACACCTCCCAAGCTTTGTCGCTCAACTTCGACGGAGGACTGCGCGACTTCTGGAAGTTATTGCTCAACTTCAGCTGAGAATCGCGCGAATTTCCGGCTTTATTGCTCAACTTCAACCAAGGTTCGCGCAACTTCCCAGCTTTATTGCTCAACTTCAACCAAGGTTCGCGCAACTTCCCAGCTTTATTGCTCAACTTCAACCAAGAATCGCGCAACTTCCGGCTTTATTGCTCAACTTCAACCAAGGTTCGCGCAACTTCCCAGCTTTATTGCTCAACTTCAACCAAGAATCGCGCATCTTCCAGGCTTTATTGCTCAACTTCTCCCAAGAATCGCGCAACTTCCCAGCTTTATTGCTCAACTTCTCCCAAGAATCGCGCATCTTCCTCCCCTCTTTATTTCAGCTTAATCCATATTTTATGCTCCTTTTGATAGGCAAGGTTACTGGATTGCAGTAATCGTGTAGCTAGGCTTCTTGAATTAATTTTCAAAAAGCGCATGCATTCTTTGTTCGATATTGCATTTCCTGAACATAATAGGTAATCATATATTGCTCTTTTATGTGCATGTTTGGAATGTTTATTACAGCGTGGACATAGCCAGTTTGCGTATATTCGCTCCATCCCCAATCTTCCACATTCCGGACACTGCACCCCGGGTAACAAATCACTCATCTTCACCCCATGCTTGGCCATAATATCTTTATCAAAATTGATGCATTCTCTCTTGATTTCATATCCGAGTTTTTGATGGGGCAAGGTTGAGCGATCTGTCAGACTCTGCTCTATATCCATGATTTTTTTGGGTATATGCTCTCCGCGCGCTACCACTTTAGCAATGGCTTCCTGATTACCTATAACTTCAATGATCGTTTCCGGATTACTGATTGCGATAAGATAGTAGATTGGACGGTTGAGGAGGCTTCTTTCCTGTAGCCAGTTTTGTAATTTAATCTGTTGAAATTCGACCTGTGTGATGGGGTGATGAAAACCTGTTTCGTTTTCACCGTCGTCGCGAGTGAATTGATTTAGGATGGTGTTGAAGATGATTTTTCCATTGTAGTTTTTCACTTCGATGAGGTAAATCGCGTGGTCTGTGATTAGAAGATTGTCTATCTGGAACGTTTGGCCGTTTACTTTTAAGCAAACATCTGGAAGGATGGTATATCTCTGGGCGAGCATGGACAAGTAATAATCAACTTTTATTTCCCCGATATATCCTTTATGCGATTTTGCTAGCTCATATTGAATTTCGCTCAAACGTGGGAAGTTTTGTGGGATTCTCGGTGTGAGGGCTTCGTATTTTTGAAGAATAAGAGGTTTTGGACGTTTACTCATTTTACACGCACTCCTTTCTTTCTATATATATATTATATGCAATAGGTTCGAATTATCAATTTGCTAAAATTCAATTTTCTTAAATTACACGAAGCCGAAATTTCCCCAGGGCGTTTGGAAAATTAAATTTCAATTTATCGAAAGCAGCTTTATTCCGTTTTCATACATTTTTAGGCTTTTTTGCTGGAAATATGTCAATTTATGTTTGGACGAATGTATGCTATATTATAAATATCAGGAGAGGAAGGTGAATGACATGGAAAAGGAAGATCAGATTATTGGAATGCTTGAGAAGATTATGGGTACCTTGGATGAGCATGGTCGTATTCTTAAAGAGCATAGTAAAAAGCATGATGAACACAGTGCTCAGTTTAAGGAACACGGAACTCAACTCAAAGAACATGGTCAACTATTAACAGCACTTCGGTCTGGACAAGAACATCTGAAAGCAGAGATCGATGGAATGAAGATTGGCAACGCGAAAGAATTTGGTGCATTAAAAGAGGAAATCAGTCTTGTCTCTACGAATCAAGAGCTTATACGTGAAGACACGTGGGCAAATAAAGTAGACATACATCGGATTAAAAATACAATGGGAATAAAATAAAAAATAAACCCCATATCCTACCTCCTAAGAAAAAGTCTACTAAAATTATAATACCTCATAACAAACCCGACCAGGAAACCACAATCCCAGTCGGGTTCACTTTTCGGAAGCACGGGGACGGTTCTCTTGCTTCCATTATTTTGAAACGGAAGCAGAAGTACCGTCCCCATGCTTCCAATTAATCGCTACAATCCCGACTGCTACGAGCGCGATTGATCCGATGATAAATAAATTCATCTCTTCCCCAGGGATAAACAGTGCAGATAAAACTGTTCCGGCAACCGGTACGACAAATTTATACATGCTGATTTCGCCAGCTTTGTTGTATTTGAGCAGCGAATACCAGAGCGCAAAAGCGACCGCGGAAAGGATTGCGGAATAGATGAACAGGCCCGTACCAAGCGGATTGAAGATAATCGCATTCTCCTCCAACTGAGGAAGACCGATGACAAGCAAGATTGCTGCACCAATCGTTAGCTGCCAGCCTGTTAACGCAAATGGATGGATTCCCGTGGCAAGTTCCTTCGCCATAATCGTCCCCATCGCTCCTGTCAAAGCAGCCAAAATCATATAACCTTCACCAGTCAGTTGAAAGCTTAACTCAAACGACTGCCCCCAGTTCGCTACGATAATACCTGTAAATCCAGCAATCAGTCCAATCGTTTTATTCCAATTCATCTTGTCATTTTTATAAAAATAATGTGCGATAAGAACGGTGAAAAAAGTTCCGCTGGACGACAGAATCGCACCTTGCATTCCAGATACTTTTGCTAATCCATTGTAAAAGAAAAAGTATTGTAGTGACGTTTGCACAATGCCCAGAATTACCAAGACGAGGATCTGCCGACGCGTCACCAGCAAATGCCGCGGACTCGTAAGCAATAATCCAACCAGCACAATCAAACCGGCGAGAAGGAAACGCAATCCCGCAAATACGACTTTCGCAATCGTATCATCCGGTGCCATTTGCAGCTCTTCATAACTTATTTTCAGAACTGGAAATGCGCTCCCCATAATAAGGAACAGAAAATCGCAATGCCAATCACGGACCATTTATTTTGAAATAGATTATTCATATTCATGATGTCATCTCCTAAGTAATACAACCAATAGTATATCTTATTTGATGGTGGGGCATTTAGCAAATGAAGTGACTTGGGCGGGGTTGATGTGGGGCGGGGCAATGGTGGAGCTGTGTGATAACTATTCTTTTTTGTGCGATCCCATACCAAAGTTGCGCGATAACCCTACAATCTTGCGCAATTCCATACCAAAGTTGCGCGATAACCCTCAGTTCTTGCGCGATCCCATACCAAAGTTGCGCGATAACCTTCCAATCTTGCGCAATCCCATATCAAAGTTGCGCGATAACCCTACAATCTTGCGCAATACCATACCAAAGTTGCGCGATAACCCTCAATTCTTGCGCAATTCCATATCAAAGTTGCGCGATAACCCTCAGTTCTTGCGCAATCCAATACCAAAGTCGTGCGATAACCCTCAATTCTTGCGCAATCCCATATCAAAATTGTGCAATAACACCCTTACACCAAGCCAATATAATGAAAACCTCTTTCAATCTAAACAACCTCCATCAACAATATTGTAATAATCCCTCCCCCTCTAAAATAAACTCTATAAAACAAGCTTTATCTGGAGGGATATGTATGAGTGTTGAAAATCTGGTGATATCAGAGGAAATGTTAGCGAGATATTATGACCTTAATAAGATGAAGAAAGAAATAGAAGCTGAAATGAATCAGTTGAAATCTAATTTCCATGCTTACATGGATCAATATGCGGGTGCTAATCAAAAGGGAGAAATCACGGAAGGCAGATATAAATTACTAAGGCAGATCCGAAAATCCGAGAAGTTTAGTGAGAAGGATACGGTGGCACGATTGGAAAAACTGCAGATGGATGACTTAATTAAAGTTGTTGAAAAGCCGGATGATGGTAAAATCAATGCAGCGATTGAGCTAGGACTGTTGGCTGAAGAGGATTTGGAAGATTGCAGAATAACGAGTTACTCTCCAGCTATTGCTGTGAAGAAGGTATAACTAACGAAAGGGGGATGAGTAAGCACTCATCCCCCTTTCTATTATTCGACAAAATTCGGGAAGTGACAGGCACCAATTGTCGGTACCAATTATCATTAAAGGTTTTCGTTGATGAATTGAATGGTTTTGTCTATGTGTTCGATGATATCCGTGTCGTGGCCTGCGAATGGATAGATTTCCATTGATTTTGGTGCCTGAAGTTGATTGTACACTCCATAGATTGGCATTGGCGGGCATATGAGGTCTTTTAATCCAACAGACATTCTAGTCTTACAGCTTATCCGCTCCGAAAGGTTTAGATTATCAAAATAAGTAAGATTGTCATAAACACTTTCAATGTGTTCGGGATATTTATGCAGGTAAGCGTCTACTGCTGTTAGCGACCCTTCAAACTTTTGTTCCATTGCCAATGGGATGTCACACATGTTCGGCATATCCGCAATAGCTAATTTAGGACGGTTGTCCAATGCTGCGACAGCCAGGGTAATACCACCACCCATGCTGGCACCCATAAGGCCAATTCGCTGTTCGTCAATCTCTGGTCTGGAAGCGGCGAAGTCTATTGCTCGAACCCCATCTACGTAGACCTTTCTATAATAATATTCATTTTTATCAAGAATTCCTTTTGTCACCCATGTCCCCATACCATCAGAAGAATAACTTGAATAATCCCCGCTTCTCCCTTGCCCTCTGCAGTCTACCGCGATTACTGCATAGCCCTGAATTACCCATTTCATATAATTGGACACAGACTGCTTATGCCCTCTATATCCATGAAAAATAATCAGACATGGCAATTTTCCATCGTGGTTCTTTGGCAATATATAATGTGCATGTAAAGGTGTATGATCAAAACCATGATAAGTGAGTTCGTATGCTTGAATTTCTTTTATCGGATAATTAAGGTCCGTCAACTTCTCATGAAGTGGCTTATCTCTTGCTTCATTAAGTGTTCGTTTCCAGAATGTATCATGATCGTCTTTCATGGACCGAACAGCCTCGTAGGATTCCAGCTGGCTTATTTTTTCTTTTATATGATGCATGGATTTACCTCCTGCAATAAGATACATTTTGGCTACTGCTTGTCTCTATTCTTTAATCCTGCAAAGCTTCCTCGTCAGCAATAATCGTTACATTGCTGTGTTTTTGTAAGATGGATGCCGGGAAATCTTCTGAAATCTCACCATTTAGAAGTCGATCCAATGCTTCCCGCTTATTTGCACCAGAAACAAGTAACAGAATTTCTTTGCTTTCCATAATCGTTTCAATCCCCATCGTTATTGCTTTATCAGGGACGTCATCGAGAGAATCGAAAAACCGAGCATTTGCCTGGCGTGTTGATTGGTCCAAATCAACGATATGTGTTCTGCTAGAGAAAGGTGTTCCAGGTTCATTAAAACCAATATGTCCGTTAAGTCCAAGTCCAAGAACCTGAATATCAACTTGTTCCGCATCTTTAATTTTCTTCTCATAATCCTGACATTCTTTTTCTAAATTCTCAGCTACACCATTTGGCACATGAACACGTTCAATTGCGATATCAATATGTTTGAATAACTTTTCATTCATAAAATGATGGTAACTATTCGGGTCGTCATTTTCCAATCCTACATATTCATCTAAATTAAATGTCAATACGTCCTTAAAGGTTACTTCCTGCGCGTTATATTTTTCAATCAAACGTTTGTACAAACCTTCTGGAGTGGAGCCTGTAGCCAATCCGAGCACAGGACTTTGCACCTGTTTAATCTTATTTATAATAAAAGAGCACGCTTGAGAACTCATTTCATCATAATCTTTTACCTTCATTATTTCCAAATCCCTTTACCTCCTAATATTTATCGACATAATTCGGGGAGTGACAGGCACCTCCGTCACCTGCCATTCCATTAATCAAACGTTTGATTAATTGTTTTATTTTCCTTCAAATGCAATAATACCACGGGCGATGGTGTATTTTATATTTAAATGATCATCAACTAGTAAAATATCTGCATCTTTCCCTACTTCAATACTTCCTTTTCTATCGTAGACACCAATCTGTTTGGCTGGGTTTACCGAGGCCATTTCGATGATATTCTCGATCGAAACGCCATCGAGCTTGAGCATTTGCTGTGCTCCTTCATTCATTTTCAAGATACTTCCTGCTAATGTACCATCTTTTAGTACAGCTTGGCCGTTCTCTACCTTAACCGGCTGCCCGCCAAGTTCGTAATCACCATCGGCTAACCCTTTTGCACGCATAGCATCAGTAATCAGTATGAGCCGCTCACTGCCCATATTGTTATAAATAAGCTGCAGCATCTCCGCTGATATATGAATGCCGTCTGCAATAACTTCCCCCCGCAGCTCTTTCAACTGGAATGCAGCACCAACCACACCAATATCACGGTGATGAATCCCTGACATGGCATTGCATAAATGTGTCACCTGTTGGACGCCATAAGAAACCGCCGTCTTCATGCCTGCAAAATCTATTCCCGTATGTCCCGCAGAGACATTGACACCCAACTCTCTTAAATATGTAATAAAGGAGCCATCGCTATCATGTTCCGGCGCCATTGTTATTGTCTTAATTTTGTTTCCAGAAAGGTGTTGCCACTGGTCAAATTGCTGCTTATTTGGTTCGATTATATATTCCATCGGCTGTGCTCCGGCCTTGGTCTTTTCAATAAAAGGACCTTCCAAGTGTATGCCAAACATTTCAGCTTGTCCGGGCTTATTTTTATAATTTGCAACATTGATTAATGCTTTTTCAATGTTTTCAGGTGCGTTTGTTATGGTTGTTGCAAGAAAACTCGTCGTACCTTCCTGTGGCAATGCAGTCGCCATTGTATCCAATGCTTCTTCGGTGGCATCCATCACGTCTGCCCCATGCGTACCATGGATATGGCCGTCGATAAATCCTGGAATCGCTATGAGGTTGGAGGCCTCAATTACTTGGCAATTTGCAGGGATTTGGCTCGGTTCACTTGAAGTAATCGTGGATATTTTTCCATTTTCCAATAGGAGTGAGCCATGTGAAATGATTTCCTTTTCGGAGTAAATCTTTATATTTTTGATTAAGATTGGAGTCGGATTAACCAGTGTAATCATTCCTTTCAAAAACGAACTGGATATTCAGATGAATATCCAGTTTTTTATTATTGATTCTCTAACACCTTGTTATCACTAATATATTTTATTCACAACCGCTTTTGCAGTCTTCTGTTTCATCTCTAGTGCTTTATCTTTTGTTTGCAGTGCTAAACCAGTACATAAAAGATCAACAACAAATAGCTGAGAAATTTTAGCTGTCAATGAACCACCTTCAAGGGGGGATTCTTTAGCGCCACCAAGTAAAACAATGTCAGCAAATTGGGTGATCGGTGAACGGGAGTAATACGTTATAGCAATAATTTTGGCCCCCGCTTTTTTTGCTATTTCGATTGATTCCAATGAATCTCTCGTACTTCCCGATATACTAAGTCCGACAACAACATCGTCTTCTGTGAGTGTTGCTGCGGACATTGCTTGTAAGTGTGAATCGGTTATTGCTTCTGACGATTTACCAATTCGTAACAACCTGCTTTTTGCATCCAATGCTGTTATTCCCGAGGTTCCTACACCAAAGAAGTTAATCGTTCGTGCATTATTCAATAGGTCGATAGCAGCTTCTAAATCTTTTTCAATAATCATGGAGGCTGTATTTTCGATTGCCTTGATTGTATTTCCGCTGATTGATTGTACAAAATTGGCTGCATCTGAGTTATCTTTGTCCTTTTCACCTTCAGATAAATTTTGAGCAATCGTTAATTTAAATTCCTGGTACCCTTTTAATCCTATCTTTCTGCAAAATCTAAGTACGGTAGTTTCTCCCACGCCTGCTTCATCAGCCAAATCGGTAACCGAATAATATATAACCTGATCCAAATTTTCCTGTACAAATGTTGCTACCTTTTGCTCTGAGTTGGTTAGTGATGGATAGTAACTATTTATTATTTCTGTCATAGGCATCTTCATGTATCTACCATCCTTATCCGTATTAATTGGTATTGCTAAATTCTATGTAAGAGGCAAAAAATCTTGCCTCCGATTACGCGTTTAATCTTCTAATTTTTTCAACAGACCTGGTACCGTATGCGGAGCTTTTGTTTGTTCATCAAATACTTCTTCCAACAATGGCCACCAATCGTACATCTCAATATATACTAAATCAAACAGCATAATTCCGTGCATCTTATCTTCTGTCATTTCTATTGCCTTCTTGAATGCTTCTGGTCGATTTTCATATTGTAACAGGAAGAGACTTCCATAAGTAAACGTATCGTATTGTGTCACTTCCATGCTTAGGTCTGCTGCACCTTCCACACTATACCAATATGGTAACCCTTTTGCATCCGATTCTTCAATCGTAACGTCACCATAGTATAGACCCGTCATCAAGAAATCCAAATGTCCTGCATAACCCGTTTCATTATAATCAGGGGCAGCCCAGTCATATTCAGGGGTGTACTTTTTACTTCCCCAGTTAACTCCCTCGCTGTAATAGAGCGGATGCCAGGAACCAACATACGTATTAAATAATACATCCTGATCCTTAGATTTCACTAAATCCTTCGTTTCCTCAAAGAAATCATGAATGTTTTCTGCGCGCCACTTAATCCATTCCTGATAGTGCGGTCCAGGAACATTTACCTTTTGATTCCCATTGTATTCCACTGTAAAAATATCTTCCGGCCAATTTTCCACTTGTTGGCCAATTTCTGCTTCAAACTTCTCTCTGCTCAAATCACTAAAGTCTGTATAAATATTGTTGTATCTTGCCCTGTCCAGCGTGATTCCATCGATATCGTAATTGGTTAGAAGTTCCGTGATCACGTTCCAATTATAGTCTTTTACCTCGGGATTTATTGGATTCATGAAAGCTGCTGTAGCATTTGTTTCTTCAACAGGTTTTAAGTCTGTTTCTGTTTGTGTAATATCAAGCGATTCGCCAATATCAAAATTTTCCAATACCCACTGACGCGCAGTACCATGCGCAGATACCACATATCCATCTTCTGGCACTACTACCTCTTGATCACCTACAATTACCTGGTCAATGATATCGACTACTATACCATCCTCCACTTTCACATCAAGACCCCAGCGATTTGCTGGAGATACTTCATTTGCTTCTGGTGTATAAATAATTAATTGATTTGTACGACGTTCCCTATCAAATCCATCAATACGATTGATGTTTCCATCTTCATCTGCAAGGATCCGATTCACATCGTATACAACGGTTTGCCATTCTGGATGATCGATGGAAGGCCCTTGGTGATATGGAACACTTCCTGCTGAGAAGGTGTTAATGTTCAAGTGTACTTCCATATCATATTTTTTTGCTTCTTGTAGTACCGTTTCAATTAAATCATAACCTTCAGGAAATTTGTCATATCCAGGAATTGTAGACGTACTTAAATGTGGTGAATATTCACTTGGATATGCTACAAATCCAGTTGAATTTTTTACATCCAATACAATGGTGTTGAAATTAGCCTTTGCTGTCTTGCCGACAATGTCTGCTACCTTTTCCTTTGAATTCAAATTCTCTATGTTGGCACTCAAGTCGTACCATAAAATGCGTGCTTTCATATTTTTATTTCCAACCAAATTCTCTAGCACTTTTTCTCGTGATTGATTTTCAGCATGTACGGTATTAACACTTAGAAGTACTAACATGGTGGCCAGTAATACCCAAAAAAATTTCTTGAATTTTTTTTGATTCATTTATTACACCACTTTCATAAGGTTGATTTATATTGAACTCCAGATTAAATAACGACTTGGCCCCTTTCTGATCAAAGACTGAGTTGCAATCATACATGTTTAACGGCTAAGGCTCTAACAAACTTTTCTGTAATATGTTGTGGCCTTGTTATTGCTGATCCTACTACAACTGCATGTGCTCCTTTTTCCAGGAGCATACTTACTTCTTCAGGCTTATTGACCCTTCCCTCTGCAATTACCGGTTGACTTGTTAACCTACAAAGCTCCTCTACTAATCCTATATCGGGACCACAGGCCTCACTTTTTGTGTACGAGGTGTAACCTGATAATGTGGTAGAAACACAATCTGCCCCATCTTCCAATGCTCTCAATCCTTCTTCTACTGTTGAAATATCCGCTAGCACTAATACGCCTTGTTGTTTAATATAATTGATTAAGTCATAAAGATTTTCATCATTTGGACGCTTTCTCCGTGTTGCATCGAGTGCAATCATATCGACTCCAGCATGTAGCAACTCATCTATTTCCTTTTTGGTTGCTGTGATATAAACTTCACTGTCCTCGTAATTCCGCTTGACAAGGCCAATAATTGGCAAATTTGTAACCTTTTTGATTGCCTTGATATCGTCACTTCCATTTGCCCTTATCCCGGCAGCGCCACCTTGTTCTGCTGCGACTGCCATCTTAGCCATTACTTGTGAACCATGTAGCGGTTCATCCTCCAGAGCTTGACAAGAGACAATCAATTTCCCTTTAACTTTATTCAACATTTCCGACTTTTCCATTTCATCACCACTGTTTATACTAATCTATAAGATTATTATTTTTGTTCTATACCGTTAACACCATTCCATCATAAGCAACACCAATTCCATTCGGTTCCAATAATGCTTTTAAATCTTTGTGCAATAATCCCGTATTGTGCGAGAAATGGGTTGCAATAATTTGAGAATCTTTATGGAAAACACCTTTTTCCATAAAGAGCGAATTAATTTCCTTTATTGCAGCGATATTCATATGATTCGCTTTTTCATCGATTAATCCGTTTGTACAATCTAAAATAGCAACATCGATTTTTTGTTCGGATAACCAGTGAAACGTTTCTTCCGGAAACATTCCTGTGTCATGCCCATAAAGACAGGCCCTGTTATCCTTTTCAATAAAATAGATAAAGCTTTCCTCGTCAGGTTTATGGTCTGCAGGTAATGGGGTGACTTTTGACCCATCGATTTCGTATGTCTCAAAAGCATGAAGTAAAACGATATTAAAATACGCTTTAAGACTACTAAACTTCTCTTTACACCTATTTACAACCGTTTGATTCCCATAAATGGTAAGGGGATTCCCAAAGTCTGTTGCGAAACCTGGAGTGCGCATCCTCAAATCGTCCAAGTAGAAATGATCGTGATGCGTATGGGTAATTATCAGATGTTCGAAATTGGTAATAGGTTTTCCATCACGTAAAACATGTAAAAATGAATCGGGTGGAAAATCGATTTTGATATTGCCATCAATTAGAGCCGACGTGCGCGTTCGTATATCTTTCCCACCTAACTTTCTAGCATCTTGACACGTATCACAATTGCAGAATATACCTGGAAAACCTTCCGCAGCACTCGTACCTAGTAATTGAATTTCCATCCTTACCCTCCCATTATTCAGCGATTCTTTGTAAACTTTCATACTTTGTTTCAATTTTAGCTTTTACGATTTGGTTCATACATGTTATCCATAAAAAGGTTACGGCACCTGATAAAAAGAGGAATGCAACAGGATAGATAAACGTAACCAACCCAATCGCCACTACCCCTAAAATATTGATGAACGTCCAATGCATATAGGAAAATCCTCTGAAAAAAGCTGCCTTCATAATTTCCTTTACACTACCTTCTAATTCTATAATCATCGGAAAGCCATAAAAACTTACAACGAATAATAGAAACAAGAAAATGGACAGGGTAATGATTAGTACATTCCACATCAGATGACTCTCAAAAGAAAGAAATAATCGAATATCTATAAAAAGGATAAAAAAGGTCACCCCTAACAAATAACCCATTGCTTGCGATTTCCAAAAATTATTTTGAAAAGCGGTTTTAAATGTATTCCAAACCGGTACATCCTTATTCCCTTTTGTCCATTCATTTGTTACCGTAAAAGCAGCTGATGTAGCTGGAAAAACACTAAATAGGAACAACCCAGCCACTGAGGCTAATACCCATAACACATTAAGCTTTACAATTCGTATAAACCAATCAAATCCAGCAAAGATACCAGAAGTTACCGTATCCAAATAGACACCCTCCTTCTTCATTCCATTTTTATCCCTTCACGGAGCTGGAATAAGCAGCTTCGATAAAGTAGCGTTGGAATGCAACAAATACGATGATTATCGGAATTAATGCAATCATCGCTCCAGCAGCAACGAGTCTTGTATTAGCAGAAAATGCTCCTTGGAGTTGATACAAACCAAGTGTGATCGGATATGTTTCCGGATTATTAAGGATAAGTAACGGCCAAAGAAAACTATTCCATGCTCCCATAAAACTAAGTATGGCGAGAACACCCAACATTGGCTTAACCATCGGAAACATGATTTTCCAAAACACTTGCCACACGTTAGCCCCGTCAATGATGGCAGATTCTTCAACTTCTTTAGGAATCCCCATAAAGCCTTGTCGCATTAGAAAAATACCCATAACACTAATTGCTCCCGGAAGTATCACACCTGTATATGAGCCCATTAACCCTAACTTATCGATAATTAAGTAGGTCGGAATCATGGTAACTTCTCCCGGAATCATCATTGTTGCAATAACTAGCATAAATACAAAATTCCGGCCCTTAAAACGCATTCTTGCTAGCGGGAAAGCTGCAAAGGAACATAATATTAAGGGAAGTACGACACCAAACACAGTAAGTATGACACTATTCAATAAATATCTCGGTATCGGTAATGTATTCCATACCGTGATAAAGTTATCTAATGTAATATTGTTTGGTATTAATTGTGGTGGAATGGAAAATAGAACATCATTTGCTCCCTTTAAAGAAGTCGAAAGTGCAAACAAAAAGGGTACAATCGTAATACAAGTGATGATAATCAAGAATAAGTAAGATATTGATCCACTAAATAAATTTCGTTTATTTAACCCTTTTCGGGAATTGCCTGATCTTGGTTTTTTGCCTTTATTGTTTGCCATCTTTTTTTTATTTTCTTCAATCACTACCGGTTGTTCCAACGTATTCACCTCCATTATTTATTGGGGTTATTATCCAACAATTTTTGGTTTATCAGTGTGATAAATAGGATAACCACAAATAAAATAAACGAAATTGCACTTGCATACCCCATCTCAAGATTTGTAAATGCTTCTTCAAACACGAGATATACCGCTGTTTTAGATGCATTTAATGGTCCACCGTCTGTCATGGTTAACATTAACGTAAATTCCTTAAATGCTCCCATCGTTGATATAACAGCTACAAAGAAAATCATTGGTTTAATCATCGGTATTGTAATATGTAAGTGTTTCCTCCAAAAACCTGCTCCATCTAATTCAGCTGCCTCATATAAGTCTTTTGGAACACCTTGCAAAGCTGCTAAATAGAAAAGCATATAGTAACCAAACCCCTGCCATATTGTTACAATTGCCAGTGCAGGCATAACCGTTAATGTATTTGTTAACCAGCCAATTGGATCGATTCCTACAAGACTTAACAAATAATTAATGATTCCCTGTTCAGCAAACATCCAACTGAAAAGAATCGCAGTTACAACGACAGAAACTAATGTCGGAAAATAAAAAATAAGCCTAAAAATCTTAACACCTCTAATTTTCTGGTTTACTAATATGGCTACAAAAATAGGTAATACTACCAATGCTGGTGTAACCAGTAACCAGTAATAAACCGTGTTAAACATGGCCTTTCTAAATGTTGCATCTTTAAATGCCTCAATATAATTCGATAAACCGATAAATTCCAATGGACGAAACACATTGTAGTTTGTAAAACTCAATACGAAAGCTGCGATACCTGGAATAAATGTAAAAAGAAGCAGTAGTAGTAGTGGTAGGGTTAAAAATCCCCAAGCATGTCTTGCTTTATACATTGGATAACCTCCTTTAAAGCGTATTGGACCTCCGAAACGGAGGTCCTGCAAAAATTATTGAAGACTATTATTAACTGCTGCTTCCGCTTCTTCAAGTGCTTCAGCTGGATCCTTATCTTCCAAAATCACTTGTTGGAAAGCGGTATGAATGATGTCATTGATTTCAGCTACATTCTCTGTAGCAGGAGTCATATTCTCAGCAATAGCCAGTGATTGCGCTGCATAATATCTTCCTCGTTCCGTTGCATCTTCTGAATCTGCTCCCTCTTCAAAGAATGCATCATTCGCTGCTTCTTCAACTGGAGGTAATACAGATGCAAGTTTGCCAAATTCCAATTGGTTCTCTGCATTTGTAACAAATTTTGCAAACGCAACAGCCGCTTCTTTTGATTCACTAGTTTCTGCCACTGCGATATTCATTGGATTCGCATGTTGTTTTCCTGCTTTTCCTTCAAGTGCTGGAGCAGCTACGGATTTTTCATAGACTTCCGGTGAAAGGTCGTTAACCTGACGGAAAAGCTGAGGTCCTGTTGACCACCAAGCTACTTTTTCTTGTGCGTATAGTTCTGCCATTGCTACTTGATTAAGCATAATATCTAATGGGAATAAGCCTTCCTCGTGATATTTTTTAAAGCTTGCCCATAGTTCTACAGCTTCCGGTGTATTAAAAGCCGCTGCTGTATAATCTTCATTCAAGATATTAATATTATTTTTCGGGAATAACAAATGCATATCTGGCGCAATAATTTCTCCATATGCTCCAGTTTTTTCAAGAATCGTTGCAGACATTTCCCAAGCTTCCTCATAAGTTGCAGGTGGTTCCTCAAAGCCTGCTTCTTCAAGAAGATCTGGATTATAAATCATGCCACTCGTCGTTGTATACCAAGGTAGTGCATAAACAGAACCGTTTACGCCACCAGTTTCCCAAAGCCCTTCAAAGAAAGTATCTTTAACATCTGCTGCAGCCTCGTCCATGTTAACAAGTGCTCCATTTGCAGCTATTTTTTTCACAAATTCTGTATTTAGATTCATTACATCCGGCATATCTCCACTGGAGGCTGATGTTAGGATGATTTGTTCAACTTGGTCATAAGGAACGTCTCGAACAGTAACTGTTACTTCTGGATGTTCCGCTTCAAAGTCTACTTTTAAGTCATTCAAATATTCATCAAACGTTGGGCTTAACGAGATTGTCATAAATTCAATTTCTCCGGATAATGCATCCGAGCTACCTTCATCAGCAGATGTATCTTCACTTGTTTCTTCTGCGTCATTATCAGTAGCATCTGTCTCTTCTGCGTCATCACCTGAACATGCAGTAATAAATACTAAGATAGCTCCTAACACAAGCATCATTAATAATTTTTCTCTCATCTTTAAACTCTTCAAACCAATTACCTCCCTGTTATCTTTTTTATTTTTAAACTACGTAATGGAATAAACCTCCTTTTTATGTAATAAAAGTGAATAACTTCTTCTTAACCAATTATAAACATACGGTTTATATATGTCAATTGAATTTTTTGAAAACTAAGACATATTTATTCTGTTTTATATTTTTTTATCAAAATGCATGAACTTCGGGCCAATGAAGGCTGACTCCTCCATCTTCCAGTAAATTTTGTAATCGCTTAATTTGTTTTGAGTTATTGTATATATCATGTAAACCCGTATCCGAATGAATAGAAAATACAGCTAACGTTCCAGCTGCTTCCCCGATATTCCATTCCACAGGATGTACCCTAAAACAACCATTCGTGATCTGGGTCGATCCAATATTTTTACATGCAGGAATCAAATTCTTTATTCTTACTGGAATTAAGCTTCCCAATGGTATTTCAAATGGATAACTTTTTGCATAAAATAAGCGATTGCTTTCAGTGGTAGGATGTAAATCGATTCGATACGCACCAATACCGACGGAATCTTCTAATTTTTTAATTCCTGAATCCCCACGTATTTCTGCATTAATATGTTCCTCTACAACCGTCTGTAAAGCTTTGATTCTACGGGACTCACGGATGTACGGGTGCATTGCAAAACCATCATCTGTTCCTGTAATGTCCGGGCGAAGCTTTAGTTCTGGATAACCTTGACCACCGTCATCTCTTGGTGCTTCCGTTTGTAACCAATATAGTAATGATAGGCTTAACTGTTTGGCACCTTCTAAATGTGTTGCCTTTTCTTCTTCACTAACATCGATAATGGACCCTAACCAATAATCATTTTGTGGCCAATTTATCAGAGAAATATCACCGTTAAAGAAATTAGTTGCGAATTGGCTTGCATCTATAATTCTACGGTAATCCCATAATGGCAGTTTGTTACTATCGTCTTTAAATAGCGGTAATTTCCTTGATTCCCCTGTATGGGCATCTGGAATAAATACACTTAATTGGTCATGGTTTAAAAACGGTGCACGATAGTTCCGCCAAAATTCATACTGCTCCGGTTTCTCAATCGTATGATTCTCACCCTTTGCAAACTCAAGAGCAAATACATGTGTGATCGATTGAATATCTTGTGGGTTACTTTCGTCTAAAGCATGGGACTCCCCTGTTTCACTTCTCGACTCTGCCCCGATGGAATATTCCGCACCGGCTAGTGGCAATACATCCCCAAGTTCTGTAGCATCAAGGAAAAATTCTGCTTCAATTTCTATTTCGTCATCCGTTAGTAGGTTTTGTACAACTACTTGTTTAATTTCATCATTCCTGACGTCAACTCTCTTAATCTTATGTTCCAGCAATAATTGAATTTGGCCATTTGATAGATAAGGCTGTAGAAAGTCGTAGATGATTTTTAGTGCAACTTTTGGTTCGTGTGCAATTCTGCTTACCCAACCGTTTCCAGGATTTAAACGATTGTTTTTTTGAGCATTTTCATTTAATGGATAATTCTTTTTATAATAATCTCTGATTTCATTTCTGAACTTCCGATACGTTTCTGTGCAGCCAAATTCTTCTATCCAAGGATGCTCATCTGGTGGGACTGCCTGACTTGTAAGCTGTCCGCCAATCCATTTCGTTTCCTCTGTCAGCACAACTTTCTTTCCAAGCTTCGCAGCTGACAGCGCCGCCATACACCCTCCGATGCCCCCACCTATAATTGCTATATCTTTTTTCAAGAGAAACCCTCCTGTTCATTGGATTTTAACTGGATACCAATCTCAAATGTTCGATCCCACGGAAGATAAATGGAATCGATATGGTACCTCATGTTCGTTTTATTAATCAGTTGGATTGACTGATGGTGGAATAATTCCTTCACCTTTTCCAGAAGCACTTCCCTTTGTCCTTCTTCTTCATTTACTATTTTTCGGACTTCCTGTCTTACAATCGTTTGATATAAGTAATCATCAAGTAAGCGTACTAGAAATTGCTTATCCTTTACCTGATTGGTTGATCTGCCTTGTTTATCAGCTAAATAAACCAATGCTGCCTGTGCCACTGCGGTTCCTATTGTATTGCCAGCTGTATTCCATGCAGCGAATCCAGAAAGTTGTTGGATTGAAAAAATGGATAATAATTGGGGAATCATAGCTGGATCTGCTCCATTTGCATAGGCAACATCCGCTATTGCGACCCGTTTATCGTTTTTATAATAATAATGAAGTTTTCTTACCCATTCGCCCAAATTTCTATCATTTGTATCAACTTCATTTAAATTCACTTGTATTGCCAAATCACCTTGTTTCCTTCCTGGCACATTAACACCAAGTATGATATGTGCTTCTTCCGGGTGTTCAACTGTATGACTTCCAAATGCATAGACCTGTCCCTTTACAGACTCAAGAAGTGGCCGGTCTTCATACATTGCAATCGATAATGCACCCTTCATCCCACTGTATATCGGATAAAAAGTTGGGAGTTCTTCCTCTTCCAGTTGATAGATTATTCTCGCTGTGAGCACACTTGCCACTTCATCTGCTCCAGGATAAATATAGATTCTTTCATACAGGTTTTTTTCAAACACTTTCTCCTTTAATTGTTCTTGCTCCATAATATTTAACCCGTACTCACTCGTATCATCTTGAGGAAATATTAATATATCGATAACCCCTTGTTCAACATAATCAATTAATGAAAGATTGATTACAAAGTTCCGATCCCGACTCACAAGATAGTCGTTTAGGATGCTGTCTGGTATTTTATTTTTCAGATCCGTAACAATGGCCATGTCTTCACTCAACCCATATTTTTGAAAAAGGTGGTGATGATAGGAATAGGACCATATTTCTTTTCCATACTCTTTCCAGTAATCCTTTTCTTCTTGATTCACATAACTATTGGACAGACGCATCGTTGAACTGAAGGCCATTATTTGGATATGCGGATATTCTTGTTTTATTTTTAAAAACCTTTCCAATCTCTCCTTTATGATCGTTTCACTATCGCTGTTGATTCTGGAAGGAACCAAGCCACCGTACAGTATCATGTCAATGGATACAACGAACCCTTCCACCATTGCTGCAGTATCTTTCATCCACTGAAACAAGGCGGAAAAGTCAGCAGCTTTTTTCAAAAACCCAAGTGCTGCTTTTGGCGGGGTGATTAATTCCCAATCTGCAAGCTGTGCAAGGTCCTTCGGTAAATCATAGGTTACAGGCCTTGCATCTACTGGTATTAAAGCTAACTTTCTACTCATTTACATCCCTCTTTAGCTTTTATTAGATGTGTTCAATTCCTCTGCAAGGATATCCCACCAATTGTAATCCTCTAAGTAAACCGTATCAAAGAGCATCACGCCGGCTGATTTTTCCTTACACATTTTAATCGCTTTTCTAAATTGATCTGGATTGTTTGTATAGTCTTTGAGAAACAAGCTTCCGACTACAGGTATACTGCCATTAATAACTTCCAGGCTTTTGTCAATTGCACCTTCCACACTGTACCACGTGGCAGGGCGCCCATTTTGTTCCGATTCCTGGACCTCTACCTCTGGATAGTAGCAGCCCGTCATGATGAAATCGAGCTGTTCTGCTAATCCGGAAACATGGTACGTTTCGGAAGTCCAATCAAGGTCTGGATGGTATGTTTCACTGCCCCAATTGACGCCTTCACTGTAATAAAGCGGATACCATGAGCCTACATAATCAGAAAATATAAGATCGGGACTTACTGCCTTTACAGTATCTCTTGCCATACTAATAAATTTCTTAATATTAAGCGCACGCCACTCTGCCCATTTAGGGAACAAGCTTGCAAATCTAACTTCCTTTGTTTCCTTGTCAATCGTAAAAATATCCTCTGGCCAATTTGTCACTTTCTTATCGATATACGATTCGAAGTTATTTCTGCTAAGGTCACTGAAATCACCATAGATATTTGGATAACGGCATCTGTCCACCACAATGCCATCTAGTTCATAGGTACATATTTCTTTTATAATATTAAGTTCATACTCTCTTACTTCCGGATGGATTGGATTAACAAAAATGGTTGCTGCATCGGAATATTCAGCAGCATTTGATTCATTGGAAGCGGCTTCATTATAAAATGTAACTTGCCACTCCGGCTTATCATATGCCATGCCATCTCGAGAAGATGTGATTCCTTCTGAAAAGATATCAACATTTGCCAGAACTTTAATATCCTTGATATCCTTCATTTTGCTTAAAAATTCTTTAAGAAAATCACGACCCTTCCATGCGTTAAACGTACCATCCGACCAGCTACTAATATGATACGCATACTTACTCGGAAAAGTAGTTTGACCAAAAGGCACTTTCGCATCAATGATCATATGTGTGATTCCTGACTTAACTGCATGATTAATTAACTTTACTTGTTCCTCCTCATCTGCCAAACGCTCCCCATTCGCTAAAAAATCCACCCATAGAATAGTAGGACTTTCGGTAAACATCTCTTTCATTACAATCACCCTCCAATTATTTACTTGTAGCCCATACTTGATAGGCCGCTCCAATAAGTCCAGTATCATAACCTAATTTTGATACCTTCATCTCGACACCTTTCACTAACGATGGCATCCCGATTGCATTCACCTTGTTTTGCACTTCCTCAATCAACCAACGATTTGCCTCTGCAAGCCCTCCTCCAAAGATAATTAACGATGGATTGAACGTATGGATCATATTTACAATGCCAAAAGATAGTGCAGTAATTGCTTGATCGATGACCTCTTTTGCTTCAGGCAGTCCCGTTTTATTCCACTCGAAAACCTCCTTACTTGTGAGCATATCAGGGTGTTCTGTATAAGAAATTCGTTTTCCTGCATCTATGCTATTTAATTTTTCTCTCATTCGATTGGCGATACCAGTCCCGGATGCATAGGTTTCGATACATCCTTTGGAACCACAGTTACAATCTGGTCCATTGAAATTTACGGACATATGACCTAATTCGGCCGCTCCTCCCCATTTACCACGAATCACATTTCCATCAGATACAATTCCACCACCAATCCCTGTTCCTAGTGTCAGACAAACGAGGTCATCTACTCCTTTACCGCTTCCAAGTTGATGTTCTGCGATTGCGAACGTATTTGCATCATTATCGAGATAGATTGGAAGGTTCGTTGTATGTGAAAGTGATTCTCGTATATCAATATTGTTCCAGTCTTTAATATTTACAGTACCTGAAAGAATTCTTCCGTTCTTATAATCGATTTGCCCTGCAGAACCTATCCCCACGCTTACTAGATTAATATTTTCTTCGGTTGCAAGCTTCATATACTCGGATACGGTTTGTTTTAATAGATCTACTATTTCTCGATTTGTGGAGTTAGGAGTTGGATGAATTCTTTTATATCGTACATTGCCTTGCTGCCCTACAATTCCAGTAGCAATCTTCGTACCTCCTATATCTATTCCGATACTATATTCCATTCCATTCTCTCCCGGCTTTATTATGTATTTAAGAAGAATAATTTCACTATATTTATTTCAGGTGGATAATTCCTCCAATTTAGATTATAAATTATTCTGAACTATTAATCAATCGTTAACAGAAAATTAACTATTATTTAAAAGTAGTGAGGTAATATCCCTCATTTATAATTTTTTTAGGGTTAGAATATTTGGAGTAATATAAGAAATGCACTCTTTCTATTCCTCTCCAGCAAGAGAGTATATTTGAAAGAGTGCTCCCCTATATAACTTTAACTAATACTCTACGACAAACTCTCTTATTTGTGCCCAAGACGATTGATCTGTAAGCACTTTAAACCTAACAAATCTTGCCTCTTCGTCATTTAAATCGATAGATATTTCGGCTTGATCACGAAACTCACCTAATACCTTCCAATTACTTCCATCATTTGAAATTTCTATAGCACCATGTTTAATATAATCACTTGGTCTTGGAACAACACCACTTGTTGAGGCCATATAAACTTGTATTTTACTTATCGTTTTTAATTCACCTAGATCGACCCCAACATAATCCCCCTCTTTAGGAGAGCCAAGTGTCCAATAAAGGGTTTCCATATTTCCATCTACAATATGATCAAGAGAATAACTGCTATATTCTCCAATGGTAGAGAATGGTCCAGCTTCAGCTCTGCCACCAAGCCACGTATCATTTTCAGTTAGTGCTTGATTAATAAACGGTTCTATTACATTGTGTGCATACGATTTTATATTTGGTATTTGATATAAACCTTTTTCAATTATAATCATAACCGTATTATCTTCTACAGAGACATTGGCACCAACTATTGAGTTATTTTCCAGCCAATCTCCATCACCGCCTGAATGGACACTTAGTACGTAACCATTTTCCGGGATTACTGAATTGTTACCATCCACAGACGTTACCTTACCGTCTATGACCGTAATTTCATAGCCCCATTCATTAGTACCTGTAGTCTTCCCATGTTCGGGTGTATACATTACCAATTCAGCCCACCCTCTAGCCTGATTAACTCCATCCAAGTGCCGAGATGCTGATTGGTTCTCCTCATACTCTACGTCCGTTGTATCATTAGCTAGAACATTATCCAATTGGCTTCTATATTGTGCAGTTAGCTCTTTATCTCCTTCTTGTTGGGCAAGTAACATTTGAACCGCCAATTGTCCTGCTTTACCGAAATGCCTCATTTTATCTATCCATGGATTCATCTCTTCTACAAATTCCTTGTTACTATAATTATTTTGTAGTTCATCTGCAGTATTTTCGAGATTAATAAACTCATTTAACAAATCATTTCCATCTTCTCCTACATTAGCTTGTTCATATGAACGCCAGAACAATTCTATCAATAAGGTCAATGTTGGTGATTCATCTTGACTAAGATGGGAAGACAATGCATTTTCTGCAAAAGTAGTGACTTCTTCTACAAAGGGACCTGCAAAATTATCAATACTCGCTTCCCATGACTTCTGAGCATCATAGTCGTCTGGATTCCAAGTATAATCAGCTATTGTAAACAAAGGAATTTTAGAAGCCTCCGCATGTTCCATTGGGTTTGCTGTTAACCCATTAACTCCGTGTTCTGTTAGATCAGCATCCCTACCAGTTAGCGGTCCTAAAAATAACCTATGACTGGAAAAATCATTAACAGGGTGATTATCCCATATCAACAAATCATGTTGAAAGATATTAGAAATTCTCTCAGCATCCTCATTAGTAATAGTATCCGTTGTAATTCCAATGCCTGTCCAATATACTAGAACACTTGGATCAACCAGCTCAGCAAACTGTTCTCTATAAACGCTTGTACCTTCTTGATAATATTCTGTAGGAACTGTAATTAGACGATTTGCACCTTCATGTGTTTCAATAAATTCTTCCTGAAACTTGTTTAACAAATACGCTTGCGCAGAGGCGGATGGACTAGGCTCATCTCCGAACATATCCTCATCTATCTCACAATTCATTTCCAAAAATATGTCATCAAGCAATATAGCAAAATCTCGAACTCCTAAATCCCATAATTCATCAGCTTTATCTAAAAGCAAATCAAAATCACTATTATCTGCATAACAAATATCCAGACCTGGGGAAATTGTGAAGACAAAATTCACATGATTATCCTCCGCAGTTTGTACTAATTCTCCAAGTTGATTAAGCTTTTCAATTGGATAGGGTTCTCTCCATTCATCCCGATGATAAGGATCATCTTTTGGAGCGTAGACATACGTATTCATTTTATTATCCGCATAAAATTTTATTTGGTCTATCCGTTCTTCTTGTGACCATGGTATACCATAAAAGCCCTCTATAACGCCCCTAATTGGCATTTCTGGATAATCCTTTATTACTATCTCAGGCACTTTAGCTCGACCAGTATGAGAGTTAATAATTTGTTTAAGTGTTTTCACTCCATAATATGCACCTTCCCAATCTGACCCAGCAATAATAATTTTTTTCTTCCCACCATTGGCATGACCCGATGCTAGTATATATCCCTCATTAGGAAGAGCACTTTCAAGCTCTACATCTAAAGAATTTAATTGAGAAATAATTGATGTGTCCTCTGGATTGTTTGTTAAATATATTGTAACTGGTGTAGTTGGATGATCTGAAGGAAGAAATATCTGTATATTCTTTACGTTAAAAGATGTTAATGTTCTTTCTAATTCATTTAAAACAGTTTGGTCATATTCAGCAGGCAGAACAATCCCAACTTTTGGTGTTAATGGAAACTCCCCACCTCTTGTCTCCATGCTCTGTGGATTAGGGTAAACAGTAATATTTGAATTGTCTTCTTCCGCCAACACTTTAGAATTTATACCTACACTACTTAAGACTAACCATGTCAAAAATAGTACTGAAACAAATGTAAACCTGTGTTTTGGAATATCCTTCATTTTTTACACCCTCCTTGTATTTTACTACTCTATACCGAAAGACTAAAAAGCAATGATTAGCGAGGGTACCCATTTTGCTTGGTGTACCCTCAAACCTTATTCACTCTTCTTAAATTAAATATTTTTGACTAACGGTTTAAAAGAATTATCTCAAGCATACGGACGATTTCTACTGCATCTTCCTCATTAATATGCTTACCGCTATGCTCCCCGATTCGAACTTTTATTTTTTCGAGCTTATCAAGCCCTCTGTCTTTAAATTCCTCTGCTTGTTCTTCTTTTCCTTGTTCTTTAAAATCTCTTGATTTGTTAAAGTCACTCTCCACATTTCTTAATTGAACTAGAATTGAATTTCGGATACCGTCTGGATTTATTTCAGTAGCATCTACTGCTTCCTTGACCGTATCAAGCGTTACTTCCTCAGCAATAACTTCTACTATTTTATGGTGGGTTTTATATCCATCGACATGGACAACTACCTCAATTTCATTTGTCCCAGGCTCCAGTTCAACCTGTGTTAAAAAATCACCATTGCCTTCTATATCTGCCTCTACCCCATTTACTGTCACATCTACTTCTCCCGGACCAACCACTTGAACATTGCCGTTGAAATCAAGGTTGAGACTGTTAACTGTTTGTCCCTCATAGTCTAAAAATCCACTTAACAATGCTGCTCTCACTTCATCACCAATGTCATACGTAAATGCAACGGTTTGTCGCTTCTCACGTGAACCAGATGGGTCTTGCGCCGAAACAACAAATCCACCATCAGGAATCAGGCTATTATTATCTTCCTGAGTCCCCCAGCTCCACTCCATTGCCTGTCGTTTATTAACCATTTCCACGACTTGACCTGAGGCATCTACGACCGCTTCCACACCCCATTTATTTGTGGCAGTTGAAGGTCCAAAGGCTTCGGAGTAGACATTAATATTTCCATCATTTCGGTTGATATTCAGGAAATCTCCCTCAATAAAGTTCGAGCTTTCTTTTGGATTACTGATGCCTAACTGATAATCTTTCACGTATACTTCATCATTAATTGACGCTTTTATAACTGGGAAATTAGCTTGTGAATAGTCGAAAAGCATAAGGCCATCCGTATTTGCTAACCCTGCTTGGAAAACATCTCTTTGTACAGCAGGATCTTGAACGTTCACCAATGCCATTCCCGCATATAATGGTATTTTCCCATCGGTTAGAATATTTCCTTGTGTAATATACTTTTTCACTTCATTTGCTGTAGTTTGGTATGTTCCAATCATAAGAAAGTCCAAATCATCTGTATACCCTGTATTAGAATATTCCTCTGTGTATAGGCTTTCTTGTGGGAATTCCAGTCTTTCATCATACTCAAATGTCGGACTTGCCCAGTTTACTCCATTTAAGTAATAGGATTCGTACCAGGAACCAACATAGGAAGATAGTAAAACGTCCCTATTTTCTGTTACATTGTATGAATCTACTAATTCCCTTACTTCACTTGTAAAGCTTTTTATTACACTGGACCGATACGTATACCACTCGTTGATCAATGGACCATCGATCCGGGTGCTGCCATCATAAGTGAAAACATCCTCCGGCCAATTTGTTAGCTCCTTGCCTTGTCCATCCAGATATGTCTCAAATTGTTCTCTAGATACATCACTGAAATCAGCAAAAAAGTTATCATATCTTCCCCGATCTAAAAGCACCCCGTCAACATCATAGTTCTTGATTATCTCTTCAAACGTATCTAACTGATATTCACGTGCTTCACGGTTTGCAGGGTTGACAAAAGCAACGAGAGCACCACCTTGTCCATAATCACTCTCACGCAATCTTAGGATCTCACCATCATCTTCATAGCGATATACTTCCTCTTCCCAATCCAAATGATCGTTAAGTACTGCATACTCATCATGAGCAATGGAACCTTCTGCAAATACGTTAATAGCTGCATGAACTTCTAGTCCCAGGCTATGAGCATGTGAGATAAACTCTTCTAGTAGGTCAAGATCCGGATTTGATCCTGCCCTGGCAGGTGAAGTCATTTCACTAATATACGGCCTGCCAGTCAAGTCGTTTTCCTGATAAGCGGCGAAGCCCTCTACACCCTTTACATCCAATGCTATCGCAGTTACACCTGCATCCTTTGCATCGACAAGCATATTATAAACATCCTCCGATGATTGGAATCGACGTGCGTTTGGTCCTTGTTCGACCCATAAGAATACTTCCTTTTCTTCTGCTTGTGATTCTTTATAGTAAACAATTAACGATTGGGTCTCATGTAAGCTATCATTTTTATAGATTTCCAAATCAATATAGTTCGAACCTGGATCAACGGTTTGTGAATAATTAAATGTGCCATCTTCTGATACATTTACTTCTTCTCCATTCGCTAATAACTGGTATGTTTGATCAACCTCAAAGTTTCTAATTGACCCAGATATGTCGGTCTCCTGTTCAGTAACAGTATACATTAGCTCATTATCTAACTGAATCCCAGCGAGTAAACCGTCCCCTGTCATAAATTCAGAAATTGGTACAACTTCTCCATTCTTCCTTAATTTAATGATGTCATCGGCATTAAAATTAGTTGCCAAATATTTTCTGAAATCCTTTGTTACCCAGGAATCATCATGTGCTAATAAAACGTATCCCCCTTCAGGAACCGAAAGCGTTTGTTCCTCTTCCCATGTTGGTACAGATCCACCATTGGATTGACTTACAACTTTTAAAACTTGATTGTTCTCGTCCACTTGGACAGCAACCCAAAACTTTTTCACGAGTATCTCACTAGCAAACTCTTCGGTATAAAGTGCAATAAAATCAGCTTTTCCTTCTATACTCTCATCTACAAAGTCTATCTCATGCCTTGGCCCTTCTACGCTAATCGTTGGGTCTACTGGTGCAGCTTCCACTTCTACAAGATCGTCGTCTGAAATCTCTGCTGATGCTAGAGCAGGGAGTAATGCAATGATAAGTAACATTGAAACGAATAAACCTAATTGTCGGTAAAATTTCATACTTTCCTTCATCTCCTCTACTAATTCACTTATTTATAAGTTTACTCTGCGAATCCTTACCCCTTTCCTATTTTTTATCCTGATGTAAATTACAAGTTGATAGAAACAACAAGAAGGATATTATCACCGTAATATTTTTAATTACCGGATAAATCCTTCATATATAAAATTACACTATCAAATTTGTTGAGTCAATGTAATAATATTAAATTTCTAAATATTTAGTCATTAAGTCTCATACCCTATTTGTATACAGGTTAAAGGTCATGCATGATACTCGGGAGCAACTTACACGTAAAAGAAACCCTCCGTACTAGGCAATGGAACCGGAAATAATTGCTCAAATGAACGATCAACCTGTCCATTTCCGAATATCAAATCTACTAATTCTTCATTGGAAAATGCCTTCTCAAACTCTCCATATTTGAGTAATACACCATCATCGTTTTGCTGCACGACTTCTAAGTTCTGGGCCAATTCTTTTTCTTTCAAATAAGGCATGAGCTGATCCAATAATCTCTTCGCATTTACAATATTTATCGTTCCCCCATTTTTCTTCGTATCCGATGTATAGCCCTTACATTCATCGTTCAATTTATCTTGCCAAGGAATATTTATTTCGATTTTTTCTATGGTAGATGTCTTAAGTAAATCCATTAAAATTGCATAAACTGCCTTTGGATTTCCTCCCCAGTCAGTGACAATTCCTTGTTCATAGGTACTCGCTTCGGTCGGTAAGCCGATTACAACATAACCATCCAGTGCTCCGTCAGTTGTTGCGACGTACAAAGCTTGTTTCATTTTAAAGACACTTGTATATCCTCCAGCATCTAACAGCATCGTCCATTCCCATATACTGCTTTCAACATGCACTTTGCCAAAGGGATGACAATTATTCCTGCGATAAAGCCCCCTTGTTCCTGATATGAACAGTAAGGAAGCTTCCGCCTGATCGATATATGTATAAATCTCTTTTAATATGGCACTGGAGATCCCTCGATTACGATAGTCCACGTCCGTACAAACTGCACCGATGAAGAAGATATTCAAGACGGCATTCCCAACTTTAATTGTTGATGGAGCAAGACCAATAAAAGAAACTAACTTTTCAGCTTCAAAAGCTCCGTAGGATAAACGAATGCCGGAGAAAACACTTGGGGAAATGCATCTCCCATAGACGTATGTGTTCCATCACGAAAGGTCACGTCAGCCAGTTTTATTGCTTCTGCATATTCATGTGATTTGAGTCTTCTAATTTTCATTCACTTACACTCCTTCATAAATTAATTTTCCATTTATTATCGTTTTTTCCACCTCTAGTTCCCTATCTAAAATGACTAGATCTGCTTCATATCCGGCTTCAATTCTTCCAAGTTTTTTTTCCGTACCGACTACAGAAATGGGGGTCTCCGTTGCCATAAATACAGCATCTGCCAAAGGGATATGGCAATTTTCCACGACATATTTGATACCTTTATCTAAAGTGATTGCACTCCCTGCCAATGTTCCGTTTTTTAATGTAACTTGATTCCCGGTCCTCTTAAGCTCCTTGCCCCTTAAATCATACGCACCATCCGGCAACTTGTTATAACCGGTACAATCGGAAATAAGTATCATTTTCTCTTTTCTTTTTGTTCGGTATAAAAGCTCAATCATCATCGGATGAATATGTACCCCATCTGTAATGATTTCACAAAATAAGTCATCATAATAAAGTGCTGCCGCTGCAGTTCCTGGTGTGCGATGATGAATCGGACTCATTGCATTAAACGTGTGGGTCAGGCTCCGAAGTCCGTACGCTATCGCTTCTCCAATCTCTTCTATTGTTGCATTGGTGTGGCCTGCAGAAGCCTGTATGTCAAGGTCCTCCAATGCTTTGATGTTAGAGAAGTCATCCAATTCTTCAGGAGCAAGCGTAATTTTATTTATTATTTCAGCGTATGGCATAATAAGCTCTTCCAAATCAGTTTTTGAAAATTTACGGATATAATCTTTACTTTGTGCGCCGCTATAACTCGGACTAATCCAAGGTCCTTCCAAATGAACACCAAGCATCTTCGCTTTATTGAATGTGTTACTATGTAGTTTTGCTTCTTCAAGAAACTGTCTAATATCTGAAATCGGTGCCGTACGGGAAGTCGCCAAATAGGATGTGACACCATACTTCGGCAAAAGAGCTGAAATGTCTTGAAAAGCTCCTTTGTCCATAAAGTCAAAGCCATCAACACCATGAATATGAATATCGGTAAACCCAGGACAAATAAACCCATTCACTTCATATAATGGGGCATCACTTTTTGGCTGAGCGTCCCCTACATACGTAATCTTACTATCCGTTATTTGTACAAAAGCATCGTTCAGAATACTTCCATTTGTAACGATATCCCCTTTCAGAACAAACATGTACATCCCTCACTTCTTTGTTAAATAACCTGCACCAATCATGCTTGCATCATTTTTTAATTGTGCCTGCCTTATATTTATTGGAATCGTTGAGGTAGCTGTGATCTTTTCTTGTAGCAGATGCCACCAATGGTCACTGGAGTCAATCACCCCTCCACCAACGACAATCATTTCCGGGTCCATCGTATATTGAAGATTGAGGATCCCAACAGACAAATAATCAACAAACGTATCAATGATTTCTTTGCATGCATCATTACTATTGTAATTTAGGAATAGATCCTTTGGTTGCATTTTCTTTGATGCTAAGGCTGGGTTTTCCTGAATCATTCGCTCAAGCGCCCTACCAGATGCGTATGTTTCCCAACATCCTTTCCTGCCACAGCCACAAGTTCTTCCATTGTGTACAATTACCATATGACCAGCTTCACCCCCAAAACCGGACGTGCCATGAACCAATTTATTATCTTGGATTATTCCTCCGCCAATCCCCGTACCAATGGTTAAAGAAATAAAGTTACTGACCTTTTTTGCTACCCCTTCATTCCCTTCAGCAAGAGCAGCGCTGTTTGCATCATTAGCAATCATTACCGGAACATGGAATTCCATTTCTAACGATGTTTTTAAAGGCAAATTAACGAAGGCTGGGATATTGGCAGCACTTGTTATTACTCCTTTTTCAATATCAATAATTCCTGCAGTGGCAATTCCAATCCCTTGTATTTCCCCTTCATTCCCCATAGCGCTTATGGTCTCGATCATCGTTTCTAAAACTGCTTCTTTTGGCGTTTTAATTACTTCTACTTTTACAATCTTATTCTGTTCATCAAACATCCCAAATTTTATTTTCGTACCTCCGATATCGATTCCAATCGTGTACATGGATTTTCCTCCGTTTCTAAAAATGGACACCCTTCTGTAGGTGCCCATTCCATTACGATAAATTTACAGTTTTCTTTTTATCACTTGATACATATGCTGCAAGTGCGACTTCCAATGCTTTTAATCCATCAAAACCTGTGATGGATGGCTCTCTTCCTTGTTCGACACATGCCACAAAATCCTGAATTAGTCCAAAGTCCATATCATTGCCGTAAAAAACATGATCTAATGACTTTGCACCACTTGTAAACATTCTAAAATGTTCCTTGAATGCATCTACTTTAACGGTCTGCTTGGTACCGATCACCTCAATTGTCGCATCGCCCCACATCGGATATTCAGTGAATTTTGACCAGCTCGCATCATGGGAAGCGATAACTCCGTTTTCAAATTCAACTGTCAAAAGTCCGGCATCATCAATCGGTATATCATGAAAATAGGAATCAACGATGGCATGTACTTCGGTGATTTCCTTTCCTAAATACCAGCGCATAATATCAACCATATGTACCGTATGATCTAATACCGCCCCACCGCCAGATTGCTTCTCATCAATAAACCATCCCCCTGGATTTTGTCCACGATTCGTTGTACGGAAAGCAACAATATCACCAAGTTCCTTGTCATCAATCATCTTTTTCAGTTGCGCGATTGGGGAGCTAAAACGAACAGGAAAAGCGATTTGCAAAATCACTTCATGTTCCGCACATGCTTGGATCATTGCTTCTGCATCTTCAACTGTTGTTGCAATCGGTTTTTCACATAAAATATGCTTCTTGGCTTTTGCCGCATTTATCACCATTTCCTTGTGGCGAATATTCTCACTGCATATGATAACAGCATCCATTTCTTCGTTGAGGAACGTTTCCTGGTTTATGTAGTGTTTTGTATTAAATTTTTCCGAAACTTCCTTACCACGTTCCACATCATCATCAAAAATACCGACCAATTCCACATTCGGTAATTTCATTAAGCTATCTGCATAACTCATGGCATGCATATGGGCGAAACTCATCATTCCAATTTTCATACTTTCGCACCTCCCGTGATAAGCTGCGTGAATTTTTGAAGACGTTCTAGGAGTTTTTCGTCCGCTTTTACTGCAGTTGTTAATATGGAATCTACTGAAAAGGTTAACGGAAGAGACGTATAACCTCCTGGAACCAATGGCTTCATTTCTTCACTATCAAATTCAATGATTTGCTTGATCCCACTCCACTCCAACTCAATCTTTTCGTCTGCTTTTCCAATCGTATATTCCAAATGCGCCATCGTCCCTTCTCCAAAATTCACTGTTACAATTTGATGATGGGGAGCTACTGTCGGATTTGTTTGTTTTACTTTTACATCTACCGGTTCACCAAGGATGGCGGAAAATACGATTAAATCACTAGCAATTAATTGCGTACTCTCCGCTGTGGAAATGGTGCGTTTAAAGTGTAGCACCCCTTTTGGAACCGTAATTGCATCTTTTATTTTTTGGAAAAATGGATATTGTTCCAATTCGAAATACACATGTACATTTCCCTTCGCTGTAGCCCTATCAAGCAGCTTGAAGGGAATATATACCTGATCGGTTTCATCCATGAATGCTTCGATATTCGCCTCATTATCATCGACGATAAATATTTCATTTTCTTTTGTAAGCTGATCTGCCGATTCAACAAAATTTATTTTCTTAGTAGTTGTATCGGAATCTATTTTATTTAGCTTCGTGAATAGAATCGTACGCATTTGTTTAACCTCCTTAGGATTGAATGGTGAGTCACAAATTTAGACAATTAGTCGTTGATTTGTGATTTTGTTTTGATTAACTTTCGATTGGGTTTAGTTAACTTTGGGACTGGATCGCGCGACTTTCGGTTGGAGTCGCTCAACTTCGGCACATCATCGCGCGACTTTCGGTGGAGTCTCTCAACTTCGGCAACGCATCGCGCGAATTTCAGTTTGGTTCGCTCAACTTCGGCAACGCATCGCGCGACTTTCGGCTGGAATCGCTCAACTTCGGGGCCGCATCGCGCGACTTTCGGCTGGAATCGCTCAACTTCGCACCACTTCGCGCGACTTTCGGTTGGAGTCGCTCAACTTCGCGACCAGATTGCGCGACTTTCGGTCGGAGTCGCTCAACTTCGGCAACGCATCGCGCGACTTTCGATTGGAGTCGCTCAACTTCGGCAACGCATTGCGCGACTTTCGGTTGGAATCGCTCAACTTCGGCAACGCATCGCGCGAATTTCGGCTGGAATCGCTCAACTTCGCACCACTTCGCGCGACTTTCGGTGGAGTCGCTCAACTTCGGCAACGCATCGCGCGAATTTCGATTGATCTCTCAACTTCGGCAACGCATCGCGCAACTTTCGGTTGGAGTCGTTCAACTTCGGCACATCATCGCGCGACTTTCAGCTGGAATCGCTCAACTTCGCACCACTTCGCGCGACTTTCGGTGGAGTCGCTCAACTTCGGCAACGCATCGCGCGAATTTCGGTGGAGTCGCTCAACTTCGGCAACACTTCGCGCGACTTTCGATTGGAATCGCTCAACTTCGACACCACTTCGCGCGACTTTCGGCTAGAATCGCTCAACTTCGCGACCAGATCGCGCGACTTTGGGCTGGAGTTGCTCAACTTCAGCAAAAACTGTACTTCCGTCGTTACTTCAACAGATTCCTTAGACGCTGCACTGCTTCTTCATTAGAAACTTTCGCATCTTCAAATCCTTCATATTCAATGGAGAGCCATCCATCATAGTTAATGGCTTTTAATCCTTCAACAATATAAGCTAAATCCACTTGCCCATCCCCAGGGACCGTGCCGATTAATTCGACTCCCTCGGTAGAACGGAATCCATTCACCGTTTCGCTTGGATCTTTTTCACGGAAATCTTTGAAGTGGACATGTACGATATCTTTTTTCAATCGATCAAATGCTTGTTGCGGTTTCTCATGAACGAGTAAAAAGTTACCTGTATCAAAGGTAGATTTCACATAAGGACTTCCCACCTTTTGTATAATCTCCTCCACTTGCTCACTTTTCCCTGCTAACAATCCGTGATTTTCTATTGCTAAATAAATTTGCTCTTTTTCTGCTGTTTCAGCACAATTCTTTAACCCTTCGACAATCCATTTTTGTCCGTCTTCATAGGTTAAATCATCATGCAGGTCTCCACAGAACACGCGAACAATATTGGTTCCCAGCTGTTTCGCCACTTGAATACCGTCTTGGATTTTTTTAACTTCCTGTGCACGTTCTTCACTTGATTCTTTGACAAAGTTATTTGTTACATCATAGGCAGAAACAGATAAATTATATTTGCGTAATGCTTCTGTGACTTGTTTGATTTCGTTATCTTTGTCGTTGTCTTTCCAATAAATATCCAATAGTTCAACGCCATCCAATGAAATGCTTTTTGCATATTCTATAAAATCAATCGTTGTCCATTTTTCCTTTTGAACCGTAGCATTTAGGCTATACATACTAATACTTATCTTCAAAATAAAAACCTCCCTAATTTTGTAATTGCTTGGCGATAAATGCCAACTTCTTTTCTTCATGAAAGGGGTTCATCTCATGAGAAAACTGTGGATAGACTTCCATCGTTTTATCTTCTGATTTCAGATGATTAAATGCCGCAAACACAGTGGATGGTGGTGTCGTAGCATCCTCCAGACCGACTGCCATTAACGTCGGGCATGTGATTAAATTACAAAAATGAACGGCATCAATGTAGCCGAGTGTCTGCAACAGGTTATCGTATGTTTGATATTGTGGGTCATTCCATTTAAAATAGTTCACAATTTCCAAGTATGGCCCGGTTAAAGCAATTTCCAGTGCACGTTCGAAGTGTGCAAGAAACGGCCAATCTGCAACAGCAAAATCAACTGTCATATCTAATCCCGCAGCACCTAGCGCCAAGCCACCCCCCTGGGATCCGCCCATGACACCTAATTTCGTTGGATGAATGGGCGAATCTTCCGAACGAATCCATTTTAGTTGCATCAAAATATCCCGATATACATTTGTAAAGTAGTAGTTATCTGGGTCTTGATTTCCTAATAACATCCATCCTTGGATTCTGCTGCCATTTGGGTAGATTCCAAAATCCGGTGAACTTCCTTGCCCGCGAACATCGAATGCAATGACAGCTACACCCAATGTCGTCCATTTTAAAAAGTCAGCAGCTAAACCACAGCTTCCTGTATACCCATGAAAATGCAGAATAACTGGGTATTCATGCACCTGCACATCTTTTGGCTTCACTAGAATTCCTGTAAGTGGCGTTTTATCCCACGTTGTAAACACGATATCCGCAACTTCCACATTTGGTACTGGATAATCTCTCCAAGTTAATTCCACTTGTGGATGGATAGTATTGAGGGACATCTTTTGTTCCGCCCAAAATGCATCAAAGCTTTCAGGCTTGTTCACTAGCTCGGGGCGATAATTACGTAATTCATCCAATGGTAAATCACCTATCTGCCTCCCCACTACTGTTCACCTCCATCCTTACGCTATTGGTAAAATTCCTCAGGCCATTCAAGCTCAAAGCCATCTTTTCTTAATTCTTCTTGAAAAGAACGCAGTAGCATTTGATTTTTGCGTACCTGCTTCGGATTACTATCATTGTTGATACAAAAAGCTACTAATGCTCCGCACGCTTCCCCAATATTCCATTCCGTTGGGTGTAGCCGGTAACAACCATTTGTTACATGCGTCGTTCCGATATTTTTACAACCTGCCAGGAGATTATCTGCATCGTTAGGAATCAGTGCTCCTAATGGAATATGAAATGGCAATGCGGGAATATCAACATAATTTCTTCCGGACATGCTTGGATGCAAATCTATGCTATACGATCCAACTCCGACACTGTCATCGTATTTCTTGCCTGTTTTTCCCTCATTAAAATCTGGGGAGACGTCCTGTTCTACAATCGTATATTCAGCTTTAATGCGTCTTGATTCCCGAATATAAGGTGCTTTTGCCAGCCCATCTTCTGTTCCAAATATATCTTTTCGAAGCTTCAAACCGGGATAGCCTTTGCCGCCGTCAGGTCGTGGTGCTTCAGTTTGCAACCAGTATAATAAGGAAAGACTTAGCTGTTTTGCCTCGTATTCACTCTTCTTTTTTTCACTATCTGAAACATCATAAATATTGCCTAAAAAGTAATCGTTTTGCGGCCAATTCATCAATGTAATATCACCGGCTGGAAAAGGGGTATTATATTGTTCTTTATCAAAGCTTCGGCGATACTCCCATAAAGGGAACCCTGTCTCTTGACGAAACAATGTATACTCTCTTTTTTCCTTCGTAATTGGGTGTGGTGCATAGAAACTCAAATATTTATCAGGCCAAATGTCGGGGTGGAAATTTTTCCAAAAATCGTACATGTCGGGTTGAGCAATAGTATGTTCTTCGCCTTCCCGGTATTCCATTCCAAGCACATATGTAAATGCCTGAATATCTTCTGGGTTAGCCATCTCCAATGAATGGGCTTCCCCTGTTTCCGATTTGGCTTCAGCACCTACCACATATGGCAGATCTGCCAGTGGCAATACATCTCCAGCCTCTGTCGCATCAATAAAATAAGGAGCCCAAACGTGTAGTTGCGTATCGGTTTTTACGTTTTTAAAAGTCATTTTTTGTAACGTCTTTGCTTGTTTATCAATGGCATGTACTTTTGTGTTTAATGCAATCGTCAGCTGATTTGTTAAAACATAAGGCATGAGCATTTCATTTAATACATGTAACGTTACACGTGGGTCATGACATATATTACTCACTAAACCGTTGCCCGGATTAAAGTTTTCGTCCTTTGATTTTACATCCATCGTCCGCAAATACGTATCCCTTACTTGCTTACGATAACTGCGATATCGCTTCGTTGAGCCAAATTCCTCTATCCATTTATGCTCATCTGGCGGAACACCTTGGGAGGTAACCTGACCACCTATCCATTCCGTTTCTTCTGTTAATAATACGCTAAGCCCTTGATCACAGGCGGCTTGTGCTGCTGCACAGCCACCGAATCCCCCTCCGACAATAACTACATCTACATTCATATTCGTCATCTATAAGTAAATTTCCTTCCCGGTGTTTGCAGACTCATAAATCGCATTCAACATTTTCATTACTTGAACTCCATCCGATACAGGGGCGATATTTTCCGTCCCATCCAGACAGCATGAAACGAAATGGTTAATTTCACTATGAAATGCTTGATTAATATCTAGGCCTAGATTGTCTACTTGTGGAGTAATGTTTAAAATCGTATTATGCTTCTCTGTTACTAAGGACAGTTCTGGCTCAACCTCAGCTCCACCTTTATCACCAAAGAGCTTTACATATAATTCATCCTTCTTGGCTTGCAATGTGAAACTCACGTCTACAAGGATAGATGCCCCATTTTCAAAGCGGATTAATGCAACGGTTAAATCCTCCACATCATTCAATGTTGGATCATAATCTGCAGCTTGATAGAAGGATAGATTTTCAATATGACTTCGATTCCCTAATTTGTTATAGGTGTTCCCACTAACGGAAACTGGGCGGGGTTTGCCCATGAGATACCAACATATATCAATCATATGCACACCTAAGTCGATTAATGGACCTCCACCTGATTTCGTACGGTCACTAAACCAACCACCAGGATTACCTAATCTTCTTAAACAAGATGTTTTGGCATAATAGATCTCACCAAGCTCGCCATTATCGATAAATGTTTTTAGTAGTTTTGTATTATCTCCATGTCTGCGAACAAATCCAACTTGTACTATTTTCCCTGTCTTTTCAACCGCTGCTTCAACTTGTAAAGCCTCATCCACTGTCATCGATAATGGCTTTTCCACGAGCACATTTTTCCCAGCCTCGAGTGCAGCTACTGCGATCTCTGCATGGGAATTATTCCACGTGCAAATACTAACCGCATCAATTTCTTTATTTTTTAATAGCTCATGGTAATCACTATAAAGTTCACTTACTCCATATAATGCCCCTTTTTCTGTAAGACGCTCTTCATTCAAATCACATAATGCCAGTAATTCCACCTGGTCATTTTCAAGATAAGGTTTTATATGAAACTCTGAAATGGAACCGACTCCGATTACTCCAACTTTAAGCATATATTTCGTTCTCCCTTCAATTTTTGAACTTTATTTCTTCCTGTTTCTCTGAGGACTCATAGATTCCTTGCAACATTTTTAACACTTCATATCCCTGGTCTCCATCAATTAATGGTGTGGATTTTGTTTGAACACAATGGATGAAGTGATTGATTTCATTTTCAAATGCATCGTTCGTTTCAAATAATGGATTGGATTTTACAAGTGTACCTTCTTCCTCTTTATAAATCGCTAACGGTGTTAACGTAGCTCCACCTTTATCACCTAATAGTTCAATGGAAATACCTTCATCCTGCTCACCATTCATTGCCCATGCAATTTCAAGGGATAAAACAGCACCGTTATCAAAGCGAATCCATGCAGCCCCAAAATCTTCAACATCGAAAATATGGTTTCCATTTAAACGTTTATTTTGCGATTCCCAACTGGATACATATTTTGTTTGATAGTTTCCTAGTCCTGAAATCGTTTTACCTGTAATGGATGCTACTTTCGGTTGACCCATTAACCACCATGCTAGATCAAGTACGTGCACACCCGTATCCATCATTGCTCCACCGCCAGATAGGTCTTTATTCGTAAACCAACCTTTAGGCGTATCTCTTCTTCTGCACAGCTTCGCCTTTGCATAATAAATATTGCCGAATGTGTTACGGTCTGCATATTCCTTTACAATGGATACATCTCGTCGAAATCGATGGGTCATCCCGACCATCGTCATCACATTTTTGGCTTTTGATACCTTCAAATATTCCTTTACCTCTTCCAAATCCGTACCGATTGGTTTTTCGATAAAAACATGTATCCCATGCTCCGCTGCTTTTTTCGCAATTGGAATATGGGTACCATTTGGTGTACATATAATCACCGCATCGAGGGTTATAGTGTTTAACATTTCATCGATGGTAGTAAAACAATGTTTAATCTTATTTTTCTCAGCTACTTTTTTTACACGTTCGATATCTAAATCAACAATTGCTGAAACGGTTACATTTTTGTGCTGTTGCAAATAAACTAAATGTGTCGATTCGGCAATTGCTCCCACTCCGATAAGAGCAACATTTATTTTTTCCATTCTTATCCGCACCTTACGTTAATATAGTTTTTGAAACGGGTATTGGTTGATTTTTTGCTGATGTCCCAAACCTAATCTATATTTATTTAATACCGAATAATCTTTGTCAATGTGCTCGACTTTTTATTTAACAACGCTTGAAATTCCCCAGGTGCATCCGTAAAGCTTATCTCTTCTGTTAGGAAAGGACTTACATCAATTCGACCCTCATTAACTAAACGGATATATTCTTCTATGTTTCTACCCTCTGTCCAACGAACAAATCCATATGGGTAGTCGATTGCTTCTGCTTCATATACTTTATCGTAGCGCCCAGGGCCCCCGGCGCGTGAGATTAAGATTTCTGCTTCTTTAGCAAACATCTTCTCTCTAGGGAATTCTGGCTCCACATCACCAACGATGACAACTTTTCCCTTGTTTCGTATCCAGTTCAAACTTTGGTTTGTCAGAGGTGACCGTTTACCACCTGCACATAGTAGTACAGCATCGACTCCGTTATTTTTTGTCGCTTTCCCTATGGCTACTTCCATGTCATCTATACTCGTAAACGATTTTATTCCTGTATCTTCCAAGAGCATATTTGCTCGACTTTCGTGAAGATCATATGCAATGACATTATATGCCGCTGCATTTGCTATTTTGGCAATCATTTGACCTAACAGACCTAATCCAACAACAATTACTGTCTCACCAAATTGCAGTTTTGCCACTCGAAGGGCGTGAATAGCGATCGCCCCAATGCCAGAAAGAGCTGCTTGTCTTGGTTCCATTGTTGTTGGTATTTTTGAATATAATGTTTTAGGTACGAGTAAATATTCCGAATGATGGACATATGGAGCTCCGTAGCATGCAACTAGATCCCCATTTGCCACATCTTGTATGTCGTCTCCAGAATCTACAACCATTCCAACAGCACTGTAACCAAATTCGGTTTCTCTACCCTCACTTCCTTCAATCGCCATTAGCTCTGTGCCGGGTGAAATTGCGGAATACATTGTTTTAATTAGCACATAAGAAGGTTTGACGACTGGCATCTCATCTTCGACTATTTTCACTTGTTTGTTATATGCTATGAGTTTTTGCATCAAGCTACCTCCTCCGTTTACTGTCTTTCGTCAAACCACTTTGTTAAATTAGCTTTCACAAATTCATCATCATGTAAATGTGGATAGCTTCTATATACACGATCAATTTCCTCTGCTTGACCCGGACTTAATTTTTCTTTTTCCAGTAAGCACCAGTTTCCTTGTAATAAGCCTTGTCGTCTTAACACTTCATTTATTCCTGCGATACTTCCTTTAAAGCTATTAGATGAATCAAAAAATGCTGCATTGGCATCTGTTATTTCCTGTCCTAGCGTTAATAAATTGCTTGGGATCTGTGCTTCCCCTTGTACATCCTTTATGTTAGCAAACATTTCTACGACTTTTTTTGTCCAGACTGACCAATGTCCAAGCAGTCCACCAACAATCTTCTTTTCTATTTTTTCATCTCCGGAACGAATGTGATATGTCGTTAGCAAATCATTTACAATATTGTCGTCATTGCCGGTATACAATGCTATTTCGTCGTTACGTTTGGAGTGACAGACTGCCCGAACCACATCAAAGGAATGATAGCGGTCAAATGGTGCAATTTTGATTGCTTGCACATTTGGAATATCCGCAAATCGCTTCCAAAAATCAAAGGTGAATATTCTCCCACCTACAGCAGGCTGCAAGTAAAATCCGAATACAGGAATAACTGCTGCCACCTGCTCTGTCCGATCAATCAATTCATCTTCTGTTAAATGGTTTAATCCTCCCATGCTAAGCAAACCTAAATCGTAGCCAATCGATTTACTGAATTCCGCCTCCGCCAAAGCCTGCTCGACAGGTCCACAAATTCCAGCTATTTTAATAAATGAATCTGGGGTATTGCCCTTCTCCATTTCTTCGATGGCAAGTTTCAATACCTTTTCATATAAATTAAACTCCGGATTCCTAATTTCGAATTGCGTCGTATGAACACCGACAGCGATTCCACCTACTCCAGCATCGATATAATAACGTGTTAATGCTCGCTGTCCTGCTTCATCCAGTTTTTTCTCACTTGTTAGTGCGAGTGGGTGGGCGGGGATAACTGTGCCTTCATGTAGTTGCTTTTTAACCGCTTCCTTTAACATTTAAAACGCACCTTCTCGTTCTTGGAAATGGGTCGGTTTATTATGTGTTTCACCATCATGCTCAAGCCAATCCGCAATCATGTCAATCATTTCAAGTACAGAAACTTTAGGATATCCAAATAATTTATGCGCTTTCGATGAATTATTTAATAATGCTTGTGGATTCTCGTCATTTATAAATCTTGCATCTTTATTGAATCGTTTGCCAAACTCATTTGCTAACCACCTTACCGATAGGGTTTCCGGTCCGGTAATATTTAAAATTTTTGGTGGGTTCTCCGTATGTAACAAGGAACGGACTGCATATTCATTTGCATCTCCTTGCCAAATCACATTGACATTTCCCATTGTAAGATCAATCGGTTTTTCTTGACTAACCTGCTTTGCAATTTCAAGTAACACACCATAACGCATATCAATCGCATAATTCAACCGGAACATAAGCATCGGTGTCGAATTTTTATGTGAGAAATAGGTAAGTACACGTTCCCTGCCTAAGCAAGACTGGGCATATTCCCCGACTGGATTTACAGGTGTATCCTCCGAACAATTGCTGCTAAGTACTTTGGTTAATGGATAGACATTGCCTGTAGAAAAGGCAATTATTCTTGAATTTTTATACTTTTGAGCAATTTGACCAGGCAAGTAAGCATTCATTGCCCATGTAAAATGCTCATTCCCGACAGTTCCAAATTTGTTGCCTGCCATATAAATAATATTTTTAACATCTGGGAGGGACTGAAGTTCTTCTTCAACCAATAAATCAGCAGCGATTGTTTTAATTCCATATTTCTCAAGATCTTCTCTTAAATTCCCTGAAGAAAAACGCGATACACCGATTACCTGTTTATCCAAACCAGCTTGGTCAATAGCCCTTTTGGTCATTTTCGCTAAGGTAGGACCCATTTTCCCCCCTATACCTAAAATCAAGATATCTCCATCTATTTTTTTAAGGTCATTTATTAATGCTTCAGAAGGAATTGTCATAAATTGTTCGAGCTCATCAATTGTTTTCATTAAAAATCACTCCTCGTTTTTACTTCATGAAATTATTTTGGAATCCACCACTTTTAGGAAATTTCAGAATAATATTTATTTATATTGTATGGACACGGTTATTAAAAGACAAGTCTTAAAAGTGTCTTTTAATAGATGACAATTTTGTCACCATTTTTTTATTCAAATATTTTGACAAATATATGTTTAAAAAGTATGATAATTAAAACAAATAATAAAAGACAAGTCTTTTTATGTGTCTTTATATTGGAGATGAGCGAATGCAACTCATGAATTCGATGAACGGTAATTCAGAAATTCGAATAGGAATTGTTGGACCTGAAGCACTTATGAATTTATCAAAAGATGTTTTGAAAGCCTTTCCAAACTTTAGTCCCGTTTTTTCTATCATTACTTCTTGTAGTGAAATTATTGATATTGCAAAACAACTAATGGATGAAGTGGATGTTCTGATGTTTACAGAGCATCATATGTATACAAAAGCAAAAGAAGTTATTAACTTTACTATTCCTGTTCATCATGTACCCCTCATGGGAACTGGTCTTTACAGATCGTTATTTCTTATAAAAAATAATTTTGGATTAAAACAATTATCGATTGATTCGATTGAGAAAAAGTACTTGGAACAAATTCTGTTTGAACTGGAAGATCCGAATTATGAATATATTATTTTTAAAAATCAGTCTGAAGGTGATCTCATTGAAGCAATTATAAACTTCCATACACAAAACTATAGAAAATATGGATCTATTGCAATTACCGGTATCCAGAATGTGTCTATGAAATTATCTGAGATGAATATTCCAAATGAATGGGTTACCCCAACACAACAGGATATGATTGTATCTTTTGAACGAGCACTATTAGCTTCAGAAACTCGCAGGAATAAAGAGTCACAAATTGTTTTTGGACTAATTGATATCGATAACTTTAATAAAGTCATCGAAAAATACAATTCTGAACATGATGTCCAACTTTTAAAACTCCAAATTCAACAAATGCTACTAGATTACACAAAACAGTTAGATGGTCATTTGGTCAATTCCGGTGGTGAAGAATTCTCCTTTATAACCACCCGAGGTATCTTTGAACGTGAAACGAGGGGCTACAAATTTATTCCTTTACTGCAGGATACTAAAAATGAGTTAAATATCACCCTAAGCATCGGTGTTGGATTCGGCGGTTCAGCCGCTGAGGCAGGAAGCCATGCTCGCTTAGCACTAAGGCAATCAAAAGAATTAGGTGGCAATGTTTGTTATATTGTTCGAGAAGATCGTAGTGTTCTAGGTCCTGTTGATATCACAACAAACACACAATATGAGCGGTATGAACTTGCAATTACCGATGCCAAGTTACTTGATAAAGCAGATAAAGCTGGAATGTCTGCTGCTTATATGACTAAATTAATGGCTCGTGTTGCAAGGTATAAAAAATATGATTATACTGCTCAGGAACTAGCTGCGACATTAAACATCACCAACCGAAGCGCACATCGGATTCTGCTGAAATGGATGGATGCTGAAATTGTTGAAATCGTCGGCGAGGAAAGAGTAACCCTCAAAGGCAGACCCCGCAGGATTTACAGACTCAGTTTTATCATTGATGAAGCAAATTAAAGCTTTCTACCGAATCGGGTATGTCTTCCAAGTGCACCCGATTCGTTTCTACTTCAGCATCCATTATCTCTAAAGATCAATAGAAAAATGTCGAAGTTTTTCTTGATCCACTTCCCATCCGATTCCTTGCCCATTCGGAAGTTTAATTTTCCCCTCCTGGATCGTAGCCATCTGCCTAGACGGATCATCTTTTAGAAATAGGGGTCCGTTCAAGTCAACTGGTGTTTTGATACCTAATGCGTGAAATAGATGGGCACTGGCGTACAGCCCTAATGAAGATTCGGTTAAACCTCCACCAAGTAAACGGAGACCTGCTGCTATGGCAATATCTCCACATCGCTTTGCAATTGATAAACCACCCATTTTTGTTGCCTTTATGACAATCACATCACATGCCTGCAACTGTATAGCTCGAATTACATCTTCGGGTGTCCATATACTTTCATCCAAAGCGATTGGAATTGTTGTGAATTCTCTGAGCTTGGCATGACCTGCTAGATCACCAGCTGAAAGTGGCTGTTCAAACACATCCACTCCAATATCCTCCATGGCTCTGCATAAACGCATCGCATCTTTTAATTGATAGGCTTGATTCGCATCTACACGAAAAAAGGCATCAGGAAGAATTTCTTTAATAGACTTCAAAATATCGATGTCTTTTTCCGTATCGATGCCAATTTTGACATCGACACCCGTATATCCCTCTGACTTTGCAATCTTCGCTTTTTCTTCTGCTTCCCCTTTATTTGATACACTTATTAAATAGGATAAAGCTATCTCTTCTTCGGGTTTTGTAAACCAAAGATGTCCAAGTGACTGTTGATTGGACTTCGCTATTGTATCCATGATTGCCATATCAATAGCTGCCTTTGCAATTGGCTGGCCTCTTGTTATGCCTGATGCTATCTGCTTATCCATGACGCGATGTATCTCGTCGAGCTCATAAATCGGGAGCCCTATTAACACATCAACAAAGTAGGATTTAATAGTTGAGACTACCGATTCAATCGTTTCATAACTCCATCTATGACTTGGTCTAGCTTCTCCCCAGCCTTCTATTCCATCTTCGGTTATTAAGCGAACATAGACATGGGGTGCACCAGCCTGACGATTACCTACCTGGCCACCTGAAATGGAAAAGTTTTGAAGCATCGGTAAATTTACAGGAAATACCTCGACCTTTGAAATATACATATACTAGAAGTCTCCTTTCTAACAACAATTGTGACACTCTGAAGTTCATCCACCCATTAATCGGGAAACATGTTGGTTGGATGAGTAAACGGGTAAAATTCGGATAACACTACTTCCCGACCTATCCGTGCTGATTCATAAATAGCAAGTATAATTTCAACAGACTTTCGTGCCTCTATTCCAGGTATCATTGGGTCCCTGTCGTCTATAATTGCCTCGACCAGATCATCTATAATTACGGCATGCCCATCATGATTTGGCTTTGGCAATGAGGGTTCGATTAAATCATTATTCATAGACTCCCAAATCTCTATTTCTGAATCTGAAACTTTAATCGTGCCTTTATCGCCGTTAATTTCAATACTTGTTTCCTGCTCAGGGTATATAGAAGTAGCTCCTTGAATTGTTCCGAGTCCACCATTCTTAAACCTTAAAATTGCTACTGCGGTATCTTCTACCTCAATTTCTTTTCTTGCCAATGTCCCACTAAAGGCAATTACACTTTCAACTTCACCACCGATCCATTGCAGCAAATCAATCCCATGGACACCCTGATTCATGAGCGCTCCACCGCCATCGAGTTCCCATTGCCCCCGCCAACCAGCGCTAGCGTAATATGCATCCGTACGGTAATATTTCAAGTAAGCATGAATCATCATCATATTGCCAAGTGCTCCCGAATCGAAAGCCTTTTTTGCTGCTATAAAGTGTGGCAATGTCCGGCGCTGAAATACTGCGCCTAATTTTACATCTGCCTTATGACAGGCATTTATCATGGCATCCATATTTTTAAACGTAATATCCAGTGGTTTTTCACTTAGAACATGCTTTCCCATTTCAGCACATCGTATCGCAAACTTAGCATGTAACCCACTTGGGACACATAGACAGACAACATCAATTGGCTCCTGTAGCATTTCTTCATAATCTGTAAATATTTGTTCAATCTCATACTCTTGAGCAAATCTTCCTGCTTTTGCAAAATCAAGATCTGCAATAGCTACTAGTTTTGCATTCAAATTGGAAACAATCGCTTTTGCATGAAGAGGAGCAAGAACGCCAGCGCCTATAATTCCAAAACTCACTTGCTTCATCAAATCCCTCCTATTCTTATCATCTTCAACGAAGAACAATTGACTTACCAGAATTTCTGCTTTCATTAGCTGTTTCAATAAAGCGAACGATTTCCAATGTTTCATTTATAGATACTGGAGAAACCCCATTCTGAAAAAACAGGACAATTTCCTCAAGCAAACTAGCATAAAAAGGCTTTTGATTATCTTTAATGGAAACAAATTCTGTGCCGTGTTCGAAATGAATGGCTGCTCCGAACTGATTATTTCCTTTACGATTACCTCTTACCGTTCCGATACGCCCATCTTTCCATATCGCTGTTAATAGATCATGGTCATTATTTGTTTTGACTGAAACTTCTTTTGACCCTACGCCCAAAATCGTAAAAAGCATTTCAATGGTATGAATTCCATACCAAAAAAAGCCTGGTTGCTTTTCCAAAATTTCCATTGGACCAAAACAATCAGCGCCAATTATCTTCCCTTTTATTGAATTTCCCATTACCGATCTTAATCCTTCTGCAAAACGAAGTGCCGAGGAACTCATAATCGGAGTTTGGTAGTTTTGAGATAATTGAATCATTTCCTTAGCATCTTTTGAACTTAATGAAAATGGTTTATCTATGAAAATTGGTTTCTTATATGGAATAATCCTTTTCAACTGCTCGAAATGCTGTGTACCATCTACCGATTCCAATAAAATCGCATCACAAGCAAAAGCAACTTCTTCCATAGAGTCCATAATTTGTACACTGTAACTTTCCTTTATTTCCTTTGTAAAACCTTCTAATCGGGACATACTCAACGGAAAACCCGGTGAACCCCCGGGAAAAGCCATTACGACTTTCCCCTTCTTCACATGATGAACTTGGGTTGAATCATTCAATAACTTCGTAAAAGCCACCGCATGCGAGGTATCTAATCCGATCATTCCGATTTTCAGATCTTCCATGATTAGCCTCCTTCCTTATTTACTTTAAGCCGGACATTTGAATTCCTTCTGTAAAATAACGCTGGAAGAACAAGAAGATTACGAATGTAGGAATGAACGAAAGTGTCGCACCTGCCATTTCAATACCAAAATCTCCCTCTTTACCCAATAATGAGGCTAATCCCACAGTTACAGGGAACATTTTCTCTTGCGTCATATAAATGAGTGGCTGAAATAGATCATTCCAGTTACTAATAAACGCAAACGTCCCCACCGTTGCTACTACAGGTAGCGAAAGTGGCAGAATAATTTTGAAGAAAACTTTAATATCGCTTGCCCCATCAATGCGTGCTGCCTCTTCCAATTCATTAGGAAGCCCCTGCATAAACTGCCTTACCAAAAACACACCCATGATTCCCCAAAGTTCTGGGATGATTAATGCCCAATACGTATTAATCCAGCCAAAATCAGAGAACATGATATATTTAGGGATAATCAATAATTGCTGTGGAATCATGATGACCGCCATAAATATCCAGAAAATAATCTCTCTACCCGGAAATTTCTTTTTAGCAAAAATATAACCGAGTACTCCGGCAAAAAGCATTTGACTAAAAACAGGTATGATTGTTATTACAACAGAGTTAAAAATCCACCTTAGAAAAATTCCATCATTAAATAAATAGTAATAGTTACTCAATGTAGGATCATTTGGTATCCAAAATAACGGGTCCAACTGTGCAAATTGGGTTTCCTTTAATGATCCTAATATCATAATGATAAACGGTAAAAGAAAAGAGAAACTTAATATAAATACCGCTGTATACGATATTATCTTCTTAACCATTGTATTCAGACTCCTTTCCAATAAATCTTCGAATCAATAAATATTCGAGTCTTTCCCGAGATACTTTCTCTGTACAAGCGAGATAAGCAAAATAATAAAGAACAATACATAGGATAAAACAGCCGCATAGCTTAAGTTAAGACTGGCAAACCCTTGTTGATACAAGTAATAAACAATCGTTGTAGTAGCATAGTTCGGTCCACCACCAGTGAGCAAATATGCAGAATCAAAGATTTGAAATGAACCAATCGTTGTTACAATTAGCACATAAAAATGAATTGGTTTTAATAGCGGAAACGTAATTTTCCAGAATATATTTAGAGGTGTCGCTCCATCCATTCGTGCAGCTTCATACAATTCATTCGGTACAGATTGTAATCCTGCAAAGTAATAGATCATCGTACTACCAGCAACTTTAAATATACTCAACCCTGCAAGTACAATCAGTGCCTGACTGGAATCTGAAAAAAACAGTTGAGTATCCATTCCGATAAAACTCAATAGGAAGTTAATTAAACCTGAATCCGTTCCTCTAAATAACCATCCCCAAATACCTGCAATTACGACGAAAGAGGTTACAACGGGGAGAAAGAATATTCCTTTAAATAATCCGGTTAACTTTATACCTGAATTAATGATTAAAGCTAAAATCAAACCTAAAGCCATTGTTGGAAGAATATAATAGATGGAAAATAATACTGTATTCCATATCGCTTTCCATGCTATCGGATCATTGAAAAATTGAATCCAATTCTTTAGTCCGACAAACTCCGAATTTCCGATTATTTTCCAATCCTGAAAAGTTAAAATAAAACTATATGCAAACGGAACGATCTGGAAAATAGTGAAGTGAATCAATGCAGGTATAAGAAAGATATATACAATTGCATTACGATTCCATTCTCGCTTTACCCTCTCAATAAAAGGCAACTTGTTTTTCCCACTCTTTTTGGAAAACTTTTTCTGATTGGTATTATTACTATCCTTTTTTAAATTCTCCAGTGTAATCACCTTATTCCATATGTAAGTTAGTAACAGAGAGAGTGATCCTTTTTAGCCATTCTCTCTGTTATTTATTTCTTATTTAGCTAGTTCTGCTTCAATAGAAGTAGCTGCTGCATCTGCTGCTTCTTGTGGTGACTTTTTGCCTTCCATCATCGTTTGGACTTCAGCCTGAATGAGTGGCATGATTGTACGTCCAATTGGATGAATAACTCCCGGCAATGCATATTGTGTATAGGATGCAAGTTGACTTAAGTACTCCTGATCATCAAAAATATCTTTAGCCGATTCCCGTGTCGGAATATACTGTGTTACCGTATTGAAATTTCTTTGGTTATCAGCATTTGTAACTACCTTTACAAATTCTGCCGCTGCATCCGGATTATCACTATTGGAAGGAACGACGAACATTCCGGTTGTACCATAGGTTACTTGTTCCTCTTTCGCAAGTGGTGGTGCAATTACGAAATTAAAGTCTTCATTAGCAAGTAGGTTAGTTAACGAAATTCCAGATCCTAATACCGCTAGCATCTCTCCGCCATTCCACAGTGCATCATGCTCCATAGCAGTTATTGAATCTTCAGGAATGTAACCTTTTTCATACATGTTATTAATAAACTCAAATGCCTCTACACTTTCTGGGCTATTGATTAAAATCTCATCTTCTTGTGTAATAATATCTCCACCAGCCTGCCATATCCATGGATAGATGGTTCCATTCATCGATCCACCACCAGCATAACTTAAAGCAAATTTGTCTTGTTCTTTAGCCTTTTCTGCCCAATCCTCAAATTCTTCCCATGTTGTTGGTAGATTTCCTGGATCTTCTCCAATCGCTTCGATAACGTCTACATTATAGAAAAATGTGTATGCTTCCTGAAGGATTGGAAGGCCATACATTTTATCCTGCCAAGTAGTTGAAACCAAAGCCGTATCCACAAAGTCATCCATATCATAATCTTCTAAGTATGGATCCAGTTCAAGTAACATACCTTCATCCGCGTATTGCGGCATTTGGTCAGGAATTGCATAGAAAACGTCCGGACCATTATTTGCTGCAAGTGCTGTTAGAATTTTTTGATCACGGTTTGCCCATGGAATCGTTTCATAATTTACTGTCACATCAGGAAATTCTTCATTATAATTTGCAATTATTTCTTCCCACATTTTCGCTTCTGCTTCTGCGTCTCCAGTGTATGGATGTGCCCAAACAGTGATTTCACCTTCAACTTCCCCATCTCCACCAGTTGCCTCTGTCTCATCACCACCATCATCTGAGTTACATGCCGCTAATAAAACACCAAATGTTAACAACATTACTAGAAACATAAACTTCTTTTTCATAAAATTAACCCCTCTCGTATTTTAAATAAAATTAAAACCAAAAAATATTTAACTCCCCCACCTCCTTCAACAATAACTCATAAAATATGAGACTTATTGGAAACGCTAACAATAAATTTAATCGGAAACACTCTCCACTACCTCTTTGTGTTGTTTCACTTTTTAAAATATTTGTTAACTTTATATTAGTTTCTTTTTTAACAAGTGACAAGTCTCTAAAGTGTCTTTAATTAATTTAAATAGTTTTTAAAATAGGAAGGGGATTGCTTTTTAAATATAACTTCACGTATAGTTATTTTTTAGAAGGAGTGAATTTACGTGATGGGTTGGGACAAGTTTAATAGCATAGCAGTATGGATGATAAAGATAGCGTATTTAAATATACTTTGGATTGTTTTTACAATCTTAGGTTTCGTACTATTCGGTTTATTTCCTGCAACATCATCTATGTTTACGATTGTACATAAATGGTTTCATAAAGAACATCATCTACCTATCTTTCATACTTTTTGGGTGAATTATCGAAGTAATTTTCTCAAGTTGAATGGATTCTCTTTTATATTTCTTATCATCGGTTATATTCTGTATTATGATTTTCTATTTTTACAGTTAAACAGTGGAAAATTACAATTTCTTTTTCCTATCTTCGTTTTAATATCATTGGCATACGTGATTACACTTCTCTTTTTCTTTCCGGTTTACGTTCAATTTGATCTCAAATTCTTTCAATATATAAAGCAATCTTTTTTAGTTGCAGTAACATCTCCATTGGAAACATTACAAATTGCGATTGCTATCGCCGCTTTATATTTTATCGTGACTTTCTTGCCTGGTATTATTCCGTTATTTACAGGCAGTGTATTGGCAGTTGCTATGACGTGGATTAGCTACCGAGCATTCCGAAAGATTAGGCTAAGAAAAGGTTTAAGCTAAGCGATAATTCGACAGCGTGTAAAAGGTTTGACCTTATTGGTCAAACCTTTTTTTATTCCAAATTCTCTATTTTATTAGGGATATAGGTCTTTAGTTTCATCTAACTTTTCGACAGATTAAAGACTTGTTTAATAGCAAGTATTGTTTTAAATATTAGTAATAGACAAAAGAATCAAAATTCAATTTTCCTGATGATGAAAACCATCGAAAGTAGTAGGTCAAATTAGATTGAAAGGCGGTGTAATGACACATATTGTAGAATTTAAAACGATTTTGAAAATGCAAGTATTTTAAGAAGGAATAGGAAGGGAGAATATTATATGAAAAGCAAATTTAAAAAGCTAACTCTCGTATTTTTCACCTCTTTATTAGTGCTAAGCTCTCTATTTACAAACATCGGGTCTGCTTCCGCACAAGTTGAAAAGTCATTTAGTGAACCAGAAAATCTTGGTTCTCCAATTGAAAGTGTGGCCATTTATGATTCCACTTATGGGAAGGAAGATGGTAGAGATGTTATGTACACAACAGCATCAGGAAATCCTGCCATTTTCCAGGTTATTGATCTTGTAAGCCAGGAAGTTTTAAGAACATTTCCACTCGAGGGGTCTGAAAGCTCCTGGACACATATTACCGTTCCAAATGGCAATGTTTATATTGGCGGAAATGGAACACTTTACGAATATTCACCTGAAACAAAAGAAGTGACAAACCTCGGAGGCATTGGGGAAAGTGTTGTTTATGGCTTATCTTATGATGAGGAAGGGCGCGTCTATTTTGGTTCCTATCCAAATGCAAAGGCAGGCCGCTATGACCCTCATACTGGTGAAATGACAGATTTCGGAAGTGTTGCACCCGGTCAGAGTTATACTCGTTCCACAGCCTATCATGATGGCTACTTGTACTTAGGTGTCGGAGTCGACAATCATGTCGCTAAACTAGACTTAGAGACCGGTAACTATGAACAAATTGATATTCCGGACGGTATCACTCCGGGGAGCAGTATATGGCAGATGGATGCTGCTGGGAAATATATCGTAGCTGGAATTGGTGGTGGAAGCAATGCCTTATTATTCTATGACACCGAAACGGATGAATGGAGTGACACATACTATCTGAATAATAAAGGGTTACGTTTAGTTCAAGGACAGCCCGGAAGTAATAAGGTATATTTCCTGCAAAATAACCGTCTACAGGAAATTGACTTAGAAACGTTGGAAGCTACCGATACCGGTGTTGTATTCGGTACTTTCCTGCGTAACACTTCATGGGTAGAGGTGCCAAATGACCCTGAACTACCAGGATTATCTCTCGTAACGGTACAATTCGGTGGTGGTGTTACTTTCATGAATTTGGAAACAAAAAAAGTGAAGACAACCCAATACCCTATCGTTGGAAATCCTATACCAATTCAGACATTGGAAAAAGGCCCGGATAGTAATCTCTACATGAGTGGTTACCCTGGTGGAAAGGCTTCTGTTTATAATCCTGAAACAGGAAGTACTGAATCATTTGCATTAGGACAAGCGGAAGGAATGGCCGCAATTGGAGATAATATGTATTTTGGTGTATATCCCGGTGCTTCCATCTTTGAATGGAATACAACCGAAGACGTAATTGCTCCAAAGCAGATATACAAGATTCCAGAACAAGACAGACCATTTGTTATGACTCCTGCAAATGAGAAACTATATATTGGAACCATTCCTGAATACGGCCATTTGGGGGGATCATTAACGATATTAGATCCTGATTCCGTAGAAGACACCGTCATTCACGAGAATGTGGTCAATAATCATTCCATTGCTGGCCTTGCTGAAAAGGATGGTAAATTGTATGGTTCTACAACCGTTGCAGGAGGGCTTGGGATTGACCCAACAGAGACAGCAGCGAAGATTTTTGTTTGGGATATCGAAAACGGTGAAAAAATAGAAGAATTCGTTCCAGAAATACCTGGTGCAACACTTCAGCCTAAGATGATTAGTGGAATGAGTCTCGGACCAGATGGACGATTATGGTCAGTTGCTGACGGAACCATCTTTGCAATGAACCCAGACACGTTAGAAATTGTTAAGAGTAAAAATATTTATCCAGAAGTAACGAACAGAGGTATGTGGCGTCCTGTTCATATTCGCTGGTCTGAAGATGGTATCCTGTATACGACGATGGCAGGAAAAGTAACAGCTATTGATCCCGAAACATTGGAATATGAAACATTGAATACATCTCCAACCGAGCTAATGACACTTGGTGATGATGGAAATATTTATTACTCATCGCAGACCAATTTGATGAAAATAGAAGTTACGGACAAAGTGACACTTGAGAAGACTCAGGAGCTGATTGAGCAGCATACGGAGGATGGCACTATTACACACTCCTTAAGTAAAAGATTATCCAACTCTATTACTCAGGCGATCCATCACAGGGATGATGGAAGGGAAACACAGGCTGCAAAACACGTAAAAGATGCATTGAAACACTTGGAAAAAGCTAAAGAATCCGATATTACACCGGATGCTTACTCGGAGATAAAGAATTTACTTTCTTTGGTTACATTATAATATCTAGGGTAGAAGGTGGTGCCAGGCACCACCTTCACTTAATAGGAGGAAAAATAATATGAAGTTTAAGTTTCCAAAAACGCTATCCATTCTACTCTCAATGTTGCTAATATTTTCACTGTTCCCACCTACTTTATTCAGCTTAACTTCATCTGCTGAAACAACTGATGAGTGGCAAGAGCTCACGGTAGAGAACGGAAATTTCGAAGCCCCACCATCGTCAGATACGGATTTACCTTCCTGGGATTTTTGGAGCGGTGGTTTTAAAGAAGGCATGGCTATATCCGAAGAAGTAGTTTATGAAGGAAATCAAAGTCTTGCCGTTGATAATGGTGGCGTAGTCGGTCTTTTTAGTCAGGAAATCCCAGTAACAGAGGGGAACCATTACCAATTATCTGCTCAGCTTTATGTGGAAGAGCTTGAAGGAAACCCTGGCATCTGGCTTCGCTGGCTGAATGATTCAGGTGAAATCATTCATAATAACGCAGAATACTTTGAGGACCTCACCTATGAAGAATGGCAAGAAGTAGTCATTGAGGCTGATGCTCCTCCTGGTGTTACTGGCGTTAAAATATTTATCTATCAATCTTCTACTTCTGTAATGAAGGGATATTATGATAACGTGAAACTTTTTGAAAAACCGAACAGTCAATTTGAATTACCATTTCAATACGGAGAGCCTATCAATATGGGGCCTGCAGCTCTTGCTGCTAAAACACAAGGCGCGGCAATTGGTGAAGGCGAACTGTATTATGCAACTAACGGATCACCTGCAACCTTTTATGCTGCAGATTCAGAAACCGGTGAAGTAATTTTCTCTGAGTCCCTTCCCGGTAGTGACGTTGTTTGGGGAATGACAATTGGTTCTGATGGAAACGTTTATTTTGCTGGTACGTATAACGGGATTTTATACCGATATGTCGTGGATGAACAAAGGTTAGAGCAAGTTGGGAAAAATCCATCCGATAATTGGGTTTGGCAGCTCGAATCAACCAATGATGGAAAAATTTATGGTGTCACTTATCCAAATGCGAAAACATTTGAATACGACATAGTAGCTGATGAATTTACCGATTTGGGTACTTTCTATGAGGGGCAACTATATGCTAGAGGATTAGGTGTTACCGATGAGAATATTTATGTAGGGATAGGTACTACTGCCCACTTAATTAAAATGAATCGAAATTCAGGAGAACGGACAGAGATTGACTTGCCAATCACTGGTTCTTCCACATCCGTTTCAAATATTTGGGAATATGGAAACAATCTTTTTATTGCCTATGGTACATCCCTTTTAACAATTGATGTGACAACTGGCGAAGTCTTAAATGAGATGAATTGGGAAGATGAGCATACATTCGATGGGTTGATTTCATCCCCTTCTCCATATGATGAAAATATTATTTACTTCATTTCTAAACAGTCAACACAGTTATGGACCTATGACATGGAAACACATGAAACTGCACCTGTAGAACCAACTATCCAGTTGCCTGCTACACCGGCAAAAGCCATTGAATGGGTAAAAAATGACGAAGGCGAGGATGTCCTAGCAATATTGCACCACCAAATTGAGTATTCCGAGTATAATCCACAGACAAATACGTTGGAAATAAGCTATCCGGAAGTGGACATGCAGGGTCTTAATATTCAAAGCCTTGAAATTGGCGAAGATAATAATATCTATATGGGTGGGTACCAAGGATCCTTTGGAGTGTATGATACTTCCAATGAAGAATATATTCTAAATGAACGTGATCCTCACCAAATTGAAGGAATAGGCTTTCTCAATGGAAATGTATATCTAGGTACTTATGGTGGTGCGCAAATCTACAAATATGATCCTGAAACTCCTTTTGATTATTCTGGAGGCGGAAACGGAAACAATCCTGAAATGGTTTATGATATCGGTGACGATCAAAGCAGACCATTCACCTTAACTTCAGGAGAGGATAAATTATTTGTTGGTACAATCTCTGATTATGGAAGATTAGGTGGTTCTTTAACTATCTATGATTCTGTGACCGATGATTGGACAAGCACCCGTAATATAATTGAAAATCAAAGCATTATCGGATTGGCATATCAAGATGGTATGTTATACGGAGGTTCAACAATCTCTGGAGGATTAGGTATTGAGCCATCCGAAGAGAAAGCAAAAATGTTTGCCTATGATACGAGCACAGAAGACTATCATGTTTTTGACCTGGAAGTAGAAGGTTTGGAAAAACCGGAAATGATTGGTGAACTTTCCATAGGTCCTGATAGTAATCTTTGGGGAGTAGCCTGGGGTTTTGATGAAACAGGAACAGATAATACCGTTATATTCGCAATGGATCCTGTTACAAAGGAAATTGTTAAAAGCACCGAGATCTATTCTGGTGTACATCGAGGAAGTCAATGGCGGCCATTCTTTATGCGCTGGGATGACCATGGATTACTCTACACAACCGCTGGGCGAAAGCTTACCGTTATTGATCCAGAAACAATGGCAAGTAAACAACTAGTAGGTGACACCGTAAACCTGATGGACTTAGATAATGAAGGAAATATCTACTATGCATCTGGAGCTGACTTATATAAATTACCGGTTCCATTAGACGAAGCGCGCGTTTCCATCGATGATACATCCATCATGCAAGGAAAAACGTCGGATTTGAATCTCGAAGTCACTCTCGCAAACGGGAATACCATCGATGTATCAGGAGCAACTATTGAATGGATCCCTTCAGATTCTGAAATAGCAACCATTGAAGACGGGTTAATTACCGGAAAAAACGCAGGGAGTATAGAGGTTCATGCGGCTATTTTCTACAATGGAGAAGAGATTATAACTAATTTACTAACAATCACAGTTGAAATTACCACTTCTTCATTAACAGACCAGATAAATGCGTTAAAGGATACTGGAAAAATCAAACATTCATTAACTAAAAAATTGACGAATCATTTAAGACAAGCTGAACATCACTATAAGAAAGGAGATACCGCACAGGCAATCAAGCACTTAGAAAATTTCAGGAAACATTTGAATAAAAGTGATACCGAAGAATCCATTAAGGTACTATTAATCGATAATGTTAATGCAATTGAAGAAACGTTTACGAATTAACTAAAAAAGGAGACTGGGACAAAAGTGTTTTAACCAAAGTAAAATACGAACATAGTTGGTGCATATATACCGCTACGGAAATACACTACGCTTTCCGCGGGCGCTGCTGAGCCTACTCCGAGCTATCGCTCTACGTAGTCTCACCTAGGCTTTTCATCCCGCAGGAGTCTCCGTGTATTTCCTTCGCTATTATGGCGAAATGTTCGGCTTTGAGTTAAACACTTTAGTTATGTCCCAGGCTCTTTTTTTATTTTCCAAATGTCTGTTTCATTCTTTCTATAGGATCATCCTCAATAGTATTATCCCAATGTAATAACTGATTCCATTTAATAAGTTCTTCTTTCAACTCATTATAATCCATGTCTTGTACGGTAGATTTATTTTTAAATGCCAGACTCGCAGCTAACCCAACAGATTGCCCAATAATCATAAACACTGGCTCCATTCGTATCGATCCATAGGCAATATGTGAGCTTGATAGGCAAACTGGTACCAATAAATTCGTACATTCGTCCGATTTTGGACGAACAGATCGGTAGGATATTGGATATGGAGAAATAGGAATTTCTACGTCTCCTTCATTTACCAATTCGCCATTAACTACAACGCGTCTTACATGATGGGAATCCATTTGATAGGACGCCAGACCAATGGAATCGTCAATCGCTGTTTTTCCTAAACAATTGTTATCTGTCATCACATAATCAGAAATCATTCTTCTACTTTCGCGAATATATAGTTGGGCAGGCCAATGCGCCGTCTCTTTAAATTCATCTTTTGCTAATCCCCATGATCTCACTTCTTTTTGAATATCCATCGGAACTCTTCGGTCATTAGCTAGAAAATAAAGCATTCCCATGTTGTAATTCACATGGTCTTGGAATATTTCTTCTCTTTTTGCATAGCTCCCCTCTGGCCATTCATAATTCATACTAATATTGTCGGTTGAGATTGCCCCGTAATTATTTAAATCTGTTTTGCCGTTTGGAAGCAAGGTGTGTAGATTCATTGCATCCCAAATCCCTGCACGCGCATATCTAAGTAAGAGTTCGAACCTTTCTGGATTATAATTAGATGGCTTCGGAAATGGCACTTGATTTTCAACATTTTTTGTTAAGCAAATACGAAAGTTGTAAGCCTGGATAAGCTTGTCCCCTTCACCCCGTGGTTCTTCCTCGTTAAGCACATCTGTAATTCCTGGAAGGAGGCCACTCTCCTCCCTTCCTGGGACCACATATGGATCGATATCGGTTTCAAACTTATGATGCGGATACCCAAATTGGACACCGTTATATGTCTCGTTATAGGTTTTGTTCGATTCTCTTCCAACTATATTTGTGATATCAGCTTTAGCCATTAAGTCTCCTTCATAAGAGGCATCGATAAAGAATTCCCCCTTGAATGTATTTCCGTTTTCCATCACGATTGATTGTATTTCGGTATCTTTTTTGAAAACTTTGTGCAGGTGTTGTTCATAATAAACCGGAATATTATATGCTTTTAACCATTCTGTAAAAACATGTTTTGCAGCTTTCGGTTCAAAAGTCCATTGCTCCTCTTTGCCATAATAAGATCCCATTTTTTGATAAAACTCTCTCGACAGTCCACCAATCGCTTCTTTCGCTCCAAGATCTGTCGCACCCAATCCATTCGCTGTAATTCCACCAATATGGTTACTGAACTCAGCAATCGCAACCTCTAGTCCCATCTTTTTCGCCTGGATTGCAGCCGTTATACCAGCTGGCGTTGCGCCATAGACAATAAGATCCTTTTTCACTGTAAATGGATTGGGATTGCTTTTTGACTTCTTATAATAATAAAGATTATCCATATTCATTACATTGCCTCCACTTTGCTAGCCCACTCATTTTTGCATTGCTACTAAAATAAATAATAGAATACAAGAAATCAGCCCTTCTAATTCCAATCTATGATGAAACGCCACCAAAAGCAATACATCCTGTACTTATTACCCAATTAAAGTCATCAGTGGAAGCATGGGGACGGTTCTTTTGCTTCCAAAGCGGAGAAAGGAAAAGGGAGTCAGGACTGTTTGTGTTAATTTGCTTTATTGAATAACGAACAAAAAAAGCAACAATGTGGGTATCGTTGCTTTTGGCTTCATTCTTGGCGTCTGTCACTCCCCGATTTTTGTCGAATGGGAGTTATTTTTCCTCTTCTTATTTGATTTTTACTCTGCATCGTCATTCCTATTTTGTCGATATTTCCCGGGAAATGATACATATTTTAGATAATTGTATAAATTCGTTATAACTTCGCGTTAAGAGAATGCGCTTCTTCTTGTAAACCGCCAGGGACCAATAAAAACTAAATAGGCTTTCAAGCAAAGTTATGGAAATCCGCAACATCAAGTAGCTCAAGGAAAGCAAGAATGCTAGACAACCCATTGTATCATTCACTTTAAAGTATCTTACCTAAAAAGGAAGCAAGAGAACCGTCCCCGTGCTTCCTATTGGCAGATTTTATCAAAAACGGCAATCAAACATATTAGTTTGGTTGCCGTCGTTCTCTTATAATTGAATGCCTGTTATTATTATACTCAAGCTATTGGACTAAACTTGCAATTGCTTCCCTTACATATCCGTTACTCTCTTCTATCGCTTGATTGGCTTTCTGCAAATCAACACCAGCCTCGATCATCACAATTGCAGGTTTCACCTGATAACTTGTTTTTTCCAGTGCCGCTTCTGCTTTTTCATAAGTTATATGTGTTACTTCCATCATATTCTTTTTTGCTCGTTCCTTTAATTTATAATTACTTGCATGTACATCGACCATCAGGTTTTCATATACTTTTCCTAGCTTTACCATTGTCGTGGTGCTAATCATGTTAAGAATCATTTTATGGGCGGTAGCGGCTTTCATTCTTGTGGAACCCGTTAATACTTCAGGCCCAACCAGAACTTCAATCCCACAATCAGCAAAAGTTGATATGGTAGAGTTTTCATTACATGTTAAGGATATTGTATAAGCACCAAGGTCATTTGCGTATTTTAACGCACCAATAGGATACGGTGTTCTTCCACTTGCAGTAATACCGATTACCACATCATTCTTTGTGAACTTTCTGCCCTTTAAATCCTGCTCGCCTTGCGCCTCATTGTCCTCAGAGCCTTCAACGGCTTGAAAAAATGCGCCTGTCCCTCCCGCCATGACGGTTTGGACCATATCTGGATCTGTCATGAACGTTGGTGGACATTCCGATGCATCAATGATTCCGACTCTGCCGCTGGTTCCTGCGCCGACATAAAACAGCCTTCCACCATTTTTGAGAGATTGGTAGGTTGCTTCGATTGCAATCGCTACTTCAGGCAATACTTGTTCCACCGCTTCTGCTATTTTTTTGTCTTCATTATTAATGGTTTTCAGTACTTCCAATGTAGACATCTGATCCAAGTTCATACTATATTGATTTCTAATCTCCGTGGTCAGCTTAGATAATTCTAATTCCATTCTCTTATCCCTCACAATAAAATTCCATATTATATATATTGTTCCTCTTTTTCACTTTCATTTACGTCTGCTTTAGGAGAATCATATAAATGACATGCTACCCAATGATTTGCTTTCACTTCCTGATATGTAGGTTTTTCTAAACTACACCGTTCAAGTGCCTTTGGACAACGTAGTCTAAACGGGCAACCTGATGGTGGGTTTGACGGATCAGGTACATCTCCCTGTAAGATAATTCTCTCTTTTTTTATTGTTGGATCTGTTGAAGGAATAGCAGATAACAGGGATTTTGTATAAGGGTGTAACGGCTCATTATATAAATCATCCGTTTCAGCCATTTCCATCATTTGTCCAAGATACATGACTCCCACTCGGTCACTAACGTGGCGTACGACATTTAAATCATGAGAAATAAATAGATAGGTGAGCTTTAATTCATCCTGTAAATCAATGAGTAAATTTAGGATTTGCGCTTGAATGGAAACATCCAATGCAGACACCGCTTCATCCAATATAACAACCTTTGGATTTAAAATAAGGGCTCTTGCAATACTAATACGCTGACGCTGCCCGCCACTGAATTCATGTGGATGTTTGTCTACCTGCTGTCTTGTTAATCCAACTTTTTCAGCTATATCAAAAACGCGCGCTGACGCTTCCTTTTTTGAGCAAACTTTGTGCGTAAGTAAGGGCTCCAACAGAAGATTTTTCACCGTCATTCTTGGGTTCAGAGAACTATATGGATCTTGGAAAATCATTTGAAGATCCTTCCTGAGTCCTCGGAAATCCCGCTTGGAGTAATCAAGAATATCTTTTCCCTGATATAATATTTCACCTGAAGTTGGCTCATGTAAACGTAGGATCGATCTTCCCGTTGTTGATTTCCCGCAGCCACTCTCCCCCACAAGGGAAAATGTTTCTTCTTCATTTATTTCAAAACTAATCCCATCGACTGCACGTACATAGTTTTTCGTACGTTTAAATATTCCTGCCTTCTGGGGGAAGTGTTTTTTTAAATGATTTACTTTTAAAATAACGTTATCCGTCTTCATTTCTTCTCCCCCCATCTTTATATAGCCAACACTTACTACTATGATCATCATTTATTGCGAATAAATCAGGTTCCTGCTGGTGACACATATCCATGACATGAGGGCATCTGGAAGCAAATCGACAGCCTGTCTCTTTGAGGTCAGTCGGAGCAGGAACATTTCCAGGAATCGCATACAATTTCTTTGAACGCTTCCCCAAAGATTGGACGGATGCCAATAACCCTTGTGTATATGGATGTGTTGGGTTTTTAAATAGATCGATAACGCTCGATTCCTCCACAACCGTCCCTGCATACATGACCGCTACTCGTTCACATGTCTCCGCAATCACACCAAGGTCATGCGTAATTAGAAGAATCGATGTATCATAGAATTCAGTTAGTTCATTCATTAAATCAAGAATTTGCGCTTGAATCGTCACATCTAATGCGGTCGTTGGTTCATCCGCAATCAAGAGCTTCGGTTTACATATGAGAGCCATCGCAATCATCACACGTTGTCGCATTCCACCTGACAACTGATGTGGATAGCTATTTAAAAGTTGTTCAGGCCTTGAAAACCCTACCTTTTCAAACATATCAATAATCATATGGCGCATTTCCTTGTTGCTGTATTTTCCATGGAAACGCAACACTTCTGAAATCTGATGTTCAATAGTAAATAGAGGATCTAACGCGGTCATTGGTTCCTGAAAAATCATCGATACTTCATTGCCACGGATATTCAGCATTTCTTTTTTCGATACAGCGGTTAAGTCTGTTTCTTCATTTAAGAAAATATTACCTTTGCTTATACCAATACCGTCCGGCAATAAATTCAGAATGGACAGGGACGTTAAACTTTTGCCACTCCCTGATTCACCAACAATTCCATATTTTTGTTTTTTCTTAATCATTAAATCTAAATTCTTTACGATATTAAAGTGTTCTTTTTCAATTTTTACATCTATTGATAGATTTTTAATATCCAATACCGTAGTCATGTCAAAACGCTCCTTAAACTTTCCAGCCGTTTAAACGCATCAGGGTGTGTATATGCCGTTTTCCCCATAATTACAGGCTTATCCGCTCCCGTTGCAGATGGGATTTGATTATACTCTCCGCAAATGCATTGATACCCTAATATTGCAAAGGCGATAGCTTCTTTAAAATCACTTGAAATATTATACTTTTCATGTGTGTAAACGTTCATATCGGGTAGATGATAGGCCAAGCGTTCCATTAAATACGGATTGTAACTTCCGCCTCCACCAACAATTACTTCATCAATTGCATTACCTTTTCCTGTTAGAAAATCGTTGTAACTATTAGCTATCGTTAAAGCAGTCCACTCCGTTACCGTCGTAACTAGATCGGCCGAATCGATGTCACCAAAATCGTTAAAAATAGCTGTAACGAAAGATTTCCCAAATAACTCTCTACCCGTTGTTTTCGGTGGATTCATTGAAAAATAATTATGGTTTACTAATTGATCTAGTAAAGCTTGATTGATCTTTCCCTTATATGCTATTTGTCCATTTTTATCATACGTGGACTTTCCATTTGTAATTCTAAAAACTACTTCATCAATCACCATATTCCCTGGTCCTGTATCAAAGGACTGTACATCGTTGCTATGTCCATTTTTCGCTAAATAGGTTACATTCCCTATCCCACCAATATTTTGAACCGCAATAGACTTATCGGTAGAATGAAATAACAAATAGTCAACATAAGATACCAATGGTGCTCCTTGGCCATTTGCCGCCATATCCGCTGTTCGGAAATCCCCAACGACAGCGATTCCAGTTGTTTCAGATAACACGGAAATATCTCCAATTTGTAATGTTCCAGGAATATCTACTTCGGTCTCACCTTGAAGTGGTTGATGATAGATTGTTTGACCATGTGAACTGATGAAATGGATATCTTCCTTTGATCGATTTGATTTTACTAAGAGTTTGTTTACCGCATTTCCAAACTCTTTTCCGAGAAACATATTCATGGAAGATATCTTTTGTACTGTAGCGGAAAGGGGCGAACATACTTCCATTAATTCTCGTCTTATAACATCATCGTATTGGATGGCTAGTGATTCGATTAAATTAACTTCTATATTTCCGTTCTTCTTTTCAATTTCAACAAGAGCTGCATCAACACCATCCAGTGATGTACCAGACATCAGACCAATTCCAACTGCTTTACCCATACAATCCCACCCTTTTATTATTTATTTCAGTTTAGGATCCAAAATATCTCGTAAACTATCTCCGAATAAGTTAAAACAAAATATCGTAAATACGATTGCAGCTGTTGGGAAGAGAATGGTCCATGGCGCAAATTCCATATACGTACGACTTGCATCTAACATACTGCCCCATGATGGGTCAGGAGGTTGAACTCCTAGTCCAAGAAAACTCAATGCGGCTTCTGTCAGAATTGCACCTGAGAGACCGAGTGTGATTTGCACAATAAACGGTGCCATTATATTCGGTGTAATATGTTTAAAGATAATTTTAAACGGAGAAACGCCTATCGCAACGGCATTTGTAATATATTCATTTTGTTTAACTCCAATAACTGCCCCTCTTACAATCCTAGTGAAGACCGGTGTAAAAACGATTCCGATTGCAATCATTGTATTTGTTACACTTGGTCCGAGGACGGCGACAATAGTTAGTGCCAGAAGAATATCAGGGAATGCGAAGAATACATCCATGATCCGCATAATAATCTGGTCCACTCTTCCTTGGAAATAGCCGGCAATAAGGCCAAAAACCAACCCTAAACCTGCACCAATCCCCACGGAGATTAAACCGACCTGCAAGGAAACTTGAGCCCCATAAATAATTCTCGAAAAAATATCCCTACCAAATTCGTCTGTACCAAAAATAAATTCACTGCTTGGGGATTCCAAGGCATTTTGTGTATGCATTTGTTCTGGACCATATGGTGCTAAAACAGGTGCAAACAAGGCAACTAAAATTACTAGCAGAATACCTATACAACCAACCAATCCAACCTTGTCTTTCTTTAATCGCTTTAAAAACGGTCTCATACCATCACTCTTTCTATATTCTTTATCACAGGATTTATTTGTAACTTATTCTTGGATCTAAGTACGCATAAAGAATATCAACTAGTAAATTTACTAATACGAATACGAAAGCTATAAACAGTACAGATCCTTGTACTACCATGAAGTCCCTTTGATTAATAGCTGTAAGTACTAATTGCCCTAATCCAGGTAATGAGAAAATTTGTTCAATAATAACTGCACCACCTAATAAAGATCCTACCTGTAATCCAATAATGGTTAATATTGGAATCATTGCATTTTTAAGTGCGTGTTGAAAGATAATCACTTTTTCCTTCGCACCCTTTGCTCGTATGGTGCGAATAAAGTCTTGCATTAAAATTTCCAATATCGATGACCTTGTCATTCTCATGACAGCACCAGCCATTGAAGTTCCCATTACAATTGCCGGAATAATCATAATCTGCAAGTTGCGCAGTGGATCTTCAAACAATCCAACATAACCAACAGGAGGGCTGTAAGAAAAGGCAAGCGCCAATACAAGAATGATTACTGTCGCCAAAGCAAAATTTGGAACCGATACACCAAAGAGCGATACAATCCGCACACCAAAATCGATGTTTGAATTACGCTTCATTGCAGCAAGAATCCCTAATGGTATAGCAATAATCCAAGCAATCATTGCAGATAATATCGTTAACTCAAAAGTTACTTTAAAGCGACTTAGAATATCTGGTAACACTTCAGCCCCTGTTCGCATGGACTCTCCAAAGTCTAATGTTAATACGCCACCCATCCAGTTTAAATACTGCTGGTATAGCGGTAAATTTAAACCGAAATCTTTCCTCAGCTGTGCCAGTGTTTCTGGGGTTGCGTCTGTTCCAAGGATTGTCTGTGCCACATCTCCAGGGATAATACGCATCACGAAAAAGATGAATATAGAAACTCCAAAAAGCACGGGGATCAGCATCAAGATCCTTCGCATGATATATGTAAACATCTTTCATCACCCTTACTAAAGAAATAGAGGAGTGCTGCAAAACATGCAGCACTTCTATTTTTATTTTTTAGAAACCTCTTCAATATCTTCACTGCTATGCGCGTATGGCTGATAATCTACGACACCATCTCTAACCGCGACATAATTCATTGGAGAAACCATGAATAGATTAGGTGATAGTTCGAGTAATAGTTCCTGAGATTGATTGTAAACTTCTTTACGCTCCTCTACGTCAACCGTACCCTTCCCTTTTAAGACAAGCTCATCATATTCCGCATTCGAGAAATTCCAAACGTTAGCTGAACCATCCGTATGGAAGAAATAGTTCATCGCACGGTCAGGATCTGAACCTGAACCATTTCTGCCTATTAAAATATCAGCAGATTTATTTGACCAAATATCAATATATTCGCCCCACTCAACTTGTCTGATTTCAGCATTCACTCCAATTTCTTTCCATTGTTGTTGAAGTAGTTGTGCTGTATCTACCATATCCGGGTATGTGGAGGCTGTAGTTATTGTTATTTCAAATCCATCCGGATATCCAGCATCAGCAAGTAAATCTTTCGCTTGATCCAAGTCATTTTGATAAAGTTCATGCGCTTCTACATCTAATGACCAATCTCCCATTGCTGGAGCAATTGGACCGGTAATAACTCCCTGACCATTCCACGCTATATCTACAATTTCCTGACGATTGGTTGCAAGACTTAATGCCTGTCTAACTTTCTCATCAGTTAATGGTTCCACATCAACATTGAAACCGACATAACTGTATTCCAACGATTGATAATCCATTACAGATAAACCATCCGCTCCATCAAGCAACTCTGCGCTTTGTGCATTGACAGTAGTCATATCAATTTCACCTGTACGAATTGCTGACAATCTCGAAGCTTCTTCAAGCATGGTATAATACTCTACCTTATCTAATTTAGGAATACCATCAACATAATAATCTTCATTTTTCAGTAGCGTTACGGAGTTATCAGGGACCCACTCTTCAAATACGAACGGACCTGTACCGATGGCCACTTGTTGCAGATCACCATTTTCCTCAACAACTTCCTGAGCTACAATTGCAGCACTTGAATTTGTTAGATTTGTTAAAAATGTTGCATTTGGATTTGCCAATTTAAATTGAATTTGATAATCTCCTAAAACTTCGATAGTTTCAATATCCGCAAAATAGGAAGCAATATGTGATGCAGTTTCTTCATTTAAGATACGTTCAAAGCTGTATTTGACATCCTCAGCTGTCATTTCACGACCATTGTGGAATTGAGCCCCTTCCACTAAGTTAAATATATAGGTGGAGTCATCAGGTTGGTCCCAGCTTTCTGCCAATTGACCTTCCAATTCCATGTTCTCATCGAAAGTTACTAATCCCTCGTATACTTTGGAATAGACACGTACAGATGAAGCTGCTGGTGTTTTATGCGGATCTAGTCCTGCTGGTTCCTGATCATTGGCTATTTTTAAAACTTGTTCTGCCTGTGTTTCTTCCTCTGAACCGGATTCTGCTTCTGCATCACTAGTTTCCCCACTATCATTGCTATCATTGGAACATGCTGCTATAACAAAAGCTAAAGCAATGAACAATAAAAATAAAAACTGCTTTTTAAACATCTAATTTTCCCCCTTTTTGATTAAGAAAAGCTCTGATGAACTTCTCTGAAAATGTCTTTTCTAAACGCATTAATATTTCTTGGATGTTCTACATGAAGTCGGTTTGTTAATAAAGCAACAGAGATACCCTTTTTCGGTTCAATCCAAATGGATGTCCCTGTAAAACCCGTATGACCAAAGCCTTCAGGATAAATTTCTGACTGTTCCCAGCCAAGCGCCCTAGTCCCTAATTGCAATGTTAATGCTTCGTCAATTAAAGATTTTTGTATGAACTGTTTTCCCTTGTAGACTCCCCCCTTCAAATATAGTTGGCCAATCTTTACTATATCTGTTGTATTTGAAAACAATCCTGCATGACCAGATTCACCATTGAAGAAATAGTAAGCGTTCCCATCATTCGCTTCGCCGACGATAGGAATGCCATCCTGACGCCAATCAAAAAATTCAAAGTTCCCTTCTTTACACATCTGTTTTTCGATTTTATTTCCAAATTCTGTGGCTGCTATATTTCCATCATCATAGGGATGATATGTAAGTGTTTCGAGATCTAGAGGGGCGACTAGCTCCTGTTGGACGATTTCCTGCAAACTTTTATTAAAATGATGTTTGGCAACTTCACCAAGCAAAATATAATTCAAATCACTATAAACTGTTTCTTCCTTTTTATTGTGCATAACGTCTATCGTGTCCAAAACGGAAAAAACAGTCTCTTTTTTTTGCGAATAAAATGGGTACCATGCCCGGATGCCACTGCTGTGCGTCATTAATTGTTTCAATGTGATTGGTGCTAGAACCTTATTTACAGATAGGTTTGGTAAACATTCACTTAGTGTCGATGATAATTTTAATGAAGTATCTGAGATGATTTTTAATATAATTGTAGTTGTTATGATTTTGGTAACACTTGCTAAATCGAAGACGGTATGTAATTCACATGAAGTGTTTTTAATTGAATTTGCTTTACCATATGCTTGATGAAATAGCTTTTCATCATTAACAGCTATATAACAAACGCCACCAGAAAAATAATCATTTTCCATGTAGCTATTAAAAATGGAAGCTATCCTTTTATTTAGTTCATAATTAGAATCGATTCTGAATCACCTCTCTCGTCTTATCTAAGTAATCTACGGATTGTTTAAAATCCAAAGACGCTATTCCCGTAAATAAAATATCAACAATATTTAATTGTGCGATTCTTGAAGCAGTAGCACCACTTCGAATACTCTTTTCAATATTGGAGGCGTATAAGCTAATCGTTGATAATTTTTGAACTGTATTACTGCCATAACCAGTTAATGAAATAATGTTCGCTTGATTTTTGGTCGCGATTTTCAGCGTATCAATGATTTCTTTCGTTTCCCCAGAATAGGAAATGGCAACGACAACATCTTCTGTCGTTAAATGAACAGCAGATGTAAGTTGTGTATGACTATCTGTTAATGCTTCACAACATTTATTTATTCGTTTAAATTTCTGTTCCAAATCCAGTGCTACAATGGCAGAAGCGCCAACTCCTATGACAATAATTTTTCTTGCGTTGTTTAATACATCGATAGCTTTTTTTATGTTTGTTTCATCGATTAAAGCTAGTGTGCTGCTAATGGAATGCATATTATTATTAGAGATAAATTTTATTATTTCAGAAAGACTTGCTTCGGAAGAAATATCTTCATACCGATCGGTAGGAGCAACCTCCTGATTAATAGAAGCGGAAATGCTTAATTTTAATTCTCTAAAACCTTTAATTTGGAGTGAACGGCACATACGTATGACTGTTGCTTCACTCGTCTTGGTATTATTGGCTAACTGAGCAATCGGCAAATTTAATATAGCCTCTGGATTACTTAATATATACTTGGCAACTTTCTTTTCAGCAGGTTTCAATGTAGACAATCCCTGCCTAATTCGCCCAATACCCCCGTTATACATAAGTGCCTCCTTTACCTTTTGAAGTTTTACTCCACAAATAAGTAATAATTATGTAGTTAAACTACATTTTATTTTAAATATATTCTGATGTCAACAAAATTTAACAATCTTCTAATAATTTAAATAAGGATGTTTACTAAAATAACAACCCGCGGTTTTATAATTTGTCGATATTTCCCGGGAAATGGAAACTGTTTTCGATACTTGTCTAACTTTGATATAACTTCGCTTCACACATAAAACTTACCCAAAAATAATAAAGTATACAAAAAACCGCTATCATTAATCATAAGCATTAAAGATAGCGGTTTTTACTACTGTTTATTTTTCAAAATAACTTACAATTGCATCTGCGATTCTGCGTGATGTTCTTTCTTATACACAGCTAAAATTAATAAAAACTATAAGCAATTTTCACACGAAGTTAAGGAAGTATTCAACGCCCTGTGGCTCATAATGTAAGATATCTAGACAATCGTTTTTTTTATTTCCTTTAAAGTATCTTGCCACAAAAGGAAGCAAAAGAACCTGCCCCACGCTTCCTTATAATTTTACGGTTTTTCGTGATTTGTTTGATTTGTAGGCTGCTAGGGCTGCTTCTAGTGCTTTTAATCCATCGTATCCGGTAATTGATGGTTGTCTCTTTTTCGCTATACAATCGACAAAGTCTTTGATTAATTCAACGTCCATATTATTCCCAAAAAATGAATGTTGTAAAGGCTTCTTCCCATCCGTGTACATTCGAATATGTTCTTGCAGTGTATCTACGCGAACGGTTTGCTTTGTACCAATTACTTCGATGGTTACATCACCCCATGTAGGATAGGCTTTAAATTTGGACCAGCTTGCATCATGTGTTGCAATTACACCGTCTTCAAATTCCAATGTTAAGATTCCCGCATCGTCTATTGGTATATCATGAAAATAGGAATCGACAATCGCATAAACTTCTGTAATTTCTTTCCCTAAATACCAGCGCATAATATCAACCATATGTACGGTGTGATCTAATACAGCGCCACCGCCAGATTGTTCTTTATCGATAAACCACCCCCCTGGATTTTGACCACGATTGGTAGTACGGAAAGCAACAATTTCACCGAGTTCCCCTTGATCAATCATTTGTTTTAACTCTTGGATTGGACTGCTGAATCTGACTGGAAAGGCAATTTGCAATGTAACACTATTTTCAGCGCATGCTTGTATCATTTCTTCTGCATCCTCAATCGTTGTTGCGATTGGCTTTTCGCATAAAATGTGCTTTTTGGCTTTTGCTGCACGGACGACCATTTCCTTGTGTTTATTATTTTCACTGCAAATAATGACAGCATCCATTTCCAAACTTAAAAATGCATCTTGATCAGCGTAAAAGGTTGTCTTGTATTTTTCCGCTACTTCTAATCCACGTTTCGGGTTATCATCAAAAATCCCCGTTATCTCAACACCCGGGATCTGCTTCAGTCCGTTTATATAGCTATGTGCATGCATATGTGCAAAACTCATCATACCTATCTTCACGATTCCATCCCTCCGTCCAATAGATTGCGGTATTTTGCTAGCTTTGCCAGTACATTCTCATCCACTGTATGTGCATTTTCCAGGATGGTATCAGTCCTCATTGTTAAAGCACTGCTAGGTGTGGTTTCAGATATTAGAGCACTCATTTCATCACTATTAAATTCGATGATTTGCTGTATTCCACACCAGTCAAATTCAATCTGCTCCTTATCTAGTAGCGTATATTCCACATGTGCCATCGTTCCTCCCCCAAAATTCAATGTGACAATGACATGTTTCGGTGTGAAATCATCGTTGCTTCTTTTTACAAAGATGGCTTCTGGTTCACCAAATAAGGAGGTGATCATAATTATATCCTCCACTAGCAACGATTCATTTTTATCTGAAGCAGTTATTCTACGATAACGAAACACACCTTTTGGTTTTTCAGTTTTGCTTAACAAATCTTTTAACTTTTGAAAAAAGGCATCGTTTTCTAATTCAAAATAGAGCTTTACATTCCTTCCAGATGAGACTTTATCGAGTAATTTAGTAGGAATAACTACTATATCTTTCTCAATATCTACCTCCGCTAAAGTAGGAAAAACTACTGTTTCTTTGGAATTTACAACAACTCTTTTTGAACCTGAGATAATAATATTCTTCATGTGTTTAACCTCCTATACGAGATAGATTTCTTTACCGGTTTTTGCCGATTCATAAATCGCCGTCAGCATCTTCATCATCTCAACGCCATCAGACACAGGTGCAATATTTTCTTTTCCTTCCCGACAACATTCTACAAAATGGTTAATTTCATTAGAAAAAGCCTTCACAAAATTAAAGTCAAGTTGATCCATTTGCGGTGTTACATTTAAAATCGTATGATGTTTTTCTGTGACAACAGTTAGCTCGGGTTCAATCTCGGCACCACCCTTATCCCCAAATAACTTCACTGCTAGTTCATCCTGCTTGGCATGCGCTGTAAAACTTACATCAACGATAATGGATGCTCCATTTTCAAATCGGATCATTGCATTTGTTAAATCTTCTACATCATTCAATACCGGATCATAGTCTGCTGCTTTGTAGAAGGAGAGGTTTTCAATATGATTGCGGTTTCCAAGTAAAGAATAGCTATTTCCACTAACTGACACTGGACGAGGCTTCCCCATTAAATACCAGCAAATGTCAATCATATGGACACCTAAGTCGATAAGCGGCCCGCCACCTGACTTTGTACGATCACTAAACCAGCCACCAGGATTACCTAACCTTCTCATACAGGAGGCTTTTGCATAATAGATTTCACCGAGTTCATTCTGAGCAATGAATTTTTTAAGAACTTTTGCATTATCTCCATGTCTGCGCACAAATCCTACCTGCAAAATTTTACCTGTTCTCTCTACCGCCGCTTCGACTGCCAATGCTTCTTCCACCGTCATGCTTAACGGCTTTTCCACCAAAACATTTTTCCCAGCTTCTAATGCAGCAACAGCAATTTCAGCATGGGTATTATTCCACGTACAAATACTTACGGCGTCAATTTCTTTATTTTCCAGTAGCGCACTGTAGTCGGTGTAAAGCTTTGTCACTTTATAGACCGATCCCTTTTCAATTAATCGATGTTCATCATTATCACACAATGCAATTAATTCAACATCATTATGATTAAGATAGGCTTGAATATGCTGATATGAAATGGACCCCAAACCGATTACTCCAATTTTCAACATGATATATTCTCCTTTATATTTAAGCTTTTTCTTATTTCCACTGCTTTTTCCGGATAATCTGTTATCATTGCTGTACATTTTGCTTTTATGAATTTTTCCATATCTCCTTTTTTATTAATCGTATATACTCTGATAGGATGATTTCTTTTTATTAGTTTTTCTATCATCTCTAGATCTGTCTTTGGGCCATGTGGATGGATCCCGGAGACTCCAATTAAATTTAAGTAATTCCATGGTTCGAAAAGTTTATCTAATGTGATGATGGCATATTGCAAATCTGGGTTCATTTGCCTCATATGATAAATGGATTGGTGATTAAAAGATGAAATAATAACACGTTCCTCCAATTTATATTCTTGAATTTTGGATAGTAGTTTTTCTTCCATCCCATTATATGGGATAGTCGCATTTTTCATTTCTATGTTAATTGATAAGTCATTACCTAATAAAAAATCCAATACTTCATCCAGGGTAGGAATCCGTTCATTTGCAAATCTTTTATCAAACCATGACCCCGCATCCAACTTCTTTAATTCCCCAACAGTAAACGAATTTACTTTCCCTTTTCCATCTGTTGTCCGATTGACTGTTGCATCATGGATGACTACGAGCTCTTCATCTCGGGAAAGTTGGATATCTATTTCTATCCCATCTGCACCAACCCGCTTTGCCTCCTGGTAAGAAGCAATTGTGTTCTCCGGATGGGTTCCAGCACTTCCTCTATGCCCAATTATTTGCGTCATGAATAACGTCCTCCCTTGGTTTCTCATATTTTCCAAATGTACGGGAAACACCCCACATCGTAATATATGCACTCACACTTCCACCAAAGAAGAAGAGCATTGCCGGAAATGCATAAAATGTAACCACATGCATGATAATTAGTGTTATAACAAGAAAAATAGTTAGTAACGGGTGAATGACACCGATCATAATGGACCATCTAAAATATTGCAGACGTTTAAGATTAAAATGAGCAAACAACGGAAAAATATAAAGAAAAATAATACAAAATAAAAGCATTAACGCTACGACACCGTAACTGGCAATAAAGTACGTAATACTTTCCTGAGCCCGTAGAATCTGGAACCCTATGATTAACAAGTAGCCAATGACTGCAAGAATTAATCCGACTGCATTTGCTTGCATAAATTCCTTTTTATAAGACCTCCAAAAGGTTTTAACTACTGGAATATCCTGCTCTTCCAACACCCATTTCCGTACAACAGAAAACATCGCTGCAGTCGCTGGCATGATCCCAAAAAGAATAAGCCCTATCAATGTGAAAGCAATCCACAAAAGATTCAGATAAGCCAATCTCATCGCCCATACAGAAAATAGATAGTATCCATTAACAAATGTCTTCATTCTCTTTCCTCCTACAGTTCTTTCGTTTGCTTACTATTCTTTCACCGATCCAATTAATACACCTTTTACAAAATAGCGCTGTAAGAATGGATAGACGATTAATAACGGTAATGCGGAAACAATGATAACCGCATATTTTACAAGTGCTGCCGTCTCTACTTGCGCAACAAGTGACTCTACAACACCAGCCCCACCCATGTCTCCACCAATTTCATTCACAATTAAAATTTCTCTAAGGACTAGTTGCAATGGGAACATATCTGCATCAGAAAGATAAATCAGCGCTGTGAAGTACTGATTCCATAAACTTACTGCGTGAAACAGCGCCATAACGGCAATTAATGGGAGGGCCAAGGGTAATACGATTTTTCCAAAAATATAAAAATCAGAGGCTCCATCAATTTTAGCCGCTTCAACAAGTTGATCGGGAATACTAGATTCAAAAAAGGTACGTGCTACCAAAATAGACCAGGCACCAACAACATCTGGGATAACAATCGCCCACATCGTATCTACCATTCCTAATGATTTTATGACTAAATAAGTCGGAATTAAACCACCATTAAATAACATCGTAAAAAGAATAAACCATAATAAAATTTTCTTTCCTATTAGTTCTTTTCGGGAAAGTGCATAGGCACACGGTAACAAGATGATTAAATGAAAAAGTGTCCCTACCGTCGTATAAATAATTGTATTTTTGTATCCCGTCCATATCGCTTCGTTTTGGAATACCGCCTTAAATCCTTCAAACGTAATGTCTACTGGCCATAACCACATTTCCCCTGAACTCACCTTGGCAGGGTCACTAATCGAAGCACTAATGACAAAGATTACTGGGTAAATAATAATAGCCGTTATAATAAAAACAAATAATTTGTTACTAATATCAAATGATTTATCCGATAAGCTCTGATTTTTCATTTAGATTCCCCCTACCACAAACTGTTGTTACTTATTCTTCGTGCCATGTAGTTTACTGTAACAAGTAAAATAATATTAATAACGGAGTCAAACAAACCGACTGCAGCTGAATAACTATATTGCCCTTCCAACAAACCAGTTTCATAAACAAACGTTTGAATAATATCTGAGGTCTCGGCATTAAGCGAGTTCTGCATTAATAGTACTTTTTCAAATCCGACCGACATGAAACTTCCTACATTTAAAATGAATAGAATAACGATGGTAGGAAGAATGGATGGAATATTAATATAAAAAATTCGTTGCAATCGACTAGCTCCATCTACTCTAGCTGCTTCATGAAGTTCTGGATTAACACCTGCTAAAGCAGCAAGATAAATAATAGAACTCCAGCCTAACGTTTGCCACTCACCAGACCAAACATAAATATGACGAAACCAATCTGGACTTGTTAGAAATGGGATGGAATCGCCGCCAATCGAGACAATCGCATGATTAATTAATCCTGTAATTGGATCCAAAAAAGCGACAAGCATTCCGACAACAACTACCGTCGAAATAAAATGTGGTGCATATGTAAGGGTTTGTGTCCATTTTTTATACATCCCATTCTTTAATTCATTCAGTGCAAGTGCAAAGATGATAGGTAATGGAAATAATAGCAACTGGTACACACTAATGATGAGTGTATTCTTCAATAATCTTCCAAAATAATACGACTCAAAAAAACGCTCGAAATGGTCAAATCCTACCCATGGGCTACCTAATATACCAAGGTTTGCGTAGAAGTCTTTAAATGCAATTTGAACTCCATACATTGGTACGTAATGGAAGATTAAAAAGAAGAGGACGGCAGGTGCGATAAACACATATAACTGCCAATTTCTCAAAAAACTTTTTTTCGTTTTATTAAAATTAAACTTACTTTGCGTTGTTATAGGCATTGCAGCTGTATTTTGCATCCCTTTAGGTGCATCTGAATCTTTTGCTTTCCTACCCAGCATCTAAGTACACCTCCATGTTTCACTGTTTAAATGAAAGAGAGGGAGAAGATAGTTTCTCCCTCCTAGAATACTTTTCTTTTTTTAATTACTTTCGTATCGATCTAAAGCTGCTTGTTGAATTTCCATATATTCTTCAAGTCCCATGCTTTCTATCGTTTCTACATAAGAATCCCATTCTGAAAACGGAACGTCACCTGTAATAAATTGATCTTGCATTTCATTTACATAGGTGTGAATATCTGCTTGTAATGCAGTTAATCGATTATTTTCTTCATCCGTATAAGTAAATACAGACCATGCTTCTTCCGTTAGGTCGGGTTCAATGATTTCTGTTGCCTCAAGGGAAGATGGAAGACTTTCTGCTCCGTTAAAGTAATCCGATTTAACGATTCCTGGATACCCTCCACCAAGCCATGTAATATATTTTGATAATTCTTGTTCCAACGTTAATCCATCAGGGCTGTTTTGAATTTCATCAACGTATTCCAAACTACCGTCTTCTGTTTTTTCATAGGTTACTCCTTCTTCGCCCATGAAATATAATGTTGCTCCTTCGTCACTATAGAAATGATCCATCCATCTTAGTGTTGCAGCTGGATTTTCATTTTCACTCGTTACAACAAAACCACCCATATGCGCTAATGGAGAACCTACTTTATTAAACGATTTCTCTCCATTAGGACCTTCTAATGCTGGCATTGCCACATAGTTTTTGCCTTCTTCACCATAAATTGTTTCTGGACTTGTAATGACTGTGCTTCCATAAAGACCTTCCGAACCATTTGCGTAACTCTGATTCGTTTCGATGGTGTAAATATTTTCTTGAATTAACCCTTCACTATACAGCTTGTTGATATATTCAAGCATGTTCTTATAGCCTTCATTAATTGGGAAGAAACGTGCATCTCCTGAGTTCGGATCTGCATCAATAAATGGATGTTTAATCCCTCTATTTCCAACTCCGAATGAACCTTTCATCCAACCGACTAGCCCACTGATATTTGTGGCACCAAAGGCAATTTCATCATTTTCTCCGTTCCCATTAAGATCTGTTTCTTTTACTGCTTTTAAGAATTCATAATAATCGTCTGTCGTTGACGGAACTTCCATGTCCAATTGCTCTAACCAATCTTGTTTAACCCATGGCTTTGAACCAATTAAAACAGATGGAAAATCCGGTGAGTAAATCGTTGGCAATGCGTATATATTTCCATTTGGAAATGTTAATCCTTTTCTGATTTCAGGATATTCTTCCAATACCGCTGTTAAGTTCGGCATATGTGCTTCAATTAAATCATTTAACTCGATGAAAACTTCTTGTTCACCATATTTTAGTAAATCTGAATTCGGCATATAAGATGTATAGAAAACATCTGGTAAACTTCCACTTGCAAGTGCAAGATTACGTTTCTCTTCTAATCCAGCAGATTGCACTAATTCCCACTCAATATCAATATTGGTCATTTCTGCATAATTTTCCCAAACGAGTACTTCATTATAATCATCCGCAGTCGTCGGATGCTTTCCTGCTAAGAAATGGAGAGAGATGGGATCATCGACGATCGGAAACCCTGATTGATTCACATTACTACTTGCCTCCTCAGTTCCCGCAGAAGCTTCTTCGTTTTCTTCTGCTCCGGAATCATCACTACATGCAGCAAGCATCAATAAGATAGACACGAATAATACCAATAACCAATTCTTTCTCACGCTTCATTTCCCCTTTGCTACCTATTATTTTAGTTTGAGCTTTCCTACTAGACCAGTATGAATATACAATATCTACATTTACGTTTTCTGTTCATCACCTCCCGAATTTTTTGTTCAATCATTTTCTCTGTTTGCCTTGTCCTAAAGCTAGCACCATTCATAAATAAATGAAATATGTAGATTTTGTTTCAGTATGTTGAATCTAAACCGTTTACATTAACCTAATTTATACAAAGGGTTTGTGATTGATTGTTAATTTTGCAAAGATAATGTAAAGCTATTTTCCCGAAGCATTCTAATGTCCTGTTTTAAATTTACAAGCTTGTTAGCAGTCGAGAATATTACACTCTTTGCTAATGAAAAATGAAAAAGAGACTATTCCCTATTAAGGAGATAGTCTCTTGATAAATGTTTAATACATGATGGGTTAGAACGATGATTACGGATTGACGTTCTTTACTAAATAACGATATTGTTCACGATAATGACCAGGCGTAATTCCTTCATTCTTTTTAAATTTGCGGCTAAAATTCGCGACATCTATATATCCAATGTTTTGTACGATATTTTTAATCGGTTCGTCTGTCTCGACTAATAGCCTTTTACATTCTTCTACCCTTAATTTCCAGATGTATTGAGTAAAAGTACTACCCGTTTGTTCTTTTATAAGCCTACTTAAATAGGATACAGACAACTGAAAATGCTTTGCCGTAGCTTCTAAGCTTAACTCATTTGCTGTATACACATCGCGAATATAGGATAGAATTTGATCGCCAACGTCCTTTGTTTTACTTTCAGTGACTTTCTCTACTTCATTACATATTTTTTCTATCCAAATGTGCAATCTTTCTTCCAAATCCTCTAGCGATTGAAATTCAATTAAGTCCTTTACCGAATTAACGCTATGAATCATTCCCAATTCGGAAATACGCTTTAACACAACATTAATGATGTCAAAGCACATACACTTCAGCATATGAACCGATATATCTTTTTCCTTTAATCTTTGTAAAATGAATGAAACCGTTTCTATTGCAACCGTTTGATCCCCTTGCTTTAGACTCTGAACATACTTCATATGATCATTCATGGCATACCATTCGTCACTTTTCTGTTGTTCTGAAATATTTTCAAAGTAAATGGGCTCTGCGGATTTCTTGACGACACCGTATTCAATTGTAGCTGTAGCTTCAATGAACGATCGATTAACAAAATTTATATTTTTGTAGATTGTGCCAACTCCTACAGCAGGCATATATTCATCTTCAACCTGCAATTTACTAGAAATGGCCTCCGTAAATTTTCTTCTCTGTTCGTCGATTTGATCTTCAGTTAACATAACGATCAAAGCCACAGCATGATCGGACACCAGCTCTACACCATATCCTGTACATTTTTGAAATGATATTTCTTTTAGGTCATGTAACAGTCGCTCCCTGTTCAGGAAAGCTTTTTCTCCTTCGATCTTTTCAGTGAAAGAAATGATAATGACAAAAAACGGAAGATGGATTGGAATCGTTACATCTTCTGCTAGCTGTACCCATTCTTCTCGATGACTAGACTTCCCCTTTAGTAATTGCAACAAAAACTGTTCACGAACATATTGCTTATTTTCATCCACTTTCTTCTGGAGTTGATCCTTATCTTTGTATATTCCTTGAATGGAGTCACGTATATGATCAAAATCATCCCTTAATTTTATTTTACCTGACGTTTTTTTAGCTTTTAAATGGAGTAGTTGCGTTATACTCTCTATTGGTTTATATTGCTTATTCGACAAATAAATGGATAAGCTTATTCCAATAACGAGCGTGACAAACAATATAAGTAGTGTACTTTGCTTCAAATTAGACATTTTGCTGTAAAATTGATCTGTTGGGACGGCAGTAATAAATGTCCAATCACTAACATCAGAATCAACAGTCACCAAAGAGTACTCCTCATTCACTACCTTTAACTCACTAACCCCTGATTTTTCAGACATATTTTCTTTTATGTAATTTTGACTAATGGAATCTCCAGTGGACTTTGATGCTAGTAATTCCTTGTCCCCATTGAATACAAAAATACTTCCATTAAAATCTCCTAACACATTTTGCATAAGTCCGGATAATGTGCTTTCCCTTACTAAAAAAAATATCGTTCCATAGGAAGCATTTCCATTAGGGTTAATCGGAAATAAATAAGATATAACGTTTTTTTGCTCGTTTTTTGATTCCATTGTTAAAGGATAAACTTCAGATTCTGATAACGTTCGTAAATCATGATTAATCTTTTGCTTATCTTCTTCTACAAATGGATAGATAGTGTTCGTAAAATTCTCCATGGATCCACTGCCCATTGTTGAATATATATGTTTTTCATCGTGATAATATAATAATATATCATCTATAATGGAGCTGTTTACCTTATACGAATTCAATTCCCTAATTGCTTGTTTACTTTCATATGGCTGCTTCATCATATACGGGGTTAAACGGTGATCTAATGCGATTCGACTTGCGATATTTTCCAATTCCGTCATTCGCGAATCTGAGAAATCACGTACCTGCTCTATTTTCTCTATATTTGTTCGAATTATTTCCTCTCTCAGATTGTTAACTGATAACTGATAAAAAAAGGTACTTGTAAGAATAAATGGTATTAAAAATATGGCGATATAAGAGAGTAAATACTTATAAAAGAGAGAAGACTTTTTCTTCATTTTTCCCACAATAACCCCACCTTTACCCTAAATTATATCACAATAAGGTAAATTTTCTGTATTCTTTTTGTTAAGATAATTTACATATATTTCTATAGGCAGTTATGCTGAGAAAAGACTTCTTTTCATTAATGAAGAAATATATATTTCCACTAAATTATGCCTTCAACAGTATGTCGATATTTCCCAGGAAATGATACATATTTTCGATAATTGTATGAATTTGTTGAAGACTGATTGCTACTCAATTTAAAAGAAACTTCGGATTCATAACGAAACTCTCTTTTGTTATTTCATTTTCTCCGGCAATGCATGAATTGATTCAATCAATTGGTTCAGTTTTCCCTCAATACGATGAAGCAAGTAAAATGTTACCGCAATTGGGAAGCCGACTTCCGTAATGAATGCTATCCAGGTTTCCATGTGAATTACCTCCTAATTTATTTGTCTTTGCATATACTTATGTAGGGACATTAAGAAATCCTTTGGTAGCATGTCTGCTACTGCCATGTGTTCACCTCCCTTTCACAACTACAATCGAAATGAAATTGTATGAGGGGGTGTGTAGTTTGACGATTTTTTAAATAATTCTTGCCGTTATAGTATAATCAATATTGATTATAGTTGAAAAGAGGTCTAGATAATCGTCGTTTAAAATAGGCATTTATAAACAACTGGATTCCAAGGTAAGGAACAAAAAAGGAAGCAAGAGAACCGTCCCCATGCTTCCTTTCATATTCTTTCCTTTTCTAATTCACCTTTAATACCGCCATGATACCTATTTATACTACTAAAGAACCTACCATAAGACGCATTCATATATTTATCCTCTAAGAGCCCGTCATAATTGGGAGTAAAATATCTAACACTATTTCTGCTGTCTGTGATATCTTTTTGCTCAGCTATTTGAATATTTATTTTAACAAGACAAACTAGAAATTCTTGATAGATAAAATAACGTTGCAGGTAGGTATTCCCTTCACGAGGGAGAATATCTCGAATTAACAGATTCATTTTCTTTCTAGCATTAATCGCTTCATTCATAACTTCATCCCAATCCACATGATACTCTTCAGCAAAAAGTAACGTTGAGAAATAAAGTGTCCTTGCTTCATTATACTTAATAAAGCCTTCCCACATTATATCTTCCTTGCAACACTCAGATGCATCCCGGAAGTATCGAAGTGACTGCTTCAGGTATATGGATATTAGTTCAAAATCATCACTGCTCAACTTATGTAGTCTATCTTTTAATTGCTTTAAAGACTCTATTTCTAATAGATCCTTATTCTCCATTTCAAGTTTTTTACGGAGTAATTGCATAGCCTTTTTATTATAGTACAGACCCAGATAGTTGTAATAAACCGTTTGAGTTACAGCATTTTTTAACATCGTACCCCGAACCTCTAGCAACGAAGAAGAAATATCAAAATCATTAGAACTGATTAATTTCTGATACTTTATCACGCTTTTAATTAATTTCACTGTTTCATCGAATAGAGTAAGATTTCCAGTGCTGATAGCCAATAATGTGTCCCTTCTTCTCTCAATTAAGATAAATAATTTATCCATTCGGGCTATATATTTTTTTCTAACTTCATCCGAATTGAATAGTGCAGGGAATACAATAATTAAGTCAATAAAGTGTTGAAGGTTGTTAGCAAATTCAATAGCTGTTTTGGATTTTTTTGAAAACCTCTTCTCCAAGTCAAGAAATATAGCTTCTCCCACGTCCTCTAAATCGGACATTGTATACTCTCTCAATAATGCTGGTATAGAGGTTGTGTAATTTTCATTTTCCAGTACGTTCCCTGTCATCTGCGTAACTCGATTAACACTATCAATTGATATATACGTCTTCATAGCAATAATAAAAGCAATAAATGAAATTACAAGAGACATGGTAGTGACACCAAAATTTACTAAGTCGGCAAGTGTTTCAATTGGATGAACAATTATTGATATAATAATTGTTGCCGCAAATACGCATAGTATAAACAAGTACATTGAGAATAATTTTGACTTTGGCATTGAAAAAACCTTCTTCCTTTTCTACCGATACTAATCAAATTATATCAAAAGTTTAAAGGTTAGCTAGACTAAATTTTTATCAAATTACATTCATCATGGTATTGCAATTAGAATTCTCTTTTGTGAATTCCTAAATCCCTAGAAACTTCAACCAAAGTAGATCATTTCTACATTCCGTCACCTAGCTTCCCTATCAAAACAGACCAGAGGCAATGCCACTGGTCACATTCTGAAATTCTCCATTTTAGTAATCGTGCTCTCACCTTATCGCTCCACAACTCTAATTAGCCTAAATCAATATCTTCCACAATACGTTCTACTAAGCGTGCACTCTTCTTAGCAACGAGGTCACCGCCAGTGGATGTGAAGGCATTCTGTGCAATGATCTCATCCATCGCTGCATGTACGGAAGCTATATTGACTGGTTCCACCGGCTTATCCAGTGAATACGTTACAATTTTCCCATCCTGATTCGTAAACTTCATTTCGAGTTTTTTCATTAACTACTACTCCTTTCTCAATTTATAATTTCAAATGACTAACTACCCTTCCCGAATATCTGAGGTGTCCCTACGGTTAATTTCGTATAATGGACGCTCCTGGAGTTCTGCTACAGCTGTTGCGATTGCATATAATTGATCTGCTGTTGCATCTGGTTTTACATTGTTAAAGCTTTTGTACTTGATGATTGGCAAACCGGAGTCAGAATCAATTCCATCTGTAAGCACTAACTGCAATGTGGATTTTGTCATATCTGCTACTGCCATGTGTCTCACCTCCCTTTCATAACTACAATCGAAGCGGAGATTGGATTAGGGGGTGCGGAGTCAGAAACTTTTCCAGAAAATTTTTGCCCCTTTTGTGAGATATTTTTCGATTGTAATTATAAGAAGTCTTCTATAAGAAGATTTCCTCTTTAATAGCCAGAAAAAATGGAAGCAAAAGAACCGTCCCCGTGCTTCCTTAGATAAATTATTACAAATTTCTTCATTTAGCTACACATGGAACCTTTTTATAGGTAAAATGGTATTACATTAGTCGTGAGGAGTTAGTTCTATGAACACGGATAAACCAAAAAGATATACGAAGAGGAAAAAAATATTAGTTTCTGTTTTCATTCTGTTCCTTCTTTTAGTTGGTTCAGGAATTGGTTATGCCGGTTATCTCTATAATAAAACATCATCTATTGTTACGGAGTCCCATGAGGACGTTGGTAGAGAAAATGAATCCTCTCCATTGCGAGATGGCAAGGTTGATCCAGTCGAAGATAATGTATCTGTATTATTTATAGGTGTCGATGATAGTGAATTTCGCGATAGTGAGAACAGTCGCTCCGATGCCTTAATTCTAGCTACGTTTAATAAGAATAAAGGCTCTGTAAAATTGCTGAGTATTCCTCGTGATTCCTTTGTTTTTATACCTCCATTAAATTATTCAACTAAGATTAACCATGCTCATGCACATGGCGGCCCTCGGGCGACCATCGAAACAATCGAGAACTTTTTACATGTACCCGTCGATTATTATGTGCGAATGAATTTTAATGCATTTGTTGAAGTTGTAGATGCGCTCGATGGAATCTGGTTCGATGTGCCCTATGAAATGGAAGAATCAGATTCAAATGACAAACGAGATGCCATCCATTTGAACCCCGGTTACCAGTTGTTGGATGGAGAGGGTGCATTAGCATTAGCTCGCACTCGAAAATATGATAGCGACGTGGAGAGGGGAAAAAGGCAACAAGAAATTCTGAAAGAAATAGCAAATAAAGCAACCTCTGCATCTTCTCTCTTTAAACTAGAAGATGTACTTACTGCAGTCGGATCAAATATGCGAACGAATTTAACATTAGCTGAGATTAGAGGATTCCTCTCCTATGGCTTAAATGAAAAGGTTCAAATTGAAAATATTAATTTGGATGGCAATGGTGGTTATATGGAAAATGGTGGCTGGTATTACCAGGTTGAGGAAGAAAGTAGAATCCAGATCCAGAATGAACTTCGGAATCATTTGGAGGTAGAACTACTAGAAGAATCTAATAATGTTGCTGATGACCCAAGTTATTATTAATCACATTCTTTCTTAATCATAATTTCACTATCTCATCCAAGTTAGCTTCATATCTAACATCATCGTATATATGGTAATATTAAAGTAAATAATTACGGCTATTACTGGAGGAGAATACCATTAAAACAATCATCACATATGGCACATTTGATTTAATTCATGCAGGTCATATACAAATATTACGTCGCGCCAAGGAAATGGGAGACTATTTAATTGTTGGTATTTCTACAGATGAATTTAATAAATTAAAGCATAAAGAAGCATTTTATTCATTCGAGGATCGTAAATTGATTTTGGAATCCATTCGCTATGTCGATCAGGTTATACCCGAATACTCCTGGGAACAGAAAATTGAAGATATCAAGAAATACAACGCTGATATGTTTGTAATGGGTGATGATTGGAAGGGAAAGTTCGATTTTTTGAAGGATTACTGTGAAGTTGTTTACTTATCACGTACAGAAGGAATTTCAACTAGCTTAATAAAGAGAAATTTTTCTAATAGAGACGAGTAATAAATAATGTGAATCCTTTTTGATTGTCATACGTCTAATATATAAGTAAGACCCGCTTAATAACTTTGTAATAAAAATTTGATTTACGAATGATGTATTTCATAGTACAATGTAGTATAGCTTGTCAACTGAAAAGCCTTAAATTTACCTTTTCCCATCTAAAGGAGATATAAAAATGAGTAATCATAAAACTACGCAAACTCGGGTCGTCAAGAGACGCAAACGAAAAGTGCGTAAAAGAGTTTATCTTATCTTAATCCCAATTGCAGTTGCGTTTCTAAGTATACTAGGTTATGGAGCTTACTTGTATACAAAAGCAGATACCGTGTTGTCTGAATCCTATGAAGATGGCGGAAGAGAGAAATCTCCACTTAGAGATGCAGAAGTAGATCCTTCAATAGACAATGTTTCGGTATTAATTATTGGAGTAGATGAAAACAAGCATCGAGATAATGGTAGTAATGCAAGGTCAGATGCTCTTATGTTGGCAACATTCAATAAAGACGAAAAAACTGTCAACTTAGTTAGTATTCCGCGGGATTCATATGTTCACATTCCTGAAGTAGGATATGAAGATAAAATAACCCATGCACATGCATATGGCGGACCAAAAGCTACCATTGACACGGTAGAAAATCTACTCGATATACCAGTAGATTACTATGTAAAACTTAACTTTCATGCATTTGTAGATGTCGTAGATGCTTTAAATGGAATCACTGTAGATGTCCCATATGAATTCAAGGAATCAAATTCGATGGATCAACGTGATGCGATTCACTTATATGCTGGTGAGCAGGAAGTAGATGGAGAGGAAGCACTTGCATTGGCACGTACTAGGAAACTAGATAATGATATTCAGCGAGGAAAAAGACAGATGGATATTATAAAATCCGTAGCAAAGAAAGCTGCTTCTGTAAATTCTATTTTAAACTATGATGATATTCTCACCGCAGTTGGAGATAATATGACAACGAACATGACGTTTAGTGATATGAAAACATTCATATCATATGGAACTAGTGGACTGGATATTGAATCTTATACTCTAGAAGGCTATGATTATCAACCTGCAGGAACCTATTATTGGCAATTAGATGAAGTAGCACTTAATGATACGAAAATATTGTTAAAAGATCATCTTGAGATTACTAATCCGATAGTTAATACTGGCGGCCAAAACGCAGTTGAAGACGACTCAACAAATCCATATTAACAAAAAAGCTGCTAACCAATTTAATTAGGTTAGCAGCTTTTTTTTCATTTCATCATTTTATCTTTATTGGTTCCTAGTAGCCATCTGAATCCAGATAATAATGGTTGTCTATTATAAAGCGTAATTCCTGCCAATTCGGCTATTAATTGAATTCCTAGTATAATGACACCTAAAATAGCTAAAGATGTTAATAAGGTTACACTGTTAAAGATGATGGCCATAATACCGAAAAAGAGACTAAAGGCATATATAATAAGCACGGATGCCCGATGCGAGTATCCCATATCCATTAAACGGTAATGAATATGCTTTTTATCAGCGGTAGCTATCCCCTGATGATTTGCTGCCCGGCGTATAATGGCAAGGAGCGTATCGAAAACAGGAATCGCTAATACAATAACAGGGATAATAAAACTAAAGAAAGCTACATTTTTAAACAGACCTAACATCGATACAACTGCAATGGAGTAACCTAAAAATAGCGCCCCTGTATCTCCCATAAAGATTTTTGAAGGATGAAAGTTGTGGAACAGAAATCCAACTGAGCTTCCAATTAAAATAATACATAAACCTACTACCACTACCCGATAATCCATGACCGCCATTACTAGAATACTAGAAAGCGCGATTACTGAAACACCAGCAGCCAGTCCGTCCAATCCATCTATCAGATTAATTGCATTAGTCGCTGCTAGAATCCAAAATATGGTAAGCGCAATTCCAACAAAATCATCCAAATATACAGTTCCCATAAATGGTATCGTTAGTTTCTCGATCACCAAACCAGATGAAACAACGACAATTGCAGCAGCAATTTGTCCAAAAAGTTTGTACAACGCCCTTATTTCAAACATATCATCGATGAGGCCCGTAATTAGTATAATAAGCGCCCCTAGAATGATTGCATTCATTTCTGGAGATACAGGCTGTAAATAGATGAATCCCGCAGCAGCACCTATAAATATAGCAAGTCCACCCATGCTAGGTTTTGCTTGTTTGTGCATTTTTCTGTTATTGTCGGGTTTGTCAACGATATTAAATTTAAATGATAGTTTTATTATTAAAGGTGTGACAAGTAATGCTGTCCCGCAGGAAATTAGAAATGCTATTAGCAATTCGCTTATGTTCCACATAAGTGTGCACCTACTTAGTAGTTTTATATATTCATATATATTCTACCATAAAATATTAAAAAGTGCTCCTCGCCATTTAGTATTAAAAAAGTAATTGCTAGCCTCTATTCTACTCTAGCATTTGGTCACTCAATATGTTCCAGTTTTACGAAACAAAAACTCTGAGACCATATTAACGGATTCAATCTAAACAACTTGTTATAAAGCCTTGCAATTAAAGCAGTTATGATTCATTTTGGAACATCTAATAAAATAAGTGATATCACAATACTAATGATCGGACCCTAATAGTTTATAAACATCAAGTACCAACGCATTAAAAGAAGATGTTATCAATTTTATTCCTAGACCAACGTGGACGCATGCACAAAAAAAAGCATCTAATCTATCAATCATGAGATTAGATGCTTTTTTATTTCAATTTATTTATATACCGGAATATCCAAATAAAAAGCGGTAATCCCTATTTCTTGGTATAAATTATACATATTTCTTGTCTGCTTCGAGGCCCAGCCAATATCCGTTGCATATTGATGACTCGCTCTATTATTCAGTGCCATCGCTGCTGGATTCCAACGCATTTTGTATAATGTATTCTGTCCCGCTTTTACATAATTATTGCCTATGAATCCGGCTCCGCCAATTATTGCATCCCTTGGAGAGAACCATCCTTCTTCATATGCGCGTATTGCTCCGTTTCGAAGAGCTACTCCATCATTAGCCCCTATTCCAAACATATTGTATGTGGTTTTAATATCTGTTAAGCTGCTTCTGTTACTAGATGTGACAAGGACTAGGTTACCATTTTTATCCTTACCAACTTCCACACCATTAGCTAATTCAGATTGTCCATGACCCGTTTCCAATAGCGCATGGGATAGTAAGTAAATATCATTTACACCATGCAGAAGACTAGCTTCAATGAACGTTTGTCCATGTCCTCTAAGAATTCCTTTGCCTTGAAGGTATTCATTCAGCAATATTTCTGAAGCACTGCTCACTCTTGAAAGATTAAGGAATTGAAATCTTTGTTGAGCTTCATCCAAGAAGTTTGTTGGATCTAAGTAGTACAAGACATCATCTTTACTAGCATTAACAAATTCTGAACTTCTAAATTCAATTCGATACCAGTCATTTACTTCTTCTAATATATTTACATTTGTTCCTTCACTAAGCTGTCCTATTACCTTATAAGCTGTCCCGGCACCTGTTCTTACATTTAAAACACCTGCAGTGACCTTATTATTTTCGATATATGCTTTAGAAACATATGCATAATGCTTGTCTGTTTGAGGTGGCGGATTTGTCAACTGAAGTTGAAGTTGTGCTGCTTGTTCAAGTGATAAGTCATAACTTGTGTAATCAATTCCCTTAAGCGCACTAGCTATTCTGGATAACGTTATCTCATCTGCTATTCCGCTGACAGGAAGACCGTAATGTTCTTGAAATGTTCTTACTGCTTCTTCGGTTATGCTACCAAAGAAGTTTGTTGGACTCCAATTACCAAAACCTAGTTCAATTAATTGTTCTTGAAGAACCCGAATCTCGTCACTAGTTTTCCCATATTGATATGGACTGTTTAAAACTTCTTCTAGCTTCTCCTGTGTTCTCGTGTCGAAGATTCCATTTACATTTAAATTAAAATACGCTTGAAATTCTTTGACTGCATTCTCAGTTGTAGGTCCATAATAAGTAGTTGGACTCCAACTTCCGAAACCTAGACGTATTAAGTTCTGCTGAAGTTCTTTCACCGCATCGGAACGCATTTCTTTCTGCAGTGTTTCTTCTGTTTCATGTATAATTCTAGCTTGCGTTCTTGTATCAAGTACCCCCGTAACTTTTAGACCAGAGTAGTACTCTTGAAATGATAGAACTGCTCTCTCAGTCGTAGGTCCAAAGCGGACGGTCGGATCCCAATTCCCAAACCCTAACTTAATTAAACGGTTTTGAAGATCGACAATTTCTTCATCCCGATCATTGTAAAAGTAAGATTCCTGTAATTCGGACTCTAGCTTTTTCGCTGTATTCTGATCTACAATTCCAGTATCCTGCAGCCCGTGATACGCTTGAAATTCTCTAGTTGCATTTGTCGTCTGTGTACAGAAACAATCTGTAGCATTTGTCCATGTTGCAAAACCTAGGCGCATCAGTTTTTCCTGATAGGTTTTTACATCTGGCCTCTTTAAACCTGGGCCAAGAGGTAAATTTCCAACTTCCTCAAGCTTCTCCTTCGTTCTCTTGTCATAGATTCCATTTACGTTTAAACCATAATATTTCTGGAAATCTTTGACTGCACGTTCGGTTGTAGAACCATAGTAGGTTGTTGGATCCCAGTTTCCGAATCCTAGACGTATTAACTCCTGTTGAAGTTCTTTCACTGCATCTGAACGCATACCTTTTTGCAGTAATCCTTCTGTTTCAAGTCTTAATTTTGCTTGCGTTTTTGAGTCTAGCACTCCAGTAACCTTTAAATCAGAGTAAGCCTCTTGGAGTGCTAAAACTGCTCTCTCAGTGGTTGGTCCAAAGCGGACAGTCGGATCCCAATTTCCAAATCCTAAAATGATTAATCGGTTTTGGAGATCTACAATTTCCGAATCCCGATCACCGTAAAAGTAAGTTTCTTTTAATTCAGACTCTAGCTTTCTCTTGGTATTTTCATCGAAAGTCCCGTTCACAGACAGACCATGATACTCCTGGAATTCCTTGAGTGCACCTTCTGTCGTAGAACCAAAATAAGTTGTTGGATTCCAGTTTCCGAATCCTAGGCGGATTAAATCCTCTTGAAGTTCTTTCACTTCATCAGAACGCAAACCCTTTTTCAGTACTTCTGTTTCCTGTTTCAGTTTTGCTTGTGTCTTTGTATCAAGCACCCCAGTAACTTTTAAATCGGAGTAAGTTTCTTGAAATGCTAGAACAGCACTCTCTGTGGTTGGACCGAATCGGACGGTCGGATTCCATTTTCCATAACCTAACATGATTAAACGGTTTTGAAGTTCTAAGATTTCTGTACTCCTGTTACCGTAAAAGTAGGTATTCTGTAATTCGGACTCTAGCTTTTCCTGCGTATTGGTATCATAGATTCCATTTACAGTTAAACCATGATAGCTTTGGAAGTCTTCAACCGCACCTTCAGTTGTAGAACCGAAATAGGTAGTTGTTTTCCAATTTCCAAATCCTAGGCGTATTAAAATTTCTTGAAGTTCCTTAACTGCATTTGAACGCATACCTTTTTGTAGTGTGTTTTCCGTTTCTGCCATAAACACAAAAGCTGTAGTTGCTCTTGCTTCTTGTACAGCTGCTTCTGAAGTTTCTACTGATTCTTCCTGCTCAGCTAATTCGGAAGTTTCTACTGATTCTTCCTGCTCGGCTAATTCGGAAGTTTCTACTGATTCTTCCTGTTCAGTTAATTCGGAAGTCTCTACTGATTCTTCCTGTTCCTTCGGCTTTGTTTCTTCCACGACGTCTGTTTGTTCTGTCTTCTCTGTTTCTACTTTAATTTTAGCCTGAGTTTTTGTATCAAGTACCCCAGTGACTTTTAAATCAGAATGGTATTCCTGAAATGCAAGAACTGCTTCCTCTGTGGAAGATTCAAATTCATCAGACGGGACCCATTCTCCAAACCCTAAGGTCATTAGATCTTGTTGGATTTCTACCATTTCTACATCCTGGTCACCATAAAAATAGGATCCTTGTAATTCGGACTCTAGTTTTTTCGCTGTATCCTCATCTACAATTCCGGTATCTACTAATCCATGATACTTTTGAAATTGTTTGATAGCAGATTGTAGATCTTCCTCAATAACATCATCAGGATTTCCATGATAGAACCCTAGCTTATGTAAATCCTCCTTAACTATCAATACGTTTTCCGGCGCTTCTACTGGTTCATTCGAAGGCTCAGCATTCATAGCTCCAACTGGTATTATTAAAAACAATAGAAAAAACAGCACTACCTTTGCATATTTCCCCATTTTTCATCTCCTTAGTTTATTATTTCTTTCCTATTACATTATCGGACAAAAATCATCATGTTTCAAGGTTATGTGCCAAAAAAATCCATTCTTTTCGTTAAATTACTGTAAAAGTTTTGTTTAGAAATGAAAAATTAGCCGTACCACCTTTTGAAAGTGATACGGCTAATGTAGTATTATATTATTTATTTTCTCTTTAAATTAAATGAATGCGCTATTGCATCCGCAGTATACTGTGCAAGTGTTGTTCGGTAACTAGCACTTTTTAATAGATTATTTTCTATAATATTATCTATAAACATATACTCTAATAATATAGCAGGCATATCAGTTTCTAATAATACAACGAAGCCAGCACTTTTCATCCCTCTATCATTTACATTAATTCTGTTAATAAGGTAATTATGAATATCTCGCTGTCTTTGTTTTGTTTCATTGGATACACTTCCATTGGAAATAAAAGTTTCAAAACCATTTGCACTTCCGTTAAAGGCATTAGCATGGAAGCTCACAAAGTAATCTGCACCCCATTCATTTGCCATTTCCGCTCTTTCGCTTAATGAAACAACTTTGTCAGTCGTTCTTGATAATTTAACTTCTACTCCGCGATAGTTGGCTGTTAATATATTTCTCGTTTTCAATACTATATCTAGCACTACCGTCTTTTCTTGAAGTAAATACGCAGTTGCACCCGGCTGGGAACCGCCATGGCCTGGATCCAGAAAAATCTTTACTACCTTATTTTTGACTGCTTTTTCGATTTCTCTTAACGTAATCTCATCTGCTATTCCACTGACAGGAAGGCCAGATAGTTTTTGAAATGCTTTAACTGCACGTTCGGTTTGACTGCCAAAAAATGTTGTCGGGTTCCAATTTCCAAAATCAAGCTCAATTAATTGTTCCTGAAGAACCCGAATATTACTGCTTCTATTTCCATACTGATAAGGACTATTTAAAACTTCCTCTAGCTTTTCTTCTGTTCTAGTATCATAAATTCCATTTACATTTAAACCGTAATGCATTTGGAATCGTTCTACTGCACCTTCAGTCGTAGATCCATAATAAGCAGTTGGATTCCAACTTCCTAATCCTAGGTGTATTAACTTCTCTTGCAGTTCTTTAACCGCATTTGAACGGACACCTTTGTGTAAAACATTTTCTGTTTCAAACTTTATTCTTTCTTGCGTTTTTGTATCAAGTACTCCAGTAACCTTTAAACCGGAATAGTACTTTTGAAATGCAATAACTGCTCTCTCAGTCGTAGGCCCAAACCGAACAGTAGAATTCCAATTTCCGAACCCTAACGCAATTAAACTGTTTTGAAGCTCAACGATTTCCGCATCCCGATCATCGTAAAAATAGGAATCTCGTAACTCGGACTCTAGCTTTTTCTCTGTATTTTCATCTACAATTCCAGTAACCGGCAGTCCGTGGTATTTCTGAAATTCTTTAGTCGCTTTTTCCGTTTTTGCGCAAAAGCACTCTGTCGCATTTGTCCAGGTAGCAAAGCCCAGCTGCATCAATGTTTCCTGATACCCTTTAACATCCGGCCTCTTGAGACCCGAACCTAAAGGTAAACTTCCAATTTCCTCTAATCTGTCTTGCGTTATCCTATTGAAGATTCCATTTACGTTTAAGCCATAATATTTTTGAAATGCTTTAACAGCCTTTTCGGTTGTAGAACCAAAGTAAGTTGTTGGGTTCCAATTTCCAAAACCTAAACGAATCAACTCCTGTTGAAGTTCTTTCACCGCATCTGAACGTACACCTTTATGTAGTAAGTCTTCTGTTTCTTGATTCAATTTTGCTTGTGTTTTTGTATCTATTACTCCGGTGACCTTTAAGTCTGCGTGATACTTTTGAAACGTTAGGATTGCTCTCTCAGTAGTTGGTCCAAACCGAACAGTCGGATCCCAATTTCCAAAGCCCACCATGATTAAACGGTTTTGAATTTCGATGATTTCATTGTCTCTATTACCGTAAAAATAGGAGTCTTGTAATTCGGACTCTAGTTTGTTCTCTGTGGATTCATCGAAAGTTCCGGTCACAGACAGTCCGTGATACTCCTGGAAGTCCTTGAGTGCACCTTCTGTGGTGGAGCCAAAATAGGTTGTTGGATTCCAGTTTCCGAATCCTAGACGAATTAAATTCTCTTGGAGTTCTTTCACTTCATGAGAGCGCAAACCCTTTTTCAGTACTTCTGTTTCCAGTTTCAATTTAGCCTGTGTTTTTGTGTCAAGCACTCCAGTAACTTCAAAATCGGAGTAAGATTCTTGAAATGCGAGAACAGCATTTTCTGTGGTCGGACCGAATCGGACGGTCGGATTCCAATCTCCATAACCTAACATGATTAAACGGTTTTGGAGGTCTAGGATTTCCGTACTCCTGTTACCGTAAAAGTAGGTATTCTGTAATTCGAACTCTAGCTTTTCCTGCGTATTAATGTCATAGATTCCATTTACAGTTAAACCATGATAGCTTTGGAAGTCTTTAACTGCACCTTCAGTTGTTGATCCGAAATAGGTAGTTGTATCCCAATCTCCGAACCCTAGACGCACTAAGTTTTCTTGAAGCTCCTTAACTGCCTGGGAACGCATACCTCTTTGTAGTGTGTCTTCCGGTTCTGCCATTAACACAAAAGCTGCAGTTGCTCTTGCTTCTTGTACAGCTGCTCCTGAAGTTTCTACTGTTTCTTCCTGTTCTACCGCTTCTTCCTGTTCTGTGGAATCTTTAGTTGCAGCTGTTTCTTCCGCTTGTTCTACCGAGTCTGCAGCTGGTTCACCCTCTTCTTCAGGTTCTAATGGCGCTGCAGTCTCTGTTGTTTTTTCAATTTCTAACTTAATTTTTGATTTTGTTTTTGTATCGAGTACCCCAGTCACTATTAAATCTGTATAGTCCTCTTGAAATACGAGAACGGCTCTCTCTGTGGAAAGTTCAAATTCAGTAGACGGTTCCCACTCTCCATAACCTAACGTAATTAGAGTTTGTTGAAGTTCTAAAATTTCTGGATCGCTATCACCGAAAAAGTAAGATTCCTGTAATTCGTACTCAATCTTCTTCTCTGTTTCCTCATCTACCATTCCGGAAATCGATAACCCGTGATACGCTTGAAATTCTTTGATTGTAGATTGCAGTTCTTCCCCAAAAACATCGTCTATATTTCCATGATAGAACCCAAGCTTATGCAACTCTTCCTTTACCATTAATACATTCTTTTGAATTTCCGCCGGCTCATTCGAAGTTTCGGCATTTATACCATCAACTGGAATGGCAAGAAACAAAAGAAGCAATACTGTTGCATGTATATATTTTTTCATTTTCCGACTCCCTAATACTGTCTTTGTCTTTATTATTTCGTTTGATTACTCATCGCTAATTTAATCAAATGCTCTACTAAGGTGTCATAATCATATCCAAATACTTTGGCCGCATCTGGAAGGAGACTTGTTGGAGTCATACCTGGTAAGGTATTTACTTCTAGTAAGAAAGCACCTCTAGTTTCATCAACAATAAAGTCAACTCTAGAATAGTCCTTACAACCAATTAAACGATAAGCACGTACCGCATAATCTTTCATTTCTTGTTCCAGGGTTTCACTTATTTCTGCAGGACAAACGTGAAGACTTCCGCCTTTTGAATATTTAGATTCATAATCATAATACTCATTTTTCGGGATAATTTCTATGACTGGAAGCGCCACAGTTTCCCCATCTTTCTCAATAATAGAAACAGTAAACTCTCTGCCTTTGAGGTAATCTTCTACTAAGATTTCATTATCATAACGAAGTGCGGTACCAATTGCCTCTTCCAATTCTGATGAACCCTTTACCAGCGAAAAGCCAAAACTCGAACCTTCTCTATTTGGTTTGACGATCAAAGGGAAAGTAAAATCATGAACGATTCCACTTATCTTTTCAGTGATATTGTCATCACTTGAGATTTTTATACTTTTCGCAGTAGGTATACCAACTGTACTTACCACTTGTTTTGTAAGAAACTTATTCATAGCCAAACTTGAAGCTGATAAATCTGATCCTACATATGGTTTATTCAACAAGTGAATGAGTGCCTGGAGTTTTCCATCCTCTCCGTCCTTACCATGGAGTGCGATATAGATAGCATCCGTCTTATTTATTTCATCTACTAATTCTAAAATCCGCTCTCTGCTATAATCAAACAGCTCCGTGTTATATCCTTTTCTCTTTAAAGCGTCATGTACACCTTGTCCTGTCTTTAAAGATACTTCTCGCTCACTTGATTCTCCACCATATATTACTAATACTTTCATATGTCTAACCTACCTCTTGTGATTTAATAAACTTCAAATTTATTACCTGCTTGTTGTATACCACATGACTTTTTTCGGTAATATAATTACTACTATGAATGTTTGGTGATCATCACTAATTTAGTGATGAAGCCCTCTGATACCGCCTGTTTGACGATACCATGAGGGCAGGAGGCCTTCAATCCCCAATTTTATTGCTAACTGGAACACTTCTATACAATGGATGAACTATGATAAAAGAAGCGTGATTATGAAGAGCTATGTGTTTAAAAATCAGAGACAAAACCGCCTACATCATTCAATGCGTTCAATTAGTTACTAAACTTAGACAGTAAGTGTTTAACCACAAGATCAAGTTTCGTAGCTCTAGAAGCCTTTATTAATAACGCAGTATCAGAAGTAAATGACTTCTCGACTTCCTCAATTAATTGATCCATATCGCTAAAGTGGAACAATTTCTCCTTTGGGAATCCGGTTTCTTCTGCCTCTTTTAATATCCACTTACTGCTGTCGCCATATAAAAAGACTTTATCCAAGTTAAAATCTATTAATGACTTACCGACTTTCCCATGCCCCTCTTGGGTATATGAACCCATTTCCACCATGTCGCCTAACAAAGCAATTTTCTTTGGACTGTTTATATACTTATTCAGTACCTTCAATCCAGAAACCATTGAAACTGGGTTGGCATTATAAGAATCGTCAATTATCGTACGATTCCCTTCTAAATAATCTAGTGTTAATCTCCCACGCGGAAGTTCTACACTCCCAAGTCCTTCCCTAATTTCATCTGGTGTAAGGCCGAGCTTATCAGCTATTCCAATAGCAAATAAGGAATTCACTACACTGTGCTCACCTAGAAGCGGTACAAACATGGCTTCACTCTTACCATTCAGCACTACCTCAAATTCCATTCCCTTTTTATTGAACCTAATGTTAGTGGCTCTGTAATCCGACCCTTCTGACAATCCTACCTTTATAATTTCGCCAGGGAAATACTGTGTATCAATTAACTTAGAATTTTCGTCATCATTGCTTAAATATAATGTTCCTTCTGGTTTCATGTACCTCATCATCTCTGACTTCGACAAAGCTACATCATTAATAGAAGAAAAACGTTCAAAGTGAGCATGGCCTACTGCAGTTATTACTCCAATATTAGGTTGAATAACAGTACAATGCCCTTTTCCTCTTCCTTTTTTGCTCATAGCCATTTCAATAACGACTGCTTCATGTGAATCATTAATCTTTTTAATATGATTTTTAGTTGCACCTACCAAGTTAAAGTTCTTAGATGATTTAAAAGTTTCATATTTCACTGATAAAATTTTTGCTGTGATTTCTTTTACAGTTGTTTTACCAAAGCTACCTGTAACGCCTATTGTAGGTATACTAAGATAAAGAGTTTTTTCCATAATAAAAATCCCTTTCTTTATCTTATTTAATCTTATTAAATATTTTTCTTAATGGTGCAGTGATCTTCCAGGATTTGCTATTGATAAGCATCTCTTTTTCTCTTTTTAAATTGGCAATCTCTTTAGCTAAATCTTTCGAATCAGTTACTTCATTATTAAACGTATATCCAATACGTATTGGCCCATTGTAATCTTCACTTGCAAGATTACTTATTTCTTGTTTTGAACTTAAATCATCAATAAAGTTAGCAATATCTTGGTAATTCCCAGCCACCGAAAGTTCATATTCATTAAAACTAACTAAAGATAATTCTCCATTGAAATTGTATTGATGAAAGACATTCTGTATCATTCGATCAATTTTTAACAAATCTATTTCTGAATTGAATTTGATTTTTTTAGAATTCAAGTTAGGTTCATAAGGATAACTCGGTATAGTGAACATTTCTAACCGATTGTTTAATAAGTAATCTTTTACAAAGTGAAAGTCAAAATAATACTTAGGCGTAGTTTGATTTAGGTAGTTATCTTTTGTTTCAGGGAAATAGTAATCAATTATGGCTTTTGGTATTAGATGCGCATTACCTTTTATAGGGAATAGATGGTTTTTAATTGAAGGATTAGTGTTTATTCCTAAAATTAAATAATCTCCTTTTTCTTTGTTGTAAACGACCTCTACTCCTGCCTGTGTCAATCCAGGTATAGCTTTTACCGCTTTAACTAAGTCGTTATTTAAGTGATCAGGTAGTTCATCTGTTGCATCGATCGCATCTCCTTTAGAAAAGGAACTATTTTTAGCTTGTAATCCAATAACTTTCCCTTCAGCTGGAACAGATTGAACATCATATCCTTGTTCCTTAAGTTCTTTATTTAACGACCTGTTAATTTTTATTTTTTCATCAAATGTTCCTGGATTTTTCATCCTGACACTATTCTTTTCTCTAATTAACCTTCTGATTGTTTTGTTTCCATCTCCAATTACATAGGATGGTAACCACTTTAACGTACCAACGACTTTATCTCCTATAACAAAAGCACTGTAATTTTCTCCTGCGATATATTCTTCAACTACGATTGGGGTGCTGTTTATTTTTTTATTTAAATACCCAACTTTTTCTATTAATTCATCAACATCCGAAATTCCTGCTATAAGGTCTTTCCCGCTTTTTCCATTAAGAGGCTTAATCAATAAAGGGAATGTTAAGTCTTTAATATTTCTTCTAATACTATCTGCTTGAAAATTTTTAAGAACTTTCCCTCTTGGCACAGGAATACTTTCCTTTTCAAGTATCTCTCTCGTGGTTTGACTATTATTGCATATTTTCACTGCTTCGTTTGTTACGATATTGGGTCTAGTATGATTAAACTTAACTCTATTATCTTTGTTATAAATTGTATAACGAAGCAAGTATTTTGTTCCTTGATAGATGTGTTCAAACTTTAGATTCAGACCTCTACGCCATGCTTCATATGCAATAGAATAGATACTAACATCATAACCGTAAGCTTCAAATGGAACAATGCTCTCTAGCTCTGGTAACCAGTTATATTCTTTGCCCATATAATCTTCTCCTATACTTTTTTCGTTCTCCCCTTGATTATTCTTTCAAAAAAGACAAAAATTGCTATTTTTAAAAGCAAAATTAAGCCAACATCAAAGGTTGATACTACTATATCAAATGAATCTTAACCTACTGTTAAAAGTTTTAATTATTTTTTGAGTTCTTGATCAAGCTTCCTATTTTTCGAATTGGCTTCGTTATTTTCCAACTCCGACTATTTATCATGTCATTATACTTTTTGCGATATAAGTCTCTCTCTTTTCTTAATGTAGAAGTCCCCGTTGTTCTTCTTTTTCTTGTGCTGCTGCTTTTTTTACCAGGGTAATTTTCTAAATAAACTGGAGCGTAGCCATCAGGCTTTGTAGCTTTATTAGGTACAGAGCTACTGGAGTTTGTAGTTTGCACTTCAAAACCAACTTTCACAGGAGTTTTTCTTTCTTTCTCTACTACATTTGATATAGTTGTTGTACTAGGCATTTCTTTTTTAATAACCATTCTAAATAAATTAACATTATCTGTATTTCCTGAAATTACTATTAGTGCATTACCATTTTTCATCTTTTTAACATAGCCGTTTAACCGTAATTTCAATGCACGTTGACGTATCCATCTAAAGTATCCATTGTTTAGATTTTCGCCAGAAACTTCAAATCGTACTGCTTCTCCTTCACCTTTAGGATGCTCTGGTACCACGACCTCTTTAGCATAGCCACTACTAAATAATTCAAATACCCTTCCAAAATCAAAATAATAGAGCGTATTAGGGTCATACTGATAATTTTTAGTTTCAGGGAAATAGTAATCGATAATTGCTTTTGGTATATCCCTTGCTATTCCTTCATTAGGAAACAAATGATTTCGTATGCTAGCGGTGGTGTTAATTTCAAGTATTACACTTGTATTATTTTCTTCGTCTACCATAAAATCTATTCCTGCATGCGCTAGATTTGGAATAGCCTTAAGAGCTCTTACAGCTATATCTTTTACTTCATCTGTTATTTTATCTGTTACATCTATTGAATCTCCACCAGATGATACATTGTTACTTGTTTTTAAAAATACTCTTTCTCCAGTTTTTGGGACACTATCCATCGTATACCCTTTTTGGCGTAGGAGTCCATACATTTCTTTATCCTCTTTAATTGGGCGTTTGAAGAGAGCTGGGTTCTTGTCTCTTTCTACTAGTTTCAACCTTAATAGTTCCCTTACTGTATTTTTTCCATCGCCTATTACATTTGCAGGAATTCGATCAAAGGCACCAACCACTTTATCTCCTATTGCAAAAACACGATAGCCTCTTCCTTCATAGTGCTTTTCTACAATCACTTTAGTAAATTTAAGGTCATCTCTCACAAACGATAACGCTTCTTTGAATTCCTTATCGCTTCTAATATTCGCAATTACTCCCGTTCCACCTGTCCCATCTAATGGTTTAACAACAACTGGATAGCCCAGCTTCTTTGCATAATTAAGCATTTCATCAGCAGTAACATTTTTTTCAAATAATTCGCCTTCGGGGGTTGGAACTCCAGCTTTTATTAAATATTCTTTCGTTAAATGCTTATTTTTACAAATCCTCATTGCTTCCTGCGAGATTTTATCTCCTCTAGAAACTGTGAAGATATGCTCTTTCTCTTGATTGCTCAATGAATAATATAATTCCGACTTTCTTCTATTCTTATTAATAAACTTTAATGTTAGTCCTCGTCGCCAACCTTCTAAGGCAATAGAATACATTGATACGGAATAGCCTCTTGCTTCTTCTGGGATAGAGTTTTCAATATGTGGTAGCCATTCACGATTATGAGTCATTATTTTCATCCTTTATATAATTATTTCCTAATTTAACTGTTTCTTTAGCGAGAAGTGTTATTGGATCAATTACCGGCATATCCATATTTGTATTGTTCATGACAATGCCTAATTCTGTACAACCTGCTATTACCGCTTGAATGTTTTCTTTTCGCAATTCGTATAAAATCTTATTGATTTCATTAACTATTTCTGGGGAAGTATTCCCGGCTTTAATACCGTTTTTTGAGTAAATAATATCCATTAATCTACTCTGTTGCATCCCATCAGGAGTTATTATGTTCGTTTTAGTTAAATGCTTTCCGTATACACCAGATTTTATGGATCCTGTAGTTGCCAAAAGACCAACTGTATGAACATTAGGGTAAGTCTCCTCAAGATACCTATCAATTAATTCTATAGCATTAATTATTGGTATAGGTGAGCTTTGTTGAAGTTCGCTTATAAAAGTATGAGCTGTCATACACGGTATTGCTATATATTCAGCTCCAGCTAGGTGTAATTTCATAATATTCTCTTTTAGTTTTGGTATAGGACTTTCTCCTTCACCTAAAATGTATTCTGTTCTATCAGGAATCTGTGGGTCGTTGATAATGATAGTATTTACATGTTCTTTATCATATTTTGCCGCAGTATTATTAACTATTCGGTTAAATAATTCTACTGTTGCCGCTGGCCCCATCCCACCTAATATGCCAATTACTTCTTGAGGCAAAACAATTCAAACCCTTCTTTATAAAAATTCGACTGGTTAACTGATTATATTTTCCACCTCAGATGTAATCCTAAGATGGAGAACTATAAAATAATATTTTTAATTTTTTTATGTTATCTTCAAATCGGGGATATAAGTTCTCATATGAGTAATCATTCTCTCATAAACTTCTGCGGAACTAAACTCACCTACATGTGTTTTTATCGTTTCCTGTCTCTCTACTACATCCTTTAATAGGTGAAGTTTATAGTCTCCTTTTTCCGCACTATCCACGTATGTTAGAGTATAAGTTGGATTGGATAGTTTAACCATTTTACTACCTTCTGGCTTCTCAATATCAATTGTCATATAAGCCCCAATTTGTCGATAAATTCCTTTTTGTCCAGAGAAAAAATTCCCTAAAGAATAAGCGGCAAAGGTTTCTTCGCCTTTTGAATTTGTTATATAAGCAGGTGGTTGGAGCACATGTGGATGGTGACCAATAATAACGTCTGCCCCTGTATCTGATAAACTATTCGAAGTTTCCAATTGGTATGAGGTAGGTAACATCTGGTACTCTTTCCCGTAATGCATGGATAGTACAACTACATCAGCTATTCCACTACTTTTAATGCGAGCAATTAATCTTCTTACCCACTTTACACCTAAATCGCTGAAACTTCCCGCTAAATATTCTTTGCCTTTTGGTCTTGCTTTAGTTCCCATAGACTTAGTGAAAGCTAAAAAGCATATTTTCAATCCATTTCTATTGAAGATACGTAGTGTTTCTTTATCTTCCTGAGATTTATAAGCACCTATATAAGGTATCCCAATCTTTTCCCAATTCTCGATTGCTTTTAAGATACCTTTTTCCCCTTGATCCATTATATGGTTATTAGCCATATTTGCAATATCGACGTTCATCTCTTTAAACGTATAACCAATTTCCATTGGACTGTTAAAATGAGGGAAATCTGACAACCCAATTTCTTCCCCACCAATAAGAGACTCCTGATTAACTATAATTAAATGTTCCTTTTTAAATAGTGGTTTTGCTTCAGCTAACATTTCTGTAAAATCATAACCACCGTTTTTTAATTTTGCTTTATTATAAAGTCTTTCGTGAAGTAAAACATCGCCGGTTGCGCCTAGCGTAACTTTTCTGGTATTATTGTCCATAATTTTATCTCCTTCATTTCGCTTACAACTATTTGTGTTCTGTGGGATTAATTCACCTAATTTCAAACCCAATGTTTACCTGACTTTCCCAAATATACTCTTGAACATCCACAACATTAGATTTCAAAGGACCTTTCATGCAAACTTCTTTGAATTCTTCAACCATTTTCCTATCTTGACTCCCAACAACAACTACTACCTTTCCATTCTTTAAATTTCTAGTATAACCATGCAAATTCCTTTGTAGCGCCTGGTTTCGAATCCAGTTTCTATATCCTACATTTTGAACTTTTCCGGAAATAACATATCGTTTAGCATATAGTTCCCCCACTGGAGCATCTGCAACTTCTATTTGAGTGATTGAACTACTTCTTAATAGATTAAATATGCTTTTAAAATCAAAATATATTTTTGTGCTCTGTGAACCTTTTCCTATGGTTTCTGGAAAATAATAATCAATAATAGCTTCAGGTATATTTCGAGGTTTTCCATACATTGGGAATAAGTGTGATGCTATAACTGCTGTTGCGTTTATCTCTATAACCACAATTTCGTTATCGTTAGCAATTAAATCTATACCTGCGTGATTTAATCCAGGTACAGCCTTAACTGCATTAATTGCAACACTTTTCATCTCTGGAGTTATCTCTTCGGTGAAATCAATAGAATCACCACCTGAAGAAATATTACTCTTACCTTTCAGATAGATAACATCACCATTTTTTAGTATGTCATCAAGTGATAATTGTTGATTCTTAAGAAACTCTTCTACCTCCGGATCTATTTTTATTAACCTTGTTGATAGATGAGGATTAGCTTTTCTAGCCTGATTTTTAATATTTATAAGTTCTTGCACAGTATTTTTTCCATTACCAACTACATTTGCAGGTATCCTCTTGATTGCTCCAATTACCTTGTCCTCTATTACATAAACACGATAATCCTCACCGAATATATAACGCTCTATTAAGAAATCACTATAATCGAATTCTTCAAGCACATATTTTAAACTACGTCGTAATTCTTCTTCCGTTTGAATGTCTGTTATAACACCCTTTCCAAGGCTACCATATGTCGGTTTAAGCACTAGCGGATAACCTATTTTTAAGGCAACATTAATAATTTCATCCTCTTTTTCTTCGCTTGTAAATCTAAAACCCTCTGGGGTAGGCACGCCAGCTTTTGAGAGATATTTTTTTGTCTCCTCTTTACTAGTTCCTATATCTACAGCTTCATTCGAAACTTTATCTCCTCGAGATCTGAAGAAAAAATGTGTGTCATCTGTTGAGCTGAGAGAAAATGTTTTTCCAATGGGTTGAAATCCAATTGTTTTTAAATCTGTAAACTCTGAAGCATTATAATACCAATTGAGATTCAGTCCGCGTCTCCAACCCTCTAATGCGACTAAATTAGCGCATAAATTGAATCCACGTACCCCGCTAAGCATTTGTTTGGACAACCAATAAGGGTAATCTTCGTTCATGAATTTCCCTCCCCAGGATTTCTGTAATTTGATAGATCCTCATTTTCTATTCTTGACAATAGCTCTTACTCTCCTAAGAGGCATTGTATACTTCCAAGAAGTACTGTTCAGAATATGCTGATTGTCTTTCTCTATTCTGTTCTTTTGTTTTGTCATATACTTTAAATCCTTGTCCATTTTTCTTAAAGCATGTTGTACAGACTTTTTACTCGATGTATTATATCTTTCTGTAATCTCAAATCCAACAGTAATTGGTTCATTACAGTTTTCCTCTTTAATTTTTTCAACTTTAGAAGCTTGCGGATATTTGTCTATTAACTTTTTAAATTCTGCTATAGCCGCTTTACCCGTCCCAGCCACAACAATTTCAATTTCATCAAATACCATATTTTTTACGTAACCGTGCAAGTTTCTGTCCAATGCTTGTTTTTTGAGCCATTGATGGTAACTATGGCGTTGAACTTGACCAGTAACGATAAATTGTTTGGCATATAATTCACCCATTGGAGCAGGTGTTACTTCAACTTCAACTGCAGACCGATTTTCCAATGGTTCAAGAATATTTATTAAATCGAAATATACTTTAGAATGCGCTGTGTCCATTCCCTTCGTTTCCGGGAAGTAATAGTCAATAATTGCACCTGGAATATTACGTGACTTTCCTTTAAGTGGAAATAATGCTCCACCTATTTGTGCTGTTGGGTTTAATTCAATCACAACAGCAGGTGCTTTGATGGCTCTATTTTCATTAATGATTATATCGACACCGCAATGATGTAATCCTGTGACAGCCTTCGTAGCATCAATTGCAATTTTTTTATACACTTCGGGTAATGTATCCGTTACATCAATTGGATCTCCACCAGAAGATACATTCGTTTTTTCTCTTAAATATATTTGTTCCCCTTTTTTAGGAATGCTAGTTAACGTATAACCTGCTGATTGAATAAATTCTAAAATCTCATTATCTATATGAATCAGGCAACTGTTCAAGCGAGCATTTTTCTTTCGTTGATGATTTTTCATGCTAATCAATTGTTCAATATCGCTCATACCATCCCCGATGATATTTGCCGGTACTCTGTTATACGCTGCAATTACTTTATCATTGACAACATATATACGATATTCTTTTCCAGAAACATGCTGTTCAACAACGACTTCTTTATAATCCAATTCATGACGAACATAATGAAGAGCCTTTATAAACTCCCCGTCACTATTAATATTCGTAACCACGCCATTACCGAGGCTTGCATTTGTTGGCTTTAACACTAATGGGTAATCCAATGTTTTACTGTACGCTATAATTTCCTCATTCGTTGCTTCTTCATCGAAACCTTTTCCTTTTGGTACCGGTACTCCTGCATTGTCCAGGACCATCTTCGTATCGTCTTTTTCCGATGCGATTTCAACAGCTTTATTTTCTACAATATCTCCCCTTGTTCTGAAGAAATAATGTGTTCTTTCATCAGAGGTAAGAGAAAACAATCTTCCTGGAGGATTAACACCAAAAATAATCATATCCTGAAAATGTTCGGAATCCCTTGTATACCACTTTAACTTAAGTCCCCTACGCCAACCTTCCAACGCAACCGCAAAAGCATCCAATCTTGTCTTTCTAGCATTTCTTACAATATCGTTTGTGAGTTGAGGAAGACTGATTCCCTGATCTTCTTTCATCATCTGTTGCCTCCTATAAATACCGTCCAGTTTTCAGTTTATTTATTTTTAAAGATAGATCCAACTACTCTAATTGGTTTTGTCGCTTTCCATGACATGCTTTCATGAAATTTCCTGCGTTGGACTTCAGCTTTCTTCATCGCAAGCTCGGTAACTTCCATTTCCTGTTTCATTAATTTTAGTTCCTCTATTTGCGTCTTTAAATCTGTTTTTATTTCAAAACCAACTTTAATCGGTTCATCATAGTTTTTTTCCTGTACTTCAATAACTTGAGCTCTTTCTACATCTTCCCAGATTCCATTCTTAAAATCCTCTACCATCTCTGGATCCGTACCACCGACTACGATTTCAATATCGCCATCTTCAAGTGTCATAATATATCCATGAAGATAACGTTCAAAAGCATGTTTTCGAAGTCCTCGATGGTAGCCGATATCCTGCACATTCCCACTTACAATATATTTTTTAGTATATAGTTTTTCCTGTGGACATGGTGTTACCGTAGTAGCGGATGCATCCCTTGATTGCAATGGATCAAGCACATCATGAAAATCAAAATATGTGTTTGCATCAGCTGTATTAATACCTATTGTTTCCGGGAAGTAATAATCAATAATCGCTTTTGGAATATCTCTTGATTTACCCTTGATCGGATAGAGTAGGCCACCTAGTTGTGCTGTTGGATTAAGCTCAATTACATATACGTTGGAACTGATTCCATGTACGATTAAATCCACTGCACCATGGTAAAGTCCGGGAACAGCCTGTATTGCTTTGACTGCCTGTTCCTTTACATTCTCCGACAACGTGTCAAGTACATCTATAGGATCCCCGCCTATTGATATATTCGTTTTATCACTAAGAACGATCTTTTCCCCTTTTTCCGGAACGGTATCCAAGGTATATCCTCTTCGTCCAATAAAATCTGTTACTTCCTCATTAACAAGAATCGGGCAGCTTACTAGCCTTGGGTTAAGGTTTCGTTCTTCATTCTTTCTTTCAATCAATGCCTGAATGGAATGAACTCCATCACCTATTACATTAGGAGGAATGCGATTCATTGCCCCTACTACCTCATCTCCAACAACATACAAACGATATTCATTGCCAGGTATGTACTGTTCAACAATGACATCGCGGTAATTTAGATTGGCACGTACATATTCGAGTGAAAATTTTAGTTCTCCAACTCCTGTAATGTTGGATACGACACCGCGCCCAAAGCTGCCATCAGTTGGCTTCAACACAACCGGAAAACCTAATTTCGATGCGAAGTCTAAAATTTCTTCATTCGATACTTCTGCTGTAAATTGTTTGCCTTCTGGTACTGCAACACCTTTTTCCAGAAGTGCCTGCTTTGTTTTCTCCTTATCACGGCCAATATCCACAGCTTCATTCGTTACTTTATCTCCTCTGGTTCTGAAAAAATAATGGGTTCTTTCCTTAGAACTTAGAGAGAATAATTGCCCTGGTTTATCCACAAACCAAGTTCTCATCTCACTGAATTTCTCCGAGTCCTTTACATGCCACCGAAGTGTAAGTCCTCTTCTCCAACCTTCAAGGGAAACAACATATGCATCCAGTAAGTTTCCATGTGCATTAGAAACGATTCCATTGGAAAGATGCGGTAACCATTCTGCGTTATTCTCTTCCATCAAATATCCTCCTATGATTCCACCATTACAAGCTTATTAATTACTATTTTCCTTCAATTCCTTATAATGCGTAAATCGCTTACCATCTATCAAATCATTCTCAAGCCGTCCTTGCGCTTCTATAAAATAGTCCCCAAGCCATTTATCGGTTTCATCATCGAAATCATCATAGTTCCCTGGTTTTGGGGTGAATTCACCAAACACCAACCCATCTTCAGACCTTAAAAAATCAATCCTTATAAATGGTGCTGGTATTTCAGCGCTAATAGCAGCAGCCATTTCTATTTCATTCCTTGTTACACCTATGCCTTTGAATGAACTATAGTCGTATTTTCCGGTTGCTACTCTTTCACCAGTGGTTGTCCACCAACAGTATTTCAATTCTGGGTAACGCACTATTTCTAATATAAGGCTTACTTTACCGTAAAAACAATAAAATTTTAGATCACGTGCCGGCGTTCTTTCCTGCTTATTCTCCAAAATAAACTCTTCTACAAACCATTCATTGGTGCTGACTTGACCTGAAGTGATATCTCTCTCCAAACTTTTTCGGAGTAGTTGCCAATTTGCAAGCGTCTTTGCATTTTTTATGTCTATTATATCACGATTACTATAAACGAGATAAACGCCGCGCCCCCCCGCTCCATCTACAGGTTTTATTACAATCCCTTCTTTTTCAGGAATGTCCTGGAGGCGATAAGTTTGATCAGATAAGCGCGGGATTCTTATGTTTAACTTATTCATGAAGCTGTAAGCCATTTTTTTATCATCCAACAGCATTTCTGGTAACGTTCCCAGTAGCTGATTTTGTCTCATTCTCATATTCAAACTCGCACGATAAGAAGAGGCTTGCTTTAAGGATATATTTTCCTCAGAAAGACCAGATCTAATCATAAATTCTGGAATATCCTCCACTTTTAGCCCTGATAGGATTTTTAAATATACATATTGTTTGTATTCCAATTTTTCCTTTTCAAATAATCTGGCTGAGGATTTTAATAAATGATTATAGTTCTCATCGTTCCTTTTTTTCTTTTGGATTATCTTGTCCAATAAGTCGACTAACTTGCTTTCATCCTTCTGCTCTTTTGCCATTCTCCATACACTGTTATAATCTATTGTTGAATTTTCAAGTCGTAGCTCATTTATCATTTCTTGCGCAGCAACTAACTCATTTTTGGTGTTTGTTATTTCCTTTTCCAATTGTGAGATATACTTTTTTTGTGCTTTACCACTTGGGATCCATTTACGAACTGAATTAGAACGTTGCCATGTTTTACTCTTTTTTATTTTTTTTATTAGCTTTTCGCTATTTTTAATCTCCATATCGGTCTTTTTAATTTCTGCTTCTTTTTTAATTAATTCTCGGATTAATTTGTCTGCCTCTTGCTGCTCCACCTGGAGTGTACCTTTATCTGAAGATTCTTCCACATTTCTATGTTTATCGTTATTTTCGTTAATGGTAACCATCCCCCTTCTTGAGTTATTTCAGTTTTAATGGATTATCATCCACCAACCAATTCTCAATAAAAGAGACAAATGACGCTTCGTTCCATTGCTCTGCACCAACCCAGTTTTGGGTGGATAATGGAATGGACTTCAATTCCTGGCGATGATTTTCCATTAGATCGTCACGTATTTGCTGGTTAATTGGATACCATTTTGCTTTCTGATTCACGTATTCCTCTATTCTTCTTGAACATTGCCTTAGATTATAAGCCTTTTTGATATCAGATTTAGGAAGCTGATTTATAATCACCCTGACAACTCTAGGACTCACTGTCGGTACATACTTTTGCCTTTCCTGGAATATACCAGGATTGTTTATGATTAAGACATCACAAGTAATTGACTCCCCATATACAAGCATTTGCACACTTTCTCCATTGATAACCTGTCTGATAGTGGGGTTAATTTCCTTCTTTATTCGAAAATCATATTGCCCCATTTGAATCAGTCCTGTACGCATTCCCATTTTCTTAAAAGTACTGATTTGCTTCAGTAGATGATCATCTGCTTTTTTTCGAAAATCGGAAATCAAAACAATATCAAATTGACGCTTGCCAGATTTTTTCTCTTCTCTTTTCGGCCACATTGGTTCGGGAACTGGAAAAGGCCTTTTGTTCTGTGGGAATGGAACATATAAAGATTTTGCTTTTTGATGGTAGCGTCGATATGTTTCTGCATATTCTTTACGTATCCCCATTAAAAATCCACTGTACCCAAAAACAGCATTTCCAGTAAGTGAACCGGATGATTGCATCGGGAATGATAATGGACCGGTTTTTAAATCTGTTATCTTATCCTTCCCAAAAACAGCTTCGATACGTCTTTTAAATTCGCTATCAGCTGCGAATCGTATACTGTCCCAATACCCTATTTTTTCTAGTACTTGCTCTCGTCTGAACATTATGGATGACATATTTGAAAATATATATTCACCTGGCATGCCTCTTCGGTAAAGTTTAAGCGCTTCTGTCAGTCTTGCATGTTCCGATGTGTTTGCTATAATATCTTGTTGTTCTATTAAATTGTTAACCTGCTTTTCAATCTTTTCAGGATGTGACCAGTCATCTGCATCATTAATGGTTACAAATTCACCAGTTGCTTCTTTTAAAGCAATATTACGTGCTATATATGGTCCACTGTTTACGGGCGTTTTTAATAATCTAACTCTAGTGTCATTGTACGTGTATTGTGCTATTATTTGCGCCGTATCATCTGTACTGCAATCATCCACTACTAGAACCTCAAGATTATTCCATGTTTGAGACAGAATAGAGTCTATTGCCACACGAATCCCCAGTTCTGAATTATACGCAGGGATAATGACCGATACTTTTGGCCCGTTTGTTATCTGTTTTTTAACAGGTTTGCATTTCAGATTATAGTAGGCATCCACGTTTTCCGATGAAGCCAACATTATCTCTTGCAAATCATATAGCCTCAGTGCTTTATTAATCCATTTTACTCTACCTTCAACCGTGGCCTCTAGATTTGCAGCAGCTAAATAAAGGTCTGCATGTGTTTGGTTCTCCATTACATCGGTAATAACTTCCATACCTTTTACCGGTTCGTTTAAGAGTTCATATGCCTCTGCTTTTAATATTGCTGCTTTTCGAAGGGCAACGGGCTCTTTCTCCTTATATATCGATATATCCATATATACAAGTGCCATCCTTGCTGCATCTTTTGTCAGCTTATTGGCATACCACAACCCAAGTTCCCAAGCTATTGCTCTTTTCACATACAGATCCTTTGTATCAAGAAACATAGACTGCAAATCAGATAAAGCTTTATCTGTAAAACCTAAGTTATATAAATATAATTTATACTTTTTTATTTTATTTGCAGCATTCTTTTGTTTATATTTCCTACTGTAAAGCTGTTTTACATTTCTTCTACCTAAAGCATAAGCAGGAATAGCCTTTATCGTGGCTATTCCTTCCTTTTTCGATTTAGATAGTTTCTCTATCGTATCCTGCACTTTAATAAATTCCTTTTTATAGAAATCAAGACTTCTTTTCATTTTTTCCCTCTCTATCTTTTTTTCCTCGAGGACACGATCGAGTTCTAAAAGCTGAGCCTTTAATTCGGAATTTATTTTTTGTTGTTCTTTTATTTCAGTCTGTTTATTCATCATAGACCCATCTTTTCTCCCAGACTTGATCATGATAATTGACTTCACTTTTCATAGATGAATAATTTTCACTCAAGTGATTCTTTATCTCCCGTGTAGCCGGATACCATTCTCCAGTGTGATTAAAATAGTCGATCAAGTTTCTTTGAGAATTTGCCACATTGTATCCTTCGCTATCAGGTGATTGACTCATAATTATGTGTACCGAATCCGTGATAACTTCCGGAATATAACGTTGATATTCCTCGAGCACAATTGGATTAACAATAATGAGTTTATCTGTTTGGACCTGTTCACCGTATACAAGCATTTGTACTCGGTTGCCGTCCAGCATCTGTCTAATCGTTGGTTTCATTTGCTTTTCTGCTGTTAATTTATACTGGTTTATTTGAACGAAACCTATCCGGATATGCCTATTCATGGACAATTCCTTAATAATACGTGTCTCCGTCTCATCTATTGTTCTGAAATCTGTTGCAATTACTACGTCAAACACACGTTTCCCTGATACCTTTTCTTCTCTCATTGGCCACATTGGTTCAGGTACTTGAAACGGCCTGACCTCCATTGGAAAAGGATAGCGAAGTGTTTCTGCTATTTTGTGATGATATTCCAAGCTTTCCACGTACTCTTTACGGACCCCCATGAAAAACCCATCATAACCAAATGCAGAACTACCAGTAAGCGACGTAACAGATTGCCTTGGCAATGATAAGGGACCTGACTTCAAATCAACATAGCTGTTTTTTCCGAAAACTTTAATAAGACGCCGCTTAAACTCGCCGTCTGCAGCAAATCGAACACTATCCCAATACCCAACCTTCTCAAGTATCGGTTTGCGTCTGAACATAATCGATGACATATTCGAGAAAATATATCTTCCTGGTGTGCCACGACGATACAGTTTTAAGCTTTCCGTCAATCGTGCATGTTCAGATGTATTGGCAATAACATGCTCATTTTTCATCAAATGGTTAACCTGGATCTCTATTTTTTCTGCATGAGACCAGTCGTCTGAATCATTAATCGTCACAAACTCGCCTGTTGCTTCTCGTAACGCAATATTTCGGGCAACATATGGACCACTATTTACAGGAGTAGACAGTAATTTAACTCTGGAGTCCTTCTCCACATATTCCTTGATAACTGCTGCCGTATTATCGGGACTACAATCATCTACCGCTAACAGTTCAATATTCGCCCACGTTTGCGAAAGGATGGATTCGATTGCAACCCTGATTCCCTCTTCAGCTTTAAAGGCAGGAAGAATCACAGAAACTTTCGGACCTTCCGTCACTTTTCTACTCATCGAAACCGTCCTTAGATCGTCATACTCTGGATTTCGGTCCGATGATGAAAACTCTATAGACTGAAGATGATAGTAATCCATCGCACGATTAATCCAATGTACGCGTTTTTCTATATCATCTTCCAGATTAGCTGCTGCAAGATATAAATCAGCATGTTCCTGACGACTTAGCATCTCATCGATTATTTTTTTGGCTTTGTCTTGTACACCACAAGTGTCATACAGCTCGGCACGAATAATTGCAATCCGCCTCAGCTGGTTGGCTTCCTTTTCACCATGTCCTGCTGCATCAATATATTGTAACGCTTTCTCTGCGCTAGCTTTTGTATATTGATTGGTGTGCCATAATGTCAGCTCCCATGCAGCAAGTCTTCTGAGTTGGGGATCCTTGGTAGTCTCAAAAAAGTGTTCCAGCTCCACAAGTGCTCTTTCCGTAAAACCCAAATTGTACAGGTGGTACTTGATTTGTTTCAGCTGCTGTCTTTGCTCCTGCTTTCTTCCTGATAACCGTTGCTTTATTTTTTTCTTCTGTTCATCAGTAAGAATATCGACTAGAGCCTTTCTTTGTTTTTCATTCAAAACCGTATACAATAACCAATCAACAGGACCTGTAATTAATTTTTTTAGATTGCTACTCATTTATCGACACCACCGTCATGTCCATTAGTTTTTTTCATTTACTTTTCCTTTATTGATCACTTTACTTCTGGGATTTTTCCCTTTTTTATTTATACCAAGGGATTCCCTATACTTTGCGACAGCCTCTTCTGCTGTCCCATCAAATCGGACCTGGCCTCTTTCCATCCAGATTCCTCTTGTACATATTTTTTCGACGAAACTCATGCTATGAGAAACAATGATTACTGCCTTCGCATGTTCCATCATGTCCTGTATTCGTTCACTTGCCTTTTGCTGAAAAGCCATATCACCGGTTGACAGTGCTTCATCAATAATAAATATATCCGGCTTCAGAATGGCTGCGATGCTGAAGCCAAGTCTGGATTTCATACCAGATGAGTATTGCTTAACCGGTTTATCAATCGATTTTCTTAAACCAGAGAATTCTACAATTTCATCATATTTATCTTGAACTCTTCTTTTAGGAATTCCTAGTAGCATTGCATTAAGAAAAATATTATCTGTCCCTGACAACTGCGCATTAAACCCCGTACCATACCCAAGCAGTGAAGAGGTTTCACCATTTAATTCAATCTGTCCCTCATCAGGTTTTAATATATTGGTTAATACTTTACAAATGGTACTTTTTCCTGCGCCATTATGACCGATAATCCCGACAACTTCTCCTTCTTTTATTTCAAAGCTGACATCCTTTAATGCCCAAAATGTGCCGGTATTCAGTTCATATGAAACGCCAATATTTTGAGCATGAACGATTGTTTTATTTTTGACAATTGTTTCGGTTTTCTTCAGTTCTAGACTTCTCTTTTTCCTTGGTGGGGCTGGAGGAACGGTTGCTTTATAATTATTCACAACTTCTTTTGGATCTCCGATTTCTCTTACATGTCCCCCGTCAATCCACATCAGTCTGTCACAATTTCGTTCTGCATATCGAAGGCTATGGGTCACAATAATAACCATTTTCGCTTGTTTGACCAATTCTTTCATTTTCTCCGCTGCTTTTCTACTGAATTTCGCATCTCCAGTATTGAGTGCTTCGTCCAGAATGAGCACTTCCGGCTGCAAATGGGAAGCAACACTGAATCCAAGCCTTGCCTTCATACCACTTGAATAGTACTTCATTGGCTGATCCATAAAGTCACCAATATCAGAGAACTCATGGATATCATTAATATAGTGATTAATCAGTTCTTTATTGATTCCAAGCATCATTCCGTTCAGGTATACATTCTCCCGTCCAGTCAGTTCTTTATTAAACCCCATACCAAACGAAAACAATGCAGTCACTTTTCCGTCGACTTTTATATTCCCTTTATCTTGTTGGAGGATACCTGCAATGATTTTACTTAATGTTGTTTTTCCGGCTCCGTTTGAACCGATAATTCCCAGAATTTCACCTTGGTGACCTGTAAATTCTATGTCTTTTAGTGGCCAGACCTTTTCTTTCTTTTCTTTTCTTCCTTTAAATATACTAAAAGCAAGTGATTTAATATCATCACGGTATTTACTATCTTCGAAGGATACGCCTATATTTTCGGCCCTGATAACGTCATTTTCCACTGAAGCTTCTGTTTGATTGTTTTTATTCGACATATTAAAACCTCTTTTGTTATGGCTCTTTCGTAAGTTTTGTTGCTTTTCAGACTTAAACCTTCAATTGATAAGTGAAGTGACATAATATAAGTAACTTCGGCGACCGCTCTGGGAAATACACTGCGCGCATCCTAAGGCGGCTGGTGAGCCTCTTGATGCTGACGCATTTCAGAGTCTCACCTATGCCTTTCCTCCCGCAGGAGTCTCCGTGTATTTCCCAGAGCTGGTTTTAAGCTTACAAACAATTAACTGCATTAGTGATTGTTATAAACAACAAAGCTTTTCAGTGGGACGCGTAACCGCAGTCCCTTACTTTTAGAAAGCAGCCTTTATTATAAAGCCTTAATGATCTTATGTTCATTTTTACTGTAGTAATAGAGCATGAATATACCTAGAGCAAGTGAAATGATGAAAATAGCGAATAATGCCATCAAGTTCGGAGCCTGATGATCGATTAAGATATCTCTATAGGATGTCACCAAAATGGCAACAGGATTAAGTTCTATTAATGCTTTAAGGCCATCGGGAATGCGATCACTTCTCAATAACCTTGCACCTTCCCATATAATTGGTGATGCATAGAAAAAGATACGCGTTACATAAGTAAGCAAATTCTCGATGTCTCTTACAAATATCGTAATATAGGCGAGGAACAATCCCAACGCCAGATGAGCTATTATTTGGATAAAGATAATCAGTGGCAAATAAATAATATGCCAGTCAGGCATGACACCATAAATCGCTAGGAACAATGCGATTACAATTAACCCAAAAGAAAAATTAAACAGTTGCGTAAGTGTAAAAGATATTGGAAATAAAGACTTTGGCAAGTAAACCTGATTAATGATGGAGCTATATCTTAAAATTGACTTTGATGAAGAGTTGATACTTGTGCTGATCCAACGCCAAACGACTAGTCCGACTACGAGAAAGAGCGGATAGTTTTCTCCACCACGCCCGAGTACAATAACAACCAAGAAATAATAGACCATTACATTTAGTAATGGATCAAGCAGCCACCAGAAATAACCTAGATAACTGTTTCGGTGTTCGGCTTTTAATCCGGATTTCACCAGATAAAATAATAAATCTTTCCTTTTCAACATTTCCTGAATGTAATTTTTCATAATACAATGACACCGCCTAATTTATAAACATGAACCAATAGAAATTATGTTCATTTAGTAAAAACTTTTATTATAAAAAAACATTATTATAATTTTATTCATTAAAAAATTAACGCTTTGTTCTCCATTTAACAAGATCCCTCAACGACCTTACTACATAATTGGAAAAGTACCAGATGCTTTTCATCAGGCTCTGTTTTTCTATATGCCTGAATACATACCAGTTCCGTTTTGCCGCTTTCCACTTGTTGCTAGAGATGGAGTTATCAACAAGCCTGTACTCGGCCAAAACCTCAGGAATTCCATAAGCAAGGAATCCATTTTTAGTTATGGTAAGCCAATATACATAATCTTGCCTTGTTCGTATGTTAACCATTTTCAAATCACCGATTTTATCCCGATCAAGCATCACTGTCAGGCAACCAATCACACATCTTTTCATTAAATCATCATAATTGACGGATTCCGGAGCATCACTTACCGCGTTTGTTTTTGTGCCGTCTTCCAATATGCGAACATATTTTGTAAAGGAAAACGCGATATCTTTCTCCCTCATAAACTGTAATTGCTTGTCCAGCTTTTCCGGTAACCAGAGGTCATCACTATCCAGAAAGGCAATATATTGCCCTTTTGCATTTTCCATTGCCGTATTCCGAGCTACTGCGGAACCACTATTTTCTTCTAAGATAATCAACTTAATTCTATTATCCCGCTTCATATATTCTTTCACAATAGAGGGCGTATTATCAGTGGAGCGATCATCCACAATGACCATTTCCCAAGTTGGGTAGGTCTGATTCAAAACGGACTCGATCGTGTTCCCAATAAATTTCTCTGCATTATACGAAGGAGTAATTACTGAAATAAGTGGGTTATGTTCCATTTAAACACCCATTCCTTCTTGTATATTACCAGTTTTCCCAAGTTTTAGCAGTTCACGGTACCAGGAAACCAATTTTTGTTCCTCGGTATGCCAATTCAATTCTTCCGTTACCGCTCTTTTTCCGTTTTCTCCCATTTCCCTTGCTTCTTCGGGATGATTACGGAGATAGGAAATTGCCTGATTGATTTCATAATCATTGTTAGGGTCTACTGCAATTCCACATTTATAAGTTTCGATAAAATTTTTCCATACAGGAAAATCAGAGCATATAACTGGAAGTCCAGCATTCATATACTCAAAAAATTTCGTGAGTTCCTTTTTCATATAATGTTCTGTAGGTGGAAAGAGGGCGATTCCTGCTAACCAGTTCGTGTTCAAGTATCTATCTTCAATGACTTCCTTCTCAATAAACTGATCTATTCCTTCAATCACAAGATTATCTTTCTTATCGCCTGCAACAGCATACATTTTTTCCGCCAAATCACTTGGACATTTACCTACAAAATGCATTTGAATATTTTCATCGATTAACGGAATTTTGGAGTGAAGCATTGCACCTCGTACAACAGATACATTTCCAGTATACAATAATTTACTTTCTACAGGTCCATGACGTTTACTATTTAGGAAGTTCTCATTTATTGTAGGGTAGTTTAGAATGCATTTCCCGCTTGGATAGATATCTTTATAGTATTTTTCTGCAAGACATAATTCGAAATGACGCGTAAAAAACTTCTCTGTAAACTTATACGTTGAAGCAATTATTTTTCTAACGGGCATAGGCATATAATCCTTTTGTAAAATACTGGTGATGTAATCTTCATGAATATCATATATGACGACATTCTTTTTATTTTTCAATAGCCAAGCAACTGGTAATAGTTCCGGGTCATGAAAATGATACACATCTGCATTTAATTTTTTTGCTTCTTTATATGCAGCAAATGCCCCTAGAGTCATCCTCTTTAATCTGCTTTTATACGTTTTTAACGGTATATGTTTAATCGGCTTTTCTTTTGTTCCTTCTTTAACGCTTTCCTGCGCAATTAACGTCACATCAAAACCAGCTTGTTGAAGTGACTTGCATTCTTTATGATAGATCCGTGGATCGTATGGATGATGGACAGTTGTTAACTGAACAACACGCTTTGGAGTAGCCATACTCCTTCATCTCCCGTTCACATTTTATTCTATTGATCAAACGTTTGATCAAATATATTCTCGTATTGTTTAACAATCGTTTTGGCATGGAATGTGTTCGCACGTTCCAATCCTTTTTGAATTGCGTGATTGATTTGCTTTTCATCCCATGTTAGAGTTTCATATATTTTTTCGGCCAATGCTTTTACATCCCCTACCTCACACATTAGACCGTATTCACCATTATTTAATACCTCTTGTGCTCCAGGCTGTGCATTCGTTGAAACGACAGGTGTACCTGTAGCCAAAGCTTCTGCAAGTACATGCCCAAAGCCTTCACGTTTCGAGGACAGGACAAAAACATCCGCCTTAGTGAAATAAATATAAGGATTTTCCTGAAATCCAAGAAAGTAAACTTGCTCTACAATATTCAATTCTTCAGCCAGGCTCTTTAATTCTTTTTCTAGTTTCCCTTCGCCAAGAATAACAAGTTTGGTATCTATCCGACGATTTACTTCGGCAAAGGCTTTAATTAATGTCTTTTGATCTTTATCATTCACAAGTCTACCAGCTGTTATCATAACTTTTTCAGCCCCGGTAAAAATTACGGCGTGTTCTTCAGGTATCGTTCCTTCATTTATATTTCGCTGTATACTCTCGATATCTACTGGATTGTAGATTACCTCTATTTTCTCAGGTTTTACTTTATAACGATGTACGATATTTCCTTTAACCCCATTGGAAAGTGCGATTACTTTACTAGAGAATTTATATAGCAAACCATATAACCTTAATTTCAGGTCTGCAGAAGTGGTCCCACCTAAATAGGCTGCTTCACGAACAATATTTTTCGCACCAGTAAACGAAAAAAGATTCCCGAGGATAGCGATTGTATTATAGTTTGGAATCGTACTAAACACAATATCTGCTTTTTCCTCTCTGATCACCTTTGCTAATGGGAAAATAGCAGACCTCAGTCGCTTTGTCTTTAGTTTAATGAATTTTATTTCAGGATTCAGATATTGTTCATAGTTCCCATTATAATCTAATGTAACCAAAACAGGAGTGAACTTCGATTGATCCATATTATTTAAGATGTTCAGCAATGTTCGAGCTGCTCCACCTGCACCCATTTGGTAAATAAAAAATAGTACACGCTTTTTTTTCACTAAATAGTCATCCTTCTTTTTAAGCATTCCTTCGTAACAAATCAAAAATATACTGAACGAATTATACCACAGCATATTCAATAAATAAATTTCGATATGATTACAAAAGGGACCTGACGTGTCATTCAGATCCCTTTTCATTGCTTCATTAATCGTTCATCGATGGTCTTCCTATCGAATGATAAACTGCGCCACTTTCCTTGGCTAATTCCAGAGAATGACAGTTTCTTCCATCGAAAATTACGGCTTGATTCATATAGTTCTTATAACTTTCCAATGGATAAGCTTTAATTTCTGCCCATTCCGTGAGAATCATTGCTATATCTGCCCCATCGATAGCATCCTCTATACTTTTTGCAAATTTCACCTGACTTGATAGGACTTCTTTTGCGTTGTCTGTTGCTACTGGATCGTATGCAGTAACAATTGCTCCATTGGCAAGAAGCTTATTCGTAACAGATATGGATGGCGCTTCACGCATATCATCCGTGTTCGGTTTAAAAGCAAGCCCTAATACGGCAACTTTCTTACCACTTATATCTTTATATTTTTTTAGTACTTTATCAACGAGAATGTCCCTTTGGCGTTCATTTGCATCGACGACATTTTCCAATATCGGCATGTCATATTGAGCCTTCTTGCCGATGGAGATAATAGCTCTTGTATCTTTTGGAAAACAGGATCCGCCATAGCCTATTCCTGCATTTAGAAAACTATTTCCGATCCGCTTGTCCATTCCCATCCCTTTAGCTACGTGATCAATGTTTGCTCCTATTTTTTCAGAAAGATTTGCCATTTCATTGATAAAACTAATCTTCGTTGCTAAAAATGCATTGGATGCATACTTAATCATTTCCGCACTTCGAAGGTCTGTTCTTACAATAGGAAGTTTAAAGCCCTCATTTATTTTTTCCAATAGATTCAATGTTTCTTCATCATCAGATCCAACAACAATTCTGTCACCGTTAAAGGTGTCGTACACTGCTGATCCCTGACGAAGAAATTCAGGGTTGGAAGCTATTTTAATGGTTACTTCGTTTATAAGATTTGATTCTATTTTTCCCTTAATATACTCGTTGGTGCCAACAGGTACTGTGCTTTTCGTCACAATTACTGTATTTTCCTCAAGATGTTGGGCAATGGATTCACAAGCTTTATCGATATACGTTAAGTCAGCTGATCCATCCTCGCCCTGTGGAGTACCCACTGCGATGTAGACAAATTTCTTGCCAGCAAGACCTTCTTTATAATCCGATGTAAAGTCAAGATTTCCATTATTTATATTTTCTTGAAGAAGTTCTGTTAGTCCCTCTTCATATATGGGACTAATACCGCTTTTCAGGGTATTTATTTTTTCTTCATCAATATCGATACAGGTTACTTTATTTCCTATATGAGCTAGACAGACCCCTGTTACAAGACCGACATAGCCTGTTCCAATAACTGAAATTTCCATAGATGTATTTCACTCCTATTAACTTCTTAAGCTATCCAATTTCTTTTCCATATATGCTTTAATATCTTCATGCAAGTCTGGACGATTTAATGCAAAATCAATGGTTGCCTGCACAAACCCAAGTTTACCGCCAATATCATAACGTTGGCCATCAAAGTTATAAGCTAGGATCTGCTCCTGTTCATTTAATTGGGTTAAAGCATCTGTTAACTGGATCTCGCCGTCTTTTCCAGGTTGTTGATTTTCCAGAATAGCAAATATTTCAGGTGAAAGCACGTAGCGACCCATAATTGCCAAATTGGAAGGAGCTTCAGCATTGGATGGCTTTTCCACCAAGGACTCAATAGCTTGAATAGAATTGCCATACTGTTCGTTTGCCGAAGGATTGATAATCCCGTATTTGGAAACATCATCCCAGGGTACATCGTGAACACCGATTACGGAATGATTATAGTTATCATACACATTGATCAATTGTTTCAAACAAGGTTCCTCGGAAACGACAATATCGTCACCCAATAAAACTGCAAACGGTTCATTACCGATAAAGCTGTGTGCACATGCAATAGCATGTCCAAGACCCTTAGGTTCTTTCTGTCTGATATAATGGATATTAGCCAGATTGGAAATGGACTGGACCATTTCGAGCATCTCCAGTTTACCCTTTGCAGTCAGTTTTTCTTCAAGTTCATAGGATTTATCGAAATGATCTTCTATCGCTCTTTTCCCGCGACCTGAAATAATGATGATGTCCTCTATTCCTGATGCAACTGCTTCTTCTACTATATATTGAATTGTCGGTTTATCTACAATTGGGAGCATTTCTTTCGGCTGGGCTTTTGTAGCCGGCAAAAAACGCGTCCCTAAGCCCGCTGCTGGTATTATCGCTTTTTTTACTTTCATCTACTCTGCTCTCCTTAAATGCTAATGGTTATGAGGGTGATTATACGTTTAATTTTACCATATATCCAATAAAATCATGAAGAATAGAGTACCTAACTATCCTATCGAAATTGATCTGCTATACAAGCGAAACATATAATTGTATAATATTGAGCATAGATAAAAATAAACTAACTAACAAAAGGCAGGCAAAAAACATGAGTTTATTTAGTAAAATTCAAGCGAAGGAAGAAAGAATTGCTGTTATTGGACTTGGCTATGTTGGTCTTCCACTCGCTGTAGAATTCGCAAAAAAATATGATGTCGTTGGCTATGACTTAAATAATCAGAAGTTAAATCAATATATGAGCGGTGTAGATGTTACAAGTGAAGTCGGAGATGAAATGGTCAAAAATACGACCATGATGTTCACAGATGATGAAAGTGAATTGAAAAACTGTAAATTTCATATCGTAGCAGTACCTACCCCAATTAATTCGGATAAAACACCGAATCTAAATCCAGTAATCGGCGCAAGTGAGACTGTGGGCCGTAACTTAACAAAGGGCTCTATCGTTGTATATGAATCAACCGTTTATCCAGGAACAACAGAAGAGATATGTATTCCTATTCTCGAGAAAGTATCCGGCCTTGAGTACGGAGTAGATTTTAAAGTAGGTTATTCACCTGAAAGAATTAACCCGGGTGATAAAGTTAATACGTTAACAAAAATCACAAAAATCGTATCAGGCTCTGATGAGGAATCACTCAAGGAAATATCAGAAGTGTATGCTTCTATTATTGAAGCAGGAGTATTTGAAGCTGAATCGATTAAAGTTGCTGAAGCAGCAAAAGTGATTGAGAATTCGCAACGGGATATCAATATCGCATTTATGAATGAACTTTCCATGGTCTTTAATAAGATGGATATTGATACAAAGGCAGTTCTTGAAGCTGCGGGCACAAAATGGAATTTCCTTAATTTCACACCTGGATTAGTAGGGGGTCACTGTATAGGAGTAGATCCGTATTATTTCACCTATAAAGCAGAACAACTTGGATATCATTCACAAATCATTCTCTCAGGAAGAAAAATCAATGATGATATGGGAAAATATATTGCAAGTAACATTATCAAGAAAATGATTAAAGCAAAGCAGGAAATTGATGGAGCAAGAGTAGCCATTATGGGCCTTACCTTCAAAGAAAATGTATCCGACGTGAGAAACACAAAAGTAATCGATATTATTAATGAATTGGAAGAGTATGGTGTAGAAGTTATTGTCCATGACCCTCTTGCTGAGAAAGATGAAGTATCAAACGTATTTGGTATTACATTATCTGAAAGAGAAGACTTAACGAATCTTGATGCTATTGTTTTAGCTGTCCCTCATAAAGTATTCAAAGAAGACTACACGATTGAAATGCTTGATGAAATGTACAAAAATGACACAAAAGTTATCATTGATATTAAGAGCATATTAAATAAAAAAGATTATGAATCCAAAGGTTACAACTATTGGAGTTTATAAAGCTGTCGATCCTTTCCAGCTAGGAAGGGATCTTTTTTTATGGAAATTCCACCTTTTATTGCTTTGTATATTATCTGTTTCATATAAAACCATGTATACTATAAGTAAAGAAACACCCTCTAAGGAGGTGAAAAACATATTTATAAGAACAAAATTGTAAGCGCATTCATAAAATGCTATAAGGAGTGATTTCCAATGAAAAAGAAAACAATCACTTTAACCATTCTTACTTTCCTTGCTGGAGCAACCGTTACGTTTGCAGGTACGAATTATTATGCAGACCTGCTTGCTGGTCAGAAGGAGCAAATAAAGCAAGAAGTAGAGGAAGTTTACGAGGTCCGTCAAGCCGAAATGGGAGAACAGATTCAACATGATATGGTGATGGTAGTCGAAACGGAAAGACAACGCATCATGGAGGAAGCGGAAAGCTATTTGAATCAAAAATTAAACGAGCAACAACAAGGTCGTATGAATGAACATACTGCTGAAATTCAAGCTGAAGCCGACCGCATCCTAGAGGAGCTTAAAATTGAAATTGATCAACTATTTGAAGAATAACTCTTTTATATAAACCCTTAATCTATGGTGGTCCATAGCCTTACAGATTAGGGGTTTATAATGACCTTTTAAGCAATTCGCACATACTTCTCTTCTGCCCGAAGTAGCTTAACAGCTAAAAATGCAACAGCTGGAAAGAACATATATATCCATCTGTACTTCCTCATCTACATTCCCACCCTCTGCCAGTTCGTAACCGTCTCCGGATAATAAATGGCCTGGTATTTTTCCAGTTCGTCGGTACCAATTAATACATTTGTAAACTGCTGCATATATTTCATTTCTTCCATCGTATTTACCGGCCAGACTGCAATTGGGACACCCATTTCTTCAAACCGTTTCACATGATCTTTATTCAATTTACTGCATTGAACTGCGTAAAAGGATAAATCTAACTGTTTAAGATGTTCACATTCTTTCGGTAGTAATTCATTTGCCAATGGTCCTATTTGCAATTTCCTTGAGATAATTCGAAGTCGTGCGAGGGAAAAGTGATTAACCGATATGAGATATACCTGATTAAAGACATCTATCTTTCCGATAATTTCATATACTTTTTCTTCGAGGCCATGATAAAATCCGGTCTGTTTTAATTCGATAAAGACCTTGATACGATCCTTCGTCAATTGCAATACTTCTTCAAGCGATGGGATTTTTTCCTCGTAATTAATCGTAAATTGCTGAAGTTCCAGGTAGGTAAAATCCTTTATTTCCCCGTACCCGTCTGTCATTCGGTCGATGGTAGAATCGTGCATAACAATTGGAACGCCATCTTTACTCAAATGCACATCCAGTTTTGTATGTGTGAATCCTAAGTCGATTGCTGCCTGAAAAGAAGATAATGTGTTTTCCGGAAGTTTAAGTGAATAACCTTGATGGGCTATACCTCGTATCGTCATTCAATCATCCCTTCTTTTTTCTACTTTAGAACTTCTACTTTATATTTATTATAATGGATTATTATTAACGACCTGTGAATGCAATGTATATTGTTTGTAAAGTTAGTCTGGTTTCAAAAGTTTATTGTCTGTGCCGCATTAGATATAAAATGCGAACTACTATAGGGAACTTCGGCGATCGCTCTGGGAAATACACTGCGCTTTTCGCGGGCGGCTGGTGAGCCTCCCGCAGAAGTCTACGTGTATTTCCCAGAGCTTGTTAGAAGGGTTGCTGACTATTATTACAATCACGGGTAGCTGAAATAGCATCCTATAACTCACCAGTCCGGGTGAGCGGAGGGCGGTGACTCCTGCGGGAAAAGCACGCGTCCGAAGACCTGAAGAGCGATTTTCTCTTCGGGGCTGAGGCCGTGCCCGCGGAAAGCATCCGCCCAGAGCAATCCCGGACGGCGGCAGTAGCGCAAATCTTTATAAATTAACTTAAAGCTATGAAGTCTAGGAAATAATAAAGATCCATACCTAATTGGCTGGACCTTTATCTGGAAAATTTATTTATCTTTGCTTATTTTTATACTTATTATCGCTTTGGTTCCATTCTTTTGATCCTTTTATTTTCCCATTAAATTCATAGACTGCGACTGTCCCTGAAACCTCATGCGTTGCTGCTAGCAGGTCATATCCTGTTGGGCTTTGTGCCGCTGGGATAAACTGCAGGCCTTCTGGAGAAACATCTCCTTTAACATCTTCACTAAAATCACGGCTGGAGATTAATTTAGTGAACTCCGGCTGTAATGGATTGGATAAATCATACATCATTATTCCACTAAACCGTTCCAGCGCAATAAATGCGTAAGTTGTTCCATCAATCTCTCCGCTCACAATTGTTTCTGGCTCTGGACCTTTTGCATCACTGCGCCCATCATATTTAAGTTCGTCATTATTTGTATTAAAATGTTCCGGTAATGCTTCCGCTGTAATTCTTTCAAATTCACTCCCGCTGTCATAGATAAGTTCCATTGTTTCTGCATCGAAAATAGAAAAGCTGCGTGCTCCATAAGTATGCAACGATTCATAGATTCCTTCTTCATTTTTCCCTGATTCAAGCGTTATGTTTGTTTTACCCAATTCATCAAGCAGTCCATCTTCTACTGCCTGATCAAGCTCTTCCTGTGTGTATCCTTCATAGTAATCTGCGTTGAGTTGGATTTGATTCTTGATATCTTTAATGCTCGCTTCTTCCGAATAAGCATCATAATCCCGTGCATCGCCTTCATTCGGAGTTAGAATATACGTTTTTCCATCTGCTGTAAACGTATCAATGGCATCAGGCATATAAAATCCGAGGAGCGGTTGTTTTTCAATAGTTGTTTCATTGTTATCTTTTGCATCGATTTCATTAGCCGTTACAGAGTGATCTTTCATTCCCAAACCTTTCACATTCAAAATTTCCTCTGTTTCCAGATCAACCGTTGCGATTGCATTGTTTTCCTGCATGGATACAAATGCTTGAGAGCTGTCTTCAGAGACTGCTACAAATTCCGGTTCAAGCTGTTGTAAGGTTGTACCTTTTGACTGAACACGAACTTTCTCATCCAGTTCTACACCATCAAAAGAAAGCGTGTTTGCTCTAAAGCCATCTGGATTACCTGTTACATCAATAATCGAGATAGATCCTTCAGGGTCGACAGAATAATCATCATTGGGCTCCCCTTCATTTGCTACTACTGCTTTTGTGCCGTCTGGAGTAAATGTAACCATATCCGGTAAAGAGCCAACTTGTACATGATTCATATAGTCACCAGCTTTTGTAGTAAATACGATGTATCCAGGATCTGTCTTTGGATTACTTACTACAGATATGGCAATTAAGTCTTTTGTTGGATGGGAAGCAATACTTGTAATATCTTCTACATTTTCAATTCCATAATCAGCTAATAAAATACGTTTCTCCGTTTTAACATCTGAAAATTTACCTGACTTGAGTTTCTTAAAAGAAAGAATATCAAACCCGGCTGCTACGCCATTTGTAACAAATGCACGTTCGAGTTCAGAATCATATGTCATGATTTCCGTGCCGCCTTCTCCTAATCCGCTGTCATATTGACCTACTTGCGAAACGGTCAAGTCCTCTGCTCCATACTGGAATAAAGATGCTTGTTCTGCAAATACATTGAAAGGTACTGCACTCGTAAATAACATCGTTGCTGCTGCACCTGCTACAAATTTTTTCTTCATCGTCATTATGTATAACCTCCCCAATTTTATCCTTAAGGCAATCATACGTGATGGATGTAAACTGTCTGTTGCTTTTCTGTGATTTTTCAGTAAACTAACTTAAAAATAGCCGGCACCATTAGTATGGGTACCGACTATCTTTCTATGACTTATTTATTTTTATTTTTATTTTTATTCTTTCCTTTTGCTTTTCCTTGAGGTCCCATCACGACATCTTCCGTTACATTACCAGCGTAGTCGATAACGGTTACCTTTACCACTTGGCTTGGGTGGATATCCGTTAATTCCAGCTCTGTTTCACCAATAATTGGTTCTTCAGATACTGGTTCGCCATCGACGGAAACTTCCCATGATGCAACACCACTTCCGTCTTCATCGATTACTTGTAATGAAACTTCTCTTTGACCACGGTTGATATCTGCTTCTACTTCCGGTGCCGTCTTATCTACGAATACCGGTAGTTGGAACGATTGCCACTGGGCCCCTTCAAAATCAATTACTGCTTCTACTTCCAAGTAGTACTGACCTTCAGGTGCTGGTTGGCCATCGATGGTTCCGTCCCATGCCCAGTCAGAATTTAATTTGTAATGAGATCCTGCACCACTGTCATAGTAGTCTTTTCTTAAAAATTCTTCATTCGCTATCGTTTCAACGACGTTTTCGTTTTCATCAAGAACGTTGAAGTTAGCTTCCTTCGCATTTCTTAAGAAAGATAGAATTAGAAATGAATCATCCTGTACACCATCTCCATTTGGTGAGATTGCGATTTTTTCAGGATCATAGGCTTCTGTTGCTGCGTCATAACCTAAGAATCCATAGCTACCTCCACCTAAATCCGTCCCTACGCCAGTCATACCATAGTATGTCATATCATCCCACATTGGCGTATCAAAGATTGGCGCTGCGTCCCATTCGCCTTTAAAGCCAACATAAGGAACGGTCAGTTTGGGATTTGTGTCTGTTGGGTCTGTGAGCGTTACAAAACCTTCCAGCCAGTATCCGTTCGTGAAAATACTGTTCAAATCAGTATCCCATTCACTTACATCGATTGTTACTTCGAATGAGGTAGAGCCATTTGCTGGTACTTCTACTGTGCTAGTAGATCCTCCGTCAATAGTTACTACATCGCCAAGATCCAATGCACCGAATAAGTTAGGTGCTGATACCATAACTCCTGCATTAACTGGAGTATCAGTTTGCGCATTCGCCTGCACATCATAACTTACTGCTTCATCTGAGAAGTTTTCTGCAGTTAATTCAAATGTCACTTCATTTTCTGTTACTTCTTTTAATGCAACTTTTGCTTCATTTGTTTCTGATTCTGTAACAACTACTGGCGAAGATAATGCTGCATGGATCTGCATCATACCAGAACCTTGGCGACGTGGTGATACAAGTGCACCATCGAATTCTACTTGATTAGCTGTATTCATTAATAGATTTTTTGTGAGATTGACACGGTCGGCACCTTCATAGGCAAATTCTTCATCGACCCGTTGCAGTACGAGTGCGCCACCACCGGACACATGTGGTGCTGCCATGGACGTACCACTCATGAGACCATATTGGTCATCATTCAGTGTAGAAAGAATTTGTCCACCTGGTGCCGTGATTTCTGGTTTGAAATCAAGATTCGGGGTTAATCCCCATGAGCTGAATGTACTCATCTTTCCTGCATCCGGATTGTCAATGGTTGTTTGTTCACCTGCAAATTCAAGTGTAACTGCTTGTCCATTTTGGATGGCTTCTGCAAGTGAGTCCCCATCACTCTTCAGCATAAACAGCTGCGGAATCGTGATTGAAGGATCTGTAGCCATATTAATGATACCATCTGTATTGTTATAGATGACTACACCTGCTGCGCCAGCATCTTGGGCGTTAAGTGCTTTTTCAGTAAATGCAATTTCCCCACGCACGATGAGGGCATATTTGCCTTCTATATCTTTTCCTTCAAAGTCTTCCGGATATCCTAGACCTGCTTCTACCACTTCAAATGATTTCTGTTGGATGTCATTTGGATGTGTGCTACTAGCTGATAGGAAAGCTGCACTTCCCGGTTCCTCGTCAATTGTATAATCTACTGCATCTACTTGCATCGTTGTATTTTCAAAGGAAGCTACTTGCAGGGAATCATAGGATACACCTGGTGATCCACTTACTCCATAATCCGGATTGGATGCATATGGATAGAAATAGCCATCTCCAAACAATGCGGAGTTACCGGCAGATATTGACATAAGAACGCCATTGTCCACAGCATTGGATACTGCTAGTTGTTCTGGAGATTCTGAGTCAACGAATCCTGCAGTTGAACCAAGACTCATGTTCAATACATCCGCCCCAAGTTTAATCGCATCATCAATCGCTTTGATATAAATATCTCCATAGGTGGATTGCATGTCTGGATCATTACCGAAAACTTTTAATGCCAAAAGCTGTGCTTCTGGGGCAATACCTGAAATGCCGCCATTTTCTTCATCCCCATTTGCTCCAACTGTGCCACCAACGTGCATGCCATGGTAACTTGCAGCTGAATGGATTTCACGAATTTCATCATTGTCATCCATATAGTTGTAGCCATATGGTACTTTTTCAGTATAAAATTGTCCTGGCAATTCTTCTTCACTGACGATTTGGCCTACTTCTTCTTCTGTCAGTTCAGCTGTTTCATTATCTGTTAGAACCATATCACGGTGGCTGGGATCGATTCCTGTATCAATAATACCTACAACCATCCCTTCCCCTTTGTAACCATAGTCGCGCCAAGCTTCTTGCGCCTCTACCAATTCCTTACTGTAGGTCATATTCGGTTCTGCAATTGGACGTTCATATTTATTAGAGATATAGACTGCCTTTACCTCTGGTATGGATTCAATTTGCTCAATTTCATTACGTTTTACTTCGGCACTAAATGCATTCACAACTGCTGTAAACTCTTCTAAGTATGTCGCATTTACGTTTTTGCCTTTCATTTTATCTTTTACTGCCTTTTGTTGTGCTTTTGCAGCTTTTTCCAGTTTCTTCTTTTCCGATTTTGCTAGTTTGTCATATTTGACACCTTTTTTTGTTGCATTAATGATTGGAGCTTCGTCTTTCATCTCCACGATAATCCTTAATTGCTCATTTGGGTCAACTGTTTCCTTTATTTCCTCGGTGGTGAGATTTTCTTTCTTTTGCAGTGGTGCAGTCTTTACCATTGCACTCGCAAAAGAGAAGTTACTAAAAACCAATAAAACGACTAATAATGACGCTCCGACTCTTTTCAGCATCCAATTCCCCCTAGTTTTTAATAGATTGCTAGTTTCTGATTACAAAGCGCTCTAACTTTTGGAAAAGCATGAGACTTAATATTCAGATATATCAATCATATAGAAAATCTATTAAATCAAACAGTGTAATAGGACCCGGTAAAAAAGATACACCAATCCAACTATATTCACCAACAAACACTGCAAATAGTCCCAAAAAACCGAACAGTGCCTGTCACTCCCCGAATTTTGTCGAATGAACAATACGGTCATTTTCGAGATTTTATCCAACAAAAATAAGGCTTCTTATTCATGGAAGCCTTATTGTGAGCGTTGCATTTTCTTTTTTAGTTTTCTTAAGAAGTTAACTACCGGTCGTTTGCCGCCCATTACCAGTCCTGCTAGTTCGGCAAAAATATGCAGGAGCAATATGACAAACATCGTTATAATGAAGGATACGGTCGGGTTGGCATTGGAGAATAATATTCCCAGTAATCCGAACAATGCACTGAAAATATAGATAATGATCACTGTTTTCCGGTGACTATACCCTGCCTCGATCAATTGATAATGGAGGTGCCTATTGTCAGCGGTCATAATACTTTCCTTATTATAAGCTCTGCGAATCATTGCCACAAACGTGTCAAAAATCGGAACGGCCAATATAATAACCGGAATGATAAAACTGAAGAATGTTATATTTTTAAACAGTCCAAGCATGGAGATGACTGCAATCATATAGCCGAGAAAATTGGATCCGGTATCTCCCATGTAAATTTTTGCCGGGTAAAAGTTATGATACAGAAAACCCAGGTTAGCCCCAATCAATGTGATACATAAGAACGCTACTAAAACTTGTGTATCTATAATTGACATAAGTAAGAGGCTTGTCATGGCAATTGTCGTAACTCCAGTTGCCAGACCGTCCAGCCCATCAATCAAATTAATGGCATTTGTAATACCAACTGTCCATAATACGGTAATAAATACGCTGAAAAAGCCAAGTTCGACGACACCGAATACAGGAATTGTGATTCGTTCAATAATCAGTCCTGAAGAAACAAGCAAGGTGGCTGCAATTAGCTGCCCTGTCAGTTTCAGGTAAGGTTTAATGGTAAAACGATCATCGATGGCACCAGTAATGATAATTACGATAGACCCTATTAGAATTTCAGGCAAATGCTCATGATGCGGTTGTAAATATAGCATCCCCAAGAGAGCACCTATAAATATTGCCAGTCCTCCGAGCCTTGGGGTTTCATTTATATGGATTTTACGACTATCGGGTGTATCCATCGCACCGATTTTAATCGCAAACTTTTTCACTGGATACGTGATCAGCCACGATGAAGTTAATGCAATGAGAAAAGCAATTAATAAATCGACATAGTTAAACATAGAATTCTCCTACTGTTCTTTAATGACAGTCATTGATGTGCTGGAATTTAAGTATATGCTTTCGGTAGTAATTGTCTTAAATTATACCCAAATTTGGTTACGTTTAGCAAATGTTACCGAATAAGCACAACGCGTTTGTAAAGAAGTTTTATATTTTTTTCAAGTGCCACTGACATCCGATTAAATCTATGCTACCATATATACAGCATTTTTAAATTATCTGATAAATTATGGGGGAGGGAAAATATGAGTCCATACCTTTTCACTGTGGCGGCAGTTATTGCGGTTATTGGTATTATGGTTGTTTTTAAAATAAATATCGATAAGATGAAAGAAAATCCGGAGCAGTTTGGAAAAGCGCAGAATAATTTTTTCATTGGAGTAGCGTTAAGTGAAAGCATTCCTATTATATTGATTGTCTTTGGGTTGATTAATGCGGAACCCGTACCGATGGAAGAGCTTTATATTCCTGCAGCGATTGTTATTATGATGATGGTTTTTGCCGCTTTCTTTATTTTCCTGCAACGAAATGTAGATGTAGCGGAAGACCAGAAACAGCAAGTAAATAGTTTCTCACTGATTGCGCTGATGCTTGCTAATGCCATTCCAATCATTGCTTTAGTGATGATGTTTATAAATGTTGCTTGATGAAGAGAAGGTGCTTCCAGTCATAGGAAGCTTCTTTTCTTCCATTCCCGTATGCAACGCCTTATAATAAGGGGTAATTGATTTCCTGAGAGTTGGTGGTTTCTTGAAAGAACAGATTACAATCGAAAAAGTGTGCATGATTGCTGGTAAGGTCATGCTTGTAAGTGGGGCTGAGACGCATCGTGTGGAGGATACGATGAACCGCATCGCTTCTGCTTTTGGCATTCAGAATCCACAAAGCTATGCAACACCAACAGGGATAAATTTTTCATTGGATATGGCTACTACTACAAACTCTCTTCGGATTATTAAACGTTCGACAGATTTGCATAAAATTGCGGAAGTAAATATTGTTTCCCGCAAAATAACAGCCGGGGGTTTAACGATTAATGAAGCCTACGCGCTACTTAAAGAAATTGAACGTGAAAAATTAGCTTATCCCCCCTGGGTTCAAATTATTGCCGCAGCATTTGCGAGTGGCTGTTTTACCATGATGTTTGGGGGAACATGGTATGATTTTCTCCCTACCTTTATTGCGGGTGCCCTCGGTTTCACTGGGATGCTTGGCTTTGATCGACTCGTGGAAATCCGCTTCCTTGCTGAATTTTTCGGTTCATTCGTTGTCGGTCTATCGGCATATCTATTTGTCAGCAATGGATTCGGCCATTCGCTTGATATGGTCATTATTGGGGCAGTCATGCCGCTTGTACCAGGCTTACATATTACCAACGCCATTCGTGATTTAATGTCGGGGCATTTAGTATCTGGCGTATCCAAAGGTGTGGAATCCGTATTAACTGCCTTTGCGATTGGTGGAGGAGTGGCTCTGCTATTTACATTCGTATAAGGACTGGGTATAGGAGGAATAAATATGATCATCACACAACTTATCATGAGCTTCTTTGCATCCGCTGGCTTTGGGATTATATTTAATGCTCCTCGAAACGCACTTATTCAATGTGGCCTAATTGGGATGATAGGCTGGATCATCTACTATATGCTTTTCGAAAGAGGTATGATGGACATTGTTCCCGCGACAGTGTTCGCTGCGATGGTTGTTGCCGTACTAAGCCAATTTTGTGCGAGATATTATAAAATGCCAATTATTATTTTCAATGTATCCGGGATTATCCCACTTGTTCCCGGTGGCATCGCCTATAATGCAATGCGTCATTTTGTGGAAAATGATTATAACACCGCCGTCCAGCTCTCCGCTCAAGTCGTGCTCCTTGCTGGAGGAATAGCAATTGGACTGATGTTCTCGGAAGTAGTGAATCAGATTTGGAGGAAGGCCGAGGCATTGGGGAGGTAGTTGGGTTGCTGGAGTTCGATTCGTGTACGCGTTGCTTTTTGGGGGATTGCGCGACTTCGGGGACTCATTGCTCGACTTTCGTGGGGGATCGCGCAACTTCTGGGACGGATTGCGCGACTTTCGTGAGGTATCGCGCAACTTCCGGGATGGATTGCGCAACTTTCGTGGTTTACCGCACGACTTTCCGTATGAATCGCTCAACTTTTGAGGATTGCCGCGCAATTTGAAAACATTCATCAAAATACACTTATTTCCGATCCCAATAATTTGATTAATTAAATTTTTACTTTAAAATAGAAACTATATTTTCAAAAGAAGTGAGGAAACTAATAATGAGTAATGAGCTGCAACCTAAAGTAGTTATTGTAATATTTGGAGCAACAGGAGATTTGGCTAAACGAAAATTGTTTCCTTCCATCTATCGTCTTTATCAAAGTGGTAAGATCAGCAAGAACTTTGCTGTTGTCGGTTTAGCACGTCGGCCTTGGACAGATGAGGTTTTGCGTGAAAATGTGACAAAATCAATTAATGAAGCTATTTCACCGGAAGAGGATCTCGAGGAGTTCACATCTCATTTTTATTACCAGCCTTTTGATGTAACCGATGAATCTTCCTATAATGGACTTCATATGTTAATAAATGATTTAGAAGGTACATACCAAACAGAAGGGAACCGTGTCTTCTACCTTGCAATGGCGCCAGACTTCTTTGGAACGATTGCCAATAAATTGAAGGAATATGGTTTGAAGGAATCGGCTGGCTGGTCACGTCTTGTGATTGAAAAGCCATTTGGACGCGATTTGGAATCTGCTAAAGTATTAAATAAAGAATTGCGTGCTGCTTTTGATGAACAGCAGATTTACAGGATTGATCACTATTTAGGAAAAGAAATGGTGCAGAATATTGAGGTTATCCGTTTTGCGAATGGAATCTTTGAGCATTTATGGAATAACCGTTTTATTTCTAACATCCAAATTACATCGAGTGAAACACTTGGGGTTGAGGAACGGGCACGCTATTATGATCATTCCGGTGCAGCAAGAGACATGGTACAAAACCATATTTTACAGATGGTTGCCCTGCTTGCCATGGAACCTCCAATCAGTTTGACAACCGAGGAGATTCGTTCCGAGAAAATCAAGGTGTTGCGCGCACTCCGTAATATGGATCCCGAACAGGTTGGCGACTTTTTTGTACGTGGACAGTACGATAGTGGAGATATGAAAGGGGAAGCCGTTCAAGGTTATCGCGATGAGGCAGAAGAGCTGGCAACTTCCAATACGGAAACATTTGTCGCTGGAAAGCTATTGATCGATAACTACCGCTTTGCCGGAGTTCCAATTTATATTCGGACCGGTAAACGAATGGCTGAAAAATCGACCAAAATTGTGATTGAATTTAAAGATATTCCAATGAACTTGTACTTTAAAAAGGATAATGACAGACATCCGAATCTATTGATCATTAACATTCAGCCGAACGAAGGAATCACTCTTTGTCTGAATGCGAAAAAATCCGGAAACGGTGCACTCTCTGAACCTATCCAGTTAGCATACAATCACAATGCTGTTTCAGGCATCAATACCCCTGAAGCCTATGAAAAACTTTTGTATGATTGCATGGTTGGGGATGCGACTAACTTTACCCATTGGGATGAAGTTGCACTCTCATGGGAATTCGTTGACACCATTTTGGATGTTTGGTCAAAAAACACAGCTGATTTCCCTAACTATAAATCAGGATCAATGGGACCCGATGCAGCCGATGAATTGCTTGCAAAAGATGGTTTCCATTGGTGGTCTATTTAATTTTATATAGTTTGTGATAAGCCAGTGCTTGTATCGCTTTCGCACTAGAATTGGTACACAAAAACGCTTGATAGAATTAGAAATCTATCCAAGCGTTTTTATATTATCTAATAGATGCTTTTTAATTAAAGCATCAGATAGGACAATCCTTTATGAAAAAGCTTCCTCTTGTCGGTTTTTCTCCGCTTGATGAGTGCCCTTTCTCTTGAAGTTTTGGATTGTTCGGTCACTCATCAGCTCGATGAGTTCCCTTTCTCTTGTAGTTTTGCCTAGTTTGGTCACTCATCCATTCGATGAGTTCCCTTTCTCTTGTAGTTTTGCCTGATTCGGGCACTCATCCATTCGATGAGTTCCCTTTCTCTTGGTTTTTCGCCTCGTTCGGTCATTCATCCGCTTATCTTTCTACGGCCTGCCTGTCCGGTCACATAACCTGTTTGGGCTCTGGTCGCATTGCAGAGAATATCAGGATAATTGCGGTGATAAGATGCATAATCATTCCTACAACCGGAATCCATCCAACAAGTGATGTGATGATTCCGGAAACATTACCGATAATAGATCCATTGACTCTTTTTGTGAATATCAGTGCAACGATGTGTAGAACTAGCATAAAAAGTAGTGGTGTCCATGCGTTGGCTATAATATATGCACCTCCGAGGATTGGGAATCCGAGCAGTGCTTCTAATATTCCTGTAACCCATTTTAAAATTCGTGATATCGACAATGTTGTTGCCTCCTTCATCAGTGATTCATACCTTAATTTTCAAAGATAAGTTCAGTTTAGTATTCCCCTTTTCATTTTAAATGACACATGTAAAAGGTTATCTTCGTAATGTTAGTTGCTTTGTTGCTATAATCACCGCGGAGTTGAGATAAAATGCGAACTAACTACTAGCTGATATCCAAAATCGTGTGCTTCTATCTCCGTCCGGGATCGCTCTGGGCGGATGCTTTCCGCGGGCACGGCCTCAGCCTCCTCGAGAAACCCACTCTGCGGGGTCTTCGGACACGTGCTTTTCCCGCAGGAGTCACCGCCCGCCGCTCACCCGGACTGGTGAAGTTTTATAATGTTATTTTAGCTACGCAAGTATAGTAATTATTAGCAACCTTCTAACCAGCTCTGGGAAATACACGGAGACTTCTGCGGGAGGAAAGGCATAGGTGAGACTTTGAAATGCGTCAGCATGAAGAGGCTCACCAGCCGCCCGCGAAAAGCGCAGTGTATTTCCCAGAGCGATCGCCGAAGTTTCTGCATACCGATAGAAACCAACCAGCATTTACTTCGCATTTTATATATTAAACGAACAACCAAACTTTTAAAAATCCCTAAAAAAAGAGGCTCTCCTCAGGCGGAGGGCCTCTTTCATTCTAAGCTTCTTTTTTCTTTTTCTTCTTCTCTTTCCTGTTTGTAAATTTTGCGCTTAGGTCATCGAAGAATGTGTAAATAACTGGTACGAAGAATAGTGTAAATATACTTGATACGGAAAGTCCAAAGATAATAGTGACAGCTAGTGGTTGCTGCATTTCAGCACCTTCACCAAGTCCCATTCCCAGTGGAACCATTGCGAGAACGGTTGTCAATGTTGTCATCATGATTGGGCGGATTCTGTTTCTTCCTGCCTCAATGATGGCTTCGAATCTATCCATTCCTCTTCCTCTCAGTATATTAATATAGTCCACGAGTACGATCGAGTTATTTACGACGATCCCGGCGAGCATGATAATACCGATAAACCCAGGGACACTTAGAGATATGCCTGTGATGTATAATCCTCCAATCACCCCAATGATTGTAGTCGGTAATGCAAACATAATAATGAATGGTTGCAGGAAGTTCTCAAATTGTATTGCCATTACAGCGTATACGAGGAAGATAGAGAATACTAAAGCGATGGCTAGGTCTGTAAATGAATCGGCCATATCCTGCGCCTGTCCGCCGATCGTAATACTGTATCCTTCCGGCAGGCTCATCCCATCCAATGTTGTTTCAACATCTTCTACAACACTTCCAAGATCTCGATCAACAACAGCGCTGGTAACATTCATTTGTGGCTGTTGATTTTCCCTCAATAACGAAACAGGGCCTTGAACTTCAACTAGATCTGCTACTTCTTCCAATGGAAGGCTTGCTCCGGTCGGTGACTGAACTTTTAAATCTTTCAAGTCACTGATTGTGCTGCGTTCGTCTTCCGGATAAAGCAATGTGACGTCCATTTCCTGGCCTTCTTCACGGTATTGTGTTACCACTTGTCCGTTAAACTGCATTTGGATTTGGCTGGTAATTTGTTCTTGTGTCAGTCCTTGGGTTGCCGCTTTTCCTTCATCACTGGAAATTGTCATTTGCGGAACACCATCTGCAGCTGCTGATGATGGGTTGAATACCCCTTCTATACTTGAAATTTCCGTTACAATTTGATCGGAAATCTCTCGTAAAACTTCATGTTCTGGTCCGTTAATTTGAATGGAAATGGGATCTCCCATATTCATTCCACCATCCATCGCACTTGCGGTTATTTCCGCTCCTGCAATGTGTTGGAGTTTCTCATCCATTTCCGTAACGATGTCTTGGGTGGATGGTTCCCTTTCTGCTGCAGGTGTCAGCTGCATCGTATACGTTGCTTGATTACCGGCAGTAAATCCTGTTCCGCCGATGGTGACATAGCTTATTTCGATTACATCACTATATTCATTAATGGTTTCATTCACTTGCCCGGCAATTCCCTCTGTATATTCCAGACTGCTTCCTGGAGCAGTTTCGACGGTAATTTGCGCCTGCCCTTGATCAGATGCCGGTATTAATTCGGCGCCAATCATCGGAATCAATGCCAGACTACCGATAATAGCAAGAATCGTCGCCAACACGGTCGTTTTACGGAATTTTAATACACGCTTCAGTCCGCTGGCATATTTGCCTCGTAACCAATCAAGAAAACGGTCAAACCAGTATCTTCGCCCGTTGTCCTCCATTGCTTTGGAAAGCAGTTTGGATGAAAGCATTGGGACTAAGGTGATTGCTACCACCAGGGAGGCAATCAGTGAGAAGGATACTGCCAGTGCCAGTGGTGTAAAGAGATCCGATGCCAGACCTTCTACATAGATAATTGGCAAAAATACGACCAATGTCGTTGTTGTTGATGCGATAACGGCAGGTGCGAGTTCAGAGGCACCTTTTGTTGCCGAATCAAATAGACTGTAGCCTCTTTTGCGATAGGAGTAGATGTTTTCCAAAATAACAATGGAACTGTCCACCATCATCCCGATTCCTAATGCCAATCCACCAAGTGTCAGTACGTTTAATGTCTGGCCAGTGAAATACATTAAAGCGAATGTGGATATGAGTGCAATTGGGATGGATAGACCAATAACAATCGTTGCACGAATGCTTTTTAAGAATAGAAGCAGAATGAATACTGCAATAAATCCTCCAATTAAAATATTGGAAATTACCGAGTCCACGGACATTTGAATGAATTCAGATGTATCAATGATTGTTTCCAACTTTACTTCTCCCGGTAAATCGCCATTCATTTCAGAGATGCTATCCCCAATATTGGTAGCGACCTCTACGGTGTTTGCATCTGTTTGCTTCATAATGGATAGAACAAGTGAGGGTTCACCGTTCACCAATGTAGTTGAGGAGGATTCCTTAAATGTATCTGTTACCTCTACAACATCTTCCACAAGCACCGTTGCCCCTGTTTCCGTTTGAATAATTGTTTCTGATATATCATCCAATGATTCAAATTCACCGGTTACACGCAGTTGGAGATCTTGATTTCCTTTCTCAACTGTCCCAACCGAGGCGGAACTGTTCGTACTGCTTAAGTGTTGCATCAATCCTTGCGTTGTAACACCATATTGCTGCATTTTAGCCTGATCCATTTCGACCTGAATCTCACGGGTTTTCCCACCTTCAACAGTGACAGAGGCGACCCCACCCTGACGTTCTAAGAATGGTACAATCTCTTCGTCAGCAATAGTGGTTAATTTTGCTGCATCCCCGCCCGTTAAACCAAGGTAAACGACCGGTAGTGCATCCGGGCTGAAACGCAAAATATTTGGTTCGCCGGCTTGTTCAGGCAGATAACCTTTTACTTGATCCACCTTTTCCCGGACATCCAGTAATGCCTGATCAAGATCTGTTCCATTTTTAAACATCATCATAACAAGTGATGAGCCCGCTTGAGATTGGGATTGAACGGTATCGATGCCCTCAACGGAACTGACCGAGGACTCAATTTGTCGGCTAATTAAATTTTCAACATCCTCCGGCGCAGCATCCTGATAGCTTGTTGCGACGACTGCAATCGGTAAATCTATTTTTGGAAAAAGGTCCACTGCCAAGCTTCGGACGGAGACAACTCCAAGAGCGATGATGGCAAGGACGATCATAATGACCCCTACAGGTCGCTTCACGGACGTATTTACTAGCTTCAAAACTTATTCCCCTCTCGCTGTATCCACTTGATCACCATCGGATAGTGTAAGCTGACCAGTAATCACGATTTGATCTCCGGCCTTAACTTCGCCTTCAATTGCAGATTTCTCGGATTGTGTTTCCTCAATCGTAACTTCTACCTTTTGCGCTTTACCTTCATTTACAAGATAAACAAATGAAAGATCATCCTCCTGAATAATGGCAGATGTTGGAACAATTATGGCTTCTTCAATCGTTGTTTCGGGAACGTTCATTTCAGCAATCGTTCCTGACAAAATAGCAGATTCTTCATTCTCGACCGTTGCCTCTACTGGATATAATCCGGTATCATCTGGCATTGCACCGACTTCTGTTATTGTAGCTTGATATTCGTTATCATCGATGAGGACGGTAAAGGTATCATCCACAGCTAAAAGTGAGCGTACATTCGCTGTCACCGTTAATTGCACTTTCATTTGATCCATATCAGCAATGATTGCAAATGGCTCTTCATTGGTGGCCATTTCATCTTCTGCTGCCTGTATGTTTAAAATTTGACCATCTTTCGGTGCACGGATATTTTGATTGCCCGCTGCCGTTGAAATGCTTGCAATCAAGTCATCCTCTTCGACCTGTGCACCATTTCGGGCTTCCAATGTATCTACTTCACCAGGAGTCTGCAGCATAACCGGTGTAGTGGTCTTTGGCGCCGTGCGGCCATAAAGTGTTTTTTCAAGGACCAGGTCTCCTGTTTCTACCTCCGCTGTCTCTACTGGAACAATTCGCTCTTGTTCCTCTTCGGCATTCTCTTCCTCTGTACATGCTGCCAGTAATCCAATGAATAGGATTGCAGCTAATCCGAATAGCATTTTCTTCATTATTTGTGCTCCTTCCATAACCGTTCACTTATTTTAGTAATTCCATTTTCATTTCTTTGGCCAGTTGTTCACATTCCTGATGTACTTCCGGTATTTCTCTAAAATGTGCAAGCAAACCTTGAATCATAATCGGTTGTCTTTCCTTTTTGGCCAGCTCTGTTTCAAGCAACTGAAACGCAGCCAGCAGTTTTTTTACTTTTTCTGTACCTGGTTCCATCGATAAAATTTTCTCTTTCATTGTTTTGAGGATTGTTACTGCTGGGTCAAGCTCCTCCCCACCTGCACCTGTTAGATGACGATTATATTTTTCAGGAATGAACGTTAATGGCACTTCCTTATTCTGGAGCATCCCAGTAACAATATTGTCCAGCCTTCTAACGAGAAAGGGTCCAATCTTTTCCCGCTCCACGTGTATATCATCGATCACAATCCACTTGGAATAGGAATTAATCAGTCCTTCCATTTGGATGACAACATCAACGATAATTTCATTTACTTTTTCCCCGTAAATACGGCGTATATTTTCTCGCAGGCTCTGAAAACTGGATATTTGCATGTGTTCCATCATTTTATCCGTTTGTTCACCTACTGAAATATTTTCCCGTAAATGCATGATAATGAAGTCTTTGTATGTATAGATGTAGTCAATGATTGTAGTGATCTGTTGCTCGAGAATTTCCCTGGCATCGTGTTTTGTCTCACTGATCCGTTTCATTTTATCTGTCATTTGATTATAAAAATGATGAATCGCGGTCGTAATAAATTGTTCCTTCGACTCAAAATAAAGATAAAATGCCCCTTTGGAAACGCCTGCTGAAGAAGCTATTTCCTGTATCGAAGTATTATGATATCCTTTTGCCGAAAATAATTTCATTCCTGACTCAATCAATCTTCTTTTCTTCTCATTCAAAAATAATCACCTGTTCCTTTTGTACGATATTAGCAGCATTATTGTTTCATTCATTCTTAAAATAAATAAAATGACTGACCAGTAAGTCATATGAGGTGAAAAATAGATATAGGTTGCCTAATTTATTATATAGGTTACATACCCGAAAATACAAGATAGATAAATATTAACTTTTTGTGAACTCCGATTTAGAAGGTGTTTTTTATTTACTTCTTACGGGTAGACATACGTATAGACACATTTAAATTCAAGGAGGCAAAAGAATGGCTGATAAAAATAAAAAAGTACAGCAGGATGATAAAGATACGGAAAAGGGATCACAGCTTCAATCCAATGAAATGGAAAAGGCACAGGGAAATGAAGAGAAAAAAGATGATGACGATAAATAGAGAATTGCATGAAGTATAGGTATTCGAAAAAGTCGATATTTATACTTCTTTTATTGAATTAATGATTCATACGCTGTTTGCATTATGGTATACTTTTCCATAATAGGAGCATTACGGGAGGGGATTATATTCATGGATATTGCTGCTTTATCCGTAGTTATGTCAAATAACCAGGTTCGTTCAAGTGCAAGCCTTGCTGTTATGGATAACATCAAAGACGTTGCCCAACAACAGAGCCTTCAATTAATGGAAATGATGCAGGAAACAGTACCAGCACACCCTAACTTAGGAAATCAGATTGATATTCAATTATAGTTCTGATTAAAACTAAAAAGCAGAACCCCTTTTAATCAGGGCTGTTCTGCTTTTAGCGTTTAGATTCATCTAGCCTTTCAGATTATTCTGCAGGTGTTTCGTTCGTTTCACCATTGTTCATACCGTTATTATCCTTGTTTTCATCGAATTCGTTGTTTTCTTCCATTAAGCCCTCGTCTTCATTCATGCCGCCGTTTTCCTCTTCTTGATTTAACGGTGCTTCTTCTTCTTGAACCGGGTCTTCTTCATTGCCGGTTCCACATGCAGCGACTAAGGATAATGCCAAAACAGGCGCACCTAATTTTATAAGCCATTTGCTTTTCATAACAAGTTTCCTCCTTTATTGATGTTCGCTATCGCAATTAGCTTAACCATATTTAAAGAAGAAATACTTATTTTTTACATGAATTTAACAAAAAATGGTGGCTATTTGGAGATTATCTTCAGATGAAGCGTAAATTCTTCTTTCATGCATTTTATTTAATTGCAAATGTAATTTCAGCTTCACAAGCCAGTTCACCATCCACGGTTGCGATGCCTTTTCCTTTTCCGATCGGTCCCTTCATGCGAGTGATCTCCACTTCCAATTTTAATTGGTCACCTGGTTTTACCTGACGTTTGAAGCGGCATTTATCGACGCCTGCCAGAAAACCGATTTTCCCTTTATTGCCTTCGATGTTTAAGACAGCGATTGCTCCAACTTGGGCAAGCGCTTCAACAATCAGCACACCTGGCATTACCGGATAATCGGGGAAATGTCCTTGGAAGTATGGTTCATTGATGCTTACATTTTTTAATCCTACTACGCGCTTTCCTTCTTCCATTTCTGTTACTTTGTCTACTAATAAAAATGGGTAGCGATGCGGTATTATTTCTTTTATTTGTTCAATATCCAACATAGGTTTGTTCTCCTTTGTGATTCGTACTTTCTGTCATTATATCGAAAGAAGTGTTTCAAAAAAAGTAAAATGTGGAATTACGTAGTTATAGCACTAATATTTTAAATGTAAAGGAGGATTTATATGCTTTGGACAATCCTGATTGTTTTGTTAATTTTATGGGCACTTGGTTTCGCGTTTGAAATCGGTGGCGGTTTGATTCACTTACTACTTGTTATTGCACTTGTCGTATTGATTTTCCGTCTGGTTACTGGAAGAAAAGTTCCTTAACAGGTAATGTTTGTGGTCATCTCAGAGTTGAGATAAGCTACGATGTAACTGCAGGTTGATTTCCGCTACGGACAGTTGCTTTCCGCGGGCACGGCTTCAGCCTCCTCGCGGAAAACCGCCGCTGTGGGGTCTTCAGACACGTGCTGTTCCCGCAGGAGTCAACTGTCCGTAGCTCCAATCAACTGCCATAAAATGATTACAACCATTCCCTTTTTGGGACATTGCACTAGCGGAGGAAATACACGAAGACTCCTGCGGGAAAGCGAAGACGATGAGACCCCACAGTGAGCGTTATTTGCTCGCGAGGAGGCTCATCGCGAGCCCGCGGAAAGCGAAGTGTATTTCCGAAGCGGTATTTTATGTCGCGGTTTATATACTTTGTAACAACAATTCTTTTTGGTAGGATGAGTAACCACAGTCCCAGTCTTTTAGAATACAACCTAAAGTGAAAAAGCATTTCATCTTGGTTATAAAAGATGAAATGCTTTTGTTTACTCAACTTTTGTTACAATGTCGATGATGTGCTGCCAGGTTTCTTTTTTGAGGGCGTCGGTTGGTACGCCGTCGCCGATGATTCCATAGCCAATCATTAATCCAACGACTAACGTAGCAGCAGCAATAATTAGCACAACAATAATACGAAGCCAAATTGGAAAAATACGGCGTCTCGGCTTTTTATTTTTCCTTTTTTCTTCTTTTTGTTTTACTTTTTGCTGTTTTCGGGTCTGCTTGTCAGTTTCTGAAACAGTTTTTTTGGACGCTACAGGTTTTTTACGCTTTTTTCCAGCGCTCTTTTCTTCCTTCAACGTCTTTCTTGACTGTTTTTCTGATTGGTTTGTAGACATAGTATGTTGCTCCTTATTCCCTTACAAATCACGTACTTTTATATAGTTGCAGTTTACCATAACAATGTGTGATTACATAGTATTTTGAAATATTTTGCGAACGTAACATTTTTACGACCTAAGTTGGTTTACGAGCCCCATCATTTGGTCGCCCATGGAGATGGTTCTTGAATTAAATTGATAGGAACGCTGTGTTACCATTAAATCTGCCATTTGCTGAGCGATATCAACATTGGACTGTTCCAGTGCACCGCTTTGCAAAACATCTGCATTCGGGGCAGTTGCCTGGATGATTTCTGCAGCATCAAATTCTAATTCTTCCATATCAGGCAGTCGGAATAGATTTTGACCGGCTGCTTCAAGCAATCGGGGCCGAACTGCTTCGACCACAGCAAGCTGCGCCTCTACAGCAGTCTGTCCTCCGCGTGAAACAATGATCTGCCCGTTTTCACGGATATCGATGGAATCGAATCCTTCTGCAATAACAATCGGGCCATCTTGACCAAGTACAGCATTACCGTCACCTGTAGTCAGCATGAGATCCTGATTATTGTTCATAGGGTTAAGAAAAAATGAGCCATCTCTCGTAAAGAGCGTATTTTCCTGACCATTTTCGTTTACCTGGATTTGGAATAGATGGTTGTCCTGTTTTAAGGCAGTGTCAAGTACGCGATCTGTCTCCAAGATGGAACCTAATGAGAGGTCAATATTTGTTGAACCTAATTTGGCTCCGGAACCGACCCGAATGCCATCAGGAGTCACTCGACCTTCAGCATTTGCTGGGTCAGACAAATTATTTACTTGTTGAATAAGCAGGGAGCTAAAATCGGCTTGACGGCCTTTATATCCGGTTGTCTGGCTGTTCGCCATATTATTCCCAATCAAATCGAGCTTTTGTTGCAGCTGATTCATGGTTACAGCCGCCTGTATCATCATCTGAGACATGATTGTCCCTCCTTAAAAAGGTATTGCCTATTGTTTCAAACATGAGCTACCAAACGCTAGCCCATACGCCCTAAACGGGGAAGCTCTTTAGGTCTTAACCGATTCTTCCTATTTCAGAGACCGTCTTACCTAAACTTTCGTCATAGGCGCGCAATACACGCTGGTTTGTTTCAAACATGCGATAAGCGGTCATCATGTCTGTCATTGTCTGTAACGTATTCACATTGGATTGCTCGAGGAAACCTTGCTGAATTGCATAGGTCGTACCAGCCGGGATAGGTTCTGTTTCACCTGCAAATAGGTCATTCCCTTCTTTTGTCAGTGTATTCGCATCTGTTGTATATGTAATTCCTAAAGGTGTAGCCTGTTCCTCTGTTTGCAAGATTCCTTCCGGAGTGAGCCTAAACTCCATTCCATTTGTCTGAATTGGATTGCCTGCTTCATCAAGCACATAATAGCCATGATTTGTTACCAGAAAACCTTGGCCATCTACTGTGAAATTACCATTCCGTGTAAATCTCGTTTCTCCGGCATCATTTTGGACTGTGAAAAACAGAGACCCTGTTTCATCGGGCAGCATACCATTTACAATAGCTAAGTCCGTTGAGATTCCTGTTTCTCTTGTATCACCCTGTTTAAAGTTCGGAACGGTTTCCTGCACGTATACACCAGTATTGATGGAACCAATCGTATTTTGAACAGGAAGGTTTAATCCACCTTGCGAAGTTGGAATATTTTTAGAAGAACCCATTTCACTTAGCAGCATTTCAGGAAAGGCACGTATGGACGTTTGGTCAGCTTTATAGCCTGGGGTATTCGCATTAGCAATATTGTTTGACAGTGCTTCCTGCTGACGTTGCTGCGTAATCATTCCACTCGCTGCTGTATAAAAACCTCTTAACATATCTGCTCCTCCTTTAAAACGGGACAGAGGGACAGGTTCACTGTCCCAACAAGGGTCTCGCTCTTCTCAACCCGGGACGAGGTTCCTGTCCCCACGTCCCACTAGCCGATTTTTCTTCGTTCTATTTTATCAATGTTTTCAAGCATCATTCCGGTTCCTTTTGCCACACAATCCATGGGATCCTCGGCAATAAATACAGGTACTTTTAACTCTTCTGCCAATAGTTGATCAATGCCATGAAGCAATGCTCCACCGCCAGTAAGAATAACACCACGGTCAATAATGTCTGCAGACAATTCCGGTGGAGTTTGTTCAAGTACGGATTTAGCTGCTTGTACAATTAATGCGACAGATTCATTTAATGCAGCATGTATTTCTTTCGACCCGATAGTAATCGTCCTTGGTAATCCTGTTACCATGTCACGACCGCGGATATCCATTGTCTCGTTGCGGGAATCATTGAATACCGTTGCTACATTAATTTTAATATCTTCTGCCGTTCTTTCTCCAATTAGTAACTTATATTTCTTCTTAATGTACTGGAGAATGTCGACATCAAACTTATCACCAGCCATTTTAATTGATTCGGATGTAACAATGCCACCCATGGAAAGAACAGCAACATCCGTTGTTCCTCCACCAATATCAACGACCATATTTCCGCTTGGCTGATAAATTTCCATTCCAGCTCCAATTGCGGCTACTTTTGGTTCCTCTTCCAGATAAACCTTTTTGCCTCCGGATTTCTCAGCAGCTTCCTTGATTGCTTTCTGCTCGACTTTTGTAATATTCGTCGGGCAGCAAATAAGCATCCTCGGTTTAGAAAGAATTCCTTTTACATTAATTTTATTTATAAAATGCTTTAACATCGCTTCTGTTACATCAAAGTCAGCAATTACTCCATCTTTTAATGGACGGATGGCTTCAATATTTCCTGGTGTGCGTCCAACCATACGACGTGCTTCTTCTCCAACCTCAAGCACTTTTCCAGTGTTCTTATCCATTGCGACAACGGATGGTTCATTTAATACAATACCTTTGCCTTTTACGTGAATCAGAACATTGGCAGTTCCAAGGTCGATTCCAATATCTCTAGAAAACATGTATCTAGATCCTCCTAGCGTTACTAACTTGCATCGTCATTTAGACATAATGCTACTAATATGATATTTTACCACAAATTACATCATTTAACTGTAGTTTGATTAAATTTATTATGTATAAAAAAGAGGAAGTTGTTGAAGGGGCACACAAAAGCCCGGATGAAGTATCCGGGTGTTTGTTATAGCGATGTGTTTGCGATGTGTTGCATTATCTTCGTCTTATATTACCTCAGCCTGCAGGTTTTTCCTGTGGCTCATTTTTACTGTCTAATTTATATTTTTGCCTTGTTGCTTCTCCTCCCCTTAAATGTCGGATTGCTTTATGGTATTCGAGAATTTCCTTTACCTGGTTAGAAAGTTCAGGATTTATTTCCGGTAAACGTTCTGTCAAATCTTTATGGACTGTGCTTTTGGAGACACCAAATTCTTTCGCTATCGTTCGGACCGTTTTTCTTGTCTCTACGACATGTCTTCCTATCCTGATTGTTCTCTCTTTGATGTAATCATGCACACCGTTCGCCTCCCTAAGTTGTTTAATTCCGAGGTGTGGGTCGAGACATGGTGTTGCTTGGGATATGAGAATTCAATGAACAGCGCTGTAGTGAAGAATATTGGGTATGTATCACCGATTCAACAATTTGAACAATTGATTCAAAACGGCTGTGGGGTGAATATTCCATGTGGAAAGCATAAGGAAGATCATTACGACGATGGCACACAAGCTCTCACCTCAGACAATTCGATTGCATGGTTTGTAACATCTTATTAGAATAGTGCCTGCTTTATGATTAAATTTGTACAATTCATGCGTTGGACAAGATGTATTTTTATCTATTTGGGAAAATGGAATAAAAATAAAATACAAATTTTGGTTAGAAAACTGTTATGCGGCGATCTTTTGGACAAATCCTTCATCGATTAGAAAACTTGGCATTCGCCAAGCCTTTGGGCGATGCCTTAGTTGCACTTATGCAGAAAGAAATATGGATATACTTTCTTTACTGCCAAAAGAGCCACTGCATCGTCATATAGAATGACAATGCAGTGGCTTTCTTGAAGGAAAAGATGAATTACAATTCCTTTATGGCATCAATTGGTAGTCTGCTGAAGAAATAATCACTCCGCTTTTCAATAAAGTATGTATAAGATTGAGTCAATAGGCTCTTATCCTCTTTCGCTTTCCCTAAATAATAGAGTTGGAAAGGGGTTTTTTGCGGCAAGTCTTCGAGTAATTCGATAGCTTTCGATTTATTTCCTTTTGCAAGTTCAACATGGGCTTGTTCAGCAATATCCGTTGTGGTGACGTTGTCAACCTCATTAAAATGGGAAGATAAAAATGGAATATTTTTATTCTCAAGGATATGGATCAAGTGCGTGTTATTCAGTTCTTTGGAGATCTCCAGTGCTTTGTTCAGATGATACATTCCTTTTTCATAGGTATCAAAAGTATAGGACAATCCGAGATGGGTGTGAATGCAGGCGTGGACAGATTTACTGTCAATCATATTCAATGAACGATAGGCATATTTTCTTGCCATAATTAATTCATTCCGCATCAAATGATAGATGATATTAATTCGATACACTCGGACTTTGAAATAGCTTACAATAATTCGCTCTTCTATATTTGAAAAATACTGCTTGTACGTCACCATGAGGTTTCCTACTTGATTATATTGAGCTAAACGTTGATAGGCATCTTCCTTAATTACTTCCATCAAAAATAATAATTCTGGTTCATTGGTCGAATATTGATTGATATAATTTCGCAATCTCTGTAGTGTTTCATGTGGGTTATCCCTCCACAGTGTCTGATCCAGCATGATTCGGTAAAGGAGACCCCATAGCCGGTTGGAAGGATTGTCCGACTCCATATTCTTTTCAATCAGGATTTCAAGTTCATTCATAAAACCATGCATATATAAATATTCCATACCTTTTTTCTGTATATTCTTTGAGGATGATTGGAGGCAGGTTTTTTTCATCATTTCTTTGACCGACTCTGAATTGTTTTCTTCACTTAATAAATTCATCATTTCCGTTATGGTTAGCTCCGATTGCGATGTCATTAACTTTTCCAGTAACAATTTTATGCCTCCTTTTCCCAATAGTGGAAAATTATCTCTATTTTCTGCAACAATAATATAGTATCATATATTACAAGGGAAAATATGTGTTATCGTTCGACATTTTCCGCATGAATGGTGATTCATTCACTAGTATCATTTTCCAGGAAAAAGAAAAATACCCCTGGTACGTTTAAAAGTACCAGGGATATCTCATTTACGCATTTTCATCTTCTACAGCGTCATCGGACTCTTCATCCGTTTCTTCTTCTGTGTCATCAGAATCATCTTCTGGTGAATCTTCATCCTCAATCACATCTTCGGATTCATCTGTAGCGTCTGTTTCCTCATTGACAGCAGAGTCATCTTCTGCTTCTTCTGTAGCATCTGTTTCCTCGTTTACAGCAGAGTCATCTTCTTCAGATACGCTTCCTAAGCTGCTTACAGGCTGATTGAAATAGCTTTCCGGGTTTATTTCTTTCCCATCTTTTCTAATTTCAAAATGGACGTGGGTACCGTTGTCTTTCCCAAACAGGTTTTTACCTGCTGTTCCGACTGTATCACCCTGAGTCAATTTGGATCCTGCAGTAACAGTGACTTCATCAAGACTAGCATAGTAGGTTTTCACACCATCTTCATGCGTTAGAACAACAACATTGCCTAATAACGGATCTTCTTTCACTTCTTCGACTGTACCACTAATTGCAGCGATAACGTCGAACGTTTCAGCGTTGGCTGATGCAATATCAACCCCTGTACTTTGATAGAATCTATTATTGTATTCTATCAATGCATTCTCGCGATCTGCTTGTTCTGCGTTGTAATCGAAAAATTTAGTTACGATTTCTGCTTGATCCATGTTAGCTACTGGCATTTGTATTAACTCTTGCTGGTCAATTACTGGTTCTGCTTCCTGTTCATCCAAAACTGGAGAATAGTTGTCAGTCAGTTCCTGATCGTCTGTAGCATCTGGGATTTGATTATCCATATTTTGATACCACACCACAACCGATAGTAAAAGTGCTGCAATCGTCAAATACACAGCCGGGAAAAACCATTTCTTCCGGTAAATGCGACTCCATTTATTTTTTGGACCGCCGTTGAACTCTTCATTCATAATTAATCACCTCTGCAACCATTGTGAGCAGAAATGTTAGAATATATACATCCGATTAAAAAAAATTATTGATTTTATGGATTTTTTTTATGTTTTGGGGGAAGTTAAGAGTTTTGAGGGATCGATTCTGGGTTGGTTGGAAGTTGGACGGAGTATGGTATAGCCTGGGTTTGGTCGTTATGTTGCAGAGAGTTTTTAACGCTCCTGTGCGTTTATTGTATTTCTTCAGTTTTATAAGTTTTTGTTACGTACAGAGTTTTTGCTATTTTAAAAAATGTATAAACTACGATGTGACTGCTGGTTGATTTCTATCCGTATGTAGAAACTTCGGCGACCGCACTGGGGAAATATACTGCGCTTTCCGCGGGCGGCTGGTGAGCCCCTTCATGCTGACGCATTTCAATGTCTCACCTATGCCTTTCCTCCCGCTGGAGTCTTCGTATATTTCCCCAGAGCTGGTTTTAAAGTTACAAACTGATAACTGCATTAGAGATTTTAAAAATCAGATCACCAAGCTTCACCAGTCCGGGTGAGCGGAGGGCGGTGACTCCTGCGGGAACAGCACGTGTCCGAAGACCCCGCAGAGTGGTCTTCTCGAGGAGGCTGAGGCCGTGCCCGCGGAAAGCATCCGCCCAGAGCGCTCCCGGACGGCAGCAATAACACATATCCTGAAAATAATTCTATAGTTACATCACAGTTTATCTCAACTCTGCGATGCCTAAGAAGCAACAAACACATGAAAGAGCCAAAATCAAAAATCCCTCGTCTACTTGGAGACGAGGGCTGGTACTGCGTCCGTTATCGTACTGATTGCTACATCCTTATAATAGTATTGAACAATTTCCTCATACGTCTTTCCTTCTTTTGCCATTCCATTAGCGCCATATTGACTCATTCCAATACCATGCCCAAAGCCTTCTGTAGTGAAAATCAAATGTCCATTGTTTTGTTTTATTTCAAAGTCGCTGGATTTCAAATCGAGCTTTTCCCGGATATCCCTACCAGTGAACGTATATCCTTCAATGCCAATTTCACTGACACGGCCGCTTTCGGTTCGTTCCAATTCAATGAATAGCGGGGAGTCCTCCGGTAAATCTAATTCAAGCGCAGCTTCAACCTGAGCAATCGTATAAGTCTGCTGGCCAAGGAATTGGGGTGAGTCCTTATCCCACGGGCTTTCCACACTTCTTAAATAGGAAATCTCATTTTCCCAATAATCTTCGGAGTTTTCCGTATGTCCATTACTTGTAGAAAAGAATGCTGCTGTAATTGGTGCATCATTAAAGGTTAATATTTGCCCTTTTGTCGCATTGACGGCTTCTTTTATTTTGTTCATCTTTTCTGTGTATTCGCCGCCCCATTCTTTTTGCAGTTCCGTTTCGCTTTTATAAACCTGATGCTGAACTGTATCTGTTAAATCATAATCGTCTGCTTCATCACCGTGCAATAAATGACTCACGGTAAATGTTCTGGCAGCTAGCGCCTGGGCCTTTAATGCTTCCAATTCAAATTTAGTCGGCATCTCTGAGGCGACAACCCCAGCAACATACGTTTCCAAGGGAACATCCTCTACCGTCTCTACATTGGACCGCATGACCGCAACAGAAAATGGCGATGAATCGATTTCCACAGCCGGATCCGCACTCGTCTCAGGCGCTGCGATATCCTCCTGTTTACTGTCTCCAAAGAAAGCAACAATGGATGCGGGGATCGCCAGGATTAACACGAGGAGAACAGATAAAAAGAATGCTGCCGGCAATTTCCAAGTTCGGGTTTTTCGATTATTGAAATAAAGTGTTTTTCGATTTTTTAAGGGAATGATCTTCTTGATTTGCGATGTTTGGTCATTTATAAGATTCGTTTTCCTTTGCTGGCTCTTCATTATTTGTTTCTTAAATGAAGATTTCTTTTTTCTCCATGCTTTTGGAACTGGTCGATGTTTTTTCACAGCTTTCCCCCTTGCAGCGATTAAATTGGGTCATTTATTCTAGCATCCCTACTAAACAATTTATACATTGAAGAGCGAAAATAGACCTCATTTTTTTAACGTAATAATCGGGAGAAAGTGAATTATTTCGTTGCTACTGTTTCCGGCTGCTTTTTGAGCTGATTTTTATTTTCAATTGTTTCATCATATAAATGGCAGGCTACGAAATGGGCTTGCTCTACTTCCTGCCAGACAGGTTTGATTTGCGAACAAACTTCCATTGCCATTGGACAACGTGTGCGAAATACACATCCGCTTGGCGGGTTAATTGGGCTTGGTAATTCCCCCTCCAAAATAATTCTTTCTCTTTTCTCCTCGATATCGGGATCCGGTATCGGAATGGCAGAGAGCAAGGCTTGCGTGTATGGGTGTAGTGGTTTTTCATAGAGCTCAGCACTATCTGTCAGCTCAACCATATTCCCTAAATACATCACACCAATGCGATCCGAGAATTGTTTGACCATCGATAAATCATGGGCAATAAACAAAAACGTCAATCCCTTATCTTCCTGCAATTGTTTCATCAGATTAACCACTTGGGCTTGCACAGAAACATCCAATGCAGATATAGGCTCATCTGCAATAATAAAATCTGGGTTCAATGCCAATGCCCTGGCGATCCCGATTCGCTGACGCTGCCCACCACTGAATTCGTGGGGATAGCGATTGGCATGTTCACGATTAAGCCCTACTTCTTCCAGCAGTTCGTATACCCGCTCTGTGACTTCTTCTTTTGTTTTATATAATTTATGAACTTCCATCGGCTCAGAAATGACTTCCCGGACGGTTGACCTTGGATTCAAGGATGCATAGGGATCCTGGAAAATCATCTGCATTTTACGATAGAATTTGAATCGTTCCTTTTCATTCAAGTCATGGACATTTTCATTATCAAAAATAACATCGCCATCTGTTTTCTTATACAGTCCAAGAATCGTCCGTCCAATTGTAGATTTTCCACAACCGGATTCACCAACAAGCCCGAACGTTTCCCCTCTGTTCACATGAAAGCTCACATCATTTACCGCCTGTAAAAGCTCGCCTTTACCCATATCAAAATATTTTTTTAGACTTTTGACTTCCAGTATTTTGTTTTCCATCTTTAACTCTCCTCTGCTGCTTGCCAGTATCGCCTTGCTGCACAAAGCTCTTTTTCATATTTTGTTCCTTTAATAGGGGTAATTTCGATTCCTTTCCCGGTTTGAGGAGAATGGAGCATCTGACCGTCTCCATAATAAATTCCTACGTGATGAAGGCTTCCTTTTCCTTCTTCATATGCGAAAAAGAGCAAATCACCAGGTTCCAGCTGATCAAAATCGACTTCCACTCCTGCAGCCGCCTGGTCTCCAGCATCCCGTGCAATTTGATAGCCGTTCGCCTTATGAGCCGCATAGGCAAGGCCAGAGCAATCATAGCCAAACGAACTCATCCCACCCCAGAAATAATCCAGACGAATATAAGGTTCTGCCGCTTTTACAATATCCTGGCCACTTCCTTTGTTAAGGCCTTTATCCGTTTTAAAAATTTGTACCGCATCAATCGGAAAAAACTTGTCACCATGTGGAGTGAAGACCTTTATGCGCGTTGTTCCAGTTTCTATGACTGGCAAAAAGGTCATATAGCTGAGCTTCATAAATGGTTCCCCGTCCTCCGCTTCCAGCCATACCTTGTCGTGAATAACTGCGGCAGTTTCTGCAGTTTGCCATTCACCTTTGTTCACCTTCGTTAATTGGGTGATTGGGACCCAACCAGGATAGCCACGTTCATCTTTGTTCGATGGCTGAGAAGGAATAATCACACTGGCCCAGTTGGCAGTAGTTTCCGTAACTAGAACAGGCTCACCATATAAAATTTGAGTCTGTACCCGATTTTCATTACACAAAGCCAGACTCGCTTCATAGGAAAGACTATCAATCCACTTATCTATGTTTGTAGGATTTGCAGTTCCATATTGATCGATATCCCGCGCTGATTCTGGCTTTGTCCAGACGGTAGCCACCTGCGTAGTGGCTACCCATAGCTCTTTTGGAAATTGATCAAACGTTTGATTAAACATTGTTGGTGCTCCTTTCTTGAAAGGGAATGGTTGTGTGTTGCTTTGATTATTCGTGCTCATGCTTGGTGTTCAGCATTTTATTGCACAACTTCGGGACGGGGTTGCTCAACTTTTGGGCTTCTTTGCGCGACTTCGAGACGGGATTGCTCAACTTTGTGGCTTCTTTGCGCGATTTCGGACCGGGATCGCTCAACTTTGTCTTCTTTGCGCGACTTCGGACCGGGATCGCTCAACTTTGGTACTTCTTTGCGCGACTTCGAACCGGGATCGCTCAACTTTGCGGCTTCTTCGCGCGACTTCGGGAAGGAATCGCTCAACTTTGCGGCTTCTTTGCGCGACTCCGGGACGGGATCGCTCAACTTCCCTTCACACTACTCCACGATAAATGATTGATTCATTGATCTAATTCCCAATCCTGGCTCTTTTCCTAATTCAATCCTGCTATCTTTATACGTAATCCCGCCATTTACCATGTCTCCTGTGAGCATTAAGGGCGCATCGAAATCATATCTTGTTATGTTCGGCTGACTGGCAGCGAAATGCGCCGCAGCTGTAATCCCTATTTTAGTCTCAATCATACTTCCGACCATGCAATCCACACCGTAACTTTCTGCGAGCTTTGCAATTTTCATTGCCTGGTGGATACCGCCAGCTTTCATTAATTTTATATTAATTAAATCCGCCGCGCCCATGGACAGGATTCGCTTTGCATCCTGTGGTGAAAATACACTTTCATCTGCCATGATTGGTGTTTCTGTATGTTGCGTTACGTATTTTAATCCTTCAAAGTCATGTGCATTAACTGGTTGTTCAATTAATTCAATCGTAAGGCCGAGGTCTTCCATCTTTCCAATGGCACGGACTGCTTCTTTTGCCTGCCAGCCTTGATTTGCATCAAGGCGAATCAGTACATCCGGACCAATTTCCGCTCTGATTGCCTGGATTCGCTTAATGTCTGTTGCAATCTCATCCTTGCCCACTTTAACTTTTAAGACCGAAAACCCGTTATTGATATACTTCCTGGCGTCCTGGGCCATCTCTTCCGGACGATTCACACTGACGGTATAGTCCGTCTCGATACGTTCACGATATCCGCCAAGAAATTGATGGAGTGGCATATTCGCCTGTTGTGCGATACAGTCATAAAGCGCCATATCAATTGCAGCTTTTGCACTCGTATTGCGAACCATACTCTCTTCAACTTTTTCAAACAATTGTTCTCTCGCGTTTAGTGATTCACCGATTAGGATCGGTTTAAAAATCGATTCGATCGCGTACTGAATACTCGCAAGACTATCTCCAGTGATGACATGTGTTGGTGGTGCCTCTCCCCAGCCAACAGTACCATCTTCACAAGCAATTTTTACGATGATTGTTTCTGCAACTGTTACTGTTCTTAGCGCTGTTTTAAAGGGTGTATGCAATGGGATTCCTCCCCGAAAGGTTTCGATTGATGCGATTTCCAAGCAGCTCACCTCCTGAATAGTTTAATAACTTCCTCGTTTTAAAGCAGGTTCCATATTTATTTAACGCCTGGTTCAATCACAAATGTTCTATCTTCCGTTGATAGTTTAGCATTTGCACCGAGTGGCACGGAGAAATTCGGAAAACAATGACCGATTTTAAAACCACTCAGTACAGGTCCATTAAAGTCAGTGAAATAGTCTTCAAAAACCTGGTGCATCGTGAGTGATGAACTTAAGTTTGTCGCCGATTCAGCAAAGTCTCCAATTACAATTCCTGCAGCATCCAAGAGTTTCCCCGCGAGCCTCAGCTGGTTCAGCATGCTATCAATACGATAGGGTTCCTCTCCTATATCTTCCAGAAGGACTAGTTTATCTTTCGTATTAATCTCATAGGGTGTACCAAGTGTACTAATTAGTAATGATAGATTCCCGCCAACCAGTTGCCCATGGGCCTTTCCTGCAGCATATGCTTTTAACGGGTTTATTTTTTCACGATAGCTTAATTCCGTTGGTTCAAAAAGTTGTTGAAACAAACCTCCAGTAAACGCATCAAATTCATCTTTCGCTACATCTGAAGCAAGCATTGGCCCGTGGAATGTAATTAAATCCGTTTGTTGACGTATTGCTGTATGTAAATAGGTTATATCACTATAGCCCCAAATAATCTTAGGGTTTCGTTTGATTAAGTTATAATTGATTTGGTCAATGAGACGTCCTGTTCCGTAGCCACCTCGGGCAAAAATGATTGCTTTTATTTTCCTATCTGCAATCATGTCATGAAAATCTTCCAAGCGTTGTTCGTCTGTTCCGGCCAAATAACCACGAACTTCCTTAATATTTTTTCCCAATTTAACATGGAGCCCAATATTTTCAAAAAATGGAATTGCCTTGTTTAATTTTTCCAAATCGGGTGGACCTGCTGGCGCTATAACTCCAATTTTATCGCCTTTTTTCAATCGAGTTGGACGAATCATTCGCAACCCTACTTTCCATTATGATGTATGTAATAAAAAACGTGTGTATGTATAGATGAAAAGGGAGAGGCTCACATACAAAAAATGTAAATGAGCCATTCCCCTAACTATTTAGTTATTGATCAGCCTGCTTCTTAGTTCTTATCCGCAAATTTCAAGTCAAAGTATCCTACTGGGTGGCGGAGGATGCCTTCAATGCTGTCTGCTTCTAGGACTACTGTATTGTAGTAGCGGATTGGCATTGCTACCATTTCTTCAGCAAGTAGTTTTTCAGCTTCATAGAGATACTCGTAACGTTTTTCTTCATCCGTTTCTGATTTACCTTTCGCAATCAATTCATCATATTCTGCATTGGACCAGCCAGTACGGTTCATATATGAATCTGTGATAAAGCTTTCCAAGAAGTTAACTGGATCACTGTAATCATTGATAAATGAACTACGGGAAAATTGAAGTTCCAGATTTTGCTGTGCTTCCGCAAATACGTTCCATTCCTGGTTTTCCAGTGTTACCTCAACGCCAAGGTTTTCGCTTAGCATGCTTTGCATTGTTTCAGCAACTGCTTTGTTCGTATCACTTGTATTGTACGATAATACGACTGGCGGTAATTCTTCATAACCTTCCTCAGCCATACCTTCTTCAAGTAATTGTTTTGCATAATTCGCATCAAATGATACAAGATCTCCATTTCCATCACGGAAGTCTTCACCAGATGGTGTTGTAAATCCAGGAGATACAAATCCATAGGCAGGTTCTACACCATTTTTAACAACAAAGTCTGCAATATCCTGTCTATTCACAGCATATGCAAATGCCTGTCTGATTTTTTTGTTTTGGAAAGGTTCTTCCGTAATGTTAAAACGGAAAAATTCCAAACCACCATAGTTTCCAATATATACATTATCTCCCTCGAGCAGCTCATCCGATAATTCAGGAGGGACAGTTGCTGTATCAAGATCTCCTGTTTCAAACATTTGATATTGCGTATTTGTATCGTTTACCATCGCCCAGTGAACTTTATCCAATTGAACGGTGTCAGCATCCCAGTACTCCGGGTTCTTAGCGAATACCATCTCGCTGTCATGTTCCCATGATTCAAGCATAAAAGGTCCGTTCGCTACAAAAGAATCTGCTTCTGCATGCCAGTCTGGATTCGCTTCTGCTACCTTATGGTTGATTGGGAAGAATGCTGGGTTTGTTAATACATCCAGGAAGAAACCTGTTGGAGCTTCCAATACCACTTCCAATGTCTTTTCGTCTATCGCTGTTACAGCAACATCATCTGCTGAACCTTCCCCATTATTAAAGGCTTCTCCACCTTCAATAAAATAGGCAAGGAATGCTGCTGCAGAAGCTGTATCCGGTGAAAGCATGTATTTCCATGCATACACAAAGTCCTCTGCTACTACCGGGTCCCCATTTGACCAGTTCGCATCTTCACGGAGATGGAATGTATAAGTTAAACCATCTTCAGAGAGATCCCAGTCCTCAGCTACTCCTGGTCCTGCAACTGAATCCTGATCTAATCGAGTCAAACCTTCCATTAAGTTGTTTAGTGGATCCCATGAAACGGCATCAAAGCCAATCGATGGATCGAGTGATGTAGGTTCAACGCCATTGTTTAAACGTAGCACCTTTTCATCGCCATCACTTTCTTCTTCCGTTGCTTCTGTTTCACTATCTTCTGTTTCTGTTTCCGTTTCCTCTGCACCTGCCTCATCCGGCTCTTCTTCAGACCCAGCATCTTCATTTGCAGTACATGCGGCAAGTACAGCTACTGTAGTTAAAGCAAGTAAAAATAATAGTAACTTCTTCATTTCTTTTTCCCCCTTTTTTATTTGATTGCTGCTTCTAAAAGTTGTTTAGCCCGTTCATCCTGAAGCCAGCAGTTCACTTGATGAGAACCTGTTAGCTCAGTATTTGCGGGATAAACTTTATCACACACCTCCATGGCAAATGGACATCTTGCTGTAAAAGGACATCCTACTGGAGGTGAGAATAAATCTGGTGGCGTGCCATCAATTGGAGTCAATCTCGCTTCTTTCAAATCCAATCGTGGAACAGATTTCAATAACCCTTTTGTATACGGGTGCTGCGGTTCATAAAATATTTCACGCTTCGTTCCCGTTTCGATAATTTTACCGGCATACATGACTGCAATCCGGTCAGCAATTTTTGCTACGACACCAAGATCATGTGTAATCAGGATGATGGAAACTCCCGTTGTGTTCTGGATTTTTTCAAAGAGTTCTAGAATTTGCGCCTGAATGGTTACGTCCAGTGCGGTTGTTGGTTCATCTGCGATCAAAAGATCGGGTTCACATATTAGTGCAATGGCAATAACAATACGTTGTCGCATCCCACCACTAAACTGATGGGGGTATTGCTTCAAGCGTTCTTCTGGATTGGAAATTCCAACAAGATCCATCATTTCTATCGCTTTATCCTTCGCCTCTTCACCAGATACATGTTTATGTTGCCTCAGGCCTTCCATCAACTGTGTGCCAATAGTCAATGTAGGATTCAAAGCAGTCATCGGGTCCTGAAAAATCATGGATATATCAACGCCACGAATCGAGCGCATTTTCTTCTCTGAATACTTCGCCAAATCCTGTCCTTTAAAAAGAATGGATCCATTTGTAATTTTTCCCGGAGGATTAGGGATCAGTCGCATGATCGCATTCGATGTTACGCTTTTCCCACAGCCGGATTCGCCAACGATTGCCAGCGTCTCACCTTCATTTAAATGAAAATTAACTCCACGGACTGCTTTTACCGTCCCACCATATGTACTGAACGTAACGTGGAGATTTTCCACTTTCAGGATTTTTTCCATGTCCTCACCTACTTCCTTAATTTCGGATCAAGTGCATCTTGAAGTCCATCGCCGAGTACGTTGAAAGCAAACATCGTAAAGGAGATAAAGAATGCCGGGAAAAATAATGTCCACCAATTCCCTGACAAAATAGCTCCTAAAGAATCATTCGCCATTACACCCCAACTTGCATAGGGGGACTGGATACCCAGGCCGATAAAACTCAAGAATGCTTCTGCAAAAATGGCTGAAGGAACGGTTAGTGTCATCTGAACAATAATCGGCCCCATCGAATTTGGGAGTAAATTTTTCCTAATAATTCGGGATGACTTCGTTCCAAATGATTTGGAAGCGAGGACAAATTCATAATTCTTAATTTGCAGAACTTGCCCCCTTACAATTCGAGCCATTCCGACCCATCCGGTGACCGTTAATGCAATGATTATCGTCGATAGACTTGGGCCTAATACGACAAGTAACAAAATAACAACGAGTAAATATGGTAGACCATATAAAATTTCAATGATCCGCATCATAATATTATCGGTGCGGCCACCTTTATAGCCGGAAATACCGCCCCAGATGATTCCGATGGTCACATCAATCAACGCAGCCATTAATCCGACAAAGAGAGAAATACGTGCCCCGTACCATGTTCTCGTAAATACATCCCTGCCAGCATTATCAGTGCCAAACCAGTGTTCCGCTGAAGGGGACTGATATTGGTTCGGCAGGTCCTGTGTATTCACTTCATAAGGAGATAAAATAGGTCCAAAAATTGCCATGATCGCAAGGAGAACCAAAAAGACCAATCCAAGCATCGCCATTTTGTTTTTAATTAATCTTCTCCATGCATCCTGCCAGTAGGAAAGGGAGGGTCTTGCAACCGCCTCCGCTTCCCCTTTATCTTTGTCCTTCCAATTAAACCAATCATCTGGTATTTGAGAGGGAGAATGTGTTGTCTTTACGTCATTCGTAGTTTTCATTCTATTCCCCTCCTTTTTTATGGAACTTGATACGAGGATCCAAGATTCCATATGCGATATCAACCAGGAAGAGCATTAGAATAAGAAATGCACTATAAAATACCGTTGTTCCCATAATTACCGGGTAATCTCGTTGATTAATACTTTCAACAAAATATTTTCCCATTCCAGGAATTGCAAAAATTTGTTCAATAACAAAGGTTCCTGTTAAAATGCCCGCTAGTAATGTTCCCATAATGGTAACAACCGGCATCAGCGCATTTCTGAGTGCATGCTTGAATACAATCTTCCATGGAGATAATCCCTTCGCACGCGCCATTTTTATGTAATCCTGTGTTAAAACTTCAAGCATTGTCGAACGAGTAAGCCTTGCAATAATTGCCATCGGTCCTGTAGCAAGCGCAATAACCGGCATGACCATATGCGCCGGACTCGACCATGTTGCAGGTGGTAGAATTTCAAAATTTACAGCGAGTTGTTGAATGAGTAATGTAGCCAATATAAAATTTGGTATTGAGATTCCTAATACGGCAAAACCCATGGATAGATAATCTATAAAGCCATTATGTTTTAATGCGGCAACAATACCCAAAATAATTCCCGATATCACCGCAACGATAATCGTTACCATTCCTAGTTCTAATGAAATTGGAAACCCTCTTCCCAGCAGGTCATTAACCGATTGATTCGGTTGTTTGATAGAAGGGCCAAAATCAAATGTAGCAATAGATTTCAAGTAATTAACATATTGAATGTGATACGGTGCATCCAAATTATAATGCGCTTCCAAATTAGCTTTAATCGTCTCATTTGAAGATTGTTCACTATTAAATGGTGAACCAGGGACACTGACCATTAATATGAATGTCAATGTAATAATAATCCAAAGTGTTATCAACATTATCCCGAAGCGTTTTAATATGTATTTCAGCAAGACTTCCCACCCCCGATGTAAACTGCTTTTCTCTTTTTATACTGTTATTATGAAAATGTTGTGTGCATCGCTAACTCCGTCATCACGAGCATTGCTTTATACGCTTCCAGAATATCATCTGCCTCATAGCGGACAATGGTTGTTCCTGGTTCGATCTCCGTTTTCGGCATCAAATTTGCCCATTCCGCCTGCCCGTAATTATTAAATTCAATTTTCAGGATCGGCTTTTCTGGTGGAATCAGCGGTTTTACCCGATGTCGTTTTTTAAATGCCTCCGTAACTTTTTCAGTTAAAAGCTCTCCTGCCTTCTTAGGAGTTAAGCTTTTGACCGAAGACCTTGAGATTGTTTCCTTTACTGCTACGGTCGTTACATTCGGAATTAACTCCTCCGCCTCTTTTGCTGCCTGATCATCTCCCGATACCAAAACAACTGGAACCCCGAAATAACCGGCAACATAGGCATTAAATCCCATCTCCCCGACAATGTGATCATTAATATAAAAGTTCCGTACAGCATGAATCATCGAATGGGATAAGACACCCGCTTGTCCAGCCCTTGCATGATACCCAATAAACATCGCAGCTCCATATGTATGGTCCAATCCCTGCAACATCGAGAAAGGTTTTACATCTCCAGTTATTAATAAGGCGTCCGGATGAAGCTCATCAATAAGGATATTATTCATTTTCGAATGACTATCATTAACAAGTACCTCTTGACATCCAAATTGAAAAGCAGCATCTGCAACAAAATTCGTTTCATCTGTCATTATTTTTCTGGCGCGTTCATAATTATGTTTACTGGATTCAATATATGTATCATCAGGAACTCCAGTAATCCCTTCCATATCCACGGATAAGTATAGCTTCATGCTGTATCACCTTCATCGTCATTTTATTATTGTTAATTTTCTATTAATATTATCATAGAGTTTACGAAAAGAGAAGATTAATTTTTACTATTAGTCTGAATTTTAGTTGTATTTTTAATAGATTAGCTGATTGGATGTATTGTGGATAACATATTTTATGAGGTGGTAGAAGTTATTCAGTTGTGGATATTTTTTTGATTAGTAGTAGCGTATATTGTTGTTTGAAAATATAGGCACAAAAAAACAGGCGAGTCATTGACTTCACCTGTTTCTCCACTTTATTATATAATAAAAAATTACGATTATAATTCAGCAGCTATTCTTGCTTTATTGTAGTCTACTTCTTCTAATGGTGCGATGACATCTCCATTTTCATCGACACGTTCAATATCGGCACCTAATCCAGCTAATTTACCATCAATGTTAACATAACCTCTATCCAGATGTTTCAGCTCTGTAACACGTGTATGACCTTCTCCGACCAATCCAGCTAATATTAACGCCGCTGCAGCACGAAGATCGGTCGCTGAGACTTCTGCCCCTTGCAATGCTGATAATCCTTCAATGATGACACTACGGCCTTCTATCTTAATATTAGCATTCATACGTCTGAATTCTTCCACATGCATAAAACGGTTTTCAAATACCGTTTCTGTAATCACACCAGTTCCTTTTGCACGTAACATTAATGCCATCATTTGAGATTGCATATCTGTTGGAAACCCAGGATGTGGCAATGTTTTAATATCCGTTGACTTCAGTTCTTTTGGACCTATTACGCGAATACCGTTATCTTCTTCTAAAACTGTTACATTCATTTCCTCAAGCTTGGATATTACAGAACGTAAATGTTCACTGATTGCATTTTCAATCAGTACATTACCTCCAGTAATAGCTGCAGCTACCATAAATGTACCTGCTTCAATACGATCTGGGATAATGGTATGCTCTGCACCGTACAATTTTTCCACACCATGGATGCGGATCGTTTCTGTACCAGCACCAATAATTTTAGCGCCCATTTTATTAAGATAATTAGCTAAGTCTACAATTTCAGGTTCTTTAGCTGCATTCTCAATGATTGATTTTCCATCTGCAAGTGCAGCGGCCATCATAATATTTTCAGTTGCACCAACGCTTGGCATATCTAAATAAATTTTAGCACCTTTTAGGCGACCATCCACTTTTGCTTCAACAAAGCCGTTGCCAACATGAATGTCAGCACCCATTGCTTCGAATCCTTTCAAATGTAGATCAATTGGTCGGGAACCTATTGCACATCCACCCGGCATCGCAACCTTTGCGTGTCCATAACGGGCCAATAATGGTCCCAAAACAAGCACAGAGGCACGCATTTTCCGAACATATTCAAATGGAGCTTCTGTTTCCAGTTGTTTAGAAGCATCCACAAATACGGTATTTTTCTCTGCATTAAATTCTACATCGGCATTTAAATTTCTTATGACTTCATTGATTGTATATACGTCAGCTAAAACCGGTACCTCTTTGATTACACTCGTTCCTTCGCTTGCGGTAAGGCTTGCAGCAAGTACAGGAAGTACTGCATTTTTAGCACCTTCAACTCTTACAGTGCCATTCAATTGGTGTCCGCCTCTTACGATGATTTTTTCCATGTTTTAAAATCTCCTTCAGATCCAATTTCACTATATTAATATTCATGTATTAGGATAGGTGTTCCTATCGTGTATTCCAGATTCATTTCATCGTCCATTACTACAGCTATTTGCAGATTCATTGGGGCACCCTCTATGAAATAACTTTGCTTCCATAAGTCTGTATACCCGTAAATTATCTTTTCATGCATCGAATTTTCAATTGTATCGAATTGTGTCACGATATGTTGTAGTTTAAAATAATTTGTGATTTCCTCTACAAAAACATCAGTCTTCATTATACCACTATCTTCAGTTGTCAGACAAGCAAATGTTTTTAAAGAGTTTGTAAAGAATTTATCTTTAATCAAACGTTTGATTAATACGTAATCTTCTTGTATTTGTTCGTTCCATTGAATGCCTTCCACAACTACAACTATTTCTGCTTTAAATTGCTGATTTTTAGGTATTACTACACTATAAGATACGTCTAGTCCCACATCTTTGTGAACGTCCCTAAGAAGATATTTTATTACATTATCATCTTCCGTAATAGTGACTAAACTACTATCTTTGAATTCATTTACAATTCGTTCTGCTTTTTGCTTTCCTATGTTCTCCTTAAAAGTTACCTGCCAGTTTTCAATTGCTATCTTATTTTCTAAAGTGAATGCTGCCAAATCAATCATTTCATCTCTTTCCATCCCATTCACCATTGGTTTCGCTGTTATAAATAGAAGCAACACTAGTATTATCGTAATCTTTCTCATTAAAAAATCCCCCTGACATAAACTATTACTCATAGTTTTGACAAGGGGACCGAGTTACATACAAAACAAATTACGACAATCCTTAAAAAAGATATATTAAATCATTAGACCATCTGAGAATTTCAAGGAAAAACCCACTAACACCCGTTCCAATTACAATGGTGATAAACAATAGAAATATTCTTCCCTCCGTTGTTCGTCCCTTTTTCATAATTGGTTCAAAATTCATAGCTAGGACCAATCGCCATGTTATATAAATAAAGATTATGTGTGAAATCATACTAATTAAAGCCATTTGTCCGATCGAAATCATAAGTAATCCACCTCAATTTAAATTCTATTTGTAACTCTGACATCTATTCATAAAAATGTCAATTGATTGCGTTTTTGCAACATGGAAAGTCGAATCATGCAATTTGGTTCCATATCCGATTGCACGTAACTCCATTTCCCGGGAAATATCGACAAAATATAAAAGCAAAAATCTCCTATAACATGTTGTTATAGGAGATTTTGTTTGTACATTATCAGTTACCTACATTCAGGCGATTCATTGCGCGTTTGAGTGCTAATTCAGCCCGCGTTTTGTCAACAGTGTCTTGTTTTGCTTGAAGACGACGTTCTGCGCGTTCTTTTGCTTCTTTCGCACGTTGAACATCAATCTCTGTCGCTTTTTCAGCAGATTGGGCAAGAATCGTCACTTTATCAGGTTGTACCTCCATAAAGCCACCATTTACAGTCAGTTTTTTCGTCTCATTACCATTTTTCAGACGAACAGCACTGATTTGTAATGGCGCTACAAGAGGAATATGACCCGGTAATATACCGATTTCACCAGTTTCAGCTTTACAGACAACCATGTCAAAACTACCTTCTAAAACCGGACCGCTAGGAGTAACAACACTCACATCCAGTGTTTTCAATGTAACCCCTCCTAAGACTGGCAAGAAGAAAGCTTTGATGTATCGTTTATGACATCAAAGCATGTTCAAGGAGTTTCCTTGATCCTTCGAGCAATTGTCTATTATTCCATACCTTTTGCTTTTTCAACTACTTCTTCGATACGGCCTACAAGACGGAATGCATCCTCTGGTAGGTCATCATATTTCCCATCAAGAATCTCTTGGAATCCAGCTACTGTTTCCTGAACAGGTACATAAGAGCCTTTTTGTCCTGTGAATTGTTCAGCAACGTGGAAGTTTTGAGAAAGGAAAAATTGGATACGACGTGCACGGGAAACGATCATTTTATCTTCGTCACCTAGTTCATCCATACCAAGAATTGCGATAATATCTTGTAATTCTTTATATTTTTGCAGTGTTTGCTGCACTTCTGTTGCTACTCTGTAATGTTCATCGCCAACAATTTCTGGATCTAGTGCACGTGAAGTGGATGCTAATGGATCCACCGCAGGATAGATACCTTGCTCAGATAGTTTACGATCCAAGTTTGTCGTCGCATCCAAGTGAGCAAATGTTGTTGCTGGAGCCGGATCTGTATAGTCATCGGCAGGTACGTAGATCGCTTGGATGGAAGTTACGGAACCTTTATCTGTAGATGTAATACGTTCCTGTAATTGTCCCATTTCCGTTGCAAGTGTTGGCTGGTAACCAACCGCAGACGGCATCCGACCTAGTAGTGCTGATACTTCAGAACCTGCTTGTGTAAAGCGAAAAATGTTATCGATGAAGAGCAATACGTCTTGTCCTTGATCATCACGGAAATATTCAGCCATTGTAAGTCCTGTTAGCGCTACACGCATACGTGCACCAGGTGGCTCGTTCATTTGTCCAAATACCATCGCTGTTTTCGCGATAACACCGGAATCTTTCATTTCATAGTAAAGGTCATTCCCTTCACGTGTACGTTCCCCAACACCTGCGAACACGGAAATACCACCATGCTCTTGGGCGATGTTATTGATTAACTCCTGGATTAATACGGTTTTACCTACACCCGCACCACCAAATAGACCGATCTTACCACCTTTAATATATGGTGCTAATAAGTCTACAACTTTAATCCCTGTTTCTAAAATTTCTGTTTCAGTAGACAGGTTTTCAAATTTAGGTGCTGCTCGGTGAATTGGATCTACTCGGACATCTGCTGCTAATGGTTCGTCCAAATCAATATTTTCACCAAGTACATTAAAGACGCGTCCTAATGTAACATCTCCTACCGGTACAGAAATCGGTCTTCCAAGGTTTTCAACTACTGCTCCACGTTTAACGCCGTCTGTTGAAGACATTGCAATCGTACGAACACTGCGATCACCAAGATGAAGAGCAACTTCCAATGTAAGGTCTGTATTATTTTCATTATGGACAACAATTGCGTTATAAATATCTGGTAACTCGCCGTCTTCGAATTTCACGTCAACGACTGGTCCCATTACTTGAGTAACGTGTCCTTTGCTCATCGATTTCCCTCCTAACTAACTTTAAAGCGTGAGTGAGTGCTATTCTTGCGCTGCTACCCCACCAACAATCTCCGTGATTTCCTGAGTAATAGATGCTTGACGTGCACGGTTATAGGTCAATGATAAGTCACCGATAAGGTCTTCCGCATTATCTGTTGCACTTCTCATTGCTGTCATACTCGCCGCATGCTCACTTGCTTTTCCATCTAATAATGCTCCAAAAATTAAGCTTTCTGCATACTGTGGTAAAAGAACTTCTAATATTTCTTCTTGATTCGGATCATATTCATAGTCACTGTTAACTGCACCTTCGTTATGTAAGTTCTCAATAGGAAGCAATTTCTTGGCTGTTACCTGTTGGGAAATTGCACTTACATAGTGGTTATAGATAATATTTAACTCATCAATTTCTCCGTCAATATACATTTGAACTGTTTCTTGGGCAAGTTCTTTGATTTCAGCAAATTTTGGATGGTCTGCTACACCAATAATACTTTTTGTAATAGGCAAGTCACGCTTCTTACAATAATCATAGCCCTTACGTCCAACGGCAATGATTGTGTATTCATCCTTACTTTGATGTCTTTTTTGAATCGTATTGATTAAGTTTTTCAATACATGACTATTGTATGCTCCAACCAAACCACGGTCTGATGTGATTACCATATAACCGGTTTTCTTCACTTCCCGTTTTGTAAGCATTGGATGCCCGATATCAGTGCTGTTTGCAATACTTGCAACAACTTCCTGTATTTTATCTGCATACGGTACGAATCCTTTGGCATTTAATTCTGCTTTACTCATTTTAGAAGCAGATACCATTTGCATAGCACCCGTAATTTGTTTTGTCTTTTTTGTCGAATCAATTCGAGCTTTCAAATCTCTTAGTGATGCCAAGCTTTTTCACCACACTTTCCTGACAGAGGTTGGGTCCAGGAAGAAATAAGTATTCCTGGTCCATTCTTCTCTTTCCTGAAATCTATTTGGAAGATCTATCCTTTTTCAGGGGCAGATCATCGATTCATTAATTGTTTGTCGGTAAGAATGTTTTCTTGAATGTTTCAATAGCTGATCTCATCTCACCATCATCCGGAAGATTACCTGTTTCACGGATTGTAGTAAGCAATTCATTACGATTGCTTTCAAGCCATACATTCATTTCACTTTCGAAACGAAGTACATCTTCCACTGGAATATCATCAAGGAAACCTTTCGTTAATGCAAACAGAATCATAACCTGTTTTTCAACAACCATTGGTTTATGCAATCCTTGTTTCAATACTTCCACTGTACGTTGTCCACGATTCAATTTAGCTTGTGTCGATTTATCAAGATCTGAACCAAATTGTGAGAACGCTTCTAGCTCACGGAATGAAGCCAGGTCTAGACGTAATGTCCCTGCTACTTTTTTCATTGCTTTAATTTGCGCAGAACCACCTACACGGGATACAGATAATCCGGCATTAATCGCTGGACGTACACCCGAGAAGAACAAATCAGATTGCAAGAAAATTTGTCCATCTGTAATGGAAATTACGTTTGTTGGAATATATGCAGCAATATCGCCAGCTTGTGTTTCAACGAAAGGAAGTGCAGTTAGAGAACCGCCACCTAATGCGTCACTTAATTTAGCAGCACGTTCCAATAGGCGTGAATGTAAGTAGAATACATCCCCTGGGAATGCTTCACGACCTGGAGGACGACGTAGTAATAGGGAAAGTTCACGATATGCAACAGCTTGTTTCGATAAATCATCATAAACAACCAATACATGCTTACCGTTATACATGAACTCTTCACCCATTGCTACACCTGCATATGGTGCAAGGTATAATAATGGAGCTGGATCAGCTGCACCAGCAGACACGACGATGGTATAATCCAATGCACCATATCTACGGAACGTTTCTACTGTATTTCGAACCGTTGATTCTTTTTGACCAATTGCTACGTAAATACAAATCATATCTTGATCACTTTGATTCAAAATCGTATCGACAGCAACTGTCGTTTTACCTGTTTGACGGTCACCGATAATCAGCTCACGTTGTCCACGACCGATTGGTACTAATGCATCAATCGCTTTGATACCTGTTTGTAATGGTTCATCAACTGATTTACGATCCATAACACCAGGTGCCGCCGCTTCAATTGGACGAGATTTAGAAGATTCAATCGAGCCTTTACCATCAATCGGTTGTCCTAGTGGGTTCACAACGCGTCCCAATAATTCTTCTCCAACTGGTACTTGCATGATACGGCCTGTACGACGAACTTCATCGCCTTCTTTAATTTCAGTGTAAGGTCCCAGAATAACAATACCTACGTTGCTTTCCTCAAGGTTTTGCGCTAATCCCATAACACCATTAGAGAATTCAAGCAATTCTCCAGCCATTGCGTTTTCAAGTCCGTGCGCACGTGCAATACCGTCCCCGATTTCAATAACTGTTCCTACATCATTAACTTCGATGTCTGTATCAAAATTTTCAATTTGCTGTTTGATTAGTGTACTGATTTCTTCAGCATTAATGCTCATACCATTTCACCCCTATCATCATTTATTACATTTTAAAAATGTACTAAGGCATGTAGCTTTCTAATTTTCTTCCATAGAGAAGCCACGTCCAGCTCCAGCGACCAGCGACTATTAGACTTCCCTCACCTCTGTACGATAAGTCAACATCGATTCGCTATCGCTCACCGTGTTTCCTTTATCTCCGCCGGTTCAGTCCAGTCAATACGTAGATAACCGGTCGCCTCCGCTTTAGTTTGCAGATACTATTTTTCGAGATATACGGTCTAGTTTTCCGCGTACTGTTCCATCATAAATGGTATTTCCGACACGGATTTTAATTCCTCCAACAATCGAAGGATCTACAACGTTTTCCAGATTGATTGCAGTTTTACCCATTCGTTTTGCGAAGGATACCTGCAATTGCGTTCTTTCAACTTCCGTTAATTCACGAACTGAGTATACGGTTGCATCTGCAATTCCTTTTGCATCATTCACCAATTGGATGAAATGATCAATAATGGATGGAATAGCTGCTGTACGATGTCGCTCAACAAGCAATTTGATTGTATTCACAACATCCGTATGCAAACCTTGAAACACTTCTTGTATAAACTGTTTCTTTTTCTCATTATTAACCTTTGGATGCTTTAGGAATGGAACAAGTTGTTTATTATTATTGAATACTTCACGAACAACACGGAATTCTTTTACAAACTGTTCCTGTGTGTTCTTTTCTTTCCCCAGTTGAAAAAGAGCATCTGCGTAACGTTTTGCAACTACCTGTTCACTCATCGCTCTTCTCCTACCTCTTTAATGTAATCGTTGATCAATTGTTCTTGATCCTTTTCACTAATTTCTTTTTCAATTACTTTACTTGCAATAAGTACAGACAATGAAGCAACTTTATCTTGAAGCGCCTGCAATGCTTGTTCTTTTTCATTTTGGATATCAACCTGTGCAGCCTGGATAATCCGGTCAGCTTCTTTACGTGCTGATTCAACAATATCCTGCTCCTGTTTGATACCGGCAGTTTTAGCATCTTCAATCAATTTCTGTGCTTCTTGTTTAACTTGGTTCAACTGAGTTGCTGCCTCATTGGATGCTTTTTCAGCCTCCAAACGACTTTTTTCTGCAGATTCAATTTCTCCAGCCACATATTCCTCACGTTCTTGCATTTTATCCATGAGTGGACCCCAAGCAAATTTCTTCAACAACATCAGTAATACGAGGAAGAAGAATAATTGCACTAGCATGTCTCCGACTCTCAAACCACCGATACTGGCTCCAATTGTCATAAAGTTAATATATGAATGCACCGATTTCACTCCTTTCATCGTGACTTCACATCTATGTGATTTCTTTTATAATCGAAAGTTGCATAAAGAGGAAGTTCAAAAAGTCAGTTAAAAATGACACTTCGAATTTCTTCGTTAGCTTGCTTTTACGTTGCTCACGTATAAACTACATACGTTCCGCTACTCAAAGCTACACTGCCTCGAACTTCTCGGTCCTTTTTATCTTCCTTTTGAACTCTCAGTCAATAAAGGAATGGCGAAGATTCTATAGTAATGAACTTCGCCATTATATTTCTGATAAAAATACGATTTACATAAAGATAGCCATAAATGCGATAACTGCTGCGATGATTGGAATCGCCTCTACTAGTGCTACCCCAATAAACATTGTACCTTGTAAGGCACCTCTTAATTCTGGTTGACGAGCGATACCTTCTACTGTTTTACTAACGATCATACCGTTACCAAGACCTGCACCTAATGCTGCTAGTCCGATTGCAATTGCTGCTGCTAAAGCTTCCATTGAATATTTCCTCCTTTTATAGTAAACCTAAATTATTTTTTTATTTAATGGTCACTGCTCACTTTATGAGACATATAAACCATCGTTAACATGACGAATACGTACGACTGAATGGCACCAATAAACACACTGAAGCCCATCCATGCAAGCATCGGTATTGCTGCTCCGAAGAATCCGAAGATAGATGCGGTTCCTAGACCTACCAGTAAACTTAATAATACTTCCCCTGCATAAATATTACCAAATAGACGAAGACCCAATGTTAATGTATTGGTGAACTCCTCGATTATTTTAAACGGCAACATTAAAGGTACCGGGTTGACATACCCTTTTAAATAATTTTTAGTCCCCCGTACTTTAATTCCATAAAAATGGGTTAGTATAATAACCATTGCGGATAACGTTAATGTTAAGGTAGCATCGGCTGTAGGTGATTTCCACCATAAGTCATGTCCGAACACTCCGACAGTCATTACACCTGCAAGGTTACTTACAAGGATATAAAAAATTAATGTTAATCCAAGTGGGAGAAATACCTTACCTGTTTTCCAATCCATTGTGTCGTTGACAATACCTTTTACAAACTCAACAGCCCATTCCATGAAATTTTGCATCCCGGTTGGTTTCATTTGAAGTTTGCGGCTTGCCCACACACAAAAAACGAAAACAATCAGCGATACCATAAATACCATGAAAACGTTGGATAAGTTAAAATCCAGCCAAGAGATGCCAAAGACGTCTTCAACTATTGGAGCTGTATGATCCAAATTTATCACCCCTTTACACTACTTTACTTAAGAGCATGTTCAATAAGTTAGGTTTATCTCCTTTTGAACATACCCTATAAGAATCCGTTCATACCCTGCCCGTCAGTGGTTTAGTTGTGATTATTCCTTGTTTTTAATGAGTCGCATACCAACATCCAACCCAATCACGATGTAAGAAGAGATGATACCAAAAACTACGGCAATAATATGAAAGGTTTCATTAAAACGAAGTGCGATTAGTACAGCAAGTATCGTTGCGGCAAGTCTTGAGAAAGTTCCCAGTCCACCGCGCACTTTTCCTGTTTCTGCAATCGCTTTACCCAGTGCTTTTGTTTTGTGCTGCAATAGCCATAAGTTATAGAAACTTACTGCGCCGCCCAATAACAAACCATTAAAAACTTGGTTGTACGATGAAAAACCAGATCCTATTACGATGATTGCTAGAAGAAAGAGCATCCATTTACGTTGTCGGGTTACCATCTTATCGTATTCTGACATAATCTACTCTACTCTCCTAAACCTTTAAAACAACTGCAAGCTTTTGTTTTTCATAATAGCGGTCCTGATTACTATCCTTAAAGGGGTAACGAACCAGATCATAGTTTTCATATAGATCGACGGCTGCTAAACGACAAGCAGGCTTTGACGATTCACATACCAAAAAGCACTTATGTAACAGAAGTCATTTGTATGGGGAATTATTACCCTAACTCATTGTCGGATATTGTGTTATAACAATTCAACAAATTATAAGAATAATTGCGACAAAATATAACACATTCCACCCCACATTAAGCAAGTTTACATTAGCCTAACTACAGTTGTCAATCAGTAATCGAGATTATTTACATTTAATTAAAAAACCCTGATTTATCAAGAAAAATAGCATGTTTCTCCCATTAAAAATTATTCAGGACCTTGAACAACTTCAACTAGACACTTACTGAAAAGTTATGGTAATAGAAAACGACCTAAACTTCATTATAAATGAAATTCAGGTCTTATAATATGACATTTTTGTGAACGCTCTTATACACGATTTTTAAGTGCCCGGTAAATTTTCTAAAATCACTCCAAATAGATAATGGATTGATTACTCTCATATTCCCCGTTTTCAAGATAGACAGTCACTAACGCGAGGTAATAGCCACCTTGACCGGCTTCTTTTTTACTTATTTCTCCTTCATGAAGGCCTGCCTGCAGATCTTCAGCCTCCAATAATTTCCTATCAAAAAGTAGGCTTTCCGGATTGTAGAGGTCTATTTCAATGCGTCTTGCCGGTTCAGTAAGATAGATTTTATAATTATAATCATCTTCCGAGAAACTTTTCAGAGAAAATTCAAATCCTGCCGTTTTCGGCTGATCCGCATGTTGATTGACAAAAATATACGGTAGTTGGTACGCGTCATCCCCCTTATTTAAAGTTAGCCAGCCTTGATGTACACCTTCCTCAAGGCGAGCGGTTGTTATATGAAGTTCAATTGGGATCGTCTTTTTTTCCTTTGCCTCCACTATAAACGATTGTGGGAGATTCCAATTGATTCCGTTTTGTTTCTTTGGATAGTTGAACGTGTATGTTTGTGTTTCTTCCGTCATATTCTCTATGTTGAGATCAAAAAAGAGTTCCTCTCTGTAATTGTCCACTTTTCCAAAATTAAGTTGTGGATTATGAATAATAGTTGTTGTTTCAATGGCCTCTTCCGGTCTAATCGCTCCCATTCCCTGCACGGTCGGATCCAGTTTCTCTGGATCTTTGAAGAGGTCGGATGTTGTTTTTATTGCTCCAATAATTTGGTCTCTTGTCCAACCGGGATGAGCTTCCTTTATTAAAGCCACGACCCCTGTAACATGTGGTGCCGCCATACTCGTTCCATCCATCTGTTCATAACCCCCAGGAACCGTACTTAAAATCCCTGTTCCTGGAGCAAGTACATCTGGCTTGATATTCCAATTTACCGTAACCGGGCCTCTGGAACTGAAAGGTGCCGTTGTACTTTCCTGGTTCCAATAACGGGTACCCATATAGAGGTTTTTTCTATCCGATTGCGTTTTTAGCCATTCTCCGTCTTCTTTGGAAATCGCAGCTACTGGAATGTTGATAGGATTTTGTTCATGTTCCAGTGACCCTTGAAACGTTCCATCTTCATTATTGTAGATAATAGCTGCAATTGCGCCATTCTGCTCTACCATCTTCGCTAATTCATAAAAAGGAACCTCTCCTCGTTTAAGCAATGCAATCTTTCCGCTCATGGATTCATTTGGGGAAGTGGCTTCGACAATTTGATAGGACTTCGTGATATCCCACAGAGGAGATCCTGCCATTTCAGTTAACTGGATGGCCTTTTCCTGTAATGATTCATACAAAAAAGGGATTTTCATTGGTGACATGGATGCCCCTACAGATAATGCTTGATCAGCTGTCGCCGGTGAGCCAACTGTCCAGTCACCAGGTCCACTATTTCCATTTGCAATAACGACGGGGATTCCCATTTCAGATGCACGGTTAACTGCCATGCTTGTTGGATAGTCTGGCACATTTACATTGTTCCCGAGTGAAAGGTTGATGACATTGACGCCATCTTCAATCGCTTTTTCCATTGCGGCCAGCACTTGCATCGATGTCCCGGCACCACCTGGGCCGAGCGCTCGATAGGCATAAATTTCCGCATCAGGTGCAACGCCTTTTATCTCGCCATCTGCAGCAATGATGCCTGCAACATGTGACCCATGCGAAGTAGGAATACCTTGTTCTGGGAGGCTCTCCATTGGATCATCATCGAGGTCGACAAGGTCATACCCAGACTGATAGTTTTTTTGAAGGTCCGAGTGTTCGTAATCAATACCCGTATCGATAACCCCAACTTTTACATCCTTTCCAGTGTATTCGGTTGTATTTAATTCGTATGGCTGCTGCAATAAGTCTTCTTTGCTCAATCTGTCTGTAGACTTTTTCCATTCGATTGCTTCATATTTCTGTACGGAATGAATGCCTTTAATAAACTCTAACGATTCCATCCGCTCCAAATTTTTAGGAGTTCCCTGTAATGCTAAACCATTAAACAATTTTTCGTAAACTGCAACCACCTCGATAAATGGATGATACGCTTCGATATATTGCTTATGGACATTTGGTTCTCCCTCCACTTCGATGATAATGGACTGAAGATCTTCTACTTTTTCTTGTGCATCATTCGTTGTTGGATTGATTGTGGTTATGAAGATAATTAGGAATAGGAATAATGTCGACTTTCGCATCGTTGCAGCCCTCCTTCTTAAAGATTAGGATTTGGAGAAATGCGGAGATTATGCATTGGGGTTGAGGTTGATGCGTGGTGAGGTTACGCCTTTGAAGTCGCGCGGTTTCGCCGGGAAGTTGCGGGGTTTCGCCGGGAAGTTGCGCGGTTTCGCCGGGAAGTTGCGCGGTTTCGCCCGGAATTTGCGCGGTTTCGCCCGGAATTTGCGCGATTATGGCCGGAAGTTGCGCGATCATGGCCGGAGGTCGCGCGGTTTTGCCCGGAAGTTGCGCGATCATGGCCGGAAACCTTATTCAGCGAATTTTTGTCAAATATCAGCGAATCCAACATTTTATCGGCGAATCATTATTTCTAAACCCAAAAAAGCTGCTACCTCCCTACACCAAAGGAAGATAACAGCTCATTTTATTAAAATTCGACAAAATTCGGGGAGTGACAGGCACCGAATTTATTTTGTGCCGAAGAGGCGGTCGCCGGCGTCGCCTAGGCCAGGGACGATGTAACCATGGTCGTCGAGTTTTTCATCCATTGCAGCAAGGTATATATCTACATCGGGGTGTTCCTTTTTGATAACTTCTACGCCTTCTGGTGCTGCAACTAAACACATGAGGCGAATGTTTTTTGCGCCGCGTTTTTTCAAAGCGTATATAGCATCATTAGCTGAACCGCCTGTAGCTAGCATTGGATCGATAACAATCAGTTCACGTTCTTCGATGTCAGAAGGTAATTTAACATAGTATTCAACAGGCTTTAATGTCTTCGGATCGCGGTATAATCCAACATGTCCTACTTTTGCAGCAGGGATCAGTTTGCGTACGCCATCCACCATGCCAAGTCCAGCACGCAGTATTGGCACGAGGCCGATTTTCTTACCAGCTAACTTTTTGGATTCTGCTTTCATTACTGGTGTTTCTACTTCTACATCTCTGAGTGGAAGGTCTCTTGTTATTTCAAACGCCATTAGCATTGCTACTTCATCAACTAGTTCACGAAATTCTTTTGTTCCTGTATTTTTATCTCTTATGTACGTTAGTTTATGTTGAATTAACGGATGATCAAGTACGAATACGTTTCCCATTGCGAGACTCACTCCTTCAAATTAGTTCTATCTTTAAAAGTGTACTTAAAAAAAGCCAAGCTTTCAAGTTTAGGCGGTATCTTGTTAGAAAAACGTAAGAAGGATGCCCCAAATAATGGGAAATCCTTCTTTATTTTATGCATATAATGGAAACTTTTCAGTTAGAGCAAGAACACGATCTGTCGCTTCTTTCAATTTCGCTTCGTCCTCATGATTATGAAGAGTTAAGGAAATGATTGCTGCAATTTCTTTCATTTCTTTTTCACCAAAACCGCGTGTCGAAACAGCTGCTGTACCTATACGGATACCACTTGTTACGAATGGACTTTCTTTGTCAAATGGAATTGTGTTTTTATTGGTTGTAATTCCGATATCATCCAACGCTTTTTCTGCAACTTTTCCTGTCAGGTTAAGTGGAGTGACATCCAACAATAGTAGATGGTTGTCCGTGCCACCGGAAACAATACGGACACCTTCACTTTTCAGAGCCTCACCGAGTACTTTTGCATTTTGAACAATATTTTTTGCATATGTCTTAAAGTCAGGGGATAATGCTTCTTTAAAGGATACTGCTTTCGCAGCAATAACATGCATTAATGGTCCACCTTGAACTCCAGGGAAAATAGATTTATCGATTTGTTTCGCATATTTCTCTTTACAAAGTATCATCCCGCCACGAGGTCCACGCAATGTTTTATGTGTAGTTGTTGTGACAAAGTCTGCATGAGCTACAGGATTTTCATGCTCGCCTGTTGCTACAAGTCCTGCGATATGCGCCATGTCAACCATCAAATACGCGTCGACTGCATCAGCAATTTCACGGAATTTGGCAAAATCAAGCTTGCGGGAATATGCGCTTGCACCAGCAACAATCATTTTTGGTTTTACTTCTTTTGCCTTTTCCAGTACAACATCATAGTCAAGCTGTTCTGTTTCTTTGTCGACACCATAGTCAACGAAATTATAAAGTTTACCACTGAAGTTAACTGGGCTGCCATGTGTTAAATGTCCACCATGATTTAAATTCATGCCAAGTACAGTGTCACCAGGCTCAAGTACGGAAAAGTAAACAGCCATATTTGCTTGTGCGCCTGAATGTGGCTGTACGTTCGCATGTTCTGCACCAAATAGCTCTTTTGCGCGATCGCGAGCAAGGTTTTCTACTACGTCGACATGTTCACAACCGCCATAGTATCTTTTTGCCGGATACCCTTCAGCATATTTATTCGTTAAAATGGATCCCATTGCCTGCATCACAGCTTCTGATACAAAGTTTTCTGATGCGATTAGTTCAATCTTTTCCTGTTGACGTTTCTTTTCTGCCTGCATTGCTTCAAATACTTCCAAATCTGCTTGTTGTACATGTTCCATTCGTTAAATCCCCCTTTGTAAATTCGCAAAAAAAATATATATATGTTAGGGACAATGATTCGTCCCGTCAATCATTTAGTTACACGTATCATTCAAGCGCGTATCCTCATAATTGGCACGACTGCCACCAATCAATTTCGGGCGGGTACGTGCCGCTTGCAATCTTGCATTTCCAATACTCCTTTGTTCAAAACGAAGTGGCACCGCAACATGCTTTAGGTGCATGCCGATCATTGTTTCGCCAATATCCATCCCCGCATGTGCCCGAGCTTGAATTGTTTCAACGACAACCGGATCTTTCATCTGTTTAAAAGCATAGGATGCCATCGAGCCTCCTGCCTTTCGAACAGGAATTACCGATACCTCATCAAGCATATAGCGGGAAGCTGTTTCTCTTTCAACAACAATGGCGCGATTCAAGTGTTCACAGCATTGAAAAGCGAGCTGTACGCCTGTTTTTTCTTGCAGCACTTTCATTTCATTAAAAATCACTTCAGCAATTTGTTCACTACCTGATGTACCAATATGTAGACCTGCAACTTCACTTGTCGAACAGCCGAGTACAAAGAGCTCTCCTTCTCGTAAATAATCGCTTGCAATCCATTGCTCTGTTATCGTCAACATGTCCTGTTGTACCTTTTCATATGCCATTATTTTTTCACCTGTCCTTGTATATTGTCAAGATTCTTTAGACCTACAGTACGAGATAGACGAAGCTATTTTTACGTGTTTCTTTTCAACAGGTTTATTACGCTGTCGCTCTTACCTTACTTTAAATTGATTGATCTGCTTATTCAGGTTTTGTGCCTGTTCTTCCATCTTTTGTGCAAGTTTATCCACTTGCTCCATGGTCGACACTTGTTCCTGTATGGCAGCATTTACTTCTTCTGTTCCCGCCGACGTTTCTTCGGCAATCGCTGCAACTTCCTGTGATTGTCTGACTGTATCTTGAATGGACTCCAGTTGTTGATCAACAAGGTTTGTAATCATTGCAATTTCAGTAGCAACAACATTCACAGAACCGGACATCTGTTCAATTGTTCTGTTCGTGCTTTCCCCGTTTGCTGCCTCTTTTTTGGCATAGGTTACATTATCATTGATTTTTTCCACGACAAGATTAACATCATCCTGAATTGCTTCGATTAAACCTGAAATTCGTTGAACGGCATGTGCACTTTGGTCAGCCAGTTTACGGATTTCTTCTGCAACCACCGCAAATCCTCTACCATGTTCACCAGCACGAGCAGCTTCAATAGAGGCATTTAACGCGAGCAAATTCGTTTGCTCTGCAATCTCACCTACCATTGTAATAATTGTTTCCACTTGCATTGCATTCTGTTTGAGGTGATCCACATCCTTTAGGGAAAGTTCCTGGTCATCAGCCAATCGTTGGATACCTTGTACAAGTTGGTTGACGACTTTTTTGCTTTCACTTAACGTATCGAGCATTTCCGTTGATTTTTCTTTGGATTGTTCTGCTTTTTCCTGTACTTTCCGCGCCAATTCCGTTGCAACTTCCACAGCTTCGGCGGTATTCTGAATTGCTTCTGAGGAATTTTCCGCACCCTTGGAGATTTCATGGATGGATCCACCAATTACTGCCGAGTGCTGTGCTGCCATATGGGATGCTTCTTTCATTTGCATAACTGTTTCATTTGTACTTTCAAAATGCTCATCAATATTATGTACCATTTGATTGAGGTTTTGCAGCATCGTATCAACTGCAATGGAAAGTGCACGGATTTCGTCATCCGACTTCGGAATATGAACTTCCTGATTTAAATTACCATTCGCTGCAATGGATGCAACCTTTTCCAATTTCTCCATTGGCTTTGTAATCAATCCAGCAGCAAAAAATGCAAGTGCACCCGACCAGAAAATACCAAGTAACAGAATGGCAATCGCATACCATTCCAATGAAATCTGCCAAAAATCCTGTACGTAATCATAAAAAACATAAATAAACAATGCACTGATCGAGTATGTAATAATCGCCAATACGGTTGTAAAGATTACTAGCTTCAAACGCAAACCAAAACTATATTTCTTATTCATGTCTGCTCCTCCGGCTACTTCTTTAATTTTCTTATTAACAAGTCTATGTTGTTATCCAGTTCACCCAAAGTTTCCTGGTAGGTTTGCAGAGTTCCACCGAACGGGTCTGAAATATCATAATTAATCAGGTTGGATTCTAGTCTTTGAATCTTAGTGATATCTTCACTTAAATATATCTCTACTTGCTTTTGCAACTCGACACCATCCATTTTCGATTGGTTATTACGGATGAATGTGGAGCGCTTCAATTCATATTCTGCATAGGCCTTCCTTAATACCTGCCATACTTCTTTATCGGACTCTGAAACATATTCTTTAAGTGTAAAATACTTATCCTGCTGTGCCGGAAAATCCATAATAAGAGATTGCTTATGCTGGGTGGTCATCGTAAGTACAACATCTGACCATTGCAACAATTGGTTTGTCACCTGCTGGGATTGATGGCTCACTTGTACTCCACGCTCGTTAAGTGCTTGAATCGCTTTTTCATTTGCTCGGAGATTCTTACTGGCAAAGATTCCGGCCGATTGGACGCTTGCCTGTGGAATTTTATGCTTCAATAATGCTTCTGCCATCGGGCTTCTGCATGTATTTCCTGTACATACAAACAAAATATTCATCGTGAAACCTCCGTTTATTAACTCTATGACAAATATACCATATTTCCGATTGAAAATAGAAGGAAGTTTCCAATTAAACTGAAACCTCGACAAAAAAGTGGAAGCGACCGGACCAAAAAATGGCCGACGAAAACCAGCTTTCTCTGAGCCAGATGTCGACATGACGTAAGGGAGTTCAACTTTGCCACGTGATGTGATTGTCTTCGTTGAACTTTGCTTAAATTTTTTATTTTGAATTGGGAGTGAATGAAGTTGGTTTATCTTGTCATGGGGTGAGGGAATTAAAATAGCCGTTGGTTGCTAGGGACTGGACGTGACAGTTTAGATACGATTACTCATCCTAGCGAAACGAATGTTATTTCGTAAAATTTATAAACGATGAAATAACTGCTATCTCGCCGTCCGGGATCGCTCTGGGCGGATGCTTTCCGCGGGCACGGCCTCAGCCTCCTCGCGGAAGAACGCCGCTGCGGGGTCTTCGGACACGTGCTGTTCCCGCAGGAGTCACCGCCCGTCGCTCACCCGAACTGGTGAAGTTTTATAATGCCATTTTAGCTACGCTAGTACAGTAATTATTAGCAACCTTCTAACCAGCTCTGGGAAATACACGGAGACTTCTGCGGGAGGAAAGGCATAGGTGAGACTCTGAAATGCGTCAGCATGAAGAGGCTCACCAGCCGCCCGCGAAAAGCGCAGTGTATTTCCCAGAGCGATCGCCGAAGTTCCCTATTCTAGCTCGCATTTTATCTCAACTCCGCGGTAAATGAAAAGCAACTAACAAGACGGAATTAGCTTATTCTCCCATTCTAACCGAAAAGAATATATAATCCAAAGCCACATAATATACTTCCGCCTAGTAATTCGCTATATGTTCCTAAATAGCCATGCACTTTCCGTCCAAGGAGCATGCCTAGCCATGTCAGTGTACAGCTGGCAGCTCCAAACAGAAATAATGTCAGGAAAATTTTCACCCCTGAGATCCCAAGCCCTAGCCCAACTGTAAAGCTGTCAATACTGACACTGAATGCAATCAGAATCAAACCTGCACCGACTGGGAGGACCCTACTTTTCACTTCATGATTAAATGCGGAGAAAAACATTTGTGCACCAATAACAAACAGTAAAACACCACCTGCGAGGGTCGTTAATTCACCAATCTGATTGGAAATTGCTTTACCAAGCAGAATTCCGAGAAATGGCATAATGATATGAAAGATTCCTATTACTAGCCCGATGATCGCTATCCGCTTCAGTCGAATTCGTTGCATTCCCATGCCAAGACTTACAGAAAATGCATCCATACTAAGTGCTATTGCTAGAAACAATAATGAAATAAATTCACTGGAAAAAGACATTCATAATCCCCCTTGAACATGCTTGTTAACTATATGCATGTCCAAGGAGACATATGAATGCCTTTTTGGTATAAATAATTGCGTTGAATGTACGTGAGACAAGTACTGCTTACTTTATTTAACGATATATTCTGAAGCAGCTTTTCTTAATCTGTTCATAACCGCCTGACCAATTCCAGCCTCTGTAAATACTTCACAAATAATAATATCCACATCACCTTGTTTGAATCTTCTAAGGCCCTCATATAAATGGATGGCGATTTCATTTATATTTTCACCAAGTGAGATTATTTCTTCAGCATTAATCTGTTTTGCCGTTTGTTGACTGGCAAGCACACCTACCCGATTGCCATTAAATTTCTCCTGATCAACTATCGCCTGGATGCTTGCATGCGTTCCCTCCACAAGCCATAAAGGAACTTCAGGAGAATAATGTTTATATTTCATCCCTGGGGATTTTGGTTTTTCTTTTGTGTTCGCAAGTCCAGGATCCATCATTACAGGATGAACCACTGCTTCCAGTTGCTCCTTCGTAATTCCACCAGGTCTTAGAATAATGGGGATATCCTGTGTACAGTCAATTACAGTGGATTCCAATCCTACACCGGTTGGTCCACCATCCAATAAGCCGGAAATTTTCCCATTCAGGTCATCCCATACATGATTTCCCATGGTGGGACTCGGCTTTCCTGACAAATTGGCACTCGGTGCGGCTACTGGCACATCTGCTTTTTTCAATAGTGCTTGCGCAACCGGATGGTCAGGGATACGAACACCAATTGTGGATAAGCCCGCAGTAACATTCTGTGCACAGGCCCCATTGCTCGGTAAAACATAGGTTATCGGTCCAGGAGAAAATGCCTTGATTAATTTTTCTGTATATACTGGCAGGTTATCCACAAGTCTTCTCAATTGATCAACGGTTGCAACATGTGCGATCAGCGGATTATCCTGTGGTCTTCCTTTCGCCTTGAAAATTTTTGCAACTGCTGCTTCATTTGTTGCATCAGCACCTAGTCCATAGACTGTCTCTGTCGGAAAGGCAACCGCCTGACCTTGCTTGATCAGCTCTGCAGCTTCATCGATTGCCTGATTATTATAGGTTTCATTATTTTTTATATTCCAGCGCATTGTATCTATCATTATTGCTACCTCATTTCTATCTTTTATTTTAGAGGATAGAAACGATTTACGCAAAATGTGGATAACATGTATCATCCTTTAATAGTTATTAACAGGAAGATACGCGTTATCCACAATTATATAATTTTATTAACATTGCATTATCACTTATGCACAGGGGGCTGTGTATAATGTGTGTAACTATTAGGGGCTTTTTGATTATTCTCTTTAAGAGACATTGTATGCCCACCAACTCCCATTTGTCGTAGGATACTTATCCTCAAGAATTTTCTCTTTTTGTTGATGAAACTGTAATGCTTCCAACAAAATATCCACAACTGGTTGATGACTGTGTACATAAATACTTTTTGCATTACGCTGCTTTGCTAAAGTTAGAATAGCCTCCAACAGAAATGGAAGTCTCCCAGCTTCTGACTGTGTAATATAAAGCTGCTTTAGCCAAAAGATATCTTCTTTCAATTGATCCAAGACAAAACATCCTTCAATCTTATCTTTCATTTCGACCACATAGCCATTTTCGTAAACACTTTTTTGATTCACATTCGGATTTTTTCCGAAAAATTCTTCCAGCTGAACGTAGGACGCCTCTTTAGCAAGTAGTATTTTCAAAAGAATTCACCTCGATTAATCGTTTTGATAGAAATATGATGTACCTTTTCTTTCATCCTATGCATTTAGTAGAGGAACTATGACCAACCGAACCATTCAAAAAGGAAAAACTTTACTTCCGTTTCTTCTTCAACATTTTCAGCAACTTCTATATCTTCACTGCTTTCCTCTTCGGCTACGGATGTACCGTTAAAAAAGTCGAGAAAACATAATGGAGGAAACAGTACGCACCACCAATTTGCTCCTTTTCCTTCACCAATCGTAATTAGAATTGCTTCATACTCCCCTGCAGGATACAAAAAATCGCCATAAAGTTTAGTAGGAAATGTTACATTGTTGCCATACTCCACTTCAAATTCATTATCTTTTCCCGCTTCTTCCAGTGTTTCTGCAACAATCGCATTGAGTTCCGGAATACGAGAATCTATTAATGTACGAGCTTCTTCAATATCCGTTATATACTGAACCCATTCTGTAACCTGTTCATTGACACGATCGCGCACAAGTCGTTTTAATTCCTGATCTTCCTCATTGTCACTGTTGGCTAAAATTCTCAGGCGTATAGCTTCTTCCGGGATCACCTTATAATCGGTCTCATTTGTTGCTTCTTCACTAACTCCATTTAAAGGCATCGATAAAAATATTATAAAAAAGATAAGTACAATAAAAATTAGATTCTTCATTTAAAATTCCCCTCTCCAACTGTATAATTGCTAGTATGGACAGGGGAAAATATTTTTAAACTCGTATTCTATGAATATATTAATTTTCGTAGAATGATATGGAGATTTTGTATAAACTACGAAGTAACTGCTGGTTTTCTATCAGTATGCAGAAACTTCGGCGACCGCTCTGGGAAATATACTTGCGGTTGGTGTGACCCCCAATAGTTGGAGTTTATTTAACAACGATTAGATCGGTATGATTTCGGTATTGAACTGGGCTCATACCGGTCAATCTTCCTTTAATTCGTTTGTTATTGTAATAATAAATATAGTCTTCAATTTTACGTTTTAATTCTTCATAGGTACAGAGAGATTCCCCATGATACCTTTATTGTTTCAGCATACCGAAAAAGCTTTCTGCAGGTGCGTTATCTATACAATTCCCCTTACGTGACATGCTTTGGAACACTTTGTGCTTCTTGAGTTTTTTCACCCATTTATCATGTTGATAATGCCAACCTTGGTCTGAATGAAT
>NZ_JBHSAO010000011.1:0-40295 GCF_042650085.1 Oceanobacillus longus | reverse complement strand
TTTCTCCATTAAACATATCTATAATTGGATTGAGATATAATTTCTTCCCATCTAAACATTTAAATTCTGTAATGTCTGTCGTTAATTTTTGAAACGGTATAGATGTGCTGAAACGGCGCTTCATACGATTTTTCGCTATTTTACCTACTGTACCTTTATAAGAATTATACTTTCTTGATTTCCTACCAAATTTCTTACATTTTAAATCCAGCACCGTCATGAGACGCTGAACTCTTTTATAATTGATTATATGACCTTCTTGTCTTAATTGGTCTGTGATTCTACGATAACCGTAATCACCGTTATGTTCTTTAAATTTTGCTTGAATAAGCTCTTTCATTTCTGCATCGGGGTTTACATTTTCTTTTAAAACCTTCACATGATAATGATAGCTAGATTCAGGCATACCAACTATTTGTAAGACATCTTTTAATTTGAATTCTTCTTTGAGTTCGAGTGATAACGCTGCTTGTGCTTTTCTAGATAGGACTCCGGATCCTCCTGAAAAGCTCGCAACTTTTTTAGGTATGCCACCTCTAAACGTAAAAGTTCATTTTCTCTTTCTAATTTCGGAAGAGATTTTTCTTTATCATTTCGCTTTTTCTTCGCTTCATTATTAGGTTTATTAGCCATAGAAAGCAGTCCCCTCTGTTTATCCAGGGCTCCCAAATTGCCTTCAAGAAATATCTTTTGCCATCGAGAAATCATAGATGGATTCTTTATTCCAAACTGAAGAGCTGTGTCGGACACGGAAGCACCTGTGCTCTTCATAAAGCTTAATACATCTAACTTGAATTGAACAGAGTAAACACTTTGTTTTTGTTCATTTTGCACTAATTTATTTGACCCGTAATACTTATAAATTCTTACCCAACCTCGAAGCGTAGTCGTTGGTACCTTGTATTTTTCCGCTAACCGTCTATAACTCAATTTCCCTTCAATATATTCTTCTGCGACCTTTACCTTAAAATCTTTACTGTACGTTGCCATAAACCTAACCCCCATAAATTATTTTTACTCTAACTTATGGGGGTCAGGTCAGGTTCGCGGGCGGCTGGTGAGCCTCTTCATGCTAACGCATTTCAGAGTCTCACCTATGCCTTTCCTCCCGCTGGAGTCTTCGTATATTTCCCAGAGCTGGTGTTAAGCCTACAAAAAATTAAAAGCTTAGTGATATTATATAAAAATCGTATCACAACTGTACCAGTCCGGGTGAGCGGCGGGCGGTGACTCCTGCGGGAACAGCACGTGTCCGAAGCCCCCGCAGAGTGGGTTTCTCGAGGAGGCTGAGGCCGTGCCCGCGGAAAGCATCCGCCCAGAGCGATCCCGGACGGCGACAAAAGCACACGTCTCCTGAAAATCAGCCAGCAGATACTTCGCATTTTATCTCAACTGCGAGAATTATAAAAACAACAAACATTAAAATAGCCTTATTTTTACCTGGTTTAGCAAGGTGTTTTAGTAGAGACATTCTGAGTTTATCCCAGTTATCTATTTGTGCCTATTTTACCGCTGTGAAAGTTCAGTAATTATAGACTTAAAGCTTATTATTGATCTCAGCTGACACGATCCGGTCTTTTTTATTAATATCCTGGATGGTCGTGACGTTGCTCTTCGGAAATACTTCATGGATGAGTTTATGCATTGTTTCACTTTGCTCATGTCCGATTTCAAAAGCAAGCAATCCTCTTTTTCTTATTACTTTCGGTGCTTGGCCAATAATCTTTTGATATGCTGCCAGTCCATTGTTTTCCGCAAATAGAGCTAGCTCCGGATCAAAATTTTTCACCGTATCCGATAAAGAGTGTGCATCTGCTTTTGCAATATAAGGTGGATTGGAGACGATGATATCTGCTTGGATGCCTTCACCGATCACCGGTTGCAGAAAATCGCCTTGCAAAAAGGTGACATTGGCTTGCAGCTTTTCTGCGTTCTGTTTGGCGACCATGAGGGCATATTTTGAGATGTCGGTTGCATAGATGGTTGCGTGTGGCAGTTCCAGGGCAAGGGTGATGGCTATGACACCACTTCCTGTACCAATATCAACGATGGTCAGCCGCTCGTTATCACGGTTTTCTGCATGCTGGATGACATGCTGAACAAGCTCCTCTGTTTCCGGCCTAGGTATGAGTACATGTTTATTGACAGTAAAGTCCCTGCCATAAAAACTCTCAAACCCTGTGAGATGCTGTACTGGGATACCCGTTTCTGCATGTTTTTCAATATCAGCTTGGAATCGATTGACTATATCCTGTGGGATGGGATCCTGCATCAACATGAAAAATTGCGACCTTGTTACATGTAAATGATGTTGCAGGAGGATCTCCGCGACCCGGGGCTCCCGATCATGTTTTTCTAAAAAAAGAGAAGCCCAACGAAGGACTTCAAATTGCTTAGTTGATTGTGTCATCTTATTCCCCAATCTGTTCCAGACGCTTTGCTTGTTCTTCCATGATTAATGCGTCGATAAATTCATCCAATTTACCTTGCACAATTTGATCGAGCTTCTGAATGGTAAGCCCGATACGGTGATCTGTCACACGATTTTGCGGGAAGTTATACGTACGAATTCGCTCAGAACGGTCACCAGTTCCCACTGCCGATTTTCTGTTCTCATCATACTCCGCCTGTGCTTCTTGATTGAATTTATCATATACACGGGCACGCAATACTTTCATTGCTTTTTCTTTATTTTTGATTTGAGATTTTTCATCCTGTATGGAAACGACAGTACCAGTCGGTTCATGTGTCAGACGAACCGCAGACATCGTTGTATTTACACTTTGCCCACCAGGTCCACTGGATGCAAAAGTATCCACACGAATATCCTTATCATGAATCTCCACTTCGACTTCTTCTGCTTCAGGTAAAACAGCAACCGTTGCAGTTGACGTATGGATCCTTCCCCCAGATTCTGTCTCTGGCACACGTTGTACACGATGTGCTCCATTTTCATATTTCAGTTTGGAATATACATCTTTCCCGTCAATCATAAAGATGATTTCTTTATAACCACCAACACCTGTGGAGCTTGCTTCCATGATTTCAATTTTCCAGCCCTGGCTCTCGGCATAACGGGAATACATACGATATAAATCCCCAGCAAATAATGCCGCTTCATCTCCACCCGCCGCACCGCGGATTTCCATAAATACGTTTTTATCATCATTCGGATCTTTTGGAAGCAGGAGAATTCTCATTTTCTCTTCCAACTCTTTTTTGGTGTCGTTAAGCTCATCAATTTCTGCTTTCACCATATCGTGCATATCAGCATCCAATTTATCTTCCAGCATTGCCTTCGCATCTTTCAACTGACTTGATATATCTTTATATTCACGATATACCTGAACAACATCTTCCAGGCCTGATTGTTCCTTCGAATATTCACGCAGTTTCTTCGTGTCACTTATAATTTCTGGATCACTCAGCATCTCATTCAATTTATTATAACGATCTTCCAATGTTTGTAAACGATCTAACATCACGGTCACCTCTTTCTGATTAACAGTCTAATTATAGTATAAGCAGGGTATTGTGGTCAATTGGCGGCGGATGGTTTGGGTGCGGGTGTTGGTTCGCGGGCCGGTTGGCGGAGTATAATTTTTATTTGTTGATAGGCTTTTGTGCAGATCATCGACCTGAGCGCGAAGACTGAACGCTTTTTCCGTGGATTTTTTCATATTCCCGCGAATCTGTTAGCTATATCCGCGAATTTCCATGTATTTCCGCGATTATAAGATTTTATCCGCGATTACATTGTTTATTCCGCGAATCGATATTTACTGCTCTTTGTAGTGCCGATCTTAATAAAATTTCCCTTTAACAATATTCTGCGCGCTGTATCCGGGGAATTTAATAATAAAAAGTCTCTTGCTTGTTGGTTTGTAATTGTATTTCCAATTAATAATTTATAATCATGGAGGGCATTATTATGCGCATGTTTGGAAAAAACTCCACAATGCGTACAATACCACTTCTGCTTCCATCTATTCATTGGCACGCTTTGACATTCCGGACAGAATATACCCTTTATTAAATCGCTTTTATTAAGATTATATTTATCAAGAATATTGTTGACTGGAGGGGTGTGTTGTTCCGTTAACTTGTGCGCCATTTCTTTTATTATGTGGCGATTGATAATCGGCTCAATATTTCTTCTCCAACTCCATTATTTTGAAATAAAGCTGACTGTTATGGATTACTTGTTCAGGGATAGTTACCGATGAATGCGCTGGTTTTATAATGGTACTCGGAAAACTGATTACGACAAAGGATTCAATCTCTACTTCGGGAAAGTTATGTTTTCTGAGCCATTTTTGGAGGCGAAATGTTTGTGTTTTTACTTGGGGAATAGGGTTTGGGAATCCTTCTTCTTCTTCATTGGTGCGCTTACGGATAACTTGTCCATTTGCATCGAAAATAACTGTACCTTGCCAGTTTTTCACCTCAAGGATAAGATTGTATTTCTCAAAAAGTACCAATGTATCGATTTGAAAATAACCATTATCATCTTCCAGCCTAATATTATGGAGAATGAAGAACTTGTCATAATCCAGGAAGCCGAGTGGATAATCCACTTCCTTCTCTCCAGCTATTTCTGATTTCTTTTTTTTCAGATCCGTTACTACTCTCTCTTTTTTTGGATGATAAAGGGCAATCCTACTTTCTAACGCCTCTAATTTTAACACTTCAATTAATTTGTCATGTTGCTTCACAATCATCTTATAAAATCACTCCTTTTCTTGACTACTATTTCTACAAACAAGTGCTTATTTCCTCTTTTATTTTTCAACTTAGTTGTTCATTCCGCGGATTCTCAGGATAATTCCGCGAATGTACTAACTTTATCAGCGAAAAGAAAATTTTATCCGCTAATTGGTTAATTATTCCGCGAATCATCATAAAAAAGCACCCAGGTCGGATGCTTTTCAGTCTATTTCACAGCTTTTATCTGATTTTGAATCAGGTTGCTGGTTGGTTTGTTGGGTACGTCATGGTGATGGCGACATCTTGGTTCATAGGACTCGGATGCGCCGACAAGGATGATTGGATCATCGTAGGATGCCGGATGGCCGTTAATCAGGCGCTGGGTGCGACTTGCTGGAGATCCACATACCGGGCAGATTGCATTCAGTTTGGTTACGGATTCGCTGAGTGCCATCAGCTTTGGCACCGGTCCGAATGGTTCGCCACGGAAATCTGTGTCCAGTCCTGCAGTGATTACGCGGATGCCTCTGTTCGCAAGTTCTTCTGCGATCTCAACAACTAACTCATCAAAAAATTGGACTTCATCTATTCCAACAATGTCAACATTGTGGTCAATATGGTCAAGTATTTCTACTGATTTTTGAATGGGACGAGCAATAGTGGATGTGCCGTTGTGAGAGACGACTGCTGTATCATCATAGCGGTCATCGATGGCCGGTTTGAATACGCGGACGGATAAATTTGCATAGGTTGCTCTGCGTACACGGCGAATCAGTTCTTCTGATTTCCCGGAAAACATGCTACCGCATATTACCTCCACCCAGCCGCTTTGTTTCATTACATACATGTTGGGAACCCCTCTCATCACGGTAAATTATCTTTATGTACCGTGATTAGTTTACCACTAATTTCGACATAACTATCATTTTTTTCAAATTTAAAAGTAAAAAAACAGGCAAAATATAGACATTTTGCCTGTCCTTCTAGAATTGATAAGAGCTGGGCAATCGCCTCAGCCTTCTTATTTCATATTATATTTTTTCTTGAATCGATCTACACGGCCGCCGACTTTGTCTGCTTTTTGTTTACCTGTGTAGAATGGGTGCGAATCAGAGCTGATCTCGACTTTGATTAGTGGGTAGGTGTTACCATCTTCCCATTCAATTGTTTCGTTAGATCCTCTTGTTGATCCGCTCAAGAATTTGTACTCTGAACTAGTATCAAGAAAAACTACTTTCCTGTACTCTGGATGAATATCCTTTTTCATGTTCTTCCACTCCTTTTTGCCCTGAGTCCTGAGAAACAGAGTTATTGCAAGAGACGTCATAGGTGGCATTACACCTTATCTAAACTCACATAGAAAGATTATACCAGTCTGGCAGCACGAATGCAATAGGGACAAACTTATTTTTCCCAAAGTTATGGGATAATATGTTACGGCTCTTTCCCTATTTGGACATGCCTTTTCGCTTCATTTCCTCGTCCATTGCCTGTAAAAACTCTTCATTGCTTTTTGATGCTTTTAGTCGTTTTAGGAAGCGTTCGAGGAAATCATGTGAATCCTGCATCGTTTTACGAATTGCCCACATTTTATCTAAGTGACCTTTATCAACGAGCAGTTCTTCTTTACGGGTTCCGGAACGTAACACGTCTATGGCAGGGAAAATTCTGCGTTCTGCTAAACTACGGGCAAGATGCAGTTCCATATTACCTGTACCCTTAAATTCTTCGTAAATAACATCATCCATACGGGATCCTGTTTCTACAAGTGCTGTTGCCAGGATGGTGAAACTTCCGCCTTCTTCGATATTTCTTGCTGCCCCAAAGAAACGTTTTGGACGATGGAATGCAGCTGGGTCAATCCCCCCTGAAAGCGTACGTCCACTTGGTGGGATAACCAAGTTATATGCACGGGCCAAACGTGTAATACTATCCATAAGTACGATAACATCCCGTTTGTGCTCTACTAAACGCATTGCACGTTCCAGTACAAGCTCAGATACTTTGATATGACTTTCCGGCACTTCATCAAATGTCGAACTAACGACATCCACATCCGGTGCTACGGAACGTTCAATATCTGTTACTTCTTCCGGACGTTCATCAACCAACAGAATAATCAGCTTTGCTTCGGGATGATTTTTTGAAATGCTGTTTGCAATTTCTTTAATCAACATTGTTTTACCGGCCTTTGGTGGTGCAACAATAAGGCCACGCTGTCCGAAACCGACTGGTGTCATGAGGTCCATAATTCGACTTGAAAGCCTGTGTGATTCTGTTTCTAATTTGATTACACGATCTGGATAAAGGGCTGTTAAGCCAGGAAAATGTATCCGTTCCTTTGAGGAATCCGGGTCTTCGTCGTTAACTGCATCCACATGCAATAAACCATAATAACGTTCGTTTTCTTTCGGAGGACGTACTTTACCAGATACCTTATCCCCATTTCTTAAGTCGAAACGACGGATTTGGGATGCGGAAATGTAAATGTCTTCAGCACTTGGCGAATAGTTAATGGGTCTCAGGAAACCGAACCCCTCTGAAGGGATGATTTCCAACACGCCATTCATAAACAGAAAACCGTCCTTCTCTGCCTGCGCTTTTAAAATTGCAAAAATAAGTTCTTTTTTGGTCAGTTTAGAATAGTAAGATACTTTGTATTCTTTGGCCAATGTATAAATTTCTTTTAATGTCATTGTCTCTAAATTAGAGATTGTTAATGTGTCCACTCAATCACCACGCCTATTCCTTTGATCTTTTGTTAGGAAGGTTTACCTTTTCTGCGGGAAATATTGCTGTGTTGCTTATTGATTACCGCATTTTTAACCAAGATTAATTACATAAAATAAATAATTGCTGTATAAAATTGTTTTGATTTTTCCACTTCTAATGGAAGGATGTTCTTGAAGAAGTGCAGAGTTTAACAGAAGCTTTAATAGAAGTCTCAAGATTCTTTTTTCTAATGATGGACACAGTTTTCCGTGTACAAATAGATTCGCCAAGATATGCCTGTATTAAACATATATTATATTACTCTTTTAGAAGGCAATATTCAATATCATTTTAATAAATATTAAATATTAATGCTTTATTCTTGCATTGTATGAAATGGAGAAGTTCTTTTGATAGATAGTATAGTTATAGAAAAGGAAGCCAACATACAATTGGCTTCCTTTATTCATTTAGCAATTTGGTTAAGGCTTCTCATCCTAAAAGAATATATTTACAAGGATGGTCATGGAGTAAGATTTTGAACGGCTAGCTGCAGCGACCAGGGTCTAGTGGACTTCCTGAGACCTCCGTACGATAAGTCAACATCAGTTCACTAACGTTCACTGTGTTTCCTTTATACAAGGAAGTTCAACTAAGACCGCCACATCACGTGGCAAAGTTGAACCACCCCACGTCCTGTGGGGCGCAGTCCATACGCGGGCCTGCAGGATGCAGGTCATGCCGACGTTGGTTCAGGACGAGCCGGTTTTAGTCGGCCATTCCTTTGTCCGGTCGCTTCCGCTTTTGTTATGAATTTTGAAATTGTAAAATTTCTTGTTCCGTCATTTCTTCGCGCCAGATTTTTGCCCCGAGGTTGGTTAATTTCTCTGTAATTTTTTGATAGCCTCGATCAATATGCTCCACCCCGGTAACTTCTGTAATACCATTGGACATCAGACCAGCAATCACTAGTGCAGCACCGGCACGGAGGTCGGTTGCTTTCACTCTTGCACCTTCCAACTGCACAGGTCCGGAGATAATCACAGATCCACCTTCCACCTTAATAACAGCATTCATTCTTCTTAGTTCATCAATATGTTTCAGTCTTGCAGAATAGATTGTATCTGTTACAACACCTGTACCGGTTGCTTTTGTTAATAGTGTTGTGAATGGCTGCTGAAGATCTGTTGGAAATCCAGGGTAAACGAGTGTTTTTACGTCCACGCTCTTTAATGGGCTTCTTCTGGCGATGTAAAGTTGTTCATCGCTTTCCTCTACAGTGACATCCATTTCACGTAATTTTGCAATGAGTGACTCCATATGCTGGGAAATAACATTATCAATAATAACTTCTTTTCCCTGTGCAGCAGCTGCAATTGCATATGTGCCTGCTTCAATGCGGTCCGGAATGATGGTGTGATTACATCCATGCAGCGAGGTGACACCTTCAATACGAATCACATCTGTACCTACACCTTTAATTTTTGCACCCATATTGGTAAGTAATGTTGCAACATCAATAATTTCTGGTTCTTTCGCTGCATTTTCAATTACTGTTTTACCTTTTGCCTTTACGGCAGCAAGCATGATATTAATGGTTGCACCTACACTGACCACATCCAAATAAATCCTGGCACCTCTCAGCTCTTTTGCACGCAAATAGATAGCGCCTTGTTCATTTGTGACTTCGGCTCCGAGTGCTTCAAAGCCTTTAATATGCTGATCGATAGGTCGTGGACCAAGATAGCAGCCTCCCGGGAGTCCAATAACAGCCTTATTGAACTTACCAAGCATCGCTCCCATAAAATAATAGGAGGCACGCAGCTTTTTCACCTTCCCATTCGGCAAAGGCATTGCAACCATCTTTTCAGGGTTGATTGTCATCGCCTGTCCATTGAGGGATACACTCCCACCACCAGAAGGTCACCCAATGTTTGAACATCAGAGATTTCCGGAAGTCCTTCAATGGTAACAGCTGAATCTGCCAAAATGGATGCTGGCAATAAAGCTACCGCACTATTCTTTGCTCCGCTGACTCGAACTTCGCCATTTAATTCATGGCCACCTTCAATTAACAATTTCTGCATTTGAATACCTCGTTCCTGAGAGGTTGTCCAAAGAAATATTTGAACACACGTCATTTCATGTAGTAGTTCGGTCATGGAAAAATGACAAGACCGATGTTTGTTACCAAGTACTAGAACTAACTCCTGTACTTATCATTTTCATTTTTGCCAATTTCATACAATTATTTTTGATTATTCCAATCCGCCATGAACTTTTCAATTCCTTGATCTGTTAACGGATGTTTCACAAGTGAAGACAAAACATTATAAGGAATTGTTGCAATATGCGCTCCATTTACCGCTGCATCTGTAACATGTAGTGGATGGCGGATTGATGCAGCAATGATCTCTGTGCTAATATCATGACGATCGAAAATTTCTGCAATTGTTGCTACTAATGTCATTCCGTCTTGACCGATATCATCCAGACGTCCAAGGAATGGGGATACATATGTTGCTCCTGCACGTGCAGCAAGTAATGCTTGGTTAGCATTGAAGATCAATGTAACATTTGTTTTAATGTTCAGGTCACTAAATGCTTTAACAGCTTTTAGTCCTTCCAATGTCATTGGGACTTTCACAGTAATGTTTGGTGCGATTGCAGCCAGTTCCTTACCTTCTTCAATCATACCTGCTGCATCTTCAGCGATAACTTCTGCACTTACAGATCCTACTTTTACTTCTGAAGTTATTTCGCGTAGACGTTCATGAAAAGAAACGCCTTCTTTAGCAACCAGACTAGGGTTTGTAGTAACTCCTGCTAACACTCCAAGTTCATTAGCCTGACGAATTTCCTCAATGTTTGCTGTATCAATAAAAAATTTCATGTATATTCACCTTCACTTTTCCCATATTTTTGTATGTACGTAAAAGCTGAACCAAAAGGAACAGCTTTAGACTTTATTTATTTTTGATCTTGTAGCCTTCCGCTCTTATAAAGCTTGTTGCGCAGAGCCGAATTCACGCATTTTACCTTTAACTGTTTCTTTAATTGCTTCAGAACCAGGTCCTAAGTATTTACGTGGATCATAAAGATTTGGTTTTGCGTTCAATGTTTCGCGAACTGCTTTTGCTTGAGCAAGTTGATTCTCCGTATTTACATTAATTTTTGCTGTTCCCAATGAAATTGCTTTTTTAATATCTTTTGTTGGGATTCCTGTACCACCATGTAATACTAAAGGAACTTGTACAAGATTTAGGATTTCTTCCATTTCAGCAAAGCCTAGGTTTGGTTCTCCATCATATTCGCCATGTACAGACCCTAAAGCCGGTGCAAGACAGTCAATGCCAGCTTCAGTAACAAGCTGTTTACATTCATTTTTATCCGCGTACATAACACCACCGATTACGCCATCTTCTTCTCCACCTACTGTACCAACCTCAGCTTCAACGGACACACCATGAAGATGAGCAAGCTCTACAACTTTTTGAGTTAAAGCAATATTTTCTTCTATTGGAGAATGTGAAGCATCAATCATTACAGACGTAAATCCTGCATGGATCGCTTGTGCACATTTATCAAAGCTTGAACCATGGTCTAAATGGATAGCAACCGGAACAGTCGTACCATATGATTCCATTAATGATTTTACCATTGCAACAACAACGTTAAAACCACCCATATATTTACCAGCGCCTTCAGAAACACCTAGAATAACTGGTGACTTTTCTTCTTCTGCAGCCTGCAGGATTGCTTGGATATACTCTAGATTGTTGATGTTGAACTGTCCTACTGCATAACCATTCTGTTTTCCATTTTCAAGCATTTCTTTCATAGATACTAACGGCATTGGAAAATCCTCCTTAGAACTTTTATTCATAGAGCGCGTTCAAAAATTCCGGCAAAAATGACATTGATGTTTCTAGTTTGCTTGCTACCTGTGCCTGTCACGTATTAACTTACATACATTCCACTAACAAGAGCTTGGCCACTTCGAACTTCTCGATCCTTTTATCCTCCTATTTGAAACACACTCAAAAAAACCTCATTATTTTTACTTACAGTATAAGAATACCAACTCCTACTGTTTGGCGCAACAAGTAAGGAATGTGGAAAAAAATCTTACAGCAAAATTTCTTCAACGTACACGCAAAAATCCTTTATATTAAAAGGTTTTGCAATAACTTTTTTGACCAAATTATTTTTTTCAATTTCTTCTCTAATATTTTCAGCCATACCACTCATTAATATTACAGAGATATCAATTTTCTCTTTTTCTAATATGTTTAAAACCTCTTTTCCATCAATGATCGGCAGTTTGTAATCCAAAATCATTAAATCAAATGACTTTTGATTTATTTTATCCAACGCTTCTTTACCAGTTTTCGCTAGTGAAACCCGATAACCTTCACTGGTTAAAATATCGTTTAAAAGCAAACGGATTCCTGGCTGATCATCAACGACTAATATCTCTTTTGGCATATGTATTATTTCCCCCTAATCTCGAATATCCCCCTCGTTTATTATTTCGATGTAACTCATAATAATCCTGCTTAATTTCAAATAATTTCCAAATCAGCTCATTTCAAGTATACAGAAAAGACCACTCCTCTGGAATCTTCTTCCATATGAGCGGCCATTAATTTTGTTTACTTCGTTTTACTGTTTTGTTTTACAGAAGCACCGATAAAGCCTTTGAATAAGCTTTGCGCTCTTGTAGGACGGGATGTGAACTCAGGATGGAATTGGCATGCGATAAACCATGGGTGGTCTTTTAGTTCGATTGTTTCCACCAATCTGCCATCAGGGCTTGTGCCAGAAATGATAAAGCCTTTCTCAATCATTTGTTCACGATAATCATTATTGAACTCATAGCGATGACGATGACGTTCTTCAATCGTATCTGCGCCGTTATATGCTTCTTTTGTTTTCGTACCTTCTTGCAATTTACATGGGTATGCACCAAGTCGTAATGTACCACCTAAATCAGAGATATCTTTCTGTTCAGGCAATAAGTCAATAATTGGATAGGCTGTAGTTGGATCAATTTCAGCTGAATGTGCACCTTCAAGACCTACGACATTACGAGCAAACTCAACGGATGCAAGTTGCATTCCTAGACAGATTCCGAAAAACGGAATATTATTTTCGCGGGCATAGCGAATCGCTTCGATTTTACCTTCTATTCCACGATCACCAAAGCCACCTGGAACAATAATCCCGTCCACATGTGAAAGTTCTGTCTCGATAGCTGCTTTATCTAATTGCTCTGAATTAATCCAGTGAACATTAATATCAGCATCGAAGTCATATCCTGCGTGCTTTAATGACTCCACTACAGATAAGTAAGCGTCTGGAAGCTCTACATATTTTCCTACAAGGCCAATATCTACTTTTTTACTTAAATTCCTAACTTTGGATACGAGTTTTTTCCATTCTTCCATATCTGCTTCCCCGCAGTCCAAGCCAAAATGATCACATGTTAATTGATCAAGATTTTGCTCCTGAAGTGCAATTGGCACCTGATATAATGTATCCGCATCAAGCATTTCAATAACCGCTTTTTCATTAATATCACAGAACAATGCGATTTTCTCTTTTGCTTCTTTACTGATTGGAAACTCAGTACGTAAAACGATAACGTCCGGCTGAATACCCAATGAACGTAATTCTTTCACACTGTGCTGAGTTGGTTTTGTTTTCATTTCACCGGCAACTTTAATATATGGCACAAGGGTACAATGCAAGTACATGACACTATCTCTACCTACATCACTCTTGATTTGACGGATGGCTTCAAGGAATGGCAAAGATTCGATATCACCAACCGTACCACCGATTTCTGTAATGACAACATCTGCACCTGTCGCTTCGCCAGCACGGTAAACTTGTTCTTTAATTTCATTTGTAATATGTGGAATTACTTGGACTGTCCCTCCAAGATAATCGCCACGGCGTTCTTTTCTGATTACACTTGAATAAACTTTCCCTGTTGTAATATTACTGTATTTCGTTAAATCAATATCAATAAAACGCTCATAATGTCCCAGATCCAAGTCCGTTTCTGCGCCATCAGTTGTTACAAATACTTCACCATGCTGATAGGGACTCATTGTTCCTGGGTCCACATTAATGTATGGGTCAAATTTTTGGATAGTCACTTTTAACCCACGGTTTTTCAGTAGGCGACCAAGTGAAGCAGCTGTAATTCCTTTACCTAATGAAGAAACAACTCCACCGGTTACAAATATATATTTAGTCACGATTCATCCTTCTTTCTACCTTGTCTTGTAATGTTAGTATCTTTATTATTGCTTAACAACTTAAAAATAAAATAAGAAAAGCGTTTCCCCATGATACCTGGGGAAACGCTTTGGTTTTTGAATTCAAAGAGCCCAATAAAGATTGTACTCATACTCCTTCAAAATGTCAAGCAACCCTTTTACTTCTTATCCTTATCATTATCGTCATCGGTTTCTTCTTCCAAATCTTCATCAAGATCATCATCTTCGTCAAAGTCATCATCGAAATCGTCATCATCAAGATCATCGTCATCAAAGTCATCGGCTACAACTTCTGCAATATCGTCGTCCACGATATCTAGTTCTTCGGCTTCAACAGCTTTCTTTTTCTTCTTTTTAACTTTTTTCTTTTTTGGAACTTCTGTTAACTCTTCTTCCGCCTGTTCAACCGGATACCAGCGCTTAAGTCCCCACATTCCAGAGCCAAGTGTAATAAACCTACCATCCACATTCATATCCGTATAGAACTGCGAAATATTTTCTTTCTTATGTTTCGCCGAAAATCCTTTGATTTCAGCAATTTTATCGAATAGTTCTCTGTAATTAACTGCTTTCTTTTCTTCGAATAAGATTTTAGTTGCCATTTCGATCATTGACATATCTTTTAATTCTTCGCGGCTATAATTATCCAAGCTCACGGCCATGCACTCCCTTTACTAAAATATTAAAGGCTTTTGTTACGCCCCTAGTTTATATTCATGAACTTCACGTACTTAAAATACATTCTTAACTATACCATTTTTCATTTAGAATAAACATATCTTACATTATAATCAATTATATATGCAAGACGCCAGAATGAAAGCATGAAAACTTGAGATTAAATTGATTTCACAAGTTTTCATGCTTTTTGTTTTTTTATATGGACGGATGGCTGGGAAAGCCCGCTGCACTTTTCACTTTCCGGCTAGCTCCGGCAACCAGGGGCTATTGGGCTTCCTGATACCTCCGTACGATAAGTCAACATCGGTTCCCTACGTTCACCGTGTTTCCTTTATCTCCTTCGGTCCAGTCCAGCCCATACGCCCCTAAACGGTTGCCTCCGCTTTTGAATTTGTCCAGTTTCGCGTGGGCTAGCGACTACGGGGCATAGGCAAGAGACATTCCGAGCGCTAAAATCGTGCGCTCTGCAGTCCCTTGTCTATGCCCTCCGTCGCTGGGCAAGCCCGCTGCACTTTTCTCTTTTGTCCAGCTGCGGCTCCTAGAAACTCCGGTCATAAGCAATCCACCTACAAGCGCCAAGACCATGCGCTTTTCGGTGTTTTGCTTATGCCTGCGTTTCTGAACAGTCGCCTCCGCATTTCGTTTTACATATTCCTTCTATACTGTCCGCCGACTTCATAGAGGGCGGTTGTGATTTGGCCTAGGCTTGCTACTTTGACGGTTTCGAGTAGTTCTTGGAATACGTTCCCGCCGGATGCTGCAATGTGTTTGAGTCGTTGTAATGCTTCTTCCACTTTGTCTTTGTGGGTATTCTGAAACTTTCTTAATTCGGTAATTTGATGTTCTTTTTCTTCCTTGGAAGCACGTGCCAGTTCCATGGAATCCATTTTTTCATCTGATGGTGGATTCGGATTTAGATAGGTATTGACGCCGACAATTGGAAGTTCTCCGGAATGTTTTTTACCTTCATAATACATGGACTCTTCCTGAATTTTCCCACGTTGGTATTGACGCTCCATTGCACCAAGTACCCCTCCACGGTCATTCATTTTTTCGAATTCCTGCAATACCGCTTCTTCCACAAGATCTGTCAGCTCATCCACAATGAACGAACCTTGCAGGGAGTTCTCATTTTTCGCAAGACCGAATTCTTTGTTGATGATCATTTGAATAGCCATGGCGCGTCTTACCGATTCTTCTGTTGGGGTCGTAATGGCCTCATCATATGCATTCGTATGCAATGAATTCGTATTATCCTGTATCGCTAATACCGCCTGCAACGTTGTACGGATATCATTGAAATCAATTTCCTGTGCATGCAAGGAACGGCCCGATGTCTGAACATGGTATTTCAGTTTCTGACTTCGTTCATTGGCACCATATTTATCGCGCATCGTAATTGCCCAAATCCTGCGTGCTACACGACCGATAACCGTATATTCTGGATCCAGTCCATTGGAAAAGAAGAAGGATAAATTCTGTGCAAATTTATTCACATCCATCCCCCTGCTTAAATAATACTCCACATACGTAAATCCGTTTGCCAATGTAAAAGCAAGCTGCGTAATTGGATTTGCACCTGCTTCCGCAATATGATATCCCGAAATGGAGACTGAATAATAATTACGTACATTTTTTTCAATGAAATATTCCTGAATGTCACCCATCATTCGTAATGCAAATTCGGTGGAAAAGATACATGTATTTTGGCCTTGGTCTTCTTTTAAAATATCTGCCTGTACGGTGCCGCGGATAACAGAAATGGTTTTATCTTTCAATTCCACATACTCTTTATCGTTTGGTGTGCGTCCGTTTTCCGATTTAAATACCTCTACTTGCTGATCAATTGCTGTATTAAAATACATTGCCAAAATAATTGGTGCAGGGCCATTGATTGTCATCGAAACGGATGTAAGCGGATTCGTTAAATCGAAACCAGCATACAGCTTTTTCATATCTTCAAGCGTACAAATATTTACTCCACTTTCGCCAACCTTCCCGTATATATCGGGGCGTTCCGCTGGGTCCTCCCCGTATAATGTCACCGAGTCAAAGGCAGTCGACAGTCTTTTTGCGTCATCGTTTTTAGAAAGATAGTGAAAGCGGCGGTTGGTCCGTTCCGGAGTTCCTTCACCTGCAAACTGGCGAGTTGGGTCCTCCCCTTTTCGTTTAAATGGAAAAACACCAGCTGTAAACGGGAAGAATCCCGGCACATTTTCCTTCAGCATCCATGTTAGACGTTCGCCCCAATCCTGGAATCTTGGGAATGCCACTTTTGGAATTTTAAGGCCAGATAATGATTCGGTGGTTATATCCATGTCAATTTCCTTATCTCTGATGGAAAAAGTCATTGTGTCTCCACGATAACTTTCGTTAAGAGCATCCCAGGAGTGAAGCAGTTTTTTTGCCTCGGGGTCTAATTGTTCACGATATTGATCAATTGTTTGATCAAGAACTTCTATAACCGTTGCATCTTCCAATACTTCCTTCGTTCCCTCCAGCTGATAAAGCTTTCTAGCTATATTACTCTGTTTATCAACACGCTGGTGATAGTTCCGAATATGTGTTGCGATTTCACGTAAATAGTGTCTGCGATCATTGTTAATGATGCTGTTTTGTTTCTCCGAAATAATATTTCTTTCAAAATTTATCGTTTCATCCCACTGGTATTGATCGTTCAATGTATCAATAAGTGATGCAAATAACGCATTGGTACCAGCATCATTAAACTGACTTGCAATGGTTCCATACACCGGAAATTTGTTTTTATCCTGGTGGAAAAGCATATGGCTCCGTTCATATTGTTTGCGGACCTGATTCAGGGCATCCTCTGAACCTTTTTGTTCAAATTTATTAATAACGATAAAATCTGCATAATCAATCATGTCAATTTTTTCTAGTTGTGTAGGCGCACCGAATTCCGCTGTCATGACATACATCGAAAGATTAGTGATGTCCGTGATAGCCGCATCACCCTGACCAATCCCGCTCGTTTCCACAATAATAAAGTCATAGCCAGAGGCCCTTACTACATCAATGACGTCCTGAATTGCTCTTGACAGTTCCGATCTGGAATCCCGCGTTGCCAAGGATCGCATGTAAACCCGGTCCGTGAAAATTGCATTCATGCGGATACGGTCTCCAAGCAATGCGCCACCTGTTTTCCTTTTCGTTGGATCGATGGATATGATTGCCACTTTTTTATCATCCACTTCATTCATAAAACGACGGATCAACTCATCTGTCAATGAACTTTTACCTGCACCACCTGTTCCGGTAATTCCGAGTACTGGAATATCCTTGTTTCCTTTTTCTTTTAAAGATTCGAGAACCTGCTGTTTTTCGTCTGGATCACTTTGATCGCTTTCCACGTACGTAATAAATTTTGCAATTGCCTTTCGATCGCTCTGCTGAAGTTTTTCCAAATCTTTTTCCATATCGATGGGTGGGATAAAATCAGACTGTTCAAGCATGCGGTTAATCATGCCCTGCAATCCGTATTTACGACCATCTTCCGGCGAAAAAATCCAATCCAAGCCATAGTCATGAAGTTCTTTAATTTCTCGTGGGATAATGGTACCGCCACCACCGCCATATACTTTGATGTGCTCGGCACCAAGTTCCTTCAACAGGTCAACCATATATTTAAAGTATTCCACATGTCCGCCTTGATAGGATGACATAGCAATAGCTTGAACATCCTCCTGAATAGCAGCATGAACTACTTCCTCCACCGATCTGTTATGTCCTAGGTGAATAACTTCTGCACCACTTGCCTGCAGGATTCTCCTCATAATATTGATGGATGCATCATGCCCATCAAATAGACTCGATGCGGTCACAAACCGGACAGGGTTTTTCGGTGAATACACGTTAACTTGTTCCATCACATTCATCCTCCTCTTTTTGGAAATAAAGCGACTTCATTTTTACTCCTTAACGAGCAGTAAGATCTCTCACTGATTGAAGGTTCACTTTATTACGTAATCAATAAGCTTCATTTGCATACCCACATATTCATCCAGCGAAAATTGTTTTTGCAAAATCCATCTGCGGAAGCCCCACATATGACCCTCAACAACAATGTTATTTGCCAGCAGCACTACTTCCTGCTTCGAAAGTTTATCTTCCGTACACGCGGTAATGACCTTTTCGATGAGTCCTACCATATCGCGCTCTTTCTGTAGGACATAATCTCTTGTTTCCTTTTTCAATGATTTAACTTCCTGGTAAAGGATCACAATCTCATCCTGCATCTCATCCATTAAGTAATAAAAAGAACGAATGGCCTTTAGCATATTGGGAATGGATGGATACTCCAAGTCAACAGCTTGTGCAATTCGTTCCCTCACTTGCTCATGGATGGAATCACAGACAAGGAATAAGACATCTTCTTTTGTCCGAATATATTCATAGAGTGTTCCAATGCTGAACCCAGACTCTTTTGCGATTTCCCTTGTGGTCGTACGATGGAATCCTTTTTCTTTAAAAAGTTTAATGGCACCTTTGATAATTTGGTTTCTCCGTATTGTTATTAATTCCTGGTCTTTAACGGATGAATGGATTTTTTCCTCGGTCATGTTGTCTTTCCTCCTTCCTTTTTCCACTTTGCAAACAAGTCACTCGCCAACTGGTATGGATCTGTATCTGCTTCGATGGAAGGAAGATCATCACTTTTTTCCATAAATGATTTTATATCTCGCCAGATTTCTTCGCGTATTAATTCATGCACCTCAAGTTCAAGCTGTTGTTCACGTTGCTTTTTGCCGCTCTGTGTGGAATATAAATATTCATGATGCTCGTTTATTTTCCCCCAGAGTTCATCGATTCCTTTGTTTTCGGTAGTTATTGTCTTCACGATGGGGATAATATGATCTTCTGTTGCCGAACTCATCACAAGCTCTCGTAGGAGTGCTTTCAGCTTTCCAACCCCATGCAAATCAGCCTTGTTGATAACAAAGAGATCAGCAATTTCCATAATTCCTGCCTTGAAAATCTGGAGTACATCGCCACTATTTGGGGTGAGGACGACAGCTGTTGTGTCGACGACTTTCATAATATCAAGTTCGGATTGACCAACACCAACCGTTTCGACAATGACGACATCAAACCCAAAGGCATCGCATATTCGTATCGAATCTTTTGTAGCGCGGGAAAGGCCACCAAGGCTTCCCCGGGTTGCCATACTCCGAATATAGACTCCATCATCTGTAAAATGCTGATTCATTCGTACACGGTCACCAAGCAGTGCACCACCGCTGAACGGACTAGTAGGGTCTACAGCAAGGATAGCAACGGTTTTGCCCTCATCACGTATAAGTGTAATGAGTCGGTTAACGAGAGAACTTTTCCCAGCACCTGGCGAACCGGTAATTCCGATATATATGGCGTGTTTATCCAGTGAAAATACATCGCTCAAGAGCTCAAGCTTCTCTGGATGGTCGTTTTCCACCATGGTAATCGCCCTTGCTAGTGCGCGTACATCTTTTTGTTTCATCCGTTCAACGATTTCATGCATGTTGATTGGTGCTCCTTTCCGTGTAAGGTGCTGGATTCAGCGAATATAGTATTTATTCCGCGATTTAGGTGTGGAATTCCGCGATTATGATATTTATTCCGCGATTTTGGCGCGCGATTCCGCGGATATCATATTTATTCCGCAAATCCGGCGCACATTCTCATTTCGTTAGCATTCTTCCGATAACGAGACGCTGAATTTCATTTGTTCCTTCATAAATTTGCGTTATTTTCGCATCGCGCATGTAACGTTCCACCGGATAGTCCTTGGTATAGCCGTAGCCGCCAAATACTTGTACTGCTTCGACGGTAATGCGCATTGCTGCATCTCCGGCATACAATTTGGACATTGCGGATGCTTTTCCATATGGAAGCCCTTCCGATTCCAGCCATGCAGCTTGATAGGTTAATAGACGAGCTGCTTCAATTTCGGTAGCCATATCAGCAAGTTTAAAGGAAATCCCCTGATTATTTGCGATTGGCTTGCCGAATTGTTCACGGCCTTTTGCGTATTCAACAGCAGCATCGAGAGCGCCTTGAGCGATACCCAATGCTTGAGCTGCGATTCCATTTCTGCCACCATCTAGCGTTGACATAGCAATTTTAAAGCCCTCTCCTTCTGCACCGAGCATGTTTTCTTTCGGGATACGGCAGTTTTCAAAAATTAATTCCGTCGTTGGAGAGGAGCGGATTCCCAATTTTCTTTCCTTTTTACCAAATGTGAATCCTTCTGTACCCTTCTCAACGATGAATGCACTGATTCCCTTATGTTTTGCATCGGCATCTGTTTTGGCAAATACGATATAGATATCTGCAACGCCACCATTGGTAATCCAAACTTTATTTCCGTTCAAAACATAGTGATCGCCATCTTCCTTGGCGGTTGTTTTCATCGAAACGACATCACTGCCGGCAGCTGGCTCTGATAATGCATAGGCTCCCAATGCTTCGCCGGTTGCCAGTCTTCTCAGGAAGTTTTTCTTCTGTTCTTCGTTTCCATATTTATAGATTGGCCAGCTTGCAAGTGATAGATGCGCAGACAAGGTTACACCGGTAGATGCACAGACTCTGGATAGCTCTTCCACTGCAATTACATAACTGACAAAATCTGATCCAATACCACCGTACTCTTCCGGCCATGGAATTCCAGACAGTCCGAGTTCCGCCATTTTATCAAAAATGCTACGGTCAAAGCGTTCTTCCTCATCTCGTTCGGCAGCTGTTGGTTTTACTTCCTTTTCTGCAAAATCTCGGACCATTTTACGGAGCATTTCCTGCTCTTCGGTTAAATTAAAATTCATCTCCATCTCTCCTTAATTATTTAATAGATGCTTGGCAATAACAATATGTTGAATTTCATTGGTTCCTTCATAAATTTCTGTTACCTTTGCATCACGGAATAGCCGCTCCACAGGGTATTCCTTCGTATAACCATAACCACCAAATATTTGAACGGCTTCAAGTGCATTCGTCATTGCAGCTTTTGTCGCAACCATTTTTGCCATGGAGGTTTCTTTTCCACATGAAATTCCCTTTTCGATAAGTTCTGCAGCATGATAGGTTAATAGTTTTGCAGATTCAACTGCTGTTGCCATTTCCGCCAGTTTAAAAGAGATGCCTTGATTAACTGCAATCGGTTTACCGAATTGCTCTCTTTCCTTTGCATATGCTACTGCATAATCAAGTGCTGCCTCGGCAATTCCAAGTCCTTGGGCCGCAATCCCAATCCGACCAATATTTAAGTTGGCCATCGCGATTTGAAATCCCTTGCCCTCTTCACCCAATCGATTCGCTTTAGGAACGACACAATTATCAAAAATCAGCTGGACTGTGTTCGAGCCGTGGAGTCCCATCTTCTTTTCCTTCTTCCCTATCACAAGACCAGGTGAATCCTTTTCAACGATAAATGCACTGATATCTTTGGCGTTTTCACCAGTTCTTGCAAAGGTGATATATGTATCTGCCACACCGCCATTGGTGATGAAAACCTTTGAACCATTTAATATATAGTTGTCGCCATCCTTTTTGGCAGTTGTTTTCAGACTACCGGCATCCGAACCGGCACTAGGCTCTGTCAGGGCAAAAGCACCAAGGTATTCCCCACTTGCAAGTTTCGGAATAAATCTTTTTTTCTGTGCTTCATTCCCAAAATATAAAATTGGATTTGTTCCAACTGATGTATGCACGGATAATATGACTCCAACAGTTGCACTCACTTTCGAAAGCTCATGAATCGTGCTGATATAGGACTTGAAATCCATTCCACCGCCACCATATTTTTCAGGGATTGGTATTCCCATTAAGCCAAGCTCACCCATTTTGCGGACAATTTCAATCGGAAATCGGTCTTCCGCTTCCATTCTTTCAATTTCACCTGCGACTTCTTTTTGGGCAAAATCACGAACCATCTTTCTTACCATATTTTGCTCTTCGGTAAAATTCATTATCATATTCATGCACCTCTCTTAGGGCGTGGGTTACTAGCTTAGTTGTATTGATAGAATCCTCGCCCGGACTTCTTGCCTAGCCAGCCTGCTTTTACGTATTGCCTCAGTAATGGACACGGGCGGTATTTACTGTCTCCAAAGCCTTCATGGAGGACTTCCATAATATAAAGACAAGTATCCAGTCCGATGAAGTCTGCCAGGGTGAGCGGTCCCATTGGGTGATTCATCCCTAGTTTCATGACACGATCAACATCTTCTGGTGATGCGACACCTTCATATACCGTATAAATTGCTTCATTGATCATCGGCATTAGAATACGATTGGAAACAAACCCAGGGAAATCTTTCACTTCGACAGGCGTCTTATTCAGCTCATCTGTCATCGCTTTAATCGATTCATAGGTTTCCTCACTCGTTTGAAGTCCTCGGATGATTTCCACTAGTTTCATAATTGGAACCGGATTCATAAAATGCATCCCGATGACCTGGTCGGGTCGATCGGTAGCAGCAGCAATTTCAGTTATTGGTAAGGAGGATGTATTGGAAGCAAGGATTGCATGCTTTGGTGCATACTGATCCAATTCACGGAAAATATTTGTTTTTACATCCATATTTTCAACGACCGCTTCAATAACCAAATCACATGCAGCTGCATCCTTTAAATCACTGGAGGGGGATAATCGATTCATCGTTACGGATTTGTCTTCTGCAGACATTTTCCCCTTTTCCACATTACGGGCAAGCAGTTTTTCTATATTTTTGAGACCCTTTTGCAGTGCTTCTTCGTTCATATCATGGAGCAGTACTTCAAAACCGGATTGCGCACAAACCTGTGCAATGCCCGCCCCCATTTGTCCTGCACCAATAACCATTACATTTTTAATTGACATTCGTGAAACTCCTCCTTGAATGAATTATTAAGCCTTCGGGACTTCAATCAACACCGCGTCACCTTGGCCGCCACCACTGCAGATCGCTGCAATGCCAAGACCACCACCACGTCGTTTCAGTTCATGAATTAAAGTTAATATAATACGTGCTCCGCTTGCACCAATCGGATGACCCAATGCAACCGCACCACCATTCACATTTACTTTTTCATTATCGATTCCGGCAATTTTCCCACTGGCAAGCGATACTGCTGCAAAAGCTTCGTTAATTTCAAATAAATCAATTTCCTCTTTGGAATGTCCCGTTTTTTCAAGTAATTTATTAATAACAAGTCCTGGTGTTTGCGGAAAATTCTTAGCTTCTACAGCTACTTCTGCATGGCCAAGAATGGTTGCCATTGGTGTTTTCCCTAGTTCCGCTGCCTTGTCATCTCCCATGACAACAAATGCACATGCACCGTCATTGACTCCAGGTGCATTTCCTGCAGTAATCGTTCCATCTTTATCAAAAGCTGGTCTCAGTTTTGCTAAACTTTCCACTGTTGTATCTTTCCGTGGTGCTTCATCGGTATCTACAATAATTGGATTACCTTTCCGTACCGGGACTTCAACGGGAACGATTTCTTCGGCAAACTTTCCACCTTCAATTGCCTGGATTGCCCGCTTGTGACTGCGGTAAGACCATTCATCTTGTGATTCACGTGTTAGCTCAAATTCCTCCGCAGTAGAGTTTCCATAATTCCCCATATGACCACCGGTAAATGTACAAGTCAGTCCATCATGAACCATCATATCGACAACGCTTTTATCGCCCATTCGGCTTCCCCAACGTGTGTCTGGGAGAAAGTATGGTGCATTGCTCATGCTTTCCATTCCACCCGCTACGATAATATCTTCATCTCCAAGGCGAATCAGTTGATCTGCAAGTGTTACACTGCGAAGTCCTGATGCACATACTTTATTGATTGTTTCGGTTTTCACTTCCCATGGCATGCCAGCAACTCGCGCTGCCTGTCGAGAAGGTATTTGACCCTGTCCACCTTGCAAAACGGTACCCATAATTACTTCATCAATTTCGGAACCGTCCATCCGAGCGCGGTTCAATGCTTCCTTAATTGCTTTTCCCCCAAGTTGTGATGCGGTTAAAGGTTTCAAACCTCCACCAAACTTACCAAATGGTGTTCGTGCTCCTGAAACGATAACTGTTTTTCTCATCTATTTTCATCCTTTCTTGAACTATGATTTCGTTTTTGCTAAGGCTAATTTAAATTTGGAGAAATTGAACTAGATCGCTATATTTTTGTCTACGGAATATGTATTGATTTCCTACAGAGATCTCGATTGAACGCTCGCTCAACATATTTCGAAATATAGAGGGGTCTCCAAAGCAAGCCCCTCTACTATTCTAACATGTTATCTTATGCAGTTTTTGATTGTTCTCCTTCGAATACAGATATTGCCAGAATTTCAGCAACATCCATTGTACTGATATCTTCATCGACCTCTTTTGCTTTTGTTCCATCACTTAACATCGTTAGGCAGTATGGGCAAGCGCTAGAAATCATCGTCGGTTGAACGGCTAATGCCTGCTCCGTACGGGCTACATTAATTCGATTTCCGGTTGTTTCTTCCGTCCACATCAGTCCCCCGCCTGCACCACAGCACATTCCATTTTTACGGCTGCGATTCATTTCAACTAACTCAAGTCCTGGGATTGCTGTCAAAATCTCTCTTGGCGGATCGTAAACCCCATTATATCTTCCTAAATAGCAGGAATCATGATAAGTTAATCTTTCATTTATTGCGCGCTGTGGTTTCAGTTTACCCGTTTTCACAAGATCATAAAGCAGTTGGGTATGATGATATACTTCTGCTTCGTAGCCGAAATCCGGATACTCATTTTTGAAAATATTATAAGCATGCGGATCAATCGTAACAATCTTTGTGACACCATTCTTTTCAAATGTTTTTATATTTTTCTCTGCAATTTCCTGGAATAAAAATTCATTCCCGATACGACGTGCCGTATCTCCAGAGTTTGCCTCTGTATTACCTAAAATAGCAAAGCTTACACCAGCCTGATTCATCAATTTAGCAAAGGCCATTGCAATTTTCTGACTGCGACTATCGAATGATCCCATCGAACTTACCCAGAAAAGATATTCAAATTCTTTGTCCTCTTTTTTCAGTTCCTTAACCGTTGGGATGTACACAGATTCATCCTCATCACGCCATTTAATTCGGTCTTTTTTGGATAGTCCCCATGGATTTCCTTGACGCTCAATATTTGTTACTGCACGTTGTATATCGGAATCCATTTTCCCTTCTGTCATGACGAGATAACGGCGCATATCAATAATAGTTCCTACATGTTCATTATTTACTGGACAAGCATCTTCACAGTTTCGGCAAGTTGTACACCCGGAAAGCTCTTCCGCTGTAATCACATCACCGATTAGACTTGCACTTTGAACTGTAGCCGCTGCCTCCTTATTTGCACTTGCCACATTTCCTGCTGCTCCTGAAAAAGCATACGATGGAACCCATGCGGACTTCCCTGTCACTGCCGCCCCTTTTTCAGTCAAGTGGTCACGAACTTTAACCATAATATCCATTGGCGAAAGCATTTTCCCTGTTCCTGATGCAGGGCAGACATCCGTACAGCGTCCACATTCTACACAGGCATAAAAATCAAGCATTTGATGCTGTTCGAAGTCTTCCACCTTACCGACGCCGAATGCAACTTCTTCCTCACTATCTTCATCCATCTCAAAATCTATTTTTTTCAATTTCCCAGGAACCTGTTTACTTAAGAAAACATTTATCGGCGCCGCAATTAAGTGAGCATGCTTTGATTGTGGTACATATACAAGGAAGGACAATAAGGTAATTGTATGTACCCACCAGGCTACATAGAATAATACCATTGCTGTTCCTTCTGATAACCAACCAAATGTCATTGCTACTAAACTTGCAACAGGTTCTGTCCAAGCCGGGTCATGTCCATGCCAAATCATAGCCATCCCATTACCGAATAATACAGAGACCATTAGTGTTCCAATAAAAATCAAAACAAGTCCTGCTTTAAATCCTCGTTTCAAACGGACGAGCTTTTCCATATAGCGACGATAGAAGGCCCACGCCACAGCTACTAGAATCATTAATGTAACGAGTTCCTGGAAAAATACAAAACCAGGATAGAACATTCCAAATGGTAAATGATTTCCCGGCGAAAGTCCTTTTACGAACATATCAATCGCACCTAATTGAACAAGAAGGAAACCGTAAAACATCATGACATGAATTGTTCCAGATTTTTTATCTTTCAGTAGTTTGGATTGACCGAATACAATCTTCCAGACCCTTTGCAAGCGCAATTTTATTTCGCCATCAAACTCGGATTTATGCCCGAGTCTTATGTAAGCAATTCTTGTTGTAACGACTTTTACAAATAAATAAAGTGCATAAAACGTAATAATTAGAAATGCGATCCAGTTTATAATCATAAAAGTTTCCATACTGCGCCCCCTTTGTTTATTCTATTTTAAAATGATAGCGATTCCATTTTTCCGAATAAATAGTTTTAGAAAAATCATTACTACTATTTTAAACCTGAACGATCATTCAGTCAATAGATTTCTGTTAAAATTCCGAATCTTTGTATAAGGGAAAATCCGGGAGATTGGCAATTCGCCGTTAAAACTCCCGGATTGACTGATAAAATCGGTAATTCGCCGATAAACTGCACCGTGCATGCACACGAAGGTCCCTTGCTAGCGCCTCCGCTTTTGTTATTACATTTTCTCCGGTGCGGATACGCCGATGAGTGCCATTGCGTTGGCTAGTGTTAAGCGAACAGCTTTCATAAGGGCGATGCGTGCATTGGTTCTTTCTTTGTTATCGGTGTCGAGTACTTTTTCCGCATTGTAGAAGCTATGCAGTAGTGATGCTAGATCGAATACATATTGTGTTACCTTATGTGGTGTATGTTTCTCCGCTGCATCTGCTACGATTTGCGGGAATTCCCCTAATTTCTTCAGCAAATCCATTTCTTTTTCTGCTGTCAGTAAGTTTGTATCAAAGTTATCATCTGCTGCAAAGCCTTTCGTTTTTGCCTGCTCAAGCATTGTGCAGATACGGGCGTGTGCGTATTGTATATAAAAAATTGGGTTTTCGTTGGATTGCGCTCGCGCCAAATCCATGTCAAAATCAAGCTGAGAATCATTGGAGCGTGTTACAAAATAATAACGAACTGCGTCAACACCAACTTCATCCATTAACTCTCTTAATGAAACAGCCTTCCCTGTCCGTTTGCTCATTTTAACCTTTTCTCCACCTTCAAAAAGATTAACCATTTGAATAATTTTCACGTCAAACTTTTCAACCGGGTATCCAAGTGCCTGGATAGCCGCGCGCATTCTTGGAATATACCCGTGATGGTCCGCACCCCATACATTAATAATATAATCAAAGCCACGATCCAATTTATTTTTATGGTATGCGATATCCGGCGTCAAATAAGTATAATTGCCGTCCTGTTTAATTAACACTCGATCCTTGTCATCGCCAAGGTCGGTTGTACGAAACCACATTGCATCGTCTTTTTCATACGTGAAATTTCCTTCTTCCAATGTATGCAATGCATCGGTAATTTTGTCATTTTTATATAGTGACCGCTCCGAAAACCAGCTATCAAATGTAACACGGAAATCCTGTAAGTCTTTTTCGATACTTTTCAATGAAGCGTTTAAGCCGTATTCTTTAAAATGAGTCAGCCGTTCCGATTGATCTTTGGAAACAAATTCTTTTCCATGTTCTGCAACGAGTTTCTTTGCAATATCAATAATTGCTTGTCCATGGTAACCATCCTCCGGCATTTGCACATCTTCCCCAAGTTCCTGAAGATAACGCGCTTCTACAGAAAGTCCCAGGTTGTCAATTTGATTACCTGCGTCATTAATATAATATTCACGTTCCACTTCATACCCAGCAGCGGTTAGCACATTACAAAGCACATCACCGAAAGCTGCATTACGAGCATGACCCAAGTGAAGGTCGCCTGTAGGATTAACTGAAACAAATTCTACTTGGACCCGTTCGCCATTACCGGCATTTGTTTTACCGTAATTTTCTCCTGCTTGTAGGATTGTCGGAATAATTTCTCCTAGAAAATCATTTTTCATAAAGAAATTAATAAACCCCGGTCCAGCAATTTCTACTTTTTCGATGGAAGCTTTGGACTGATCCAGATTCGCTACGATATCATCAGCAATTTGACGCGGTGCTTTTTTTGCAATACGTGCCAGTTGCATCGCCATATTTGTTGCAAAATCACCATGTGCTTTATCTTTCGGTTTTTCAAGAATAATCGCTGGCAGCTCTTCTTCTGTTGCAAGCTTTGCCCGAATAACAGCGGCTGCGATTTCCTGTTTCAATGTGTTTTCTGTTTGTTCCAAAACGTTCATTGATTTTCCTCCTCTTTATATATCAACTCTAGTTTATGTTTTCGCTTATCCTGTCCATTTAATTGAACGTTGTAGTTGATGGTCAGGTGACCTTCCACGGAATCGCTTGCTACCCTATATGCAATTGTTTCGGTAAATGTCTCCATATGTATTTTTCCATGGGCATGATGATATATATTCTCTGTTCGTTGGTCTGCCTTAAATTTCTGATTCATGATAACTGCACCAGATCTATTTATATTGACCTTTTCCTTCTGAATCGTAATTAAATTTTTAATAACGGAACCGTCATCTAATTTTTCCTCAAAGATCAATACATCCAAATCTTTTTTTCGGAAATAATCGCCTGACTGGATTTGATTATTGTACTCCTTTTGACCATTATCTTCAATGACAGTAAGGAGTTTAATGTTTACTCTCTTTTGGAATGAATCCATATAATCGCCTCTATCTATCACTTTAATGTCCCTATTATAGCGATAAATGATAGGGATAATCAATGTTTATATTGATTTTATCTGCATTAGGTAAATATAGAAATTTCTGTTTCCTGTGTTTATATCCAATTGCAGTATCCCATAATGGGAATACTAACATTTTTATATTGGAGATTACGATTATGCGATTTTGGCCTAAAAAGCACTTTCATAAACTTATCCTTTCTCTCTTTGCTTTAGTGATTATTTCTTTGGCTACCATTTATTTGTTGGCTTTCCTAATGGGGCCACCTAAGCTTGCTGGAGACCAAGCAACAATTATATATGATCAAAACGATACGATTATTGGCGAGAAACGGGATGTACGGACAAAGCATTGGATACCATTAGATGACATACCAGCCCTTGTTCTCGATGCAACTGTAATGATAGAGGATCAGCATTTTTTTGATCATCAAGGATTTGATTACAAACGGATTGGTGGGGCAATTCTGAAAAATATTACGAGTACTTCTTTAAGAGAGGGTGCTAGTACACTGACACAGCAATATGCGAGAAATTTGTTTTTATCTCCAGAAAAAACATGGACACGCAAAATAAAAGAAGCTTTTTATACCGTTCGGTTGGAAATGTTTTATTCCAAAGAGGAAATTCTCGAAGGCTATTTAAATACGATTTACTACGGGCATGGTGCCTATGGAATCGAATCAGCGAGCAACTACTTCTTTAACAAAACAGTCACAGATTTAACATTGGCGGAAGTTTCCATGCTCACAGGAATTCCTAAAGGTCCTACCTATTATTCTCCATTAAATAATGAGGAGAATGCAAACCAACGGCAACGACTCATTTTACAAACATTGCGCGAAAAAAATATTATTTCTGAAACAGAGAAAGTAGCTGCGTTAGAAGAAAAACTGGTCTATTCTGTTACCCCTAAAAACCCAGGAGCAGCCCCTTACTTTCAGGATGAGGTGTTACAGGAAGCCTCCCATTGGCTCAATCTTGACCAGAGTGAAATAAGAGCGGGCGGTTATCAAATTCATACTACATTAAATAGTAAATTTCAAAAGCACTTGGAGGATACCATCCTTGAAACGATCAAGGGCACGAGCGACGTCGAAACCGCAGCAATTTCAATGGATCCTCATACTGGAGCGGTTTTAGCGATGGTAGGTGGGAGAGAGTATGAGAAAAGCAGCTATAACCGGGCTGTGGATGCAAAAAGAATGTCTGGTTCCACTTTTAAGCCGCTTTTGTATTATGCAGCATTACACCATGGTTACACCGCAAGTACACAGTTAATGAGCAAACCGACCGTTTTTGAAATGGATAATGGAAAAGTCTATAAGCCAAACAATTTTAATGGTTATTATGCCAATGAACCGATTACTTTGGCACAGGCACTTGCCTTATCGGATAATGTGTACGCTGTAAAAACAAATATGTATCTTGGACCGGAAAAGTTAGTTGAGACCGCAGAACAATTTGGGCTAAAAGGCGATTTTCCAGCTGTTCCCGCATCGGCACTTGGTACGGCGTCTGTTTCGGTCGAAAAGATGACGGCTGCATATGGCATGCTTGCCAATGGTGGACAGAAAGTTGATAGTTATACCATTGAGGAAATTGTCGATCGACACGGAAAAAAGGTTTATGAAAAGAAGTTGGATTCACGTAAGAAAATGCTCGATCCTAAAAAAACATTTATTTTAACACATTTAATGACGGGCATGTTTGATGAGGAGATGAATGGCTACACCTCTGTAACAGGTTCCGGGATAACAAATAAGCTAACAAATCTATATGCAGGAAAATCTGGAACAACAAATTCCGACAGTTGGATGATTGGTTACAGCCCTTCCATCGTTACTGGAATCTGGACAGGTTATGATGACAACCGAAACATGGAACTAGTTTCTGAGTCAGCCTATGCAAAGGAAATTTGGGCATCGTTTATGGAAGCGGCACATGAGGGTCAAGCACAGGATGCATTTGCCATGCCATCCGGAGTCGTTGGTATTCCGATTGATCCCGCAACAGGAAAACGTGCCACACCAGATTGTGGGACGAGTAGAGTGATGTATTATGAAAAAGGCACCGAACCGCGGAGCTATTGTTCCGAACATGACTCTTCGGTGGAAGAAATAGAGCATGTGGAAGACACGGAGAAAAAAGGCGTTTTCGAGCGATGGTTTGATGTGTTTTTCTAAGATGACTGTTTGGTTGCTTTATGATTCTCGTAGTTGAGATGAAATGCGACGTAACTGCTTCTTCCGCCGTCCGGGATTGCTCTGGGCGGATGCGCATCCTTAGGGCACGGCCTCAGCCTCCTCGAGAAGACCACTCTGCGGGGTCTTCGGACACGTGCTTTTCCCGCAGGAGTCACCGCCCGCCGCTCACCCGGACTGGTGAAGTTGTATGATGCTATAACAGCTACCCGCGATTCTAGTAATAGTCAGCATCCCTACTAACTAGCTCTGGGAAATACACGTAGACTTCTGCGGGAGGAAAGGCATAGGTGAGACTCTGAAATGCGTCAGCATGAAGAGGCTCACCAGCCGCCCGCGAACCGTAAGTGTATTTCCCAGAGCGGTCGCCGAAGTTTCCTCTCCTAATTCTCAGTTTATATAATTTGTGACAATAACAACAATCATTTTCTGTAGGCGAGTAACCGCAGTCTATATTTCTTAGAATGCAGCCTTATAAAAATAAGCAAAAAAACAGCCAACTGTCAGGATAAGTCCGTCTTATCTGATCGTTGGCTGTTTTTTTGTCCTAGCAAACATGAGTTAGCCCATGTATCCATATTTTACAAACTTTTAATGAAAAGTACAAGAATTTCCGGATAAGTTCACCATTCAGTCACAAATTCGTCATTTTATGGATAACGCATCCTTCAGTTCGTCAGTTGAGTTATTCCACATGTCTTCATTAAACTCGACAAGGAATTCTTTAAGTAGCTTCTTCGAATGTTCATCCATATGTTCGACAATAATTTTTCCTTTAAGCGATTTTTCCATATGTGTAACATGTTGTGCCATCGATTTATATGCACGCTTGATTTCACGGTCAACGCGAATTTCACTGCCTGCCACTCCCCCATAATAAGGGCCGTTCTCTCCACGTTCCACATTTACCCAGACGATCCAATACAGTTTGCCATTCGGTACTTCATCTCTCTCTGGAATCCATTTCACTCGGCGTTCTATTTCACTGCGTGCATGCATCGCACCCATATCGACATAGGCTTTATTTTCATTAGGGTCGACAATGACCGGGGACATATTTTCCAGGCTGATTGTACCAGCACCGTATCCACCATGGCCATCTGTGGAATCATCCTTTATAATCGTAAAGGAATTCTTCTTCCTTTTATCTGAAGATTGATCTGAACTCATCTTACACACCTCCTATTACTTACTAATGATTATTGTAGCATAGGTACTTCCTGCTTTTTAGTTTTTTGCCTTCGTTAAGGGTCAAAATTTCCGGTAACACCGACACATACTTTACTGTTTTAACGTAGCTATAAAGTTAACCGCTTCCCGTATTTCTTCATCGCTGTACTTTTGCTTTGGCTTCACCGTGTGTACCTTTTCGATATTCTCCTCCAATGACAGGTGGTCAAAATAAAACATTGTTGAAACTAGCTCAAGGAATCGTGAACTCTTTCCTTTAAGCATGTCCACTTTTGCAGTCATGTCCGGCATATTCAATGAAAATTGATGCAGAAAATCTTCCCCTGCAGCTGTAATTTGATAATTATATTGATAGTAATTGCTTTTATCCTCTTTTTCTTCCTGTAAAAAACCAAGATTGCACAGCTCTTCCACACGTAGTGTCAGTTCTTCCGAATATGGTCCATAGAAATGGAACTGGTATTTTTCTTCAAACGGTATATTGCATTTCTGCAGAATATAAATCATCTTTTGCAGCTTCTTACGCCCTGTTACTTCATTTGCTACGGAAAAGAATTGCATTAATTTTGCATGATTATTCAACATCTTCTTTCGCTCCTTGCGCGTACAAAATTTCCTTGATGCGTTTTTTGAGAGTTTCATCCTTCAGTTCGTTCAGTCGATCTTTAGGAAAATACAGTTTATGGTCTGTTCTTTTTTTACCCGAAATGGCTTCCACGATATCCGAATGTCTAGAAAGTTCTTTCAAACTTCCATCAGGCATTAACAAATTAATTGGTAAACGCTCCTCTTCTTCCCCTGGACGATAGAAATCATATGGAAGATCAGAGGATGAATCCACAACAAGATAATAATCAGGATCAATCGCTGCCTGTTGGAAAAGTTTATAAAGCTCTAACCAATCATCCATCTGCAGATTCGGATTGAATTCAACATATTTAAATAAACGCCTGTTCATGAACCGTTCACATAAATCGCATAAAATTTCATCGTCTTCTTCCTGCCAAAGTTGGAAATAATAATGAACAATCATCTCATCCAGCTTCAAGTAATCTTTCAGATCGACATCACCTTCAAAAAAGGAGACGAAATGGGTCGGCTTTAGTTTAAATGTAAATTCTTTCGTTTCATACAAATATTTCGCTCGGTGGAGTATTTTCGATAGGATTACCTCTGCACTCCGTGTTACTGGGTGAAAATAAACCTGCCAGTACATTTGATAGCGGCTCATAATATAATCTTCAACGGCATGCATTCCGGTTGATTTAATGACAACCTGATCTTCTATTGGACGCATTACTCTCAAGATTCGTTCCATATCGAAGTGACCATAACTAACACCGGTAAAATAAGCATCCCGCTGTAAATAATCCATCCGGTCTGCATCGATCTGGCTGGAAATCAAGCTGACTACTAGCTTATCCTCATACGTTTTTGCAATGACATCTGCAACTTTTTGGGAAAAGCCTGGACTAACGCGTTCCAGTATTTCATTTATTTTCGTGTCTCCGATAATAATTTGCTGGGTGAAATATTCATGATCGAGTTTAAACACTTTTTCAAAGGAATGTGAAAAAGGGCCATGACCCAAATCATGCAATAATGCAGCACAGAGACAAAGCAATCGTTCATTTTCATTCCAATGGGGACGATCCTGGAAATTATTTATAATTCGGCGTACAATTTCATACACACCAAGTGAGTGATTGAAGCGACTGTGTTCGGCACCATGGAAGGTCAGGTTCGTTGTTCCTAACTGTTTCACCCGGCGCAGTCTCTGGAATTCAGGTGCTGCGATTAAATCCCAGATTACGCGATCCTTCACATGGACATACCGGTGGACAGGATCTTTAAATACCTTTTCTTCCGATAATTTTTCGTCTCTATATGACATTCGATTTTCCCCATCCGTTCTTTTTCGGCGATTTTAGTTTATTATATAATAGATAATCAGAGGATTAAAGGGTAAGGAGGCAATTATGAAAAACTGGAAAGAAATAATAAGTCATTCGACATTTCGATATATAGATCATTCTAATGAGAAAACGTTTTATAAAAAGCCATACACTGCACTGACTTCATTTGCAGTCGATGATGCTCTGGCAATGTCTGTCAGTAATGGAGAATCCCCACCAGCAATACGACTTTGGGTGCATCCACCAACAATTGTGCTTGGTATTCCGGATGCAAGACTCACCTTTTTGGAGGAAGGTGTACGCTATTTGACGGGACAAGCATATCATGTCGTTGTTAGAAATTCCGGGGGGCTTGCAGTTGCGCTTGATCGAGGCGTTCTAAATCTCTCACTCGTTATTCCCGGTGTCAAGCACCTGTCCATCCAGGACTGCTATGAAGCAATGGTGAGCTTTGTCCAGTATATGCTCCGTGACTTGACTGATGCTATTGAAGCTTATGAGATTGTTGGTTCTTACTGCCCCGGTGATTATGATTTGAGTATTGGCGGCAGAAAATTCGCTGGCATTTCACAGCGGCGTGTAAAAGACGGTGCAGCCGTGCAAATCTATCTTGATGTGGAAGGAAACAGTAAAGAGAGGGCATCTGTCATTCGGCATTTTTATGATCTTAGCAAAAAGAACGAAACGACCAAATTTGATTACCCGACAGTAGAGCCAGAAGTGATGGCATCCTTATCGGAACTGCTCGGTGTGCAACTGACTGTGGATGAAATGAAGCAAAGAGTCCATGCCACATTGGATGACTTTAGTGAAGAAATCGTTCAGACAGACTTTTCGGATGCTGAACTTGCTGTTTTCGAAAAAAGATATATGCAGATGGTGAAACGGAATGAAGTGATCGCTTTGATGCAGGAGTAGAAGCTATATTTGATTCACGAAACTCCCACTCCCCGCCCCACAAAAGGCTGTTTTTGACACATTATCTATAAACTGTGAAGTAACTGCTTTTCCCGCCGTCCGGGTTCACTCTGGGCGGATGCTTTCCGCGGGCACGGCCTTAGCCTCCTCGAGAAACCCACTCTGCGGGGTCTTCGGACACGTGCTTTTCCCGCAGGAGTCACCGCCCGCCGCTCACCCGGACTGGTGGAGCTATGTGATATGATTTATATTGCAGTTAATAGTAATAGTTTGTAAGCTTAAAACCAGCTCTGGGGAAATATACGAAGACTCCAGCGGGAGGAAAGGCATCGGTGAGACCCCGCAGTGCGAAGCACGAGGAGGGCTCACCAGCCGCCCGCGGAAAGCGCAGTATATTTCCCCAGAGCGGTCGCCGAAGTTACTCATCCTAGTTCGCATCTCAACTACGAAAATTATAAAACAACAAACATTATGAAAAGAACCTAAAAAAATTCCTGCATCAAATTGTGATGCAGGAATTTTTTGCTATTTTACTCTGCTACTGCCTGTGCAGCAGTAATGATTGCTAAATTATATACATCTTTTGAGTTACAGCCACGGGAAAGGTCGTTAACTGGTTTATTCAATCCTTGCAATATGGGTCCAACTGCTTCAAATCCACCTAGGCGTTGTGCAATTTTGTATCCAATGTTTCCTGCTTCGAGACTAGGAAAAATAAATACATTTGCATTTCCTTTAAGCGTGGAGTCTGGTGCTTTTTTCTGTGCTACACTTGGTACAAATGCAGCGTCAAATTGTAATTCCCCATCGATCACAAGAGCAGAATCCTTTTCCTTGGCTATTTCAAGGGCGTTTAGAACTCTTTCTGTTTCTTCTGATTTTGCTGAGCCATTTGTGGAGAAACTTAACATAGCTACACGAGGATCTACATCAAATAAACGAGCTGTAACTGCACTTTCTACAGCAATTTCAGCTAAATCCTGACTGTCTGGAGCAATGTTGATTGCACAATCTGCAAACACGTATTTTTCATCATTGCGAACCATGATAAATACACCAGATGTTTTTTTAATACCTTCTTTTGTTTTGATAATCTGTAATGCCGGACGAACCGTATCAGCAGTTGAATGAGCTGCACCACTTACAAGTCCATCTGCTTTATTCATGTATACAAGCATGGTTCCAAAATAATTTTCGTCAAGCAGAATTTTACGTGCATCTTCTTCTGTTGCTTTCCCTTTACGGCGTTCGACAAAGCTTTTAACCATTTCTTCCATTTCTGCATACTCGCTTGGTTCAAGAATCGTACAGGTAGATACGTCTACACCAATTTCTCTCGCCTTTTTGCTGATACTTTCTTCGTTTCCAATGAGTATTGGAGTTAAGACCCCAGCAGAAGCTAACTGACTGGCTGCTGTTAGAATACGTTGATCGAGACCTTCCGGAAAAACAATTTTCTTATCCTTTGATGATACTTTATCTGTTAATTGATCAAATAATGTGCTCATAAAAAAACCTCCAAATTTAAATACTCTTCTACTTTCAGTGACAATCATAAACGATTTAAATGGATATTTAAAGAATAGAGCGCCTGTAAGCTAACCACTTTTGACAAAGAATCGACAAATAATGTAATTCATTGACTTTGAGACCCCTTTCATATGATTAGATTACCCTTATTGTGCTATAGTAAAAACATAACAAGTTATTTTATATGAATCAGGAATTCAAGGAGTGATTAAACAATATGGCTGAAGCAGTAATAACAGTTGATGGATGGTCCGCATTGCATGATACTCGTACATTTGACTGGACCTCATGGAAATTAACATCACAAGAAGAAAGAGAAGCAGCAGTAAACGAATTCAAAGAAATAATCACAAAATGGGAAGCTGTTGAGGAAGCAAAAGAAGGCAGCCACGCTTTATATAAGGTTGTCGGTAATAAAGCTGATTTAATGTTCGTATTCCTTCGTCCAACAATGGATGAGTTAGAAGAAATTAAAACAGAAATCAATAAATCTAAAATTGGTGATTTTCTTATCCCTGGATACTCCTATGTATCCATCATTGAAATGACGATGCATAACCCAATGGATGAAGGTAAGGATCGCGAATTGTCACCATATGTGAAAGATCGCTTGAGACCGATTATGCCAAAATGGGAGCATGCATGTTTCTATCCAATGGCACGTCGCCGCTGGTCGGATGCTAATTGGTTTGAGATTGATAAGGAAGAAAGAACAAAATTACTCTATGATCATGGTATGACTGGTAGAAAATACGCTGGAAAAGTAAAAGAAATTATTACTGGCTCTATCGGACTGGACGAGTGGGAATGGGGCGTAACACTTTTTGCTCATGATCCATTACAGTTCAAAAAAATTGTTTATGAAATGCGTTTTGATGAAGTAACTACTAAATATGCTGAATTTGGCGATTTCATCGTAGGTAATTATCTTCCAAAAGAAAACGTGGATGCGTACTTCACTTTATAGTAACCACTTATTTATAAAAGACTTTCTTTCATTACAAGATGGAAAGTCTTTTTTTTGTCATCATTTTTTATGTCTAGGCATACAATTATTTAGTGAGTTCAGCATCACAATCAGACCGAAATAAGGAATGGATTCTAGGAGTCAAAACTGGCCGAATCAGATTAAATTACCAAGGGGAAGTTACCCTTCTTCCCAAAAAGGCAAACGAGAAATCCACAGGAGGTTTTATAATGAGTGAGAATCAAGGTAACATCCATCCGCAATACCAACAACCTAGTCAAGGAGGTCCATACTACTACTACCCTTCCGTTTCCCCGGCGCATTACCCTATGTATAATACAAGACAGTTCCCGCAGCCTCAACAACAGCAACAACAAACACAGCAGCAACCTCCAGAGATACCAGGTATGCTTCCCTTACAGCAGTCATACATTGAAAACATTTTACGTTTGAACCGTGGTAAACTTGCTACCTTTTATTTAACATTTGAAAACAATACACAATGGAACGCAAAGACTTTTACGGGGATTATTGAAGCAGCTGGCAGGGATCATATTATTTTAAGTGAGCCGGATACTGGAAGAAGGGTCCTTTTACTAATGATTTATTTAGACTATGTCATCTTTAATGAAGAAATCGAATATGACTATCCATACGGCCAGCAGCAACAGATGGCCGACTTTCCACCAAGGTAGAATGCGGTGTTTGTCCTGTAAAAATATGAAAAAAGGATGGCACCGATTTAATCGGGTCATCCTTTATTCCATTTGCTTCACTTGAGAGAGGCGATTATGATGAGACACCCCTACAGAAAGCTAGTTCAAATGGAATTAATTTCACTTTTATTTGCATGTATCATTGGTTTTTCTGCTTTAGTTGCCGGTTATATCATCATTGTATTTTTATCGATTTATCTGGTTGTACTGAGTTTATTTTGTGACGCCATGATTTTAATGTATACGCGTCATTCTGTTGAAGGTGGAAAACAAGCTGTTCGTGGTGCGATGTTGTTAGTGTTTACGACTTATTTCATATTTCAATTATAGAAGATGTTCATAACGCCTTTTTGAACATCTTCTTATACGTTTTTCATAACTGCAATTCCAACAAGCACCCAGCCTATTAGAAAAGCCACTCCCCCAATTGGTGTGATCATTGCAAACGTTTTGATCGATGTTAGTGCGTATGTATACAAACTGCCGGAAAATAAAATGATGCCAGCAAAAAACATCCAGCCTCCAGTTGTTAATAGTCCTTCACTTTGAAACCTCGAAAGTAACATTCCTGTGATGAGGAGTGCCATCGTATGGAACATTTGATAAGTAACTGCTTTTTCCCATGTAGCAATGGCTTTTTCTGATATTCTGCCTTCCAACCCATGTGCACCAAATGCACCAAGTGCCACAGCTAAAAATCCATTTATTATCCCCAAAATTAAAAATAGTTTCATATTCTATGTACCTCTTTTCTACATTAAAAGTCAAAGATAGATTTTCCATTCGCTTCTTCGTGATTAACCATTGATTTGGTTCCTTGTTGATGTTGAACGTGGTTACTGCCGGAATGTTCACCAATCATTGCTTTCATTTCTTCTTTCGTCAATTCAGTTTCTTGTTCTGCATCTTGATCTCCCTCGAGGAAAAGGTCGCTTAATAAGCGAACATTAGCTATGTGTGCTACCATTTTTGCATGCGAATGCTGACTCTCTTTCGCCTGATATAATTCATCCATCATCTTTTTTAGAATGGTTCCATTTGTTATTGCCATCGTATCGCTCCTAACTTGCCATTTCCAATGCCATCATTATATCATGATTGGTTGTCGATTTATAGAAAGACTGACTCCAATAGAAAAAGCCCTTGGAATTCAAGAGCTTCAATTTATGAGTTCACGGTACATAAAATAAATTCTTTCTGTTTTAATTCAGCTTCCAGTTGTTCTTTTGTATAGCGTTCATACATCCATTGCAAAAATCTGATTTCTTCTTCCTGCAAATTTCTGCCAAGCTTCACTGTCATACTGTTACAAATGTAAAAAAAGCTTTTCATCCCGCTAACACTCCCCTTTTACTGTACCACTGAAGATTATGTGTTCATTATAACGTTTCCTTTTATAGTAAGCAACATTAAATTTAAAATTTACAGAATTTACTGATTAAGTTATTCCTCAACTTTTATAGAATGAAATAGACAAATAACCTTGGTCGAATTAGGAGGGCTCGTGATACATTGCTCAAGTTGACTTTGGATTAACTGTTTGCACGAAACAGTCCGAATACAGTTAGACTCCAAGGCTTTTTTTAATTTTGTTGCTCATTATCATCGCATTCTGTATAAACTCCCTCAGATAGATTCAATTTACTCTTAAATGCTCGCTTATTCGCAGGATTTCAAACCACT
>NZ_JBHSAO010000010.1:0-161651 GCF_042650085.1 Oceanobacillus longus | reverse complement strand
GTTGTCTGGTAGCAATAGCGAAGAGGTCACACCTGTTCCCATCTCGAACACAGAAGTTAAGCTCTTCCGCGCCGATGGTAGTTGGGACTTTGTCCCTGCAAGAGTAGGACGCCGCCAGGCAGCTTTTTTAATATAAATATTCATCAAATACATAATTTAATGGATATTATTTGTGGCTTGTGGCATATTAATTTATGAAATTGAATCTAATATGCGAAATTATATTATTCCACAGTAGCTCAGTGGTAGAGCAATCGGCTGTTAACCGATCGGTCGTAGGTTCGAATCCTACCTGTGGAGCCTTTTTTTGCTTCCATAGCTCAGCAGGTAGAGCACTTCCATGGTAAGGAAGGGGTCGTCCGTTCAAATCGGATTGGAAGCTTAATGTAAGGGGTTGCCATTATTAATGGTAATCCCTTTTTATTTTGGAAAAGCATCCGAGTGTATACTAATTAGAGCGATGATTTATTTTAGGATAGAAAGTTGAAATGAAACATAGAAACAGGTGAAAAGATTGAAAGGAACTACACACGCATTAATCGGAACAACAACAGGTTTAATGACAGCAAGCATATATCAAACAGATTTATCATCTATGTCTCTCTTAGTAGCTATTGGGACTGTATCTGGATTAATCCCTGATTTGGATATTGATGGAAAGCTCAGTAACCGAATTACATTTTCTAAGAAATTCCTTCAAATAGTGTCTCAATCTATAGCCATCTTTATAATCGCATATAGCCTTTTTACTGGTATAGGGATGGAAAAGTGGATTGGAGTAGGTGCTGGAATTACAATTATTATTATTTCATCTTTAATCAGGCAAAGACGTATGCTTACGATAACAGGTATTGGTGTTCTTGTTGGTGGCCAATCATTAGAGGAAAATTGGATATGGTTATTAGGCATCTATATCATTATAGCCTCATTTGTTTCCCATCGAAGTTATACACATTCTATACTAGGTATTATCTTTTTTGGTGTGATAGCCTCTTCTTTAGAAAAATCACTGGTACTTGATGGAGTTTTTGTGACTTGTATACTTGGTTATATAAGCCATCTAATTGCAGATATGAAGGTATTCCCTGTTAACAAAAGAGGAATTAAATTGTTTTTGCCATTTTCAAGAAAGCAGTTTTAAAAGCTCCTAATTAAACATTCAACTTGAGCGGTGTATGAAGAGAGCTTCTAATTCTACCAAGGCATATTTGTCAATTTAACTCTGCTAAGTTGAGTTAATTAAAAAACGATTTGCTGACTTCAACGCAGCAAATCGTTTTTTATATGTTTGTGATTATCCTCCGATAATATGAAAGCCTGAATCAACATGTAAAACCTCTCCTGTAACTCCGCGAGAAAGTTCACTAATAAAGAATAGTGTAGCATCACCAACTTGATCCTGATCGACATTCCGTCTAAGTGGAGCTTTCTCAACAATTACATTGGCTTTTTCGTTAAAGCCGGAGACTCCCTTAGCAGATAATGTGCGAATAGGGCCTGCAGAAACAGCGTTGACACGAATGCCATATTTACCTACATCCTCGGCTAAGTATCTTACACTAGCCTCAAGAGAAGCTTTGGCTACTCCCATTACATTGTAGTTCGGAATAACACGTTCTGCCCCCAAATAGGTTTGCGTAACAATGCTTCCTCCCTCAGTCATTACTTCCTTCGCTGCTTTTGTAACAGCAACAAGAGAGTAAGCACTGATTTCCTGTGCCACTAAGAACCCTTCCCGTGAAGTATTTGCGTATTCACCCTTTAGTTCTTCGCGGTTAGCAAAGGCTACAGAATGAACCAATCCATGAATGGTTCCTACTTTTTCTTTTATTTCACTAAATGCTTGTTGAATACTTTCATCACTAGCAACATCACAAGCTACAATTAATTCTGCCTCAATGTCATGTTTCTCTAATAACTTTACCAATTTTTGGTATGATCTTTCCTGTCTATTTGTAAAAATCAGGTTTGCTCCTGCGTTATGTAATGACTTTGTTATACCCCAAGCAATACTTCTTTCGTTTGCTACACCCATTATTACTACATTTTTTCCTTGCAATAGACCTGACATAGTATACCTCCACATTTTATTTCTTCTATATATTATAACCTATTAGGACCAGGTATTGAAACCATAACTTTTAGGGATTGATATTGTTTAAAATCTTACTTCAAAAGAGGGGGTTGATTTATAATATTACGAATATGACAATCTAGCCTTGTTACTGCGCTGTTTCCAGGTCGATTTCAATAAAAATAAATAAATATTTCATTTTCCTCTTTACAAAGTTATATATCCTGGTTATAATAAAATTCGTCAGTCTGCGACAGGTTGTTACAAACGTCGATGAATATACATGATATTCAATTCATGGCCCGTTGGTCAAGCGGTTAAGACACCGCCCTTTCACGGCGGTATCACGGGTTCGAATCCCGTACGGGTCACCAATATGGAGGATTAGCTCAGCTGGGAGAGCACCTGCCTTACAAGCAGGGGGTCGCAGGTTCGAGCCCTGCATCCTCCACCATTTTTGCCGGCCTAGCTCAACTGGTAGAGCAACTGACTTGTAATCAGTAGGTTGGGGGTTCAAGTCCTCTGGCCGGCACCATCTTTTGTATAAATTAATAAGTATAGTTAACAATATGTACGGAGGGGTAGCGAAGTGGCTAAACGCGGCGGACTGTAAATCCGCTCCCTCAGGGTTCGGCAGTTCGAATCTGCCCCCCTCCACCATTACTATTGTTGGGCTATAGCCAAGCGGTAAGGCATCGGGTTTTGATCCCGTGTACCCCAGGTTCGAATCCTGGTGGCCCAGCCATTTTTTTATTTTTGAAGGATGTTTTGGAATATTACACGAGCCATTAGCTCAGTTGGTAGAGCATTTGACTTTTAATCAAAGGGTCGAAGGTTCGAATCCTTCATGGCTCATCAAGCTAAATCAGTATATGCAACAGAAAATAAACAAGGTCGTTATGGTAACATACAGCCTTGTTTATTTGCATATTTAGATAAAATTATTCATAATAAATACAGTTATTTTTTTACGTTTTCTATGGAGATACTTCTAAATGAAAAAAATTAAGGTTTCATGTTATAATCTATATAGTTTAAAATCATAAATGATGAAAGAATTTTATATATAATTTCTATATTAAAGGATGATCCAGGATGAAATCTTCCAGAATCCCCGGTTTTTATAATTTGTCTGTTGAACAACGACGGGACCTGCTTAAAAATGTGCTAGATTTCTCTTCAGAGGATTTAGACGATCTCTGTATTAATCAGCCTCTATCTACTGAAACCGCAGATAAAATGATTGAAAATGTTATAGGTACATTTCAGCTCCCATTGGGTCTAGGGTTGAATTTCTTAGTAAACGGGAAAGAATATGTAATACCAATGGCGATTGAGGAAGCGTCAGTAGTTGCTTCGGCAAGTCATATAGCTAAAATTGTCAGAAGCGCTGGGGGATTTCAAACTAATGCAACGGAAAGAATAATGATTGGACAGATTCAGGTTATAGGCTGTCCGAATTATCAAGTTGCGAAACAGGACTTATTGGATCAAAAAGAGTCATTAATAAAAGCTGCGAACGCTGCTTACCCGAGCATTGTAAATCGGGGAGGCGGGGCTGGAGATCTGGATATACGTATCCTTAATGAAGAAAGTAATTCGAAGTATGGACAGATGCTTGTCCTGCATATATATGTCGATACACGTGATGCAATGGGAGCAAATATTATTAACACGATGGTTGAAGCTATTGCGCCCATTGTCGAGGAAATAACAAAAGGTAAAGTTTATTTGCGGATTTTATCGAACTTTGCAGATAAATGCTTGGCTCGGGCAAGGTGTGTCATTCCTCCTGATCTGCTTGCTACTGGGGATTATTCCGGAGAGGAAGTTCGTGATGGTGTTGTACATGCATATGAATTTGCAGAATCAGACCCATATCGTGCAGTAACGCATAATAAAGGGATAATGAATGGGATTGATCCTGTTGTAATTGCAACAGGTAACGACTGGCGTGCCGTGGAGGCTGGAGCACATGCATATGCGTCCCGCCATGGTAGTTACGGTTCCATGACAAAATGGTTCAAAGATGAAAACGGAAATCTTGTAGGGGAAATTGAATTACCAATGTCTGTCGGAACTGTTGGTGGAGCAACCAGAGTTCATCCGTTGGCAAAGCTTTCCCTATCTATAATGGATATAAAATCGGCCAAAGAACTTGCGCAGGTAATTGTAGCGGTTGGATTGGCGCAAAATCTCGGAGCATTGAAGGCACTAGCGACAGATGGTATTCAAAAAGGCCATATGGCTCTACATTCTCGATCTGTTGCAATAGCAGCAGGCGCTTCAGGGGAGATGATTGATATCATTGCAGAAAAATTAATCGAACAAAAAGAAATCCGTGTCGGAAAAGCTAAAGAATTGGTGGAAATGTATAAAAAATGAGTGCAGAAAAAGTAACAACTTCAGAAAAAACAGCTATAGGTATAGCTCATAGTAAGCTAATTTTGATAGGAGAGCATGCAGTTGTACACGGACAACCAGCGATTGCTATTCCTTTTCCACTAATTGGTGTTGAAACAGTTATTGAATATGTACCAGGCTCAGTAAAAATGGACAGTACTTTCTATCATGGGCCACTTCATTTGGCACCGGAATCTCTGCATGGAATCGTTAATTGTATAAATGAGACACTTGATTATCTGGGTATTCCTTGTGAAGATTTACTGATCCGAATTAATTCTTCTATACCACCTGGTAAAGGGTTGGGATCCAGTGCATCTGTTGCTATTTCTGTTATTAGATCCTTGTTTGATTTCGCAGATAGAGATTGTACCGAGTCCGAGTTACTAATGCTTGCAAATGTTGCGGAAACTTATGCACATGGGGCTCCTAGTGGGATTGATACACTTACGATTACTTCAAAAACCCCAATCTGGTACGAAAAAGAAAACCCTATTGATTATATTGAACTTGGTGAGGATTTTCACTTTATCGTTGCAGATTCGGGAAGAGTGGGAGATACTCGGACATCCGTCGAATCGGTTGCTCGTTTATTAAAATCTGCTCCAAAGCGTATTCAACGGAAAATCGACCGGATTGGTGAATTAACACATCACGCTAAGGATGCAATGGAAAAGGCTAGCAGGCAATTTTTAGGACAACTTTTGAATGAAGCACAGAAAGAATTGGAAGCTTTAGGTGTTAGTGATGCTGGCTTAAATAGGCTCATTTATTTTGCTCGCAAAGAAGGAGCCCTTGGAGCGAAATTGACCGGTGGTGGTAACGGTGGGTGTATTATCGCCCTTGCCCAGAATGAAGTGCATTCTAAACAACTTGCTGAAAAGTTAAGGAAATATGGTGCTACATCTGTTTGGCCGTTTGTTTTAAAAAAACAGGATTAAAAAGAAAAGAATGGAATGGGAGATTATGATGAAAGCTACAGCCAAAGCGCATACGAATATTGCTCTAATAAAATATTGGGGAAAGCGAGACGAAGCACTGATTCTACCTACGAACAGCAGTCTTTCCTTAACCCTGGATGGCTTCTTTACAACAACAACTGTAGACTTTCAGGCAAATTTAACCCGAGATCAATTTATGCTAGATGACGAGCCTGTAGAAGGAGAGTCTTATCAGCGCGTAAGTAATTTTCTTGATATAATCCGCACGATGGCAGGAAAAGAAAATCTTTATGCAACGGTTCACTCTAAAAATGATGTTCCTACTGCAGCAGGGTTTGCATCATCTGCTTCCGGATTTGCGGCGCTCGCTGCAGCAGGAACGAAAGCTATTGGAATGCAATTGGACAATCAGGAGTTATCACGACTAACCCGTCAAGGATCGGGCTCAGCTAGCCGTTCCATTTATGGTGGATTTGCTGAGTGGGAAATGGGGGGCAAAACGGATGGCTCGGATTCATTCGCTGTTCCGGTTGCCCCAGCTCAACATTGGGATATTAGAGTAGCGGCCGTAGTTCTTTCGTCAACGGTGAAAAAAGTATCGAGTCGTGCTGGTATGAAAAGAACAGTGGAAACATCTCCGTTTTACTCTGGATGGATTGATAGCATTCCCAAGGATTTACGAGAAATTAAAGATGCAATAAAAACCAAGGACTTTGAAAAAACAGGCAGTATAGCTGAAGCCAATTGTTTGAAAATGCATGCAACTACGTTGGCTGCAAATCCTCCATTTACATATTGGCATGATACAACGATGCGTGTCATGCAAACAGTTCAGGAGATGAGAGAGAAGGGTATTCCTGCTTATTTCACTATAGACGCAGGTCCAAATGTAAAGGTTCTTTATTTGCCGGAGGATGAAGGGAAAGTTAAGGAAACACTTCGAACGATACCCGGTGTAACGGATGTTATTTTAAGTAAACCAGGTCAGGGAATAAGTTATCTTTAGGAGTTGGACGTCTTGTCGAATGCATCAATGACCATAAAAGTTCCGGGGAAATTAATGATAGCTGGAGAGTTTGCCGTTCTTGAACCCCGTCATAATTTAGCGGTAATGGCAATAAACAGGTTTGTTTATGCAACGATTGAGAATAGTGATAGAAACGGGCTTACATTACATGATTTTAATTTACAAAATCTCAATTGGGAATATAATAACGATAAAATAACGATTCGTACAGACGATGAGAGAGTTCGATTTGTGCGTGATGCTATGAACATTGTCTATACATATTTAAAGGAAAAGCGAATAAACATAAAACCGTTTCATTTATCTATTCATAGTGAACTTGACGATGCGTCTGGAATAAAATATGGATTGGGATCAAGTGCAGCGGTGGTCACTTCGGTTGTAACAGCTATTCTAAAGAAATTTCTTGCCCAGGAGCCAACCCCAGAGCTTGTATTTAAACTTGCAGCAATATCTCACGTAAAAACGCAGGGTAATGGTTCTGGTGCTGATGTAGCAGCTTCGTCCTTCGGTGGTCTATTGCAGTATTCCTCTTTTCAGGCGGATTGGTTGGAAAAAGCTTATTTACACAGTGATTCGATCACTGAATTGGTGGAGGATAATTGGATTTATTATTCTTCCAAACCGATTAAAATGCCAAAAAATGTGTATTTTTGTGTTGGTTGGACGGGGAAGCCTGCATCTACCGCGAAACTAGTTGATAAAATATTACAGTTAAAAATAGATAATCCGGTAGCATTTCAGACTTTTTTAAAAAATAGTGATGAAGCTGTAGCCAACTTTTTAACAGGTATGGAGGAAGAAGATTTCAATCTTCTTATAAGAGGTGTTAAACAAAACAGACAAGCATTAGCCGCGGTTGGAAGGCATGCGAACACCTGGATAGAAACACCCCTCCTTAGCAAACTGTGTGATTTGGCTGAAACCTTTGGTGGTGCAGGGAAACCTTCAGGTGCAGGCGGGGGCGATTGTGGGATTGCTTTTATGCCCACAAAGGAAAAAGCAGAAGGATTGATGAAAACTTGGGAAGAGGTAGGTATTAAACCGCTAACCCTTCAACTGAATTCACACGGTGCAATAAGTTAATACAGTTAATAATAAAATCATAATATGAAACATAAAAAAGACATCTATTTTAGGAATTAATACAGAAAATAGATGTCTTTTTAGTTTTTCATTATATTTTTAATCATTGTGTATATCTTTGGTATTCATTAAGTAATTGATCAAGTTTAACACTTGAGGATATTACAGCTTCAGAAGTTAGATCATTGGTATAGGAAAGAGTAATCATTTTTTCACGGCATTCTTCAATTTGTTCTCTTAAATTATTTTTAGTCACAAAACTTTCCTCCTATCTAGTATACTATAATAGAAAAATACCCAAATTTAATCAATTTTAAACATCCTAATATAATATGAACATTCTGTGACGGAAAAAATAAATAAAATGCGATAAAATACGAAATAATTTTGAAACCTTTTGTAACACATATTCGTATAATGAGTACCGCATAGTAAGCGGAGGGAACCAAATGGATCAATTTATTAAAGAAAAAATTAAAGAAGTAAAAAAAGGGGATCAGGCCGCATTTGGGGATGTAGTCTCCTTCTATCAAAATAAAATTTACCAGCATTGTTTCCGAATGCTTGGTAATGCACATGAAGCGGAAGATATGGCTCAAGAGGCTTTTATACGTGCATATGTTAATATTCATTCCTTTGATGAACGCAGAAAGTTTTCTACTTGGCTGTATCGCATCGCTACTAATTTAACAATCGACCGATTACGAAAACGGAAGCCGGATTATTATCTGGATGCGGAAATAAAAGGGACAGAAGGTTTAGATATGTATTCTCAACTGGCGAGCGAGGAACGTCTCCCAGGAGAAGTAGTTGAAAGTCTTGAATTGCAGCGCTATATTCATCATGAAATCTCACAACTTCCACCAAAGTATCGAAGCATTATTATGTTACGTTATTTGGAGGAATTTTCGCTTCAGGAAATAAGCGAAATTCTAGATGTCCCTTTAGGAACGGTGAAAACCCGGATCCATCGTGGAAGAGAAGCTTTAAGGAAAAGACTTCGTCATGTGTAAAGGAGTGTGTACGACATGGATTGTAATCGAACATCAATAGAATTAATGCATAAATATTTAGACGGAGATCTCACGAACCAAGAAGAATGTGATTTACGCACACATTTGGAAACGTGTGCTGACTGTCAACACCACTTCCACGAATTAAAGCGTACAATAACACTGATAAAGAGTGCAGAACATTTTTCGGCACCAGATGACTTCACTCAGAAAGTTATGCAGAATCTACCAATAGAAAGAAAAAGCGTAAAATATATACGATGGTTTAAAATACATCCTGTTATAACGGCTGCAGCTATATTCTTTATCTTAATGATGGGCGGGATGTTCTCATCCTGGAATCAGGACAGTGAATTAGTAGTCTCCAAACAGGAAGAGCTAATCATCGAGGGAGATACAGTGATCGTGCCTGAAGGGGTAACGGTTCCTGGAGATGTACTGGTCAAAAATGGTAACTTAATAATAAAAGGTACAATTGATGGTAATGTCACATTAGTAAATAGTGAACTAATTCAGGATAACCCGTTGGTAGGGGAAGAACTTATGGCTTCGGTTGGAGGGGTAAATGGGGAATTTCAAACCGTTGACAGAATGTTTGAATGGATGTGGTATCAGGTGAAGAATTTCTTTAATGGTGTCTTTTCCTTTTAAATATATATATTCTAACGCGGATGAGCATTAAACTTATCCGTGTTTTTGTTTGAATTCTCGTATGTTCGAAGACATATGTTTTCTGTAAAAATATGTTATAATAGGTATCGTGACTAACTATAAAAATAAAGAAATTGTTCAAAAAGTTAAGTGTGCTACCAAGACTTTGAGAACACCTATTAAATAAATTTATACAGCTAAAGGATGTGTGAGCATGCTTGATGGGGGATTTGATGTTTTGGATCTGCTAAGAATAGGCGTAGATATAGCTTTCGTCTGGTATGTACTATATAAATTATTAATGCTAATCAGGGGTACAAAAGCAATTCAACTTTTAAAAGGGATTGCAGTTGTCTTAGTAGTTTGGGCATTAAGCATCATACTCGATCTCCAAACGATGCAATGGGTAACTAATCAAGCTATTGACTGGGGACTTATCGTAATTATTATCTTATTCCAACCAGAATTGAGAAGGGCACTTGAACAGCTTGGTAGGGGAAATCTTTTTTCAAGAAGTGCTAAATCGGAAGAAGAAATTATTGAACAGGAAATTGCAGCAATTCTTCAGTCATGTAGTTATATGGCAAAAAGGAGAATCGGCGCACTCATATCAATCGAACGGGAGACAGGTATTGGTGAATATGCTGAAACCGGCATAGCTATAAATGGGAAACTATCTCATCAACTGCTTACGAATATCTTTACACCGAACACCCCGCTGCATGATGGTGCTGTGATTCTTAAAGAAGGTGAAATAACAGCAGCGGCCTGCTATCTTCCTTTATCGGAAAGCCCATTTATATCGAAGGAATTAGGGACGCGTCATCGGGCAGCGATGGGTATCAGTGAAGTAACAGATGCATTAACAATTGTTGTTTCGGAGGAAACTGGTGCTGTTTCCTGCACGAAAAACGGAGAACTGCATAGGGACTTGGATCAAGATAACCTTCGCGGTATGTTGCAAGCCCACTTATCCTTAATTGAAAAAACCTCTGAAAAAAAGTCGTGGAAACGAAGGGGGAATAATAATGGATAACTGGTTTAAAAGTAAATGGTTTGTCCGGATAATTTCGTTAGCTTTTGCGGTGTTTTTATATGCATTCGTTAATGTTACTGTTAATTCAACCCAGTCTGATCCAACCTTTTCAGGAAGTACCGATCAATCAAATATGTTGGATGATGTTCCAGTAGATATTAGAATAGATGAAGAAAATTATGTTGTCAGCGGAGTACCCAAATATGTAACAGTTAATTTACAGGGATCACCTGGTAATGTGACCCCATTATCCTTACAGCGCAATTTTGATGTGTATGTCGACTTGCAAGGGTTAGAAGAAGGAGAACACGTTGTAGAAATCCAACATACAATTTCCAATGATATTAATGTTTATATTGAACCAAAAACAATTGAGGTAACCATTGAAGAAAGAGCAAGTGAAGAATTCAGTGTGGGTGCTGATTTTGTTAACAGTGATAAGTTGGCAGAAGGGTATGAACTTATTGACTACGTGCTAGAACCTGCAACGGTTACGATAACAAGTTCCAGATCTGTAATCAACCAAATAGGGTCTGTCAAAGCATATGTTAATTTAGAAGGATTGGAAGGCTCGATTAACAACCGTGAAGTTCCTGTAAGTGTCTATGATACACAGGGAAAAGAGTTGGATGTTAGAATTGAACCTGAAAGTGTACAAGTATCCGCAGAAATAGATAATCCAAGTAAATCAGTACCTGTAACTGTCGAGACTACGGGTGAAATGCCTGAAGGCTATTCAGTAAGTTCAATTTCTGCTAATGTAGAGGAAGTAGAAATTTATTCCACGAGTGATATACTGGACGATATTACTGAAGTTACTACGGAAGCAATTGATTTGTCAGAAGTAACCGAATCTGGGACGATTAATGCCCAGTTAACATTGCCGGAAGGTGTAAATGCCCCAGAGTTGGAAACAATTGAGGTAACAATCGATATAGAACAAATGCGTGTTATTGAAGATGTACCAATTACGGAAGAAGAGTTGGCTGAAGGATTGAACGTAAATTATATTGAACCTGAAACTGCCTTGATGGATATAACAGTTACAGGTAATCAATCAAATATCAGTGAACTAACCGTTGCTGATTTTCGTGCTGCCATTAACTTGTCTGACTTGGAAGAGGGAGAGCATCAGGTTCCGCTAGTCATTGATGGACCCGAAATAGAAGATATAACAGTTACTGCTGCATTGGAAGAAATACTTATTGAAATCAACTGAGACGATGAAAAGCTTGTTTAGAAAGCAGTTGAATTGGATGTAGTTAAAGGAGAGGTAAAGATGGGAAAATATTTTGGAACAGATGGGGTTAGAGGGATTGCCAATGAGGGACTGACACCTGAACTTGCTTATAAACTTGGACGCTGTGGTGGTTATGTACTCACAAAGGATAATGATAAACCTCGAGTCCTTATCGGTCGTGATACACGGATTTCAGGACATATGCTTGAAGGAGCTCTATTAGCTGGACTGCTATCAATTGGTGCAGAGGTGATGCGTCTTGGAGTTATCTCGACTCCAGGTGTAGCATATCTTACGAAGGCAACCAGTGCCCATGCCGGTGTAATGATTTCTGCTTCCCATAATCCAGTTGAAGATAATGGAATTAAATTCTTTGGCCCAGACGGCTTTAAATTAACGGATGAACAGGAACATGAAATTGAAAGCCTGATGGAGGGCGAAGATACTTTGCCACGCCCAACAGGTGGAGATATTGGTATTGTCAACGATTACTTTGAAGGTGGCCAGAAATATTTATCCTACCTGAAAGATACCATCGATAATGATTTTGAAGGAATTCAAATTGCTATTGACTGCGCACATGGGGCAACATCGAGTCTTGCGACACATTTATTTGCGGACCTTGAAGCTGATATCTTTTCCATTGGCTCTACACCAAATGGACTAAACATTAATGATGGTGTGGGTTCCACACATCCAGAGACATTACAGGCATTTGTTTCAGAAAAGGGCGCTGATATCGGATTGGCTTTTGACGGAGATGGTGACCGGTTGATTGCGGTGGATGAGAAAGGCAATATCGTCGATGGTGATCAGATCATGTTTATCTGTGCAAAGTATTTCAATGAAATTGGATTACTAAAACATAATACGGTAGTGTCTACCGTAATGAGTAACATTGGCTTTTACAAAGCAATAGAGGAAAATGGTATGCGTAGTGACAAAACCGCAGTCGGTGATCGTTACGTAATGGAAGAGATGCGTAAAGGTGGTTACAACCTTGGTGGAGAACAGTCGGGACATATTATCTTCTTGGACTACATCACAACTGGTGATGGCATGTTATCCGCATTGCAGCTTGTTAATGTCATGAAAGAAACGGGGAAACCTTTATCAGAACTTGCCGGTGAAATGAAAATCTTCCCACAAGTATTGATAAATGTTAAAGTAAAAGATAAAAACGAGGTATTAAGCAATTCCGTTATTCTGGAAGAGGTTGCAGCAGTAGAGCGAGAATTGGGTGACCAAGGGCGCGTGTTGGTTAGGCCTTCAGGAACGGAACCGCTTGTTCGAGTGATGGTTGAAGCACCAACAAAAGAAGAATGTGAGCATTACGCAAATCGAGTAGTGAAAGTTATAGAAAATCTACCTGGAATCTAACTATACTCAATATAAGAAAAGGACTGTTTTCTCCGTGAAAGCAGTTCTTTTTGTATGTCAGTATTTATAATAGTTTTTCATACATATAAATGTAAAGTCACCACGTACAATTAGATGAAGCCAAGGTGAAAGTACTGTCAGAACTAGTCAGAATAGTTTATAATTAAAGTTACTAAAGGCCAACTAACATCAACGTACGGACAAATGAAGCGGCTAAAACTCTAGGAGGATGATTATGATACAGTTTCCAAAACCAACAGTTGAACAATTTTTCCGAACGTATACAATAGGGGGATTCGCAGTTAGTAATGATGAAAAAAGACTTGCCTTTATTTCCAATTTAAATGGGAAGGTAAATTTATGGGCAATGGATTTAGATAGGTCTAGATTTCCTTATTTATTTGCTCAACATGATGAATCTGCCAATTTTATTAAATTTGATCCAAAAAACCGTTATGTGCTCACTGGATATGATAAAGACGGTGATGAAAACTATCAGATCTACGCAGTTCCATTTGATGGAGGACTTCCACAACCGCTTATAACGGGAGAATCAATGGAAAAATACTTTTTCTCTCATTTAAGTGATGATGGAGAGCGTGTCTATTATGTGACATCTGAAGGTAATCCATCTATGCTGAACACAAGGGTTCGTAATTTACAAAATGGAAGAGATATTTTGTTAAGTGAAGGCGAGGTTTCTCCTACCGAGTTGGCTGCGGTTTCGGATAATGAAGAAGCGTTTGTGTATTTGCGTTCTTTTGCCAATACATATGTCACGGGCTTTGTGAAGCAAGGTGAGGAAACAATTCCATTAACACCAGATCCTGAGAAAGTACATGTTTCATTTGATCCGGTATTTACGGATGATCATACGGTTTATTTTGTTACTGATTATGAGAGTGAATACAGCTACCTCGCTAAACTTGATTTGAATACCAAGAAATTTACTTCGGTATTAACAATCGAAACCGAAAGTGTAACTACACTAAAATGGGATAAATCGAACAAAGCCTTTTACCTTGTCACAGAAAAAGGGGTAAAGGATGAATTGTACCGATATGACTTGGAAACGCAGCAACTCGAGAAACTGAAAGCACCAACAGACCTTATTAATCAGATCGTTGTTACAAAATCAGCCAATATTTATATTCTTGGAGGAAGTGCAGCTATTCCACATAATATATATAAATCGTCAAACGGAAAGGATTGGCAACCATTAACAGATAATCGTGTACTTGGTTTAAGTGAAGACGATTTGGTGGACCCAGATGTTGTTTCCTATAAGTCATTCGATGGTATGGAAATGGAAGCACTTCTATTTAAAGCAAAACCAGAGAACGATAATGGCTATACCATCTTCTGGCCACATGGAGGGCCACAGGCTGCTGAACGGAAGCAATTCCGATCCATGTTTCAGTGCTTCCTGAATCGTGGATATACTATCTTTGCACCCAATTTCCGTGGCAGCACAGGATACGGCTCTTCATTTGTAAAGTTGGTTGAACAAGATTGGGGGGAAGGACCACGTCTGGATAATGTCGCAGGAATCGAGTGGCTGTTTGAAAATAATATTACTACTCGAGAAAAATTATTTTTAGTTGGTGGCAGTTATGGGGGCTATATGTCACTTCTCTTACATGGACGACATCCCGAATACTTTAAAGCTGTCATTGATATATTCGGTCCATCCGACCTATTCACCTTTGTAAATTCCGTGCCTCCACACTGGAAGCCGATTATGGACCGCTGGCTTGGAGATCCAGAACGTGATAAAGAGCGCTTTATTAAAGACTCGCCTGTTACTTATTTAGAGACCATGACGAAACCGATGCTTGTAATCCAGGGAGCAAAAGATCCACGTGTTGTTAAGGAAGAGTCTGATCAGATTGTTGCTAAGTTGGAAGAAAAAGGACGCGATGTCGAATATCTTGTTCTTGAAGATGAAGGACACGGTTTTTCGAAAAAAGATAATGAGATAAAAGTGTATTCATTGATGCTTGAGTTTATGGAGAAACATCAGGGATAATAAGAAAGTAGGAGCTCTTCCGTTTTGTGGAGAGCTCCTACTTGTTTATTTGTCCCCTTGTGAACAATGGGAAATTGTATTTCATAAGCTAACTAAAGGTATACATTAAAAAATATGTTGCCTGCCTAAACTTTCTCGGTTACAATATAATAAGCTCTTTGTAAAAGTATGTTTACTTTCTGCTAAAAAAGGTAAATGTATAGAGCTGTCGCTATTATTCAAGAAAAGAAAGGAGCATAGAAATTATTAAATTAATTAAAGCGCCAGGACTACTTTTCGATCGGTGAGGAAAAGTAGTTGACGAGGTGGAGGTTATCGAGGATTTCGGCGGATGCCTCCCGGCTGGATATCTCAGTCGTTTAGCTTTATCCCAAAAACAATTTGGCGACTTATTGGACAAAAGGATAAAGAAAGATGTTCATACAAAAAATACACGAGAGAGGGGCAGTTAACGCCCCTAATCTTTCTAGAGGTTTGTTTATCTGCCCCCTATTTTAAGGAGGACATCGATATGTGCGGAATTGTAGGCTATATCGGACAAAACGATACGAAAGAAGTTTTATTAAATGGACTTGAAAAATTGGAATATAGAGGTTATGACTCTGCAGGAATTGCTATCCTGAATGATGAGGGAGTCAACCTGACAAAAGTTAAAGGTCGTATTGCAGCATTACGTGAAAGTGTTGATAGCTCTGTTTATGCAACAATGGGAATAGGCCATACTCGCTGGGCTACTCATGGTGTGCCAAGTATAATCAATGCACATCCACACCAAAGCGTGACTGGAAGGTTTACACTTGTTCATAATGGTGTTATTGAAAATTACAATGACCTCAAAAAAGAATATCTTCGTGATGTGAACCTTGTAAGTGATACAGATACGGAAATAATCATACAGTTAATAGACCAGCTTTATCAAAAACATCAGGATACTTTGGAAGCATTCCGTGAAACGATGAGTCTTTTGAAAGGTTCCTATGCGATTGCCATGATTGATGCTGAGGATCACGAGACATTGTATGTTTCCAAAAATAAAAGTCCGCTTCTAGTAGGTCTAGGTGATGGGTTCAACCTTGTTGCAAGTGATGCCATGGCTACGTTGAAGGAAACGGATCAATACTTGGAGATTTTTGATAAGGAAATTGTTCTTGTAAATCGTAATTTCGTTGAAGTGCAAACACTTGAAGGCACTGTTGTCGAACGTAAACCATATACAGCTGAAATCGATGCAAGTGATACTGAAAAAGGAACATATCCGCATTTTATGCTGAAAGAAATCGATGAACAACCGATTGTTATGCGTAAAATTATCAATGAATATCAGAATGAAAACAATGAACTAAAGCTTGATACCGATATTCGTAGCGCTATGAAGGCAGCTGACCGTATCTATATCATTGCTGCAGGAACAAGCTACCATGCAGGTTTAGTTGGCAAAGAGTTCCTCGAAAAATTAGCAAAAATTCCAGTGGAAGTCCATGTTGCGAGTGAATTTTCATATAATATGCCATTGCTGTCAGAAAATCCATTATTTGTGTTCATCTCACAAAGTGGGGAAACTGCTGACAGCAGATCTGTATTAGTGAAAATCAAAGAAATGGGATATCCAGCACTCACGATTACAAATGTGCCAGGATCCACCCTTTCTCGTGAAGCAGATTACACATTAAATTTATATGCAGGACCTGAAATTGCAGTAGCATCAACAAAAGCATATACAGCACAAATTGCTGTACTGGCAATACTAGCAGTAGATACAGCAAATGCAAAAGGCATTGAATTGGATTTTGACCCAATGCAGGAGCTTGCTATTGTTGCTAATGCAATGGAAGTTTTAACAGATCAGAAAGAGGAATTGGAACAGCTGGCAAGAGATTACTTTAGTACTACACGTAATGCTTTCTTTATTGGAAGAAGTGGTGATTACAATGTTTCCCTTGAAGCGGCATTGAAGTTAAAAGAAATTTCCTATATTCAGGCAGAAGGTTTTGCCGGTGGAGAATTAAAGCATGGTACAATCGCTCTAATTGAAGAAGGAACACCGGTAATAGCGCTTGCAACGCAGAAAAACGTAAACTACTCCATTCGTGGTAACGTTCAGGAAGTAGTTGCCCGTGGTGCCAAGGCAATGGTAATCAGCCTTAAAGGATTGGAAGAGGACGACGATGCGTTTGTATTGCCACATGTGCATGAATTACTGACACCACTTGTGAGTGTTATTCCAATGCAATTGCTAGCATATTATGCAGCATTGCACCGTGGATGTGATGTTGATAAGCCAAGGAATTTGGCCAAGAGCGTAACTGTGGAGTAATGGTTAGATGGGATTTTCCTTATGTGACAACAAAGTTCTATATTAAAAAAGAGGCGCGTTATTCTAATGGAGTAACGTGCTTTTTTGTATTTAATTGTAGAACGAAAATTAATGGGAGTTGTCCATTATGGAGTCAGAGGGTTCCGTGTCTCGCTAAGGGTCTAAATTTTGCTATAGACATATGTCTCCCTATAACTCCTTTCCGGTTGTTATTCCCACCATAGTTATTTTATGAATGTAAAACTCCTCTTTGTTTTGTTCTACTATCCATACTACATCATCAGATAGAAAATTACTCCAGCCCTGAAACGAACTTTCAACTTTGTAAAGTGAATCCTTGTAATAAAAAGTGCGGCCATAAATGACTTATGGATGAATTATTGTTAAAATAATTGTATAAATAAAAAAATATATAGGCATCGGTCCTGTTTCTTTTCTCTTTTTTCGGGTCGCCTCCCTTTTGCATGCCGTACAAATGGTAGGCAGGTTTTCCTAAAGGTATAAAAAAACTGGGAATCTTAATAGGAAAGGAACCGATATAAGGAGGATGTATGGATTTCAAAGGAAATATAAACCTTAATCAAATGAAAAAATTACAAAAGCTTGGCAGTTGGACTGGAGCCATTATAGGGATTCTTTTTCTTCTTTTCATTTTAGGTACGATTGCATTTCAGTGGATAACAGAATATATTTGGATGGATTCCCTTGAATTTGGTACCGTATTCACAACGATTCTTGGCAGTAAACTTGCGCTCGGTGCAGGTGGTTTCTTCATTTTTGGTTTTGTAACCTGGTTGACCCTATTCTGGGTACGGAGAACCTATTTAAGCCATTTTGACCCACAACAGCTTCCGGCATTTTTCTATCAAAAGAAAATGGTCATGAATGGGGCGATTCTCGCAGTTGCTGTTTTCATAGGACTCCTCGGCAGTGTGATTGTCCAGGGTGTGGGCTGGGAGCCGCTTTTAAAAATCTTAAACTATGAAACATTTGGAGAAAGCGACCCTATTTTCAACAGAGATATTTCTTTCTACATGTTTGTTTTGCCATTTTTAGAAATGATTATTAATATTTTACTTGGCTTAGGTTTCTTCATGTTAGTTGTTGTGGTTGTTGCGTATTCCGTTTTTAATATATACCGGATGAATCGCTCAGCACAAGTTCATCTTGGACTGACGATTGCCATTATTGGCGTGTTGTTAGCTTGTACCCATTTGCTGTCACCATTTCAAGCGCTTTTGTCCAATCAAGTGAATATTTTTCAGGAAAGTGTGGTACACGGCCTAAGTTATACAGACCGCATTATTAATATTCCTGTTTCCTATATCTTAGCGGCAGTAGCAATTATCGGTGCCATTTGGGTCATTCTTGCACTTAGAAAAGGCAATTTTAATTCGATGTTGATTCCGATTGTTGCTTATGTTGCAGTCATGATTCTCGGGCAAGGTGCATCCGCGCTTGTGCAAAACTATCTTGTAGAGCCAAATGAATTTCAGCGCGAGCAGCCATATTTAGAGCATAATCTGAATTACACACGGCAAGCTTACGAGCTTGAAAATATTGATGTGTCAGAACATCCGGGTAATCAGGATTCACTGGATGAAGATATGATTGAGAATAATGAATTAACAATTAACAATGTGCGGATTAATGATGCACGGCCGCTGCTTGATGTTTACAATCAATTGCAGACATTCCGTACGTATTATGAATTTAATGATATTGATGTCGACCGATATGAAATTGACGGTGAATATCAGCAAGTGTTTCTTGGTGCAAGGGAATTAAACACAGCTGACCTGCCGGAACAAGCTCAAACCTGGGTAAACCGGACATTGCGTTATACGCATGGATACGGGGTTGCGATGAGTCAAGTTAATGAGATTACATCCCAAGGACAGCCAGAATATATTGTGAAAAATCTCCCGCCGGTAGGAGAGGTTGATGTCGAACGGCCACAAATTTATTTTGGAGAATTGGATTATCCAAATGTCATTGTAAATTCTGATGTCGATGAATTTGACTATCCATCCGGTGATGAAAATATGAACAATCGCTATGAAGCGGATAAGGGGATACAACTTAGCGGTTGGAACCGTTTGTTATTTTCTGCTAATGAAGGATCATTCCGTATGCTAGTATCGGATCAGCTATCCAATGAAAGTCAGCTGCTCGATACCCGAAATATTGTGGACCGCATTAACCGGATTGCTCCATTTTTCGAATATGATGAGGATCCATATATCTTTGTACGCGATGATGGTTCGCTAGCCTGGATGATGGACGCTTACCTTGTAGAAAAAGGTTATCCGTATGCGGAAAAATTTCAAGACAATAAAAATTATATTAAAAACGCAGCAAAGGTTATGATCGATGCTTACACCGGAGAAGTTACTTTCTTTGTTACCGAACCGGATGATCCGCTCCTTCAGACATATCAAAATATTTTCCCGGACTTGTTTACAACGGAGATCCCGGAAGATGTGGAAAGCCATTTCCGTTATCCAGAAAGATTGTTTAAGATTCAAGCAAATAAATATGGTACGTACCATATGACAAATCTTGAAATTTTCTATAACAGGGAAGATCGCTGGGAATTTCCAACAGAGCATTATTTTAATGAAGATATTGAAATGGAACCTTATTATGTAACGATGAAGCTTCCAGAATATGAGGAAGAAGAATTCATTTTAATGATGCCATATACACCTAGAAACCGGCAGAACATGATTGCCTGGATTGGTGTGCGGAATGATGGCGAACATTACGGGGAAAAATTTGTCTACCGCTTTCCAAAACAGGAGAATGTCTATGGACCGCAGCAAATTGAAAATCGGATCAACCAGGACAGCGTTATTTCTCAAGAGTTAAATCTGTGGTCACAAGGTGGTTCTCAAGTCATTCGCGGTAACCTATTGTCCATCCCAATTAACGATACAATGCTATATGTGGAACCAATCTATATTGAGTCCTCCAATGAAACGTCATTGCCGGAAGTAAAACAAGTTGTCGTTGCTTATCAAGATTATATTGTCATGGAAGCAACATTTGATGAAGCATTAAATCGTATACTTGAATTAGCCGGTGGCGAAATCGATGAGAGTGATTTACAGCCTGAAGGACCATCACTAGAAGATATCGAAGGAGAACCTGAAGAACCGGCAGAAACTGATGAAGAGGAAACACCTCCACCAGTACCATCCGGAGATTCAGATCAATTATTGCATGAATTCTCTGAGCTGTTTGGTGATTATCAAGATGCCCTTTCAAATGGAAACTGGGAAGAAGCAGCCGAAATTATGTCAGAGATTGAAGAGAGACTAGAACAAGAAAATCAATAATATTTTGTTTTATAAGAGATGAGCACCGCATATCGCAGGTGCTCATCTTCTTTGATGTTGATGTGGTTTCAAATAAAAAATTCTTCTGAATATTATTATCAGTAGTTATATGGATTCAAAAGTAGATCTTCATCATGCAGATCAGGCTTTGTATAGGGCAAAGAAAGATAGAAATCAATGTTTCTTCTATAAAATATCCTCTAAAGGTCTTAAGCAGAAACTTCCTGTGGCAACGAACATATAAATGCTCCTATGTGTAAAACATAGGAGCATTACTCTTTTTAAAAAAGTATATCAAGATATGTTTATTTAAACGGTGACATAGCTAATCCAAATTCGGTTAAGCCCCAATAACCTTTGAAGCAATATCCACTGTCCGTTTTGCTTGATGTTTTACTGCTGCTTGTACATCTTCCACCATTTTCCCGTCTGGTCCCTGTGTTACGCTAGTTCCATATGGATTTCCACCAGCACCAAAAAGCACTTGATCGGTGTATCCAGGAGGTACAATAATTGCCCCCCAGTGCATCATGGATGTATAAAGAGAAAGGATCGTTGCTTCTTGACCTCCATGAGAATTTGATGCGGATGTCATTGCGCTGACCACTTTATTTACTGTTTTACCAGATCCCCATAATCCACCTTGTAAATCAAGAAACTGTTTCATTTGTGATGCTACATTTCCAAAACGTGTTGGGGTACTGAAGATAATTGCATCTGCCCATTCAATATCCTCAGAAGATGCTTCTGAAACATCCTTTGCTGCTTCATAATGGGCTTTCCATCCAGCATTTTGTTCTATTGCTGCTTCTGGGGCAAGCTCATGGACTTTACGTAATCTAACTTCAGCTCCAGCCTGCGAACCACCTTCTTCAGCCCATTGTGCCATTTGATAATTTGTTCCAGTAGAGCTGTAGTAAATAATCGCTAATTTAACGTTTGCCATTTGTTATGTTCCTCCTTTGATAGTAGTTCGATCCTAAAGGTTACTACGTCGTGATAAACATATTATCTGCAAAAACTGTTTTCTTATTTAATAAAAAAAATCAATTTTAGTATAAAAAGGTTGTTTACTTTGCTTGAAATATAAACAATGATAATATTCATTATGAATGTTCAATAATTCAAGCATTCAACCGGGGGAACAGCATATGGCTAGTAAAAATTTTTTCCAAAAGTTCTATTATGGTTGGGTAATAGTTATGATTGCCGGGCTTGGTGTTTTCTTCTCAGGACCGGGTCAAACATATTCTAACTCAGCTTTTATTGATCAATACATAAATGACTTTGGCTGGTCCCGATCACAAGTATCAGGAATGTATTCTGCTGCTACATTAGTTGCCGGGGTAGCTATGATATTTATTGGTAGATTTATTGACAGATTTGGCCAGCGGGCAATGATGGTAACAATAGGTACACTGTTTGGGATTGCATGTCTTTTTAACAGCATGGTTTCCAGCATGTGGATGCTGACGGTAGGATTCTTTCTGATTCGTCTATTAGGTCAGGGAAGCATGACCCTTGTTCCAAATACGTTGGTGGCACAATGGTTTGTGAAAAAAAGAGGAGTGGCATTCAGCATAATGACCTTGGGGAGCTTTTCCAGTGCGATGCTGTTTCCAATTATTAATACATGGCTAATTGATACATGGGACTGGCGTTTTGCATGGCAATTCTGGGGTATTTTATTACTGGTTGTATTTGTACCTATTGCGTTATTTGGAGTGCGTAATAAACCAGAGGAAATGGGATTAGTACCGGATGGATTTTCAGCAGAAAAAAAGACAAAAGATAAACCTGGTTCAGGATTTAAAGATAAAGAAGCCGAACAAGACTGGACGCTTAAAGAAGCGAGGAGAACGAAAGCTTTTTGGGCGATACTTATTTGTGTTGGCATTCCTGCAATGGTCAATACAGGGATAACATTTCATATCATTTCTATTTTTGGATCAAATGGTTTGTCTCCGGAAATAGCAGCAATGGTATTAAGCTTAATGGCTGTAGTTGGTATTCCAATGTCTTTTGTGTCCGGATATGTCACAGATAAAGTCCAGACCAATTATCTGCTTGTTGCTATTTTTTTGATTGAAATTATTTTACTGTTAATGTTATTGGTAACAAGCAATTTTTGGATGGGTGTGGTATTTGGAACTGTTTGGGGGCTTTCGAATGGTCTTGAACGGATAAGTATAAATGTTATTTGGCCAAATTATTTCGGTCGGAAATATATTGGGAGCATAAATGGTGTCGGAGTAACAATGACGGTTGTTGGCTCATCATTGGGGCCACTTCCATTTGGAATAGGATATGATATCTTTCAAAGTTATACTCCAGTATTATTGGTAACATTAATATTTCCAGTAATCGGAGTTGTTTGTTCCTTGATTGCTAAGAAGCCTGATAAATCTCAGCTAGCATCTGAGTCACGAAGTTAAACAAGGTTTAATTAGTTTTAGTACATATTTGTTCTTCTTGTCGAGTACCATAAATTTACAGATATCGCTCTTACTCTTTTACGTATACTATGTTTAATCGTAAAAGGGGGATATCTGTCTATGAATAACGTTAAGTATATACAATCATGGTTAAGGAATATAAAAGGGGATATTCTAGCTGGGGTAGTAGTAGCACTTGCTTTAATACCCGAAGCGATTGCTTTTTCAATTATCGCAGGTGTGGATCCTATGGTTGGTTTGTACGCTTCTTTCACAATTTCCGTCGTAATAGCATTTGTTGGTGGAAGACCAGCCATGATATCCGGCGCAACTGGAGCGATGGCCTTATTATTTATAGACCTAATTGCAGAACATGGCCTTCAATATTTATTAGCGGCTACAATATTAACTGGTATAATACAAGTAATATTTGGTATATTTAAAGTAGCAAGGTACATGAAGTTCATCCCTCGTTCAGTGATGGTTGGTTTTGTAAACGCTTTAGCAATTATGATTTTTTTGCCTCAATTGGACCATTTTATTGATGAAACACGGGTGATGTACCTATTAGTCGCTGTCACATTATTTATTATTTACTTGTTTCCGTATATTTCTAAAACAATACCCTCTACATTAATTGCGCTGGTGGTAGTCACATTTATTGCGATTTTTATGGACATCAATATTCGTAATGTAGGAGATATGGGAGCGATTTCGCAAACATTGCCTATATTTTTAATTCCTAACATTCCTCTAAATCTGGAAACATTATTAATTATTTTACCTTACTCTCTTGCGCTTGCTATTGTAGGTTTGTTGGAATCTTTGCTAACGGCGTCTATTGTGGATGAATCTACAGGAACAGAAAGTAATAAAAATGTGGAGAGCAGGGGACAGGGAATTGCTAATATCGTTACTGGTTTTTTCGGTGGAATGGCTGGCTGTGCAATGATAGGACAATCGGTTATTAATGTAAAATCAGGCGGTAGAGGCAGATTATCTTCATTAGTAGCTGGAGCATTGCTTATGTTTTTAATCGTTATTATGGGCGATGTTGTTGTTCAAATTCCAATGGCTGCACTGACTGGAATTATGATCATGGTTGCTATAAGTACATTTGATTGGAATTCGCTGCGCACCATTCACTTAGTACCGAGAAGTGATGCAATTGTTATGGTTGTTACGGTATTAACAGTTGTTTTAACGCATAATTTAGCTATAGGTGTTTTTACAGGTATTATATTAAGTTCCATTTTTTTTGTATCAAAAATATCTCAAGTACATGTGGAAAGCTTAATGCAAGAAAATAAAAAAGTATATATCATCCGAGGAGAACTATTTTTTGCATCCGTTACAGAATTACTCCCTCAATTTAATTATGAAGAGGAAATTAAAGAAATAGAATTAAACTTAAGCAATTCGCATATCTGGGATGATTCTGCAGTTGTTGCTGTAGAGAAAATTATAGACAGGTTTAAAGAAAATGGAAAGCATGTGGAAGTAACCGGTATGAACGAGGCAAGTACCGAATTAGTAGGGAAGTTAGCAAATAAACTGGGGTCACATTAGGAGGGGAATAGTTTGTATAAAAAGATTTTACTTGCTACAGACGGTTCTGAACATTCAAGACGTGCAGCAGAGAATGCGATAAATATTGCAAAATGCGACGCTAAATCAAAAATTGATATTTTATTTGTTGTTGACGTTAATAAAGCTAAATCGGATGTACTTAATAATTGGAACACAATTGATATAAATGATTCACGAAAGAAACGAATTAAAGAAGCGGAAAGGCTTGCGAAAGGATCAGGTGTGTCTTATGAGATAATAATATTACACGGTGATCCGGGTCCTACCATTGTTGACTACGCTAATAAAAACAAGCTAGATATCGTAATTATAGGAAGTAGAGGTCTTAATGGATTACAGGAATTTGTTTTAGGTGGTGTAAGTCATAAGGTTGCAAAAAGAGCGGATTGCCCAGTGCTCATTGTAAAATAATGTAGAGGACTTAACCCTCGAATTAACTGTTTGAACTTATTTTATTGGTGCGAAAGTTGAGTTATATATAAAGAGACTGGGACAAAAGTGTTTTAACCAAAGTAGTGCATATATACCGCTACGGAAATACACTACGCTTTCCGCGGGCGCTGCTGAGCCTACTCCGAGCTATCGCTCTACGTAGTCTCACCTAGGCTTTTCATCCCGCAGGAGTCTCCGTGTATTTCCTTCGCTATTATGGCGAAATGTTCGGCTTTGAGTTAAACACTTTAGTTATGTCCCAGGCTCTATACGTGGTTTAAAGTCTTTCCCCATTTTTTAGTTTTTCAATAAACTCATTCAAATCTTCTTTTTTAACTCTCCAGTGTCTGCCTATTTTAAATCCGGGCAGTTTCCCCTCTTGTACTAATTTATAAGTTGTCATTTCACTCAGCTGCAAATACTCTGCTACTTGTGAAACAGTCATAATTTCCTTCGTCATAAGAGATGCCTCCAAACTGTTAACATGTCTATATCATACCACAAATGGTAAATGGTTATTGAAATTTTATAACAAATTAGCTTAAATTATACTTAATTATACTCAAATATAAAATAATGACCTTTTTATATAATTAGATAGATAATTGATGAATAACGGAGAACGGATGAGTATTTTATCAATGTCTACGCTTACTTTCGGTTTTGTATTTTAAAATTTATATGGTATGATTCGTTTTGTTGAAAACGGAACTTAACTTTTGTGAGAGTCGAAAGTTACTATACTATAAAAATTTTAAAAGAGGTGCTAAATTGAAAGTACAGGAATTAAAACAAGAATGGTTCGGAAATGTGCGAGGCGATATATTAGCGGGAATTGTTGTAGCCCTGGCCCTTATACCAGAAGCGATTGCTTTCTCAATTATTGCAGGCGTTGATCCAATGGTTGGCCTTTACGCTTCATTCTGTATTGCGGTAGTTATTGCCTTTGTGGGTGGACGGCCGGGAATGATCTCTGCTGCAACAGGTGCAATGGCGTTACTCATGGTAGATTTAATTGCCGACCATGGGCTGCAGTATTTATTGGCTGCAACCATCTTAACAGGAGTTATACAAATAATATTTGGAATATCTAAAATGGCAAAAGTGATGAAGTTTGTTCCACGTTCAGTGATGGTTGGCTTTGTGAACGCACTTGCCATTATGATTTTTACATCCCAGTTACAGCATTTTGTTGATGAAACATGGGTAATGTATGCACTTGTTGCGTTGACGTTGGCAATTATTTATCTTTTACCTCGAATTACAAAAGCGATACCATCGACACTTGTAGCGATTGTAGTCGTAACAGCAGTTGCTGTTTTAGGTAATATAAATGTGGGAACAGTTGGAGATATGGGTGCATTGACACAACAGTTACCTGTCTTCTTATTCCCGAGCATTCCATTTACATTTGAAACATTCATGATCATTCTGCCTTATTCTTTATCATTGGCGATTGTTGGATTACTAGAATCATTGTTAACAGCTAATATTGTTGATGATATGACAGATACAGAGAGTAATAAGAATAAAGAGAGCAGTGGTCAAGGAATTGCGAATATCGTATCAGGATTTTTTGGTGGAATGGCTGGTTGTGCAATGATTGGACAATCGGTTATTAATGTGAAATCCGGCGGAAGAGGTCGCTTATCAGCACTTGTTGCAGGTGTGTTTCTCATGTTCTTGATTGTTGTTTTAGGTGGGTTGGTTATACAAATACCACTCGCAGCCTTGGCTGGTGTAATGTTCATGGTCGCCATCAGTACATTTGATTGGTCATCCGTTAAAAACCTTGCGAAACTTCCAAAAACAGATGCAATCGTGATGGTTGCTACCGTGATTATCGTACTTGCGACGCATAATTTGGCTATTGGGGTATTAGCTGGTGTATTATTGAGTGCCATTTTCTTTGCAGCTAAGATATCTAAAGTTAAAGTAACGGAAGAACTTGTACTTCGAGAACAGAAGAAAATCTATCGTGTAGACGGACAATTATTTTTTGCATCTGTAAGTGATTTTCCAAGTAAGTTTAACTTTGAGGATTCTGTCAAAGAAGTAGAAATTGACTTAACGAATACACACTTGTGGGATGATTCTGCAATTGGAGCATTGGATAAGATAGAAATGAAGTTTGCACAGAATAACATTAAGGTCAGTTACAGCGGGATAAATGCAGAGAGTGAGCAACTGAAGAGCCGAATTGGTGGTATTTCGAACGCATCTGGTCATTAATTAACGGTTATATGGTTAAAAATAGAGATAAATGAGAGGTGAGGCATTTGTTTAAACGAATTTTATTGGCAGTAGATGGATCAGAGAATTCCATCCGATCTACTCATCATGCTATTTCACTTGCTGAAAAATTTGACGGAGCGATCGATGTCCTTTATGTTGTTGATGGGAATAAAGCAAAAGAAGATGTTTTACATGCTACAAATAAATTTGAAATTGAAAAAAAGCGTAAAGAAAAACTTAATCCAATAAGGGAATTATTGGAGCGGTCGGTTGCTGAATTTAATACACATGTACTTCATGGGGAGCCTGGACCAGAGATTGTCGCGTTTGCGAACGAAAAAGGATTTGACTGTGTCGTGATTGGAAGTCGTGGATTGAATAACTTACAATCTTTTATATTAGGCAGTGTAAGTCATAAAGTTGCAAAACGAGCAGAATGCCCAGTTCTTATAGTGAAATAAGAAAGCAAACGGTCCTATAAATAAGATACCAAAAACCTGAGTTTAGTTTCCTAACGACTCAGGTTTTTTGAGTTGCTCTACCCTTGTGATTTAAGAAATAGATAAAAAACGATATAATAAAAAGATGAGAACTCCGAACGTAAGAAGGAAGTTGACTACATGTCTATTTATCCAATGGTGAAAGCTTTACTTATAGGAATTACTGGAGCTATTCTTTTTGTTGCAGTGGGCCTACCGATGCCATGGATGCTTGGTCCATTATTTGCAGTATTATCCGTACAATTACTTACCCCAATTTCGCTTAAATGGCATCCTGTTTTTAGAAATATAGGTCTTGTCATTGCAGGATATGTAATTGGTTATGCATTTACATTAGAGGCTTTGCGTGATATGAAGCAATATTTTCCGGTTATGCTTCTCATCAATATTGTCTTTTTTATATTATTTTTGTTAATTAGTTCATTGATGGCATACCGGACAAAGATGGACCGTGGTACTGCGATGACTTGCTGTGTACCTGGAGGACTGCAACAGATCATTATATTCGCTGAAGAACAGAAAAATATTGATTTGTCTGCTGTGACTTTTTATCATATTCTTCGCGTTTTAATGATTGTTACGGTCGTTCCGTTTATTGTAACAAGCGACCAAACATCACACGTCCAGAATTCGGTAGAAGGGGTTTACTCCGTTTATCTGATTGGACTTCTTGTGCTTTGTTATTTTACGGGGTTCCTCTTTAAAAAGATAAAGATCCCAACCGCTTATTTGCTAGGACCAGTCTTTTTAATTATGATGTTTAATTTAGGAAGTGTTGAAGTCCCAGTTATGCCATCCTCACTTCTACATGTGGCACAATTGGTTATTGGAATTTACATTGGTCTTCTGTTGAAAAAAGAGAATATCAAACTTACCAAAAAGCATATTTTTTATGCCTTTTTTTCAAGTGGGGTATTAATTCTATGTGCACTAGGCATTAGTATTCTTCTCCAAAGGCAAACAGCACTAGATTTCTCGACTGGTTTTTTAAGTGTTGTTCCCGGAGGTCTAGATCAAATGGGTATTATTGCTGCTTCTGTAAAAGCAGAAGTGACAATCGTAACCGCATTTCAATTGTTCCGCATTTTATTTCTGTCGGTATTTATTATTCCTTTCGTAAAATATGTGGTGAGCAAGGATACGAAACGGAAGAGTTTGGAAAATTAAGCTTTAAATGTTATATAAAAGGGCGGTGAAGGCAGATTTATGATTTATATAGGTTTAACTGGATGGGGAGATCATGATTCCCTTTATCCAAATCATATCAAATCGACAAATAAATTAACGGAGTATAGTAGCCATTTTCCTGTTGTGGAAGTAGATGCTTCTTTTTATGCTGTTCAGTTGCTGCGCAATGCGGAAAAGTGGGTGAATCAGACACCAGAGACGTTTCGATTTGTGGTGAAAGCTTATCAGGGAATGACCGGTCATCAGCGTGGAGATATTCCTTTTGCCTCTAAGAAAGAGATGTTTGAGGCTTTTATACAATCCTTAAAACCATACCAGGAAACCGGTAAACTCGCTTTGGTTCTTTTTCAATTCCCACCATGGTTTGACTGCAGGAAGGAAAACGTTACGTATTTGAGATATTGTAAGCAAATGATGGAGGAAATTCCAATCGCCCTTGAATTTAGACATCAATCCTGGTTTAATGAACGCTATCGTGCTGAAACACTTGCTTTTATGAAAGAAGAAGACTGGATTCATTCTATTGCGGATGAACCACAGGCCGGAAAGGGGTCCATTCCATTAGTGCCGGTAGCAACGAATGCAAATATGACATTGGTTCGGATGCATGGGAGAAATATCCATGGGTGGAATAAGTCTGGTAATGCTAATTGGCGGGAAGTTCGTTATTTGTATAATTATAACAAGGCAGAACTCACTGAGTGGAAGAAGATGATTATGGATTTAAGTAAAGATACAAAAGATATCATTGTCCTGTTCAACAATAATTCCGGTGGTGATGCAGCGAGCAATGCCAAAACATTTCAAGAACTGCTCCAAATTCAATTCGAAGGGCTCTCCCCGAGGCAACTTGATTTGTTCTAAGTTTGCGTGGAGGGAAGAGCCCTCATCGCATTTTGGCCTTTCCTACTTGTTTTTTTATCATCGCATTTTATATAAACTCTGAAGTAACTGCTGGTTTTCTATCAGTATGCAGAAACTTCGGCGACCGCTCTGGGAAATATACTTGCGGTTCGCGGGCGGCTGGTGAGCCTCTTCATGCTAACGTATTTCAGAGTCTCACCTATGCCTTTCCTCCCGCTGGAGTCTTCGTATATTTCCCAGAGCTGGAAGGTTGCTGACAATGACTAAACTTGCTAATAGATAAAAATAATCTACTACAGCTTCACCAGTCCGGATGAGCGAAGGACGGTGACTCCTGTGGGAACAAATGTTTTCGGTGGGGCGAGTAATCGCAGTCCCAGCACGTGTCCGAAGACCAGAAGAGCGGTTTTCTCTTCGCGGCTGAGGCCGTGCCCGCGGAAAGCATCCGCCCAGAGCGATCCCGGACGGCAGCAAGAGCGCATTTCTCCTGGAAATAAATCTAAAGTTACTTCGCATTTTATCTCAACTCTGCGATAATTAAAAGGCTATAAACATTACGAAAACAGCGTTATTTTTATTAAGATACACTCAGGGATATGTATTGCATGACTTGCTCGACAGATTTCTCCCCAATTTCTTCCCATTTCGCTTTATGTTTTATTTGCCCATCTGTATCAAGCGGTGTCTGAAATTGACTAAACCCAGTAGCTGTTAGTAATGAGGACCCATCCTTGTCCAAACCAATATTTACAACATGTTTGATAACAAAAGGTGTTTGAAACTCGAGAAGGGCGTCTTTATGATCCAACTGTCCGCTTACAACCTTAAAAGGTAATCTTATATAAATCGTTTCTCCACCCTCTCGTGATAGAATTCCATCAAAGAAACCTTTATCATAATCCCAACCTCCACATAAGCCATATCCTAAGGGCTTAAGTCCAGACAGCATTTGCCCAAAGTAAGCTCTTTTTCCTTCAATTTCTGTATCTAGTTCAATCATTTTCCTTCACTCCTTTTAAGATATAATGTTACCTATTCTTGCCAATATCTTAAAAAGGTATTCAAATATTTAATGTGAATTAATGATGAGTAATGGTTGTGTTATTTTATTGTATCTGACAAAATAAAAATAAATGACAATTCTGGTTTCCGATATTTAATGGGGACAGAGTGTAAGTAAAAGAGGAATATCATATGAATGAATATAAGCTTGATAAATTATTACATATCCGAACAGGAGCAGGGGAGAAACTGCTCTACCCTGAATCCATCCAATACAATCCATATGAACCAACGCCATATAGCGCATTAGAAACACTTTTCAAGAATTACGAAATGGGTAAAGATGATCAATTGGTTGATTATGGATGTGGAAAAGGAAGGATGAACTTTTATATTCATTATTTTTTCGGTATATCTGTCAAAGGAATTGAAATGGATGATAAATTCTTCCAAGAAGCAATTATTAATCAAAGAAATTACTTACATCATACAAAAAAGAATGGTGATACGATTGAATTCTTTTGCTGTCTGGCAGAAGAATACATCATTGAACCGAATGATAATCGTTTCTATTTCTTTAATCCATTTTCAGTAACGATATTTAGAAAGGTCATTAATAATATTTTACGCTCTGTAGAAAATACGAAACGTGAAATCGAGTTAATCCTATATTATCCACACGAAGATTATGTTTATTTTCTTGAAAACAACACTTCTTTTGAATTGATAAAGGAAATTATACGGCCGGCTTTATATGAGAGAAATCCGGATGAACGCTTTTTGATTTATCGCTTATTATATTAAAAAAACGTACTCTGAGCAAAATGCGCTTTAGAGTGCGTTTTTAGATGGTACGAATCACTTATTTCTTCTTGGGTATTCTCTTGATGGTTTTTAACTCCTGTTTAAGTGCTTTAAAGAGAGAAAACATCATTAAAATCACAACAAATGAAAAGGGAAGTGCAGCAGCTATAATGGTATTTTGCAATGCAGTTAACCCACCTACATAAAGTAAAATGAGAGCTACTGCCGACTGTGCAAGACCCATAATCGTTTTAACTGTATTAGGAGGAGTTAATGACCCTCTTGTGGTTTGCATTCCTAAAACGAATGTAGCTGAGTCAGCCGACGTAATAAAGAAAGTCATAAGCAACAAAATTGATAAGGTGGATAAGATGAATGAAAAAGACATTTGGTCATACATGTTAAAGGTTATTAGTTCTGTTGAATATTGTGTTAAGTCGATACCACTGTTTTGAATATCACCTGCTGTAGTCCCAAACGTTGCAAACCAGATGGCGATAATGAAAGTCGGTACAATCATAACTCCAATCATAAATTCACGAATAGTTCTTCCGCGTGAGACACGAGCAATGAACATTCCAACAAAAGGTGCCCATGAGATCCACCATGCCCAGTAAAAAATCGTCCAGGAATCAACCCAACCACGATTATCCCCTTCTAGTGGTGCGGTACGAAAACTCCATTGCACAATGTTTTGAAGGTATAAACCAAAAGTATCTGTAAACATGTTAAGGATAAGCATTGTTGGTCCAATAAATAATACTCCAAAAAACAATAAAATTGCGACAACCATATTCGTATTCGATAAATATCGAATCCCTTTACTTAGCCCCGACCAAGATGAAACAAGGAATAGAACCGTTACAATCGCAACAATGATAAACTGGGATGCGAAACTAACATCAATTCCAAATAAATGATTCAATCCACCGTTAATCTGCATAGCTCCTAATCCAAGGGACGTTGCTACACCAAATATTGTTGCAAATGTCGCAAGTACGTCAATCGCTATTCCAAATGGACCGTTCATCCTATCGCCGAATAGAGGTTTTAAAGTTGACGAAATCAAGCCGCGTTCCCCTTTGCGAAATTGAAAAAATGCAAGTGAAAGTGCAACAATTCCATACATAGCCCAGCCATGGAAACCCCAGTGGAAATAAGTTAATGAAAGTCCTTCCTTAAATGCCTGTTCAGTACCTGCTTCAGATAGCGGCGAATCTAAAAATCCGTGAAAAAGCGGTTCAGCAGCACCATAGAAAACAAGCCCTATACCTAGTCCTGCAGAGAATAACATCGCAATCCAAGTAGGTGTAGAAAATTCAGGTTTTTCATTATCTTTTCCTAAACGGATTTTGCCGTAAGGGCTTAGGATGATAAAGATGGAAAGAATAATCAGAGCAATCATCAGCCACATATAATACCATCCGAAGTTGGTAGAGATAAAAGCATTCAGGTTTGTTGTTACTTTCTCAAATCGTACAGGCATGATAGCACCGATCAAAACAAATAATACAACTAAAGCAATGGTGATATAAAAAACATTAGAAACCTTCTTCATGTGAACCCCCTGTATAAGCTAATAGTATCGGATAGATGTTGCTGGAATTGCCGGTAGAGGAGCGAAGAAAATGAGATTTTTGCAACATCTTTCTTTTGTGTACAGTTAGCATTTGGAGTTTCAGGGAAATTATACTTTCAAGAAAAAGCTTCAAGAGAAGATCGTTACTAACCACATTTTGTAGTTAGTAACATATACGAACTATAACTTTGCCATTGATTCGATAATCGTTATCATCTTGTAAAGCTGATCGTTTACTGGTGTTGGAATTTGATATTTCTTTCCAAGTTCACATACCTTTCCAGCAAAGTATTCCACTTCGGTTTTACGATTGGCTTCAATGTCTTGCAGCATGGATGTTTGACCATCGGGTGCCAAATTCATTAAAATAGGTCGGTAATTACGTAAATCATCTTCTGTTAAATGAACCCCGATACTTTTGGATATTTCTACTACTTCATACATAGCTTGTTCCATCCATTGATGAAGTGCAGGGATTTCCTGGAAATATTTAAAAGATGCGCGAAAGACTGCAGAAGTTTGGTTTACTCCTACATTAAACATAAACTTAGCCCAAATGGCATGCCATATATTTTCTGGAATTTCATATGGAATATCAGCCATATCAAATAATTCTCTTAGCGCTATAATATTATCCGAAGTTGTTTGATCCCTTTCCCCAAAGCAAATTTTTCCCATACTGGAAAAACGAATTTTATTATTTGTGCGTAAAGCATCAATCCCTACACACATACTATAGAGAATATGTTCATTATTAGTAGCTTCATAAATTTCCTCTTCACTTGATATGCCATTTAAAAGAGAAAGAATAATTGTATCAGGCCCAATATGGTGCTTCATATCTAATATAGCCTGTTCCAGTTCTGCGTTTTTTACTGCGAAAATTACAAGATCTGCAGGTTCTGTCTTTGCCTCTGGAAGTATATAATTAAAATGAAAAACAGTACCATCCACATTCAATCCCTCTGATTTATACCTCCGAATTCGCTCCTCGTTGGCAACAACACGAAATGAGGCCCCTAATAAGGTATGTAACTTGCTTCCATAAGCAGAGCCAATCGCCCCTAAACCAATTAATGAAACATTTTTAATTTTTTTCATAAGTATCCTCGCTTTTCTTTATTTTTGTACTATAATTTTATTATATAAGAAAAAGTTTCGATTTCAAAATTTATTTGAAAATTCCTTTAATTAATCGAAAGGTTTTTCTATTAAAATAGAGGAGAATAAAAATGAAAAAGATTACATTTGAAGATATATATACAATAGGGAATATAGTATTTGAAAACACTCTATATAAACATATTCATTATCCGGAAATGTTAAATCGGTATGATAGTAATTTTATACAATTTAAGCACTTACCAACGTTAGATGAATTCAAAGATACTGAAGATTATTTGAGGGAATTCCATTTTAGAAGGAATCAGAGGCACGTAAAGTTTTATTTCCCAGAAAGCGAAAAACCCGATGAGAATGAAATGAACTATTTAAAAAAACAAGGGTATGAGGTTGGGTATCTTGAGCTGTACACTATCCAGCCAAATCAGTTTCCAAGAGTAGAAAATAGTTCAGATATACTTATCCAACCTGTAACAGTTGATAATTTTGAAGCCTATTTAAAATTACGTTTTGAACAGGATTTGGAGTTTGGGAAGAACTTTGCAACGCAAAAAATTGATTTAAATAAGAGGCAATTTAATAATCCAGCAATTATGCAGATTATTGCGAGTTATAAAGGTAAGCCTGCAGGAGCGGTAGATGTAATTATGACTGAAAAAACGGCAGAAATTGATAGTCTCGATGTAAATGAATTTCTGCGTAAAAAGGGAATTGGAAGCAGACTGCAGTATTTTGTAATGAAAAAATTTTGGGATAAAACAGTGCTATTAGTTGCCGACGGGGAAGATACACCAAGGGAAATGTATCAAAAGCAAAATTATCAATATGGTGGATTTAAATATGAGGTACAAAAGATTTATAAAGAACAAGCACTTTGATCCATAAGGTATTAATTAAAAGGAGAATTCGATATCGAATTCTCCTTTTATTAATAGGGAGGTATATTGGGATAGAATGCTGCTCGATTTGATTCTGCATGCTGATTTCTCTATCGATTAAAGGTTTTAATCAAACGTTTGATTAATTGACAATTTAAGAGGAGTTGCATAAACTAATATTCAAATAACTATTTGAATGTAGAGGTGAGAATATGAATAAGGATATATGTGAAGTAACTTGTATTGATAAGGAGAAAGTAAACAGAGTCAGTCAAAGGCTTCAGGAACAGAATCCAATGGAAGTTGCCAAAGTATTTAAGGGTCTTTCAGACGATACGAGGGTTAAAATTGCTTATGCACTTTCGTTAGAGGAAGAGTTATGTGTATGTGATGTCGCGAATATTATTGGATCTACAACTGCCACGGCATCTCATCATTTACGCTTGCTTAAAAATATTGGATTGGCTAAATATAGAAAAGAAGGGAAATTGGTGTACTATTCGTTAGATGATGCGCATGTCAAGCAATTAATCCAATTTGCCTTTCAACACCATAAGGAGGTTGCAGAAATTGGGTGAATCCGTAAAATCATTGGAAGATAGTAAAAATGTTTATCGTGTACAAGGATTTTCCTGTGCGAATTGTGCAGGTAAGTTTGAAAGAAACGTCAAAGAAATTCCTAGCGTCCAGGATGCGAAAGTAAATTTTGGCGCTTCCAAAATATCTGTTTATGGGGAGACCACAGTAGAAGATTTGGAGAAGGCTGGGGCTTTTGAAAATCTTAAAGTTGTACCTGAGAAAAGGCAGGAAACGGATTGGGTTGAAGGAAACAACCAAGATAAAGAACCATTTTTTATGAAACATAGCACCATTATGACTTCTGCTTTGTTTCTATGCTTCGGTTACCTCTCTCTAGTTGTAAAAGGGGAAAGCAATAGTGTGACGGTCGCTCTGTTTGTTGCTTCCATTTTATTAGGTGGATACTCACTTTTTAAAGTAGGTTTCCAGAATTTATTGCGATTGGATTTCGATATGAAAACATTGATGACTGTAGCGGTTATTGGGGCTGCACTTATCGGGGAATGGGCAGAAGGTGCGGTTGTCGTTATTCTTTTTGCAATCAGTGAGGCAATCGAAAGGTATTCAATGGACCGGGCCCGAAAATCCATAAGTTCTTTGATGGATATTGCACCAAAAAAGGCGCTAATTAGAAGATATGGTCAGGAAGCAATGCTTCATGTTGATGAGATTCAAATAGGTGATGTTATGATTATCAAGCCCGGACAGAAAATTGCGATGGATGGGGTCGTTATTAATGGTTACTCAGCAGTTAATCAAGCAACAATCACGGGAGAATCTGTTCCTATTGCAAAGACAATCGATGACGAAATATTTGCAGGAACACTAAACGGAGAAGGTTTGCTTGAAGTAAGAGTAACTAAACTTGCAGAAGATACAACACTTTCAAAAATTATCTATCTGGTTGAAGAGGCACAGGCGGAACGTGCACCATCGCAGGCATTTGTTGATAAATTTGCAAAGTATTATACGCCAGCAATTATGATCGTTGCTTGTTTAGTCGCAATAATACCACCATTGCTTTTTGGGGCAAGTTGGAATTCCTGGGTTTATCAGGGATTAGCCGTACTGGTGGTCGGTTGTCCATGTGCTTTGGTAATATCGACTCCAGTCTCTATTGTCACTGCAATTGGTAATGCTGCCAAAAATGGTGTTCTGGTTAAGGGTGGCGTTTATCTGGAAGAAATGGGAGCACTAAAAGCCATTGCTTTTGATAAAACAGGTACGTTAACAAAAGGCATTCCGGTAGTTACGGATTTTAAACTCATCTCGAAAGAGGTTAATTCAAAAGAAGTCCTTTCCATTATTGCAGCACTTGAAAGTCGTTCCCAGCACCCTCTTGCTTCAGCGATTATTAAAAAAGCAGAACAGGAAAACATCAGCTATTCTAATATTTTTGTTGAAAACTTTTCGTCAATTACAGGTAAAGGTATTAATGGAGATATAGAAGGAACAACGTATTATATAGGCAGTCCAAGACTTTTTCATGATTTGGGATTGGAACACTCTATAGAACATGAGGTCACATTACTTCAAATGCAGGGAAAAACCGCGGTAGTAATCGGGACAGAGAAGCAGGTTATTGCAGTAGTAGCTGTAGCAGATGAAGTGCGGGAAACGAGTAAAGATGTGATTAAAAAACTGCATCAGCTTGGAATTAACAAAACAATTATGCTTACAGGTGATAATGCAGGAACTGCTCAAGCGATAGCTCAGGAAGTAGGCGTAACTGATGTTAAAGCTGAGCTGTTGCCGGAAGATAAATTGGATTTCATTAAAAAACTAAGAAATGAATATGGCAATGTCTCGATGATAGGAGATGGTGTTAATGATGCACCTGCTTTAGCTGCCTCTACAGTCGGAATTGCGATGGGAGGAGCTGGTACGGATACAGCTCTTGAAACAGCAGATGTAGCTCTAATGGGCAATGACCTAAGTAAACTTCCATTTGCAATAAAATTAAGTCGTAAGGCATTAACCATTATTAAGCAAAATATCACCTTTTCAATTGCTATTAAAATCATTGCCTTATTACTAGTTATACCAGGATGGTTAACACTATGGATTGCCATTCTTGCTGATATGGGAGCTACACTTTTAGTTACAGCAAATGGATTAAGGCTTCTTCGATTAAAAGATTGAGAGATCGGCTATTGGGCGGATTTTTGTTTATCTCTAAGCTTAAATGCATCAGCGAGTAATTGTATTCCTTTCATGCGGTTTGCAGCTCCTGGAAAGTTAGGGATCAGGGTAACTTCGTCAGCCTGATAGAATTCCGCCAATTTTAGTATTTCCTCTTTCACGTGAGCAGGATTTCCAACGATCATTCTTTTACGTATTTGATTAATCTTTTGTTTTTCTAACGAACTATATTGTCTTTTTTTTGCTGTTTCAACAGAAGGGAAATAAGGCGGATTTTTTGCTGTTTCAAGGGAGGCCATCCATAAATCGAATGCCTTTGAAAGTTCTTCTGCTTCTTCTTTTGTTTCAGCGATTACGACGAAAACACTAATGGATACATTTGGTTTCTCGTGAAAAACAGAGGCTTTAAAATTTTTCCGGTAGGTTGCTATTATGTCAGCACCGACTTCTGAAGGTTTTATAAAATGAGCATACGAATAAGCAGTGCCGTATTCAGTGGCAATTTTTGTACTCTTGCCTCCCGCGCCCAACATCCAAATCTCCGGGAGTGTTTCGGTGACAGGGGTGGCGATTAAATTCTGAAATCGATGTTCTTGATTCGTCTCACCTGTCAGGTATTTCTGGATATCAGTTACTTGTTGCTCGTAGGGTAGTCTTTCCTCTTTTTCTTCATTCAAGACCTTACTAACAATTCTTCCGCCGGTGCTGTTCCCAATACCCAAGTCGATGCGAGCCGGATGGAGTGCCTCCAACATTCGGAAATTTTCAGCAATCTTATAAGGACTGTAATGAGGAATCATTACTCCGCCTGATCCAACTCTAATTGATTTAGTGGCAGCGGCCAGATGCATCATAAGCATCTCAGGAGCACTGCTGGCAATGGACAGGGCATTGTGCTGCTCAGGGACCCAATATCGGTGGTAGCCAAGTTCGTCTGCGTATCTGGCAAGTTCAGTAGTTTGTCCTAATGCATCACGAGCATTAGATCCTTCATCTATTAGTGCATAATCAAGAATATTTAAGAAAACCATTTACCTTACTTCCTCTCTCTGTGTTGCAATTTGGTGTGGATATTTTTTATAGCACCAAAAAGGAATACCCACTACTATGTGCAGGAATCCCTTTTAATTATCAAACCTTCCCTAGGACGGCTTTTAAATGAAGCAATCCTTGATAACTAATAAACCGCTTCGGTGCTGACTACATCCAAATCTGATGAAGCGGGTTTGCGTGTCTTCTGAAAAACAACGAGTTCATAGGCATCAACAAATGTATATTCGCCAATGATTTCTTGCTGCTCGGTTCTTTTAGTGGAATTATTGGTTACGGCAATACTCCACTTCCCTGATGAGGGGAGATGAAGGTCATATTTGTTATTAGATGGATTAATATAAATGGAGAAATCATCTTTATCACCTAATAATGTAAATCCAAAAACCGGTTGAGGTGTTTCAATAACATGAAATCTTCTTCTTATTTCCTGTTTGGATGTCATTCGAAAAACATCATATTTTTTTCTTAAGGAAATGAGTGTTTTTAGAAAAGTAATATTTTTTTGTTCCTGTTCTCTTTTATTCCAATCAAGTTGATTAATATGGTCTCCTGAAATATAGCTGTTTTCATCACCCTGCTTACTGCGGAACCACTCCTGACCAGCGTGGATAAAAGGCACGCCTTGGCTTAGTAGAACGATTCCAGTAGCTAATTGATGCATTTTTTTACGTATGGACTCATCAACATCAGGATTTGTCAGCTGCAGGCGATCCCATAAGGTATGGTTATCGTGGCACTCTACATAGTTGACCATCTGATTTACATCCGACACAAAGGGTTCACCATATTCTTCCAGTGAAGATCCTGACAGTAAGTTAGGCATTTTCTCGAGAAAGCGGCCCTCTCCATTAATATAACCAGTATCCTGTTCATTAAATAAATTTCCTTTTAAACAATCACGGAAATAGTCATTGAAAAAGCGAATGCCCCCTAATTTTCTAGAGTTAAAACTAGTTGCCTTCCAATCAGATGGAATTGCTGTCGGTAATTCCCATCCTTCTCCAAGCAACATCATTGGTACATCTTCTGCGTTACAGCGTTCTTGAATTTGTTTCATTGTCTCAATATCCATTGCGCCCATAAGATCAAAACGGAATCCATCTACATGATATTCATTGATCATAAAATCAATCGTATCAAGAATAAATTTACGTGTCATCTTTCTTTCCGTGGCAATATCATTTCCAACCCCAGTTCCGTTGCTTAATTGTCCGTTAGGTTGATAGCGAAAATAATATCCTGGAACTAGTTTCTCAAAAGGTGATTCTTCCAAAATAAAAACATGGTTAAACACAACATCAAGAATCACAGCTATTCCTTCACGGTGGAATGCTTGAATCATTGTTTTTAGTTCATTAATCCTTGCTATCGGTCTATCCGGTAATACCGAGTAGCTCCCTTCTGGGACTTGGAAATATAACGGATCGTAACCCCAATTATATTGTTCATCCGGGTGAAGTTCATCTACACGTGCATAATCGTTGATTGGCAATAACTGAACATGTGTACAGCCGATTTCTTTCATATAGGAAAGCCCGGTGGAAAATCCGTTTGGAGTGGTAGTACCAGTTTCAGATAAACCTAAAAATTTTCCGCGATTCATGATGCCGCTTTCTTGTTGAATCGTGGCATCTCTTACATGAAGTTCATAGATGATGGCATCCTGCAAATTTTTGACGGTAGGCCGACTTTGTTCATGTTCTACTTGATCGGACCTTGAAAAATTAACAACAACGCCTTTTTCACTATTGGCAAGCATACCCTTTGCATATGGATCATTTACGCGTTGGGTATCCCCGTTAAGGCTTACTTCAAATTCATACGGATATCCATGCCAGTCACCCTTAATTTCCGTCTCCCATACGCCTTTTTCACGTTTGCTTAGCGCATACATGTTGTCACCTAGTACCAACTTTAAGGCGGTTGCTGTTGGGGACCACACAGAGAAGATAGTGGAATCCTCCGTACACGTTGCTCCAAGCTTAATAGCTGTCGCAGAATAATTCTCATCAAACCATTTTGTGCGGACAATTGCACGAGGATAAACTGGAAATTTCATTTCTCCCCATAGAAGAACAAGCTCTTCACCGATAGGAAGTTCCTCTTCGTTAGCGAGTCGAACTGTAGAATCATCTATTTTCTCCTGAAACGATACAGAAAAATTCCTTTGTTCCTTTTCCCAATAAAGAATAGGTTCATCCTTACGGAAATCCGGTAATTTATTTAAATGATCGGCAATGACTGTCAGTAAATGAACGTCATCCATCCAGGCTATATTCTTTTTCACAATGACAACTCCTCTTCCACTGACGCTTAACTGCTACAGTATATGTTATACCAAACTTTTCGGGAATTTCATAAAATTATTATATCTAAATAAATTATTCACTCGATTTACCATTATTAAACATTATGATTCGATAAAATAGAAAACTCCACAAGTAGTGTCAATTTTCGACAAAAACCACCAGTTATTGTCGAAGGAATTTTCTGAAAACTGGCTTGAATTCTCTTATTTTTATATCTATAATTAATTATAATGTACAAAACGATAATAACTCCAGTATATTTACCGTTTTGGAAGGAGGCACCATTTGTTGAAATACAACATTTCAGAACAGGATATATATTTATTTCACCAGGGCACAAACTATCAGAGCTATAAAATGTTAGGTTGTCACGTTACGGAATGGGAAGGTAAAAGGGGACACCGATTTTCCGTTTGGGCACCTCATGCACAAGAAGTGCGTATCGTTGGTGACTTTAATCATTGGAATGGCAATGCACATCCATTAGAAAAGGTAACAAGCGAGGGAATCTGGATTGGTTTTTTCACAGATATATCGGACAGTACGATATACAAATATGAGATTATAACTTCAGATAATCAAGTGTCGTTAAAAGCTGATCCATATGCACTCCAATCAGAGCTTCGGCCGAGAACTGCTTCCGTGACACCTGTTGGAAAATCAGTTTATGAATGGAAAGACCAAGATTGGAAGGCACGGAAAGAAACTTTTGACCCATACTCCTCTCCGATTTCGATTTATGAAGCCCATCTGGGTTCATGGAAAACAAAAGAATCAGGTGAATTCTTTACATATCGGGAACTTGCTGAGGAACTGGTACCTTATGTGAAATCCCTTGGATATACCCATATTGAATTATTGCCGTTAGCTGAGCATCCTTTTGACCTATCTTGGGGCTATCAGATAACGGGCTATTATGCTGTTACGACCCGTTATGGTTCAAGTGATGATTTTAAATATTTTGTGGACAAGTGCCATAGAAATAATATAGGTGTCATTATGGACTGGGTTCCAGGTCACTTTTGTAAGGATGATTTTGCACTTCGGGAGTTTGACGGAAAGGCTTTGTATGAATATAGAGATCCCCTTAAAGCAGAGAAAAGATCCTGGGGAACGTTGGCTTTTGATTTCGGTCGGCCAGAGGTTCAGAGTTTCTTAGTTTCCAATGCGCTGTTTTGGCTGAAAGAATATCACATAGATGGAATTCGAGTGGATGCAGTTGCCAGTATGTTGTATTTAAATTTTGATAGACATGATGGAGAAGAGAAAATTTACAATTCTTCAGGTGGAGAAGAGAATCTGGAAGCTTTTGCATTTATACGCAAATTGAATGAAGTCGTTTTTTCATATGAACCGAATGCGTTAATGATGGCTGAAGATAGCTCGGACTTACCTCTCGTTACAGCTCCGACATACGCTGGAGGGCTTGGTTTCAATTTCAAATGGAACATGGGCTGGATGAATGACATGCTTAAATATATGGAAGAAGAAGCAGGGAATCGAAAATGGCATCATAATTTACTTACCTTTTCCTTTATGTATACGAACTCTGAAAACTTTCTATTACCACTTTCGCATGACGAGGTTGTACATGGTAAAAAGTCATTGTTGGATAAGATGCCGGGAGATCAATGGCAGCAGTTTGCCAATCTCAGGCTTTTATATGGTTATATGTTTGCTCATCCAGGAAAGAAGCTTCTGTTTATGGGTGCAGAACTTGCACAATATGCAGAGTGGAAGGATAAGGAACAGTTGGATTGGCATTTACTTGATTACCCGCTCCACAATGGAATATATAAGTATATAAGCGAATTAAATCATTTTTATACGGGTAATTCTGAACTTTTTGAAATGGATCATCGACCAGAGGGGTTTGAATGGATTGATCCACACAATATTGATCAAAGTATTATTGCCTTCAGAAGGAGAAGTATGCAACCGGAGAAAGAATTGATTATCGTTTGTAATTTTACTCCAAATACGCATTTTGATTATAAAGTTGGGGTTCCGTTTGCAGGGAAATATGAGGAAATTTTTAATTCAGATCGGACAGAATATGGTGGATCTGGGCAAATAAATGGTTCTAAACATTTTAGTTTCCCAGAAAAATGGCATGCTTTGCCGCAACATATAAAAATAAAAGTACCACCGTTAGCAATCACGATATTCAAACGTAATCAGTTGGATGAGGAGGGGTCATAAATGAAAGAATGTGTTGGCATGTTATTGGCAGGAGGAGAAGGTAAGCGTTTAGGGGCTTTAACCCATCATGGGGCGAAACCGGCAGTACCTTTTGGTGGTAAATATCGGATTATTGATTTCACATTAAGTAATTGTGCTAATTCTGGAATTCAAACACTTGGAGTATTAACACAGTACTCTCCCTTGGAACTGAATAGACATATTGGAAATGGTAAACAGTGGGATATGGGCAATAAAAGTGGTGGAGTAACAGTATTATCTCCATACACTGGAAAAACGGGTGGGGACTGGTATTCCGGAACTGCCGATGCCATCTATCAAAACATCCACTTTGTCGATCAATTTAATCCAGAGTATGTGCTTGTTATTTCCGGTGACCATATTTATCAGATGGATTATCAAAAAATGCTTGAACAACATAAAGAAACAGAAGCAGATGCAACAGTGTCTGTTATCGATGTGCCAATCGAAGAGGCCTCCAGATTTGGAATATTGAGTGTGTCTGAAAATCATCGTATATATGAATTTGAGGAGAAACCTGAAGCACCTCAAAGTAACCTGGCGTCGATGGGAATATACATTTTCACATGGAAAAAACTGAAATCCTATTTATTTGAAGATGCACACAATAAACAATCCAGTCATGATTTTGGGAAAGATATTATCCCTGCAATGCTCCAGGATAATCATCGGATGTTTGCTTACCACTTCAATGGTTATTGGAAAGATGTAGGAACGATTCAAAGCTATTGGGAGGCTAATATGGATTTACTCCATGAGAAATCAGGGCTAACTTCCAATAATAAGAATTGGAGAATCTATACAAACGATTCGAATCTTCCACCACAATATATAAGCCAACATGCATCTGTGAAAAATTCTCTAATAAATTCAGGATGTTTTGTATATGGGCATATCAACAATTCTGTTCTGTTTAGAAATGTAAGGATAGAACAAGGAAGTATCGTTAAACAATCTATCATTCATCCGAAAGTAAGCATTGGAGCAAACTGTATGTTAAAACGTGTCATTGTTATGGAAAATACCGTAATTCCAGAGGGGACCATTCTTCAAAGAAGCGAGGATGAGGAGCCACTTGTTATAAATGAAGAAGTATTAGGTGAAATGCTTACACCTGCAGGGGGGGATAAATAATGGAAAAAATGATGGGACTTATAAATTTGGATCATGAACACTATGTGTTTAATGAACTTGCTTATTTCCGTAATAATGCTTCTCTGCCATTTGGGGGACGTTATCGAATGATCGATTTTGCTTTATCGAATATGGTTAATTCAGAGATTCATGAAGTTGCGGTTTTTGTAAGGAATAAGTACCGCTCACTCCTGGATCATATTGGAACTGGAGAGAATTGGGAGCTGGACAGGAGAAATGGCGGTTTGTTTATTCTTCCGCCAGATTGGAATGACCCGTCTGACAGCTCAAAGGGAGATCTTCGGTTTTTCCATAATAATCGTGATTATTTCCATCGCAGTAAATCTCGGTATGTTTTAATAAGTGGTAGTCAATTCATCTCCAACTCCGATTATAAGAATGCATTCAAATTCCACTTGGAAAGGAATGCTGATGTTACGTTGATCAGTGCTGATGTTGGCGAAGTTCAGCCGGAGCACTATCCATATTTTCGAATTGAAGCAGATGATTCCGGTTGGGTGGAAAATATAACACATGATCAGAAGAATTCAAAGCTCTTTACCGGTGTCTATATTATTAATAAAGACCTCCTGCTAGATTTAGTTGATGAATGCATTGCGTATAATAAGGATAATTTTTTTGTGTGTGGTATTAAGGACAAACTATCTGACTTAAAAATACAAAAGTATGATCATTACGGTTATAGTGCTTTTGTAAATACTATTGAAAGCTTTTATAAGCAGAATATGAATCTTTTGAAAGAGGAAAATTATCGAGATTTATTTTTCAATAAGAATTTAGTCCGTACGAAAATTTCTAATAATCCACCAGTGAAATATTGTGAACACGCAGAAGTTAACGATTCCTTACTTGCGAATGGTTGTGTAATTGATGGGACTGTTGAAGGAAGCATGCTCTTTCGCGGGGTTAATATTAAATCCGGTGCAACAGTGAAAAATTCCATTATTATGCAAAGGTGTACCATTGAAGAAGGGGTATATTTAGAAAATGTAATCTTGGATAAGGATGTATATGTAACAAAGGGTCAAAAAATCATCGGATCAAAGGAAAAGCCCTATGTTGTTGCAAAAAGGCAAGTTATTTAGACTAAAGTCTTATAGTTTAATAAATTAAGGAAGGTGAGATATAAATGAATAATATATTATTTGTCGCCTCAGAATGTACACCATTTATTAAAACAGGGGGATTGGCAGACGTAGTTGGCTCGCTTCCACAGGCACTAAGACAATATGAGAAGCAGGAAGTGCGTGTAATTTTGCCGCTATACGACGAAATGGATGAAGAATGGAAGGATCAACTCGAATATCTCTGTTCCTTTGATGTACAACTAGGCTGGCGTACCCAGGAAGCACATCTTTTTACTTTGACTTATAATAAAATTATTTATTACTTCATCTCCAATGACTATTATTTTACGAGAAAAGGTATTTACGGTTATTACGATGACGGGGAGAGATTTGTTTTCTTCAGTCATGCGGTTATTGAGTCTTTAAAATATATAGATTACAAGCCACAAGTTCTTCATGGACATGACTGGCAAACGGGGATTGCTATTGCCCTTGCGAACATTTTACAACCTGTTGAAAATATGAAGACTATCTTTACGATTCATAATATTAAATATCAAGGTGTGATGCCCTTGGATATTTATGAGGACTTCTTCCGGTTAGGGAGAGAACATATAAGTGGATTGGAATGGGATGGAATGCTTAATTGTCTGAAAAGCGCGCTATTCCATGCGGATAAAATTACAACCGTAAGTCCAAGTTACGCTGATGAGATAAAAGACCCCTATTACAGTGAAGGCCTCCATCCAATGTTATTGAATAGAGCAGATGATTTAGTTGGAGTTATTAATGGGATTGACACACGAGAGTATAATCCTTCTTCAGATCCATCCATTTTTATGAATTACCGTTCGGCTAGATCAAAAAAAAGAGAAAATCGGATGCATCTTCAGCAACAAATTGGACTTTCATATAAAGAAGACAGCCCATTATATGTCATCATTACCCGACTGGTGGAACAAAAGGGATTACATCTTGTTCAGCACATTTTGGATGAATTTTTAAATCAGGATATTCAATTTATCGTACTAGGAACTGGAGAGAAAGAATTTGAAGGTTATTTTGCGGATATTGCCTATCGTTATCCCGAGAAGGCTGCAGCTCTATTAACTTTCGATGAAGGACTCGCCCGACAATTATATGCAAGTGCTGATTTCTTCTTAATGCCATCTAAGTTCGAGCCGTGTGGATTGTCGCAGCTTATTGCTCTACAATATAAGACTGTTCCTATTGTAAGAGAAACGGGTGGTTTGAAAGATACTATCCATCCTTATAATGAATTAACAGGTGATGGGAACGGCTTTAGTTTTACGAATTATAATGCACATGATCTTCTGAATGTACTGAACTATTCGCTTGAGATATTTAATAATCCTTCTGAGTGGCAACAATTATTAAAGAATGTAAATAAAAGTCAGTTCAGCTGGAAGGATTCGGCACATCAATATGTGACAATCTATGAAAGCTTATTGCCGGAATTGGTTTATGGATAAGGGAGGAATGTTTCCTTGAAGGAGTTAACAGCAAATACATTGAAGGAACAAATATTAAAAAAGCTAATAACGGACAAGGGGAGAGATGTAAAGGAAGCGACATCCAAAGACATCTATTATGTTCTTGCTTCAATTGTAAATGAAGAAGTGAAACAGCGATGGTTTCAAACCAGGAAGAAATATAAGGATGAAAAATATAAAGAAGTTTATTACTTATCCATGGAGTTTTTAATTGGGAGACTATTGGAGAGCAACCTTTTAAACTGTGGGATGTTGGAAGAAGCTAAAGAGGCATTGGAACAGATTGGATTTGACTATGTAGAAGTTTTCGCTCAGGAGCATGATGCTGGTCTTGGTAACGGGGGATTGGGTCGTCTTGCAGCCTGTTTTCTAGATTCGTTGGCATCTTTAAATTACCCGGGTCATGGATTTGGAATCCGTTATCGCTACGGTCTGTTTGAACAGCGAATCATACACGGTAATCAAGTGGAACTTCCCGATTACTGGTTAACGGATCCTTATCCATGGGAAACAAGAAAAGAGGAAGAAGCGGTTGTTATTCAATTCCATGGTGATGTACATATGCATAAGCGAAATGATGGCGCACTTGAATTTGAATATCAAAACACGGATAAAGTAATGGCTGTTCCCTACGATATACCAGTTGTTGGATATGAAAACGATACAGTTAATACCTTAAGATTATGGAGTGCGGAGTCCATTTTCCAAAATAATACCGATACACTGGAAGAACACAAGCAATTTTACCGCGATCTTGACCATGAACATTCGATTGAACAGATTTCAGGTTTTTTATACCCGGATGATTCCAGTTATGAGGGAAAGGAACTTCGTCTTAAACAGCAATACTTTCTTGTCTCCGCCAGTATTCAAAACATCCTCAAACATTTTAAATTAAATAATAAAATGTCCCTGCGTCATTTGGCTGAAAAAGTTGTCATTCAAATTAATGATACCCACCCAAGTCTAGCAATTCCCGAACTGATGCGGATATTAATGGATGAGGAAGGTTTTAGTTGGGAAAAAGCCTGGAAAGTAACGACGAATGTTTTCGCATATACCAACCATACGACATTATCGGAAGCGCTTGAGACATGGTCAATGGAGATGATGCAGAACCTGCTGCCGAGGATATACATGATTATCGATGAAATTAATGAAAGATTTTGTAAAGGGATCTGGTTTGACCATGAAGAGTTAAGAGAAAAGATTCCGGAACTTGCAATAATCGCACATGACCGTGTTCATATGGCAAGGCTCGCTATTGTAGGTAGTTTCAGTGTAAACGGGGTCGCTAGAATTCATACGGAAATTTTAAAGAAACAGGAAATGAAAACTTTTTACAACCTTTTTCCTGATAAATTCAATAATAAGACAAATGGAATTACGCATCGACGTTGGTTGTTACAGGCCAATCCAAAAATGGCAGACTTAATAACCGATGTTATTGGCCCGCAATGGATCAAACGACCAAAACAACTGATCAGCCTATTAAAACATTCCAATGACAGTGCTTTATTGGAAAAATTTGATCAGGTAAAACATGAAAATAAAAAAGTATTAGCCAATTATATTCATCAACATTTGGGTATAACCGTCGATGAAAGGTCTATTTTCGATGTACAAATCAAACGGCTACATGAATATAAACGCCAGCTTTTAAATATATTCCATGTCATATATCTTTATAATGAATTAAAGGAAAATCCAAATCAGGATATGACACCACGTACATTTATCTTTGGAGCCAAAGCTGCTCCAAGTTATCACTTGGCGAAGGAAGTTATTAAACTGATAAACACAGTGGCATCCATCGTCAACTACGATCCGGTTGTAAAAGACAGGCTGAAGGTTATCTTTATGGAAAATTATAATGTCAGTTTAGCGGAAAAAATTATTCCTGCAGCGGATATTAGTGAACAGATTTCTACAGCCAGTAAGGAAGCCTCAGGTACAGGAAATATGAAAATGATGATGAATGGTGCATTGACTCTTGGAACCATGGACGGTGCCAATATTGAAATACATGATTTGGTTGGAGATCAGAATATGTTCATTTTCGGTCTGACTGCTGATGAAGTACTGAATTATTATCAGCATGGAGGTTACCATGCAAGAGATATTTATAATACCGATGACCGGGTTAAGCGGATATTGGATCAATTGAATCAGGGCGAGTTCGGGGCGCATAATATAGAATTTAAAGATATCTACTATAATATTTTGTATCATAATGATCCTTATTTTGTACTAAAGGATTTTGAAGCCTATTTGGAAACACATGAACTGGCAGAGCGTGCCTATCGTGATCGAATGACCTGGTTAAATATGAGTGTGACAAACATTGCCTACTCGGGGAAATTCTCTAGTGATCAGACGATTCAGGAGTATGCGACAGATATTTGGAAGATAAAGCGGGTGTGAAAGGATAGAAACCCAGCCATAAATAAAACTTAATAAAAGCCACCAATTTTATAATTAATTGGTGGCTTTTATTGAATTCTCTATAACGTCAACGTAACTTTCTTAGCTGCTTTTATGTTTACTGCGCCTGATAATGCAAGTGAAACACTAGTCTCCTGTTTAAAATTAGTAAGTACCTTTTCTACACCTTCTTGTCCACCTAGTGCTAAACCATACACGTATGGTCTGCCTAGTAAGACGGCATCTGCACCTAATGCCAAAGCTTTTACAACATCTGACCCGCGCCGAATACCACTATCAAGCAGAAGAGGAATTCTTCCATTCACCTCTTTAGCAATTCTGGGAAGAGCCTCAATGCTAGAAACAATCCCATCCATTTGCCGCCCACCATGATTGGAAACGATGATACCGTCTATTCCAGCTTCTATGGCAAGTTTCGCATCCTCAGGGTGCAGAATCCCTTTTATTACAACCGGTAGGGAGGTTCTTTTTTTAAGCTCTTCTACATGTTTCCAGTTAAGTGCAGGATGGAAAATGTTCGTTAAGATTGCTTGGATAACAGAATCATCGTCTTGGCTTGGCAAGGAATTCAAGAATACCTTATCGTTAATATAATTTGCTTTTCCGTAACCTTCTTTAAGTGGAGAGAAGCTATTACGTATATCTTCTTCCCGCCACCCCAGCATGATCGTATCGACGGTTAAAACAATGGCTTCGTAACCAGCCTCTTCGGCTCGGTTTACCATGCTATAGGAGATATTTTCGTTATTAGACCAATATAGCTGGAACCATTTTGAACTGCCGGGAGATGCTTTACTTACTTCTTCAATGGAAAAGCTGGAAACAGTGCTTTGAATAAATGGCACCTGATGTGAAGCAGCAGCTTTCACAACAGCTAATTCGGCATCTTCATGTGCTAACTTCAACATTCCAACCGGAGAGAGCAAAAAGGGCTGTGGATACGTACGTCCGAATAACTCAATACTTGTATCAGCTGCAGAAACATCATTTAAATACCTCGGCACGATAGACAACTTATTAAAGTCTGTTGTATTTATCCTTAATGTTTCCTCTCCGCCTGCACCTGACCGTATGTAGCCAAATGCCGCTTTAGGTATTACCTTACTTGCGGCTGATTCAAGATCAGAAAAATTAAGTGGGAAGGCTTCGGATGAAACAATCTGTTGTATAAAGGAATCTTCTATATTATTGATTGTCAAAATAGTCACCTCATCAAAGTATAATCAAGAGCATCAATCTTTTTTCAATCTTGCTGCTAGTCTATTTCCAATGGATTGGATACCTTGTACGATGATAATTAAAATAAAGACAGTCACGTACATAACATCCACTTCATAGCGAAGATGTCCAAAACGATAAGCTAAGTCACCGAGACCACCAGCACCAACAAGGCCTGCCATTGCTGTAGCTCCAATTAAGCTAACCGTGGCAATTGTCAGCCCCAAAATAATAGCTGGTCTTGCCTCTCTTAACATAACATTCCAGATAATTTGTCTGGTTTTGATACCCATTGCTTTATAGGCTTCAATTACACCGTTATCCACATCAAGTAATGCAGATTCAATTAACCTCGCAATATATGGGGCGGCATTGATAACCAAAGGTACGATAACACCCTTCACTCCAATAGTTGTTCCGACTAGCAGTTTTGTAAATGGCAGAATAAAAAACAGCAAAATAATAAATGGAACAGATCGAATAACATTAATAAATAAATTCAGTATTTGATAAATCCATCTATTCTCCAATGATTGTCCAGGTCTGGTTAGAATTAATAATATAGCTAAAGGTACTCCAATCAGAATGGCAAAGAAGAGGGAAATAAGTACCATTTGAAACGTCTCTACAACTGCTTCAGATATAATGGGAAACCACTGTTCGATAAACTCATTCATTTGTTTTCCCCTCCAATTCTTCTGTGGATACACCGTTATCGTCTAAAAATTTCAAAGCATTTGCAACTTCTTGAGACTCTCCGACTAGATGTATGACCAGGTTTCCTACAATTCCGTTTTTCAGTTCCATAATATTGGCTGTTAATATATTTGGTTCTACTTTAAATCGATGGCTCAGTTGAGCAAGCAAGGGTTGTCCGGTATTTTCGCCGATAAATGTCAATCTTGTAACCGTACCGTTTAATTTAAGCTGCTCTATTAAGCTATCAGATAACTTCCGTTGTGAGATTGTATTTAAAAATTTCTTTGTCGTTTTTTCTTTCGGGTTAGTAAATAGATTAATTGCTGTTCCTTGTTCAATCAAATCCCCATTTTCTATCACATATACATAATCACAGATTTTTTGAATGACATTCATTTCGTGAGTGATGAGTAGTATCGTTATTCCAAGCTCTTCGTTAATTTTTAAAAGTAAATCGAGAATGGAATTTGTTGTTTCTGGATCAAGTGCACTTGTTGCTTCATCACTGAGTAGGATTTGTGGTTCCTGTGATAATGCTCTTGCAATCGCAACACGTTGTTTTTGTCCTCCTGATAATTGAGAAGGATACGTATGTTTTTTTTCTAATAAGTCAACAATACCCAAATATTTATCTACACGGGTCTCAACCTCTTTTTTGTCATAGCCAAGAAGCTTAAGTGGAATTGCGATATTATCATATACCGTGGCCGTTTTCAGCAGATTAAAGTGTTGAAAAATCATACCGATTTTTTGCCGCGTTTTTCGTAATTTTTCCTGGGACATTGAGGTCATTTCTACTCCGTTTATGGAAACAGTGCCACTGGTTGGTTTCTCAAGTAAATTAACACAACGAATCAAGGTACTTTTACCTGCTCCACTATAACCAATTACACCGTGAATTTCGCCCTTCTTCACGTGAAGATTAACGTCATTTAGCGCTTTAACAACTCCATTTTTAGAAGGAAATACTTTCGTGATGTTGTTTAGTTTAATCATATATGTAAACATTCCTTTCAAAAGAGGCTGGCATCCTGATGAAGACCTCTATTTTTAGTATTCCTTACCCTTTAATTCAAAAAAGCCTCTCATTATAAGAGAGGCTAGTAAATTATAAATTCACGTTCCTCTCTCATCTTCCAAAACGTAATGTTTTGCTGGATTTAGCACCTTTCTATGTATAACACATAAAGGTTGCCGAGCATCAACGGGCCAGTCCCTCAGCTACTCTTGATAAGAGATTTATTTATTTATTTGTTTGTTTCGAGTTATTAGATAAAGTTACATTATATCAATCATTTCGTCAATACTTATTTTGAAAAAAGGATATTCCATTAAAACATCCTTATTATCAAAAGGTTATGGATTAAATATATTTAGCTTCTCAATTCTGGAGATGGCTTCTATGATGCGCGCTTCATCGACAAGTAATCCAATTCGTACGTATCCCTCTCCATACGTTCCAAAACCATTTCCAGCTGCAACTGCGACATCTGCTTTTGCCAACAGATAGTCTGCAAATTCCTCGCTTTGAAATTCCTCCGGTACTGGGAGCCAGGCAAAGAAGGACCCTTTTGGTGCGTTTACTTTCCACCCGATTCGATTACATTCAGTAATCAATGTGTTACGTCTACCTTCATATAAGTTAACCAGATCATCGACACATTCCTGACTACTAGATAAAGCAGTTGCTGCTGCATGTTGAAGCGCTGGGAAGATACTTACAAATAAGTGATCCTGTAAAAGATTGATCGCTTCAATCATTTTTGCATTACCTACAGCAAAACCTACCCGCCATCCAGCCATATTATAGGTTTTTGATAATGTATACAGTTCAATTCCAACTTCTTTTGCATCCTCTGCCTGCATGAAACTGACTGGTTTATCACCATCAAATCCAATAGCGCCATAGGCAAAATCATGAACAATACCTATGTTATTACATTTTGCCAATTCAACAGTTTCATCAAAAAATGCAACAGATGCTGTTGCTCCGGTTGGGTTGTTCGGGTAGTTTAAGTAAAGTAGTTTCGCCTTTTCTTTCTGTTTATCGGTTAGTTTTTTATAGTCAGGCAAAAATCCTTGTTCACTATGTAAAGGCATCGTATCATAGGTGACATTAGCTATACCTACACCAGACAAATAATCAGGATAACCGGGATCGGGAAGTAGAAGCAGGTCACCCTCATTCATTAAGGCCAAGGGTAATTCAACTAAACCGATTTTTGTACCAAATAAAACAGCAATCTCTAAGTCGGGGTCAAGATCTACATTGTATTCCCTTTTATAAAAATCAGCTGCTGCTTGCTTAAATTCATCGGTGCCTCTAAATGGTGAATATTTATGTGTATCTGGATTTTCAACCGATTTTTGCAATGCCTGGACAATATGCTTCGGGGTTGGTTGATCCGGATTCCCCTGGCCAAGATTAATCACATCCCGTCCTTCAGAAACTGCTACAGCAACTTTTTTCACCAAGGTTGCAAAGAATTGGGAAGGTAGTTTATTTAAACGATTAGAAACTTCCATCATAAAACACCTCATTTACAATTAGTTCAAATAATTATCTAAATATTATATCCTTATATAACATATGTGTATAGTAGAACATATTATTATATGAATATCCAACAGGAATGCTTTGTTTAATTTACAAAAATTGTCACATAAATTTCCTGCGATATATTGCATTTTGTTGAAGAAGGTAGTATGATATCTTCATTGAGACATTACACACAGCTCATTAAATATTTTGAAAATTTAATAAAGTATTTGAGCTTACAACAAGGGGGAACAACTTATGAAGGACAAGCTACCTTTTTCTTCTTATATGGCAATCGGATTTATGTTATTTGCATTATTCTTTGGAGCGGGCAATTTAATTTTCCCAGCTCAATTAGGTCAAAACGCAGGAACCAATTTATGGCCAGCGGCATTTGGGTTTTTAATTACTGGTGTAGGACTTCCATTACTAGGGATTTTGGCAATGGGCTTCTCGGGCAGCCGAAACTTGCAGGAACTTGCCGGCAGGGTGCATCCGATATATGGTATCTTCTTCACTGCATTGCTTTATCTGACAATTGGACCGTTCTTCGCTGCTCCTAGGACTGGAACAGTAGCGTTCGAAGTAGGGATCGCTCCATTTGTGAGTGAGGGGTCACAACAAACGGTATTGCTTATTTTTACCATTATCTTTTTTGCCATTGCTCTTTTATTCTCCTTATTTCCAGCGAAAATCGTTGATAACGTAGGTAAATTATTGGCACCATTTCTTGTCGTATTGCTTGTAGTTCTCTTGCTGGTTGCATTATTTAATCCAATGGGTTCGATTCAGGCACCACAAGAAGCATATCAAAGTGGAGCATTTATGGGCGGATTCCTAGAAGGATATAATACGATGGATGCATTGGCTTCCCTTGTATTTGGTATTATCGTTATAAATGTCATACGGTCGCTAGGGATTACTTCTAAAGGAGAAATTCTTAGGGCAACAGCTAAGTCAGGAGTTATTGCAATTTCACTTCTTGGAATTATTTATGTTGGTATTGCTTACCTAGGAGCAACAAGTACTAGTGTTCTAGGTTTATTTGATACAGGTGGCCCGGTACTGAGTGGTGCGGCATCCCATTACTTTGGAATGTTTGGATCAATTATGATGGCTATTGTCATAACATTGGCCTGTTTAACAACGGCAATCGGGTTAATTACAGCAAATGCTGAATATTTCCATACACTACTTCCAAAAATAAGCTATAAAGTGTTAGTTGTGTTCTTCTCCACATTAACTTTTGTAATTGCAAACTTTGGATTGGCAAATATTATCACTTATTCGATACCGGTATTAATGTTCCTATATCCATTAGCAATCGTACTCATGTTGCTTACATTTATTTCACCATTGTTTAATCATGCGAGAGTTGTTTATGTTGCAACCACTGCAGTTACATTCTTGATTAGTATTTTTGATGGATTGAAAGCATTATGTGATTCACTTGGTATGGATTACTTTAGCTGGATGAAACCAGTAGTGTCCTTCTATGAACAGGTTCTTCCATTCTACGATCAAGGTCTTGGATGGTTGCTGCCGGCATTAATTGTAATCTTAATTACAGGACTAGTCTCAAAATTTCAGAAAGTAAGTAGTGCTCAGGAAGCATGAAAAAGCACATGAACGAAAAACCTGTTTTCCTCTCTATATGAGGTAAACAGGTTTTTTTCATTATTCAACTTTCGTAGCAATAAATAGGTTCAAGTAGGTAACCGGTGTAAACTTAGGATGTCTCTACTAATTACCTTGCTCAACTTGGTAAAAATAAGGATATTTACATAATGTTTACTGCTTTTTAATCATCGCAGAGTTGAGATGAAATGCGAAGTAACTGCTTTTCCCTCCGTCCGGGATCACTCTGGGCGGATGCTTTCCGCGGGCACGGCCTCAGCCTCCTCGAGAAAACCACTCTGCGGGGTCTTCGGACACGTGCTTTTCCCGCAGGAGTCACCGCCCTCCGCTCACCCGGACTAGTGAAGCTGTATGATGCTATTTTAGCTATAGCAAGTATAGTAACTATCAGTAACCTTCTAAACAGCTCAGGGAAATACACGGAGACTCCTACGGGAAGAGAGGCCTAGGTGAGACACTGAAATGCGTTAGCATGAAGAGGCTCACCAGCCGCCCGCGGAAAGCGAAGTATATTTCCCAGAGCGGTCGCGAAGTTTCTGCATACGGATAGAAAACGAGCAGTTACTTCGTAGTTTATACAAAATCCAACGTAAGAAAAATGAATAGAGTTTAGAATCTCAATGTATCCGGAATGCTTTAGTGCAAACAGTTCATCCAAAGTTAACTTGAGTTGTGTGTCTTCCTAATTCTATCCAGGATAATTTATCCATTTCATTGTGCGAAAGTTGAGTTCATTATAGTAGAAAGTATAAGTTTTTGGGAAGAGTAACACCATTCAGTTCCAGAGGTAAAATTGTGATGGACTAATCGTTATCGCCGAATCTACATCAACATCAATTCAATACGCTCCCTTTATCTCAGGTGAACGTTTGTTCGACGATTACCTTTAGAACATCGTAATATTACGAATCCAGTTTTCTTTCATAATGGATGAGAGAGTTGGTATATCACCCTTCTTCATCAGTTCGATAATTTCCCAGTGTTCATCAACCGACTTTTCAGTCAGTACAATGGAATTGTGATAAAATTGCCTTCTTACATGAGCCTGTAAAGCTTCTAAGATGCTGTCTATGTATGGATTATTTGCTGTAGCGACTATTATTTTATGAAATTGTTCATCAATTTTTAAAGCGGAATAATAATTTTCCGAAAGAATGGCATGGGCAAAGCGTTCATTTGTTTGCTTTAGTTGTTTCAAAGTCTCTTCATTTAATTTAGGAATGGCTAATTCTGCTGATAATGATTGTAATGCTGCTAGTGGAGGGAGTAGATCTTTAATAGCTTCTTTCTCTACTTCTGTAACTTGTGTCGCTTTACCTGGGTACATTTTTACAAATCCCTGAGATTCCAGTAACTGCAAGGATTCCCGGATGGGTGTTCTGCTGACACCTAAAGCATTAGCAAGCTCAGTATCATTTAATTTCTCCCCTGGTAGTAACGTTCCATCAATAATCCATTGCTGAATCTGGTTATAGGCGTTTTCCTTTGCTGATAAGCGAATTGGTTTTGAATGATCAATTGGTATTGGCAAACTATTTCACACCTTCCCTGGAAAATTATAAAACTCTTTATTAAAAGTATACATGAAATTGCTTACAATTGGAATATGCAATATATCACATCAGGAATATTTTGGAAGTTACTGTAAAAATCTGGGAAGTTTGAGATGTAATTATAATACGTGTCGGTTAATGGAAAAGGAACTTTGATTAATGTTTGGGACAGCTGTTACTCAACTCACCGTAAAGAATCGTTGTTTTATAATCTTCGTATTTGAGATAAACTACGAACTAAGTTAAGTAACTTCGGCGACCGCTCTGGGGAAATATACTTCGCTTTCCGCGGGCGGCTGGTGAGCCCTCCTCGTGCTTCGCCCTGCTGGGTCTCACCGATGCCTTTCCTCCCGCTGGAGTCTTCGTATATTTCCCCAGAGCTGGTTTTAAGCTTACAAATTGCTAACTGCATTAGTGATTTATAAAAATCATATCACACAGCTTCACCAGTCCGGGTGAGCGGCGGGCGGTGACTCCTGCGGGAACAGCACGTGTCCGAAGACCAGAAGAGTGGTTTTCTCTTCGGGGCTGAGGCCGTGCCCGCGGAAAGCATCCGCCCAGAGCGATCCCGGACGGCGGGAAAAGCAGTTACTTAAAGAAACCAAACAACCAGCAGTTACTTCGCAGTTTATATATTATGCGGCAAGGCGGAGTGCGGAGGAGTGCGGAATTTATTTTGGGATGAGTATTCGTAGTTCAACCTTAAAAAAAGCCATGAGAAAAAGATATACCGATGAGAATCCGGAATATCTTTTCCTAACATTATTTATATTTTAATATCCTTTAAAAAGTCCGACCAGCCTTCAATCCTTGGAATGTTTTGTAAGTGTCGATTATAAGCTTGGTCTTTCACATATAATTTAGTTGAGCCGGCTAGAAGCGTTTGGAGAACAGCAGGTTTATCATCCACATAGTAATCAAGCTTCAGTTTTTGTATGGTATAGATCTTCTCTTCGTCCTTCATACCGTAGAAAAAGTGGTTATTCTGTACTGGAAATCCTTGTTCTTTTAACCACTCTTTTGATCTTTCTCCATGTTCTTCAGGGCGTGCTGTAATATAGTAAATTTTATGGCCATTTTTTTCAAGTGCGTGTAATGTTTCAACTGCACCAGGGAAAGGAGGACAGGATGTATAATAGATTTCTTCCAGGGAGTTGTTCCACATTGCTTTCCCTTGTTCATCTGACATACCAAAAGCTTCATGTATCTCGACCCGCTTTATATTGCTAAAAACTTCGATGCCGATCGCTTTCTTTAATTTTTCATTATAAATATGAAATGCATGTTCTCTCAAATTAATTAATGTATCATCAATATCAAATCCAAATTTCATAAATAACCCCTCAGTTATCGTATTTATTAGGATATCTCGGATAACCGACAAACTTGAAGTCTGGTCCAATCCGGTTTATATCTGTATGTTCCAAATCAATGGCATCTTTCATCAAGTCAATACCTGCACCCTCAAAGAACGTAGGTGCTTCTTTCCCGCCAATTAATTTCGGTGCAAAATAAAGAACTACTTTGTCAATCAGCTTATTTTTGAGGAACGAAGCATTTATATTCCCACCACCTTCGATTAACAGGGAGGAAATGCCTTTTTCTCCTATCTGTGTGACCACATCAACCGGATCTGTATGTAGGGTCCCACTAGTTTCCAATACAGTTATGTTCCGAGCTTCCAGTGCCTTTCTTTTTTCTTTATCATAGTCTTTACAAGTAAAGATTATTGTTTCTGCTTGGGTTTCAGTAATAACCTGTGATTCTAAAGGAATTTTTAACTTGGAATCCATAATGATGCGGATTGGGTTTCGTCCATTCGGAATTCTCGTCGTTAATGCTGGGTCATCTTTTAATACTGTATTTACTCCAACAAGAATTGCCATATTTTCATTTCTTAATTGATGAACATCCTGTCTTGCTTCCTCTGATGTAATCCATTTGCTATTGGAAGTATGGGTTGCAACTTTTCCGTCTAATGTAATTCCTGTTTTTAATGTAATAAACGGTTTCTTTGTCACAATATATTTATTAAATACTTCATTCATTTTTTGGGATTCCTTTTCCAGTAATCCGGTAACGACCTCGATACCAGCGTCTTGTAATATTTTAACGCCATTACCGGCTACAATTGGATTTGGATCCAGGGTGGCGATAATCACCTTTTTAATACCTGCTTCTACGATTGCTACAGCACATGGACCTGTTCTTCCGTAATGAGAGCATGGTTCAAGCGTGACATAGATTGTCCCACCTTTTGCATTTTCACCAGCCATCCGTAATGCATGAATTTCTGCATGCGGCTCACCGGCCTTTAAGTGGGTACCTATACCAACGATTCGATTATCGTTAACAATAACCGAGCCAACGAGGGGGTTAGGATCTGTTTGGCCCTTCATTGCTTGTGCATTTTTTAATGCGAGATCCATATAGAACTCATCATTAGTCATTGGAGCAAGTCCTTTCTTCTTTTAAATGTCCCGATTTTATCACCTTCGTTTGCAGGTATTTTTCGTTGTACTCGGAGACATCCCCCCATAAAGGTGTGCGTCCTGCAACAAGCATCCCTGAGTTTTCCAATGCTTCCATCTTTTTCGGATTATTAGTAATTAACGTTACTGGTTTCAGACGTAATGTTTTAAGTACTTTAATGGCATCCTCGTAGTCCCTGGAATCATTGACAAATCCCAGACTTTCATTTGCTTCCACGGTGTCGTAACCATTCTCCTGGAGAACATATGCCATTGCCTTACTGAACAGACCGATACCTCTACCTTCGTGATTTGCCAAGTAAAAGAGTGCTCCAGTGCCATGTTCTTTAATTTTCTTCATCGATTCTTTTAATTGGAAACCACAGTCACAGCGTTTACTACCGAAAATATCTCCCGTATGGCAGATGGAATGCATACGGATTAGTGCTTCGTCAGCATTTTCGAAATCTCCATAGACAAGTACACTCGATTGTTGGAATTCGGCCAGATTGGAAGATGACAATTTTTCAATTATCTTTTCGTAGTCTTCGGTTACTTCATCGTAATTCAGCCAGCAATACCACTGGAAGATGGTAGTCTCTCCATATAAATTAACAGGCAGTTGGATTGGCCCAACTAAATATATAGCACGATCCTGAGATCTGATTAATCGTATTTTGTCTTTCAGAACGGAAAACACTTTTGATTCAAGCTTCATTTGTACCATTGTTAAAACTCCCTTCACTTTCACCTTAGTATAATTAAAAATAGCATTATCATCAATTTTATTTTCTCGAATTAGCATAATTATTTACTAAACTTTTAATTGTTCGTGTTTTATAAAGTATAATTATGCTTAATTGAATTGATAAGTGTAGGCAGTAGGTACGAAGGGAACCTTTCATTGGGGCTATACGTATAATAAAATAGGTCACTAACTAGAGGATGATTAATAATGGCGGATAACTATGAATTAAAAGCCTATCAAGAAGTACAGGCATGGAGAATGAAAGTAATGAAGCAATCCGGATTGGTAAACCGATTTTCAAAAAAAGCACAGAATAAGATTAACAGCTGGATTCCGGAAAAAGCGCATAAAATAGTAACAGATAGTATTAAAAATATGGTCAAAGCTACTTTAACCGGCTCACATATGACGACGAAAAAACAACCAGAAAAAGATATGAGTCTACGTGAAAGGGACGAGCTTATAAGAGGAAAACATACATCGTATCGAAAAACAGCGGTAATTGAAGGTGCTGGTACTGGTGCAGGTGGCTTATTGCTTGGAGCAGCTGATTTTCCACTATTGTTATCCATAAAAATTAAATTCCTATTCGATGCTGCAGCTATTTATGGGTATGACACGAGTAAGTACGAGGAGCGTTTATTCTTGCTTCATGTTTTTCAACTGGCTTTTTCCAGTGAAGAAAAACGGAGAGAGACATTATTTATTATTGATAATTGGGATGAACAAAAAGAAAAACGCTTAGATATGGATTGGCGTGTGTTCCAACAAGAATATCGCGATCATATTGATTTAATAAAGATGTTTCAGTTAATTCCTGGATTTGGAGCAATTGTCGGTGCATACGCGAACCATAATTTAATGGATCAGCTTGCAGAAACGACGTTGAATGTTTATCGAATGCGGGAATTGGAAATGCAACCAAGGGACTATTAATCGTTGCCTTTCCCAATAATCCCATAAAAAAACAACGTTGTAATTTCTTCGGTCATTGGTAATATTTTTTGATAAATATCTTTCTTTTGCATCGCATCCTTTAGTATCTGAATATAAAATATAATGGCCTCATTAGATATATCATGGTTAATATAACCTTGCGCTCTTCCTTCATTGAATAACTCAATCAGTCTTGGGAAGATTTTCTCCGTATAAAGCTCTTCCATATAATTGATCCCTGTGGAATATTCTTTCATGAAATAAGTATAAAAATCTTCATGAATATTATCTGCTGCTTTCTTTTTATCAAAAATAATTCCCTTGATTTTATCGGGAAAAGCAATGTTCCTATTAAATAATTCTTCATACTCTTTCCAAATCTGATCTACATAATAAATAAGCACCTCATGGGCTAAGTTATCTTTACTTTTAAAGTAATTATATATGGTTACTTGAGATACATTAGCTTTCTTTGCAATTTCAGCAATCGATACCTTCTTTACACCATTATTTATAAATAAAGATAATGTTGCTTTTAAGATTATCTTCTTTTTCATCGCTTTCCGTCGCTCGAAACCGTCCATATTATTCACCTCCATAAATAGTTTAATAAAATTTATGTAATAAAACAATGTAAAAATTTCATAATTATATTGATAAAGGAATTATATTTATATATTATGAACTATATACGATAAAATATTTCATAAAATGCTTGTTGGAAGGATATTTTTTCCAAAGAGGGGGAGGAAGTATGTCCGTTTTAAAAACATCGAATTTAACAAAGAAGTTTGGAAAATTTACTGCACTAGATGGCGTTAATATTGAAGTGGGAAAAGGAGAAGTTTTCGGTTTTATAGGGCCCAATGGTGCTGGTAAATCAACAGCTATTCGTGTATTGCTTGGTATTTTGAAGGCTACAGAAGGAAGCGTAGAGATTTTTGGTAAGGATGCATGGAGTCATGCTGTAGAAATCCATAAGCGTATCGCATATGTACCAGGAGACGTAAATTTATGGCCAAACTTAACCGGTGGAGAAGTTATAGATCTTTTCATAAAATTGCGTGGGGCTAATAATAAAAGTAGACACGAAGAATTAATGAAGCGATTTGACTTGGATCCAACAAAGAAATGTAGAACATATTCAAAGGGGAACAGGCAAAAGGTTGCGTTAGTAGCTGCTTTTTCATCTGATGCAGACTTGTATATATTAGATGAACCGACATCAGGGCTGGATCCTCTGATGGAAAATGTTTTTCAGGAACTTGTAATGGAAGCAAAGAGTAAGGGCAAGAGTATATTGCTTTCCAGTCATATTTTATCTGAAGTTGAAAAATTATGTGACCGGGTGGGTATTATTCGTCAAGGTAAAGTGATTGAAACAGGTACACTAAGCGAGCTACGCCATTTAACCCGTACCCATTTTGTAGTAGAGACGAAACAGCCAATTCCATCATTGAATGAATTAAAAGGTGTCCATAGAATAGAAGAGGATAATCAAACACTTTCTTTCCAAGTCGATTCTGAAGAACTAAATGAAGTGATGAAGTATATTAGTCAATTCGAAATAGTTAAATTAGAAAGTGCACCTCCAAAGTTAGAGGATTTATTTATGCGCTACTATGAAGGATCTGGAAATCCTGCAGAATCAGGAGTGGGAGGTGCGGGATAATGAATCAGCTGTTTAAAAATACGGGGCGGCTATCTCGTTTTATATTTAGAGAAGATCGCGTTCGAATTCCTATTTGGTTAATTTCTTTATCTGGTATAACAATTGTCATTGCACTTGCATTTATTGATCTGTATCAGAATGAAGGGGAGAGGCAGGCAATGGCTGAAACAATGTGTAATCCTGCAATGACTGCGATGGTCGGCCAAGGTTATGGATTGGATAATTATACAGTTGGAGCTATGATGGCTCACCAGATGTTGCTTTTTACTGCTATTACCGTTGCGATTATGAGTATATTACTGGTTACACGACATACACGGGCAGAAGAAGAGGATGGACGTATTGAAATGATTCGTTCTTTGCCGTCAGGGCGTCTGGCGAATCTAGCTTCTGCAATGATAGCAGTGAGCGTTACAAACGTGCTATTGGCATTGATTACCGGATTTGGAATGTATGCTTTAGGTATCGAGAGCATGGACTTGGAGGGCTCCCTCTTGTATGGAGCATCTTTGGGAGCCACTGGTATTTTCTTCACTTCTTTGACAGCTGTCTTTGCCCAACTCTCTGAAAGCTCCAGAGGAACGATAAGTCTTTCTCTTACTGTATTGGGTCTTGCATATCTTATTCGTGCTATTGGTGATGTTGGAAGCGAAATCCTCTCCTGGTTTTCACCTTTAGGTTGGACGCTAGGTACAGAAGTTTATGTAAATAATTATTGGTGGCCCGTTTTATTGTTGCTCGTCGTATCATTTGTTTTAGCTCTTCTTGCATTCTATTTAAATGCAATACGAGATTTAAATTCTGGATTTTTACCATCAAAACCCGGGAGGAGAAATGCTTCTGTATTCCTACAAAGTCCAATTGGGTTAAGCTTTCGACTTCAGCGGACAACTATTTTTGCCTGGGCTGTAGGGATGTTTGCGATTGGTATTTCCTATGGGTCTGTTCTAGGTGATTTAGAATTGTTTATGGAAGATATTGAAATGATGCAGCAAATAGTAAAGCCGGTAGAAGGATTTTCATTAACGGAGCAATTCATAACGATGTTAATGGCAATTATGTCTATGATTAGTGCCGTTCCTGCTTTAATGGTTGCTATGAAGATAAAGGGCGAAGAAAATAAAAATCGAACAGAACATTTATTAACCCGTTCCGTATCTCGTACACGACTTATGGGAAGTTATTACACCCTATCGATTGCTACAAGTTTTATGATGCAATTTCTGGCTGTATTTGGTCTTTGGTTAGCGGGTTCAGCAGTAATGGAAGAACAAATTACTTTTGGTACGATGTTTAGTGCTGGGATGGTTTATCTGCCAGCAATCTGGGTGATGATTGGTGTTGCAGTATTACTTGTTGGTTTTATACCAAAATTCACTGGGTTACTATGGTTGTATTTAATTTATTCCTTCATTGTCGTTTATTTAGGGGATTTGCTGCAATTTCCGGCATGGCTAAGTAACTTATCTGCCTTTGGTCATATCCCACAAATACCTGTGGAAGATATGGACTTTTTAAGTGTGGCCATATTGATGATCATTGCAATTATTGTATCAGTTGCAGGATTTGTTGGTTACAATAGAAGGGATATAGCTGGTTAGGCCTATTCATTTTTTATGACAATGAAAACATTAATGACAGGAGTTCTAGTATGGAAAAGAAGCAAAAAGAAGGCTTAAAACCATTTATATCCCTAGTTTTATCAACAAGCATCCCCAAAATGGCTGTAACTTTTGGTTTAATAGGGAGTATTATAACAATGCTTGTCGGGCTCACCATCCCATTACTAACAAGAGAATTGGTGGATGGATTTTCAGTAGAAGCATTAAGTACGACACTTATCATTATTATTTTTGTCGTTTTCATTTTACAAGCCGTTGTAGATGGAGTTTCCACGTATTTACTATCGGCTGTTGGGCAAAAAATAGTAGCCCGCTTGCGTGAAAAGATGTGGTTCAAATTGATTCGATTACCTGTAAGCTATTTTGATAAGCATGCAAGTGGTGAGTCGGTAAGTCGTGTTGTGAATGATACTGGAATTGTAAAAGATTTAATTTCACAACATTTTCCTCAGTTTATTACAGGATTGATTACAATTATTGGTGCGCTGGCAATTTTACTTATTATGGATTGGAAAATGACATTATTAATGTTAATTGCGGTTCCAGTTACTTTCATTATTATGATTCCACTCGGAAAGAAAATGGCAAAAGTATCAAAAGGATTGCAGGATGAAACAGCAACCTTTACAGGAGAGATTCAACAAACGTTGAGTGAATCCCGTCTAATGAAATCTTCAACAGCTGAGAAGGTTGAAGAGTCAAAAGGACTTTCGGGCATTGGGAAAATGTATCAATACGGTTTAAAAGAAGCGCGTATTTTTGCTTTAATTGGACCATTTATGTATACGGTAATGATGTTTGTTATTGTCGTTATTATCGGATACGGAGGAATTCGAGTAGCAGATGGAACAATGTCAACGGGTTCTCTTGTTGCATTTTTACTGTATTTATTCCAGATTATTTATCCAATTACATCATTCGCAATGTTCTTTACTGAACTACAAAAAGCGAAAGGTGCAACAGAGCGAATCTTTGAGATTTTAGAAGTACCCGAGGAATCAGGTCAGGATGGAGTGGAAGTAGATATTTCAAACCTACCTGTTCACGTTTCAGGTGTTTCCTTTGCATATAGTGAAAATGAACCTGTGCTTGAAAATGTATCATTTGATGCGAGGCCAGGAGAAATGGTTGCTTTTGCTGGGCCGAGTGGTGGCGGGAAGACGACTTTATTTGGATTGCTGGAAAGATACTACGAACCAACTGGAGGAGAGATACGTATTGGCGATACAACAATACGTAAGTTATCTATGAAATCATGGCGGAGCCAAATAGGATATGTTTCTCAGGAAAGTGCAATGATGGCTGGAACAATCCGTGATAATTTAACATATGGCTTAAAGAATTCGGATAATATTACGGATAAACAATTATGGGAAGTTGCAGAAATGGCCTATGCGGATCAATTTATTAAGAATTTCGCAAACGGGTTGGACACCGAAGTAGGAGAACGGGGAGTGAAACTATCAGGTGGTCAAAGACAGCGAATTAATATTGCCCGTGCATTCTTGCGAAATCCGAAAATATTAATGCTAGATGAAGCAACAGCTAGTTTGGATAGTCAATCAGAACATGCAGTCCAAGAAGCGTTAACTCGGTTAATGGAAGGCAGGACAACCTTTGTCATTGCCCATAGGTTATCAACAATTGTTGATGCAGATAAGATTATTTTTATTGAGAAAGGTAAATTGACAGGGCAGGGGACACACAAGGAGTTAGTTGAAACACATGAGTTATATCGTAAGTTTGCCGAACAGCAGTTGACATAGGTCGGCATTAAACAAACGTTTGATCCATAAATATAACAAAAAAAGAAGCCAATTGGCTTCTTTTAATAAGGTTCTGCGTCGTGACCTTTCTTAACTGCTTCTTCAGGTGCTTTTTCTGCATCTTTAGCTCCTAGTGGGTTTTGGCTTGTTCCATCCTTATCCATCATTTTGCTTGCATTTTCCAACCCTTCACGTAATCTGCGTCCGTATTCTTCATCAGCTGCTTCCGCAAGAGCGATCATCTTATCCTGAATACGCTGATCACATTCAGATAAATCGCCAACAAGGTTGGAAATCAACTCATCTTTTTCCCAGTCTTTAAACATGCGGTATGTTTCACCAGCTTGTTTTGTATTATTATTTCGATCAATGGATTCGCGTACAAGTTTACCTTCTACTTGTGGTGTATGATCTGAACCAGTCTGTTCTGCTTCTTTCAGCCCACCAAGTACGGAAGGTTCATAGTTCACATGTGGATTTTGACCAGGTGCTTTATCATTTTCATAACGCAATTGTCCACCTTCCTGATTCGTGGCAACACGTTTTTTAGCAGCATTAATCGGCAACTGCAAGTAGTTTGCACCTACGCGATACCGTTGCGTATCAGAATAGGAGAAGGTTCTGCCCTGGAGCATTTTATCATCGGAGAAGTCAAGACCGTCCACGAGAACTCCAGTACCAAACGAAGCCTGTTCTACTTCATTAAAATAATTTTCCGGGTTTTTATTCAATACCATTTTCCCTACAGGTAGCCATGGGAACTGGTCCTCTGGCCAGAGTTTTGTATCATCAAGTGGATCAAAATCCAATTCAGGATGCTCATCATCACTCATAATTTGTACAAATAGCTCCCACTCCGGATAATCACCTTTCTCAATCGAATCATATAAATCTTGTGTAGCATGGTTAAAGTTTTTACCTTGTATTTCTTCTGCTTCTTTCATTGTTAGATTTTTAATTCCTTGTTTTGGTTCCCAGTGATATTTAACAAGTACAGCTTCTCCCTCACTGTTTACCCATCTATACGTGTTTACTCCGGATCCTTGCATCATTCGGTAGTTTGCAGGAATTCCCCAAGGCGAGTAAATGAATGTAACCATATGAAAAGATTCTGGAGAATTGGAACAAAAATCAAAGAAACGCTCACTATCCTGAATATTTGTTACCGGATCAGGTCGGAATGCATGAATCATATCCGGAAATTTCATGGCGTCGCGAATGAAAAATATTTTAATATTGTTACCAACTAAGTCCCAGTTACCATCTTCTGTGTAAAATTTAACTGCAAAACCACGAGGATCCCTTACAGTTTCAGGGGAGTGCATGCCGTGTACTACCGTTGAAAATCTTACAAAAACAGGAGTTTGTTTTCCTTTATCTTGAAATACTTTTGCCCTTGTATATTTTGAGACCGGATCTTCACCAACTGTTCCATAAGTCTCAAAATAACCATGTGCTCCAGCTCCACGTGCATGAACAATTCGCTCAGGAACTTTTTCTCTATCAAAATGACTGATTTTTTCAATGAAATCATAGTTCTCAAGCGTAGCGGGTCCACGATTGCCGACAGTTCTTATGTTTTGGTTGTTTGTAACGGGGTGCCCCTGTCTGGTGGTTAACGTATCGTCATTTTCCACATTTCCGGATTTATTCTGTTTTGATGGATCTTTAGTCATTCGTTCTCCTCTTTTCCATTTAGATTTTCGGCTGTAGCCAAATAAAGACTCATATTAACTATAATTACCCTGGAACACTGAAAATAATCGAGTTATCCAAAAATAATCACTCGGGTAAAAACTATATTTCCATATCGAGTGATGTAAGTTTTAAGAAGTGGTTAGTAAAGGTAACTAAAAATGTTAATATAAGGAATATAGAGAAAGGAAGTTGGATCAGTGAATATGAAAGAGAAGACTATAATTCCTGCCAATGATCCATGGGAAGCATACATGGACGTGGAACAACATGGAGAGATGACCTTATCCAATATTGAATTTACGACGACATATATGTGTAATATGCGATGTGCTCATTGTGCTGTAGGTTACACATTGCAAAGTATGGACCCTGAAGCGTTGCCGATGGAGATTATTCAACGAAGACTGGATGAAATCCCCCATCTTCGCACACTAAGTATCACTGGTGGGGAGCCAATGATGAATAAAAAATCAGTAAGGGAATATGTACTTCCATTGTTGAGATATGCTCATGCTAGGGGAGTGAAAACACAAATAAATTCTAACCTGACATTACCATATAGTCGCTATGAAGAGATTATTCCATATTTGGATGTCCTGCATATTTCCCATAACTGGGGAACAGAGAATGAATTTGCAGAAACGGGATTTGCGCTGATGGAACGTAAGCCTTCTGAAGAGAACCGCAAAAAATATTTTAAGCGAATGGTGGAGAACTCCCAGCGTCTTGCTAAAGAAGGGGTAATGGTATCAGCAGAAACGATGCTTAATAAGCGTACATTTCCATATCTCGAAAAAATTCATAATCATGTTGTCGAAATGGGTTGTGCTCGACACGAGATTCACCCAATGTACCCCGTCGATTTTGCCAGTAATCTGGAAATACTAAGTCTGGATGAAATGCAAACAGGAATTCAACGTCTGTTGGATCACCGTAATGAAAATATGTGGATGTTGTTTGGTACACTTCCATTTTATGCTTGTAGTTCTTCAAAGGAAGAATTAGAGCTTTTAAAACGCTTGTATAAAGAGAGGAATGTGACCATTAGAAATGACCCGGATGGTCGCTCGCGTCTTAATGTAAATATTTTCACAGGCGAAGTAATTGTAACTGATTTTGCTGATGAGCCTTCACTTGGTAATATCCAAACAACGTCTTTACTGGATTCCTATGCAACATGGTTGAAAACAAATACCGCAAAAAGCCTCAACTGTCACTGTCCGGCAGTTAAATGTCTGGGGCCAAATGTTTTAGTAAAGAATGCATACTATCCAAATGCTGATTTTGAAAAGAGAAGTGCCAATATTAGTGTATAACTAGTGTATAACTATATTTCAGTCAGGCACATATCCAGTAAAAACAAAGGAAAAAATGTTAGTAATTAAAAGAAGAGGGGATTAACAACAGAATATAGCAACAATTTGATTAACCTTTGACATATGGACCCTTTCTTCTGATAAACTAATAGTATTACCTAAAAAATTCATTGAATTAGTATTGACAATCGTTTGAATATCTAATAGATTTTGATACAACTAGGAATGTCTAAGAAAGGGGGCTTTTTATATGCCTATAAGAATACCAGCTCAACTACCGGCAAAGGAAATTCTTGAAAAGGAAAATATATTTGTGATGGAGGAAGAACGTGCCACAATGCAGGATATTCGTCCATTAAATATATTAATCTTAAATTTGATGCCTGAAAAGGAAAAAGCGGAGGCCCAGCTGCTTCGATTTCTAGGGAATACACCCATCCAGGTAAATATATCTTTTTTAAGGATGACAACACATCATTCGAAAAATACAAGTAAGCTTCATTTAGACACTTTCTATCAGTCGTTTTCTGAGGTAAATAAAAAGAAATTCGATGGAATGATTATTACTGGTTCTCCGGTAGAACTTATTCCATTTGAAGAAGTTGATTATTGGGAAGAACTACAGGATATTATGGACTGGTCCCAAGAGAACGTAACTTCAACTTTACATATATGCTGGGGTGCACAGGCTGCATTTTACCACCATTATGGAATAAATAAATATGAATTGCCGAAAAAATGTTTTGGTATATATGAACATGAAGTATTACTACCTAATGAAAATCTTGTTCGCGGGTTTGATGACCATTTCCTTGCACCACATTCTAGATACACCGATATTGAGTATGAGCGGATAAGGAATCATCCGGAACTTCAAGTACTGGCTCATTCCGATCAAGCTGGAGTTTTTCTTGCTGGATCCAAAGATGGTAAAAATATAATGGCTACCGGTCATTTAGAATATGACGCTACAACGTTGGCGGAGGAATATCAACGGGATCATGAACGAGGTATTAAAACACAAATGCCGGAGAACTATTTCCCAGATGATGATCCGGAAAAGGCACCATTATATCGATGGAAAAGCCATTGCAGTCTGTTGTTTTCGAATTGGCTCAATTACTATGTATACCAGGCAACTCCCTATGAATGGGATTGATTTCGAAAAAGTATTAAAAAGCTGAACTTCCGCGTGTATAGGTAGTTCAGCTTTTCTTATTTTTGATTACTCTACAAGCAGGAAATTACTCCGGCAAAATGGTGATTGGTACTTCCTCAAAAGAAGCCTCTTCATAACTATCAATTAATCCTTTCGTAGCAATCGTATCTTTTGCAATAACCTTTTGTTTTAAAGTAATCTCAATTGATTCCTCAAACGGAAAGTCATTTATCACTACGGTATGATCATTTAGCCATCGAAGTTGTATTTTCTGTTTACAGAATTCATGGAGAGTGGTGCTGGTTGGAATACCTTTTTTAAAAAAAGAATGCTCATTTTGTTTTTCAGCACCTGGCTCATTCATACAAATGTATAATGAAAGGTTATCTGCAAGCTGGAGAAGACTATAATGAAATTCAAACAAACGTTTGTTGAATTTGTTTAGTGTGTCAATTATCGTTTGTTGACGCATTTCCTCATACGTAACAAATGCCTGTGCTTCAAGTGAAGTATTGTTCAATAAAAAGCGTTTATAATGCTCGCTACAAAGCATTCCAGCATAGGGATCTACTTTTTGTACTTCATCAATACCGTGTTTATATAGAATGATTTTGGGTAGGTTAGGAAAATCAAAAAAGGAAAATGGTACCTTTTCTTTATCATTCAAAAAGGGTTGCTTATCAAACTCCTTCCAACCATGATCATGTTGATAAGCAGCGTATTCAACCGACTCACGAAGTTCCATACCATGAAAATAATCCGATTTCCACTGCTTCATAATATCTCCTGAGATTTGGGCGTGGTGATCCTGCTGAATTAATACAAAATGCTGGTCATGTTCTCTGACAATCATTTAAACTCCATCCTTTCCGGTGTGGAATGTACTATCAGTATAAGCAATGTTGTCGAGCGGGCAAAATAAAAACTTCATCATCCGCAAAATTAAAACGAATGATGAAGTAATTTAAATTAGTTTATCAAAATGTAATCTTTTATTTAGAGCATAAATGATTGGAATACCGATTGCCAGCACAACAAATTCGCCAATAGCTGTAGTAAGCCATGTAAATAGGAATGGCAGTGCCAATGCTAGATTCAATTCAAATGCAATAATAAACATATTGAATGTGAAGACTATTGTATTTGCAACAAGAAGCACCCAAATATTTTTTATATATTTTGCAAGTAATATGATAATACCCAATGAGATAGCTGAATGGGCAACTCCGAAAACCAAATCATACCACCCTAATGGGGAGAATAAAAGGTTATATAAAAATACACCTAGTACAATTCCGAAGAAGTAACGTTTATCAAACACAATCAGGTGATTGAATACTTCGGAAATGCGGAATTGAATATTTGTAAACCCAAAAGGTATAATAAGTGCAGATACAGCAATATATAATGCTGCTAATAAACCATTAATTACAAGTGTTCTTACGGTCATTGTAAATCTCTCCTTAGTTTTTTTTCGTGGGATGGTTACGAACCACGTAAAGCAATGCAAGCAAGTATAATACAAAAACAAATAAAAGAAAAGCCTTTTTTATTTACTTCTTACTATTTTTAATAAGGGTCATTTGACAATAATAAAAAAAATCATTATAATACTTACATAAAGTAACTAAGTATAAACATGTAATTAAAAGTAAGTTAAACATAAAAAAGTGTAAAGGGAGATAGTTATGGAAAAGAAATTTTTCGAACAACCGACAATATACGTAGGAGAAGTTAATATAAATGTGACAGACTTAAAGAAATCCATTACTTTTTATAAAGATTTTATGGGATTTAAAGTATTGGTAGAAGAAGAATACAAAGCAGTTCTATCTGCGGATGGTAAAATACCATTATTAACATTAGAACAGCCAGAAAATGTTGCACCAAAAGAGGCAAGAACGACCGGATTATATCACTTTGCAATTCTCTTGCCAACTCGCGGAGATTTATCCGCATTCCTGAAACACATTATACAGGCTTCTGGTGGCCAAATGCGTCTAGGGGCATCCGATCACTATGTCAGTGAGGCTCTATACTTTGATGACCCGGATGGAAACGGCATAGAGATTGCTCATGACCGTGATTCTTCTGAATGGAATTGGTCTGATAATCAAGTATCCATGGCAACAGTAGCGCTAGATGGAGATGATTTACTTGCTGAAACAGAAGAGGGTTGGAAAGGGATGCCAACCGATACGGTCATTGGACATATTCATCTTCATGTTTCTGATATAGAAAAAACAAGAAGGTTCTACGTGAATGGTCTTGGGTATGACGTCGTTACGGAATTTCCAGGGGCGCTTTTCACATCACATAATGGCTATCATCACCATATAGGTTTAAACGTCTGGAATGGAGTCGGTGCGCCTACACCTACTGAAAACAGCGCAGGATTGAATTGGTTTACACTGAATTTCCCTGATGAGGATGCGCTTCATAAAACAAAGATAAATTTGGAAAAAGTAGGAGCTTCGGTGAAAGCAGAAGAAGATTATTATGTAACGGAAGATCCTTCAGGAAATACGATTCAGCTAAGACTAAATTAATAATGAAGAAGAAGCTACTGGAATTCATTTTCAGTAGCTTCTTCTTCATTATGTATAGAAATATTTCTTTTTATCATTAATCACCTTTCGACCAATAAAATAGGTATCAAACAGGTAACTGGGGTAAACTTAGCATGTCTTTACTAACCAGCTTGCTAAACTTGGTAAGAATAAGGATATTTTCGTAATGTTTAATGCTTTTTAATCATCGCAGAGTTGAGATAAAATGCGAACTAACTTTAGATTTATTTTCAGGAGAAATGCGCTCTTGCTGCCGTCCATGATCGCTCTGGGCGGATGCGCATCCTTAGGGCACGGCCTCAGCCCCGAAGAGAAAACCACTCTTCTGGTCTTCGGACACGTGCTATTCCCGCAGGAGTCACCGCCCGCCGCTCACCCGGACTGGTGAAGCTGTAGGATGATATTTTAGCTATTAGCAGGTGTAGTCATTGTCATTGTCAGCAACCTTCTAACCAGCTCGGGGAAATATACGGAGACTCCTACGGGAAGAGAGGCATCGGTGAGACACTGAAATGCGTTAGCATGAAGGGGCTCACCAGCCGCCCGTGGAAAGCGCAGTATATTTCCCCGAGCGGTCGCCGAAGTTTCTATATACTGATATGATTGAAATCAACCAGCAGTTACTTCGGAATTTATGTAAAATGCGAAGATAAAAAATAGCAAAATTCTGCGAAAGTTGAGTCACTAGTTGAGATTTATTTTCTAATTAAGGGTAAAGTAATAATATGTAATAAAATAATCTATAAAAGGAAGAACACAACATGGCTTACATTTTATTAATTTTAGGATTTGCTTTATTAATTAAGGGTGCGGATTGGTTTGTTGATGGTTCCTCCAATATTGCTGCATTGCTACGTATATCACCGATTCTTATTGGTCTTACAATTGTCGCCTTTGGTACAAGTTCTCCGGAGCTGACAGTAAGTATTTTTGCTGCATTGGATGGCAGTGCAGATGTAGCGATGGGTAATGTGGTTGGGAGTAATATATTTAATATTACATTGGTAGTTGGTTTGGCCGCATTTTTATATCCATTAAAGGTACAGAATGAAACAATTAAAAAAGAAATACCTTTTACGTTGTTATCTACCGCTGCGTTACTAATTGTTATGAGTGATGTTTTTCTTCAAGGTGAAATGAATAACTTGATTACTCGAGGTGATGGTTTCATTCTTCTCTTGTTCTTTAGTATTTTTATGATTTATGTTTTTGAAATTGCTTTTAAGGATAGGAATGCTTCAAAGGAGGAACCTTTGCCTGAAGGAGTTACATGGGGGAAAAATATTACTTTCTCGCTAGTTGGACTGGCAGCTATCATTATTGGCGGAGAATTGGTTGTATCGAATGCAACTGAAATAGCATATTCACTTGGTATGAGTGAAACATTAGTAGGTCTTACCATTGTAGCTATAGGAACTTCTCTCCCTGAACTCGTGACGTCCGTATCGGCAGCGTTGAAGAAACAAAGTGAAATTGCGCTAGGAAATATTGTTGGAAGTAATATTTTTAATATCCTTCTAGTTCTAGGTGCATCGTCCGTTATCACACCACTTGCATTTGATGGAAAAGTTTTTATTGACCTGTTCATTATGGTTGTTTTAACGATAATATTATTAATATTTTCCAGAACGAATTTCAAAATTGGAAAACGCGAGGGTCTCATACTGGCGTTGGCGTATGTCGCTTACCTTATCTATGTGATTATCAGAAATTAAAGACTCCGAAGTTCTACCCATTTAACTGGAAGAACTTCGGAGTCTTTAATTTTTATACCATGTTGTTGCTGCTTGTACTTCATCCATTGTCAGTTGATGGCCTCTGTTTTCCCAGTGGAGTTCTACATCGGAACCAGCGTTTTCTAATAACGTTTTTAGTTCTTCTGATTCCTGTGCAGGACAAATTGGATCATTCGTACCGGCTGCAATAAATATACTTTTACCTGAGAGATCGGGCAATTCGATTCCTCTTCTTGGAACCATTGGGTGATGCAAAATCGCTCCTTTTAATGCATCTTTATAATGGAATAGCAAGCTGGCGGCAATATTTGCTCCATTTGAATAGCCGACTGCAGTAATATTGTTACGGTCAAACTCATATTTTACGGATGCCACGTCCAAAAATTCATTTAATTCTTTTGTGCGGAAGATCAAATCATCTTCATCAAATACGCCTTCAGCTAATCGCTTGAAAAAGCGGGGCATTCCATTTTCAAGCACATTTCCGCGAACACTGAGAACATTTGCTTCCTTATCAATAATTTCTGCAAGTTGAAGAAGATCCTCTTCCGTCCCTCCTGTACCATGCAGTAATAATAATGTTGGTTTTGATTGGTCATTTCCTTTTTTAAAAATATGTTTCACTACTTATTCTCCTCTCTTTACTTCGGTCGTTCCATTGAAAAGATTTCTCCGATTTTTGCATAATTCGTACCAGCTAATCTGCTGACTGCACCGAGTTTAGTAGGATCAATTCTTCCATCTGTATATAATTCTTTTGCAATGTGAAAGTGAACGACTTTACCGATTATTAAATCCGTACTAACTGTATTGTCTTCGCCTAATTCAAGGGCATGGTCCAAGGTGCATTCCATTCGAATTTTTGCTTCATTTATCCCGGGAACTGTCACTGTTTCACTATCTGTAAGTGTAAGGTCAGCCAGTTTTATCTCACTTTCATCCGGTGCAAGGGTAGCAGCGGTTTTGTTAATCTCTGCTACATTATCTTCATCAACGATGTGCACTACAAATTCTTTTGCTTTCAGAATATTATGTGCTGTATCTTTTGGTTCACCATCTCTTCGCTGAATAGAGACGGCAATCGTCGGAGGGTTAGAGGAAACAATGTTAAAATAACTGAATGGAGCTCCATTAACTGTACCATCTTCTGCAACGGTGGTTACAAATGCTATTGGTCGAGGTATAATACTGCCAATTAATAGTTTGTAATTTTCCCGTTCGGTATTGTTAGTTGGGTTAAACGAAAGCATCCGATATTCCTCCTTCGATAATTGGATGATCAATCCAGATTTTTCACTTCAATTGGAATCAATGTTTGATTAAGCTGCTCGCGGTACTGCTCATATTGTGCTGGCAATTTTAATTCAGAACCCATTGTTTCAAAAGACTCATCATGAGCAAAACCTGGTGGATCAGTTGCGATCTCAAATAGTAATTTCCCATATTCTCTGAAGTAGATGGCATTGAAGTAATTTCTATCCTTAACTTGGGTTACCCCATAGCCTTTCTCACTGATATATTTTTGCCATTCAAGCTGATCTGCATCATCCTTAGCTCTCCAAGCAATATGGTGAACTGTTCCAACACCCATTTCTCCAGAACCACTTGACGCTGTTTTAATATCGATGGTATTACCGATGTCACCGTAGGAAAGAAAACGTGAAATTCCATTTTCTTCACCAATTTTTTCAAGTCCCATGACAGTTTCGAGTAGTTGCATCGTTTTCTCTGGATCTTCAGATAGTAATGTAGCACCAGCGAATCCTTTAATCGCTACGTCAGGGGTAACATCTCCAATGGACCAACTATTTTCCAGACCGTCAGCTCGTTCAACAAGCTCCAGGTGGAGTCCGTGTACATCGTCAAAAGATAGATAGTTTTCTCCGAATCGTTCGGATATGTTGTAGCCGATATTGAATTTCTCCAGTCTTTTTTTCCAGAAAGAAAGTGAGCCAGAAGGTACGGCATAAGAAGTTACCCCAACTTGTCCATCCCCGATTTTTCCTTGTTTTGCTCCTGCCCAAGGGAAAAAGGTAATAATGGAACCAGGCCGGCCACCTTCATTACCAAAATAAAGGTGATACGTCCCAGGATCATCGAAGTTAATCGTCTTTTTGACGAGGCGCAGTCCGAATACACTCGCATAAAAATCAACATTTTCTTGAGGATGTCCGACGATTGCGGTTATATGATGGATTCCCTCTGTTTTCTTCATTTTCCAGATTCCCACTTATTACCAATTTTTTTCAGTACATCAATTAATACTTGTTTGTCTTCGGTAGAAACGTCTTCAAAAATTTCTTCAATTACCTTTTGATGTTTTGGGAAAATATCATCCATTAGCTCTTTTCCCTGTTTCGTTATTTGAATGTAGACCACGCGTCGATCCTCCGAACAATCGCTTCTCTCGAGCAGCCCTTTATTTTCCAATTTATCAATAACATACGTAATGGAACCGGTATTGATCAAAACTGCTTCAGAAATCTCTCTAATTGTTTGTCTGCCTTTATGGTATAATGCTTCCAGAATCGTGAAATCGGAAGTCCGCATTCCGTGGCTACTGATATCTTTTTTAATAATTTCTTCGAGTGTTCTTGATGCTTTCATGAGTACGACAAAAGCTTTTAATGAAAAATTCTCACTCATTTTTTATCCTCCGATTCTACTTTATAGGAATATATTTATTTTGAATTAAAATAGTTTTAATTAAGTATAATGATAACGAATGTTCAGTTTGATGTCAATACATAGGGTTGGATTGGACAGTAGGAGAAATAGGGTGTTACTTCTTAACTGTTTTCCTGCCTAATCTTCAACATCTGCATTTGCTTATTGAAAAGTGTAGGATACGATAAAAATCCAAGCATAATACTCGTAACTGCTGCAGTTGTTAATAGCAGAAAGAGAATCAGCAATTGGAATTGAACTGCCTGAACAGGGTCTGCACCTGCAATGATTTGACCACTCATCATACCTGGCAACTGTACGAGACCAATTGTTTTTTGGCTCTCAATTGTCGGAATTAAGCTTGCTTTAATGGAGGTAATCAGTGATGTATGGACAGCCTGCTTTGGTGTACCACCAAGCGAGAGAATCAATTCCGTTTCATCTTGACGTGTTTCCACTTCAGAGGTAAAACGATTTAGAAACAAAATAGAAAGTACCATCGAATTACCAACGACCATTCCACTTATTGGAATGATATATTGAGCTGTTGCTGGAATGATATTGAAACCAAGTAATATACCTTGTGTAAGTATTTCTACAAAAATAAATGTACCTATCAGTTTCCAGGTGATACCCCGAATCGTCGCGCCTTTTTTCCTTGCATTTTGTGTAGCTGCGCCAATCATGAGTGTAATCATTAGTAATATAAAAATGTAGTTCTCGGATTCAAAAACGAATGTAAGAACATAGCCAACTGCAAGAAGCTGAATAATGGAACGTATTGTTGCAATGATTGTGTCTCTTTCCAGCCCCAGGTTCAATGTTTTGGATAAGACAATCGGTATCAAGACAAAAATAAGGGATAAGGCCAGTGTTAGAAAGCTCATTCAATCTCCCCCTGTACAAACCGTTTTACGCTATCGTTTTGAGGGTCACTCAGGAGAGAACTTTTTCCGGACTCCATCAACTTTCCGCTCATCATGACCCACGTATAGTTACCTATAGATAATGCCTGCTGTAGATTATGGGTAATCCAAATGATTGTTACCTCAAATTTCTTATTAATTTTCGTAATCAATTCCTCAACGTCCTGCTGGGAGACGCGATCAAGTGAAGATGTAATTTCGTCCAGCAAAAGGATTTTTGGTTTGTTTACAAGTGTTCTGGCAATCGATACCTTTTGAAGTTGACCACCAGAAAGATCTTTGACATTTCGATGTAAATTTTCGGCACCTAATCCTACATCCATTAGTAGATTTATTGCTTGTTCTTCAGGCAATTTTTCTCCTTTTAATGTTAATGGCATGGACAGGTTTTTATAGACACTTCCGCTTACCATCGTCGCACTTTGTAGCGCCAGTCCTACTGTACGCCTAAGCTCTGTTGGCTCATACTGGTTGATATCCTTGCCATCAATTATAATCTCTCCTGAGTCTGGGGGAATTAGACCATTGCACAATCTGAAGAGTGTCGTTTTTCCTGCTCCAGATGGTCCGACTAATGTAGTGATTTTTCCTTTTGGAAAGGAACCGGTTATATCGCTAATGATAGGTGTGTCTCCATCTGAATAATTTACATGATTAAATTGTACTGCTGATTCTGAGTGATTGTTACGTGTCATGGTGTCCTCCCTGGAAGAATAGTTATCGTGAACATATTTATTTTCCCTCTTGTCCTCTATAGAGTTTACCAAATTAGTCTGATTCATGTCACATATGGCTAATGGGGCCTAATTCTACATCCCGAAAGCTCTTATTATAAAAGTTACAACCTATACTGTAATTGTAATAAAAATCCTTTAATTGAAGGGATGATGTATGATGACATTTCCAACTTTAGAAGGGAAAATAGCAATTATTACAGGAGCGGCAACGGGTCTTCCTTTTTAGTGTTACTCGTATTTGATCAGTATAATAGTTTAGGTATTAGGAATTTAGTACGATTGCTGATTAACATACGGTTTAGTGAATAAAAGGAATGCAAAAAGCATGGTCCACGATGGACCATGCTTTTTACTCCCAGCAAAGGGATGCGCGGAAAATTTGTATTTCAATCTTCTAACACGACGTACTTTGACGAAATCGTCAACAAGCTTAATACTTTTTACTTAACAGATGAATCTCAAGACGGTTGCAAAGAACATTCGCAATCTCATCTTCATACTCTTCGAAATCTAACCAATTGCACTTTTACAAAAAACTTCTTACTGCTTTAACACTTCAAACGTTGAACCATTTTAGTCCCTGACGAGTATATTATCCGTCAGTAAAGCAAATTTTCCGCCAAGGCTGTGCATATCCTCATTGGAATTCACATGTAAACAAGTTGCTTTGTAAACTTTAGCAAGTTGTTTTCAAAATTCCTACCAATGGTGGTTCGCCTTGTATTATATATATACCCGTATTATGTGGAATTAAACCTTATTTTTAAATGATTTAAAAATAGTTTTGGAATAACAGGTAACTCACCTTTCAATTAAATATATTCCGAACAGTGCCTGTCACTCCCCGAATTTTGTCGAAGGTTTGGTTGGGTGGAATTATTGTCTAAAAAATCGCATTGTGCTAGACTTATTGTAATCTAATGAGAAATGAGGTTTTCCTTTTGGCATCTCTAAGACTTCGTATCCAAGGTTTGAATCGTTAATTTCATACGTTCAGGCTCTGTTGTGTTGCAGAGTAATGGGATCAGTCTGCCTTAAGAGGAAACTCTTTATATACGTGTTACGTTAGCGAAGAAGGGGAGTAATCTACCTTCTTTTTTGTTATCTGAATTAGGGTGAGTTTACAGTGCACAGACAGAGGTCTGTGTTTTTTATTAGAATAAAATGGAGGGAAATAACATGAAAAACAACGCAATATTAGTTGGGGTGAATACATCTCAGAATGAAGAGGAATTCTCTTATTCCATGGAAGAGTTAGAGAACTTGGCAGATGCCTGTGGTATACAGGCAGTAGAAAAACTGACGCAGAACCTGGAACGGATTCATCAAGGGCATTATCTAGGTAAAGGGAAATTGGAAGAATTAAAAGAAATGATTGATAAGGAAGAAGCAGACGTAATCATTTTTGATGATGAGCTTTCACCTTCACAAATCAGAAATATTGAGAAAGCAACCGATTGTGAAGTCGTTGACCGTACGATGCTCATCCTTGAGATTTTTGCAAGACGCGCAAAAACAAGAGAATCGAAACTTCAAGTTGAAGTCGCCAGGCTAAGATATATGCTGCCGAGGTTAATTGGAAGCCGTGAATCACTAGGACGTCAAGGTGGTGGTTCAGGACTGTCAAATAGGGGGTCTGGTGAAACGAAGCTGGAAACAGACCGAAGAAAAATTGAAGAACAGATTACCAAATTAAATAGAGAACTAAACAGCCTTGTTAATCAACGGGAAACGCAGCGGAAACAACGTGAAAAAAGTAATATGCCGGTTGTTTCGTTAGTCGGTTATACGAATGCTGGGAAATCAACGATGATGAATGCGGTGTTGGATTACTATAATTCGGGAATAGATAAACAAGTATTTGAAAAAGATATGCTTTTTGCTACCCTGGAAACTTCTGTGAGAAAAGTAGAGCTCGATACAAATCAAACATTTCTTTTGACAGATACCGTGGGATTTATTAATAAATTACCGCATCATCTTGTGAAGGCTTTCCGTTCAACATTGGAAGAAGTTCTTGGAGCGGATCTTTTAATTCAAGTATTAGATGTGTCCAATCCTCATCATGCCGAGCATCAAAGGCTGACAAATAATATTTTGGATGATATTGGTATAGATGGAATACCGGTAATTTATGCGTATAATAAAGCGGATGCTTCATTAGTGGAGTACCCAGTTGTAGAGGATAATCGAATCTATTTGTCAGCTAAAAATAGAGAAGGTTTGAAGGAATTAACAGAGATGATTAAAGAAGTAGTCTTTTCATCTTATATTACTTGTGAGCTGCTTATCCCATATACGGGAGGAAAGATTGTCGCCTATTTTAATGAGCATGCGAATATTCTTGAAGAATCCTATGATGAACAAGGTACGAGATTGGTAGTGGAATGTAAAACAGCAGATGCTAATAAATACGAAAAGTATGTAATAAAATAAGAAGGAAGTGATCTACTTGTCATTATCCAACGAACAAGTTATTGAAAAAGCAAGGAATCACGGTTTGAGTATAGATCTGGAATCTTTACAGTACAATGAATCAGGTCTTGATTTTCAAGTGGTTTTTGCTACGGATTCTGTAGGAGAGCATTGGGTACTGCGTTTTCCTAGACGGGAAGATGTTGTTCCCTCAGCCAGGAAGGAAAAAAGGATATTAGAGTTGGTAGGACCGAAAATTTCTGTTCAAGCACCGAAATGGAATATTTTCTCAGATGAATTAATCGCCTATAAGCTCTTAACCGGAATACCTGCGGGAACAATTGACCCGGAAAAGAAAGCATATGTATGGGAAATTGATGAAAAAAACGTTCCAGATGCTTATCATACAACGCTCGGTGCTGCAATGGCTGATCTGCATCAAATCAATCATATGGAGGCAATGGCTGCTGAGTTAAGTATTCAGACGCCAGACGAAATAAAACGCTCCATGATTGTGAGGATGGAGAAAGTAAAAGATGAATTTGGTGTAAGTGATGAATTATGGGAAAGATGGCAAAAATGGGTTACGAATGATAATCTTTGGCCAAAACAGACGGCATTGATTCATGGAGATTTGCACCCTGGTCACATACTAATTGATGAGGAAGCACGGGTAACTGGATTGATTGATTGGACAGAGACAAAAGTGGATGACCCTGCAAATGACTTTGTATCTCATTACATGGCATTTGGTGAGGATGCACTAGAAAAATTGATTGAATCCTATAGGAAATCAGGCGGCTATGTATGGTCTAATATGTATGAACATATTATAGAACTCTCTGCTGCCTACCCTGTAGCCATTGCAGAATTTGCGATGAAATCTGGAATGGATGATATGAAATTAATGGCGAAACAGACATTGGGTTTGCTTGATAAAGAATAAAGAAATACCCATTAGCAGTTCATTACTGCTGGTGGGTATTTCTTTATATTTCTTTCAACGTAGATCAATCAGAGAGCAACTGATTTAGTGTGCTATTGAAAAGTGTCCTGAATTTTTCTTTATCTTCAGTTGTAAAGGGTTTTGGGCCTTTTGTTCGCTTTCCGCTCTTCCGTGCCATTGCAGACAAATATCGTGTTTGCAAGAGCTGGTCAATATTTTCATTTGTATATGTAAATCCTTTATGGTGGAGCACCGTGCACCCTTTTGCTAAACCTAATGATGCCAAACCGTAGTCCTGTGTGACGATCACATCATTCCTTCTTGCTAGTTTCATGATCCGGTAATCAGCTGCTTCAGCTCCAGTATCCACATAAATGGTTTTCACACCATCAGGGTCATCCGCAGTAGAGAAGTGGGATAGACTTGTTACCATTATAACAGAAATATCCTTCGCCTTAGCCTCCTTAATAATAACCTCTTTAACAGGACAAGCATCTGCATCAACATATATTTTCATTGTAATCTCTCCCGGTAGTTCAATTGATAGTGATATTAATGTCTGTCATACGTTTTGTCAATAAAAAATTCATTACGGATGCCAAAAAGGATTAAAACGGTTTTCAAATTGCGCATTATTGATTATGATAATCGATAGCGTGCTTTTATTTAGAAAGAATGGGTGATTACATGGAATACAAAATTGATAAGATGTTAGATGCGGATTGGGAACAGGTGCGAAATATATTCATACAAGGGATTGAAACGAAGAATGCTACCTTTGAAACAGAGGCTCCGTCCTGGGAAGAATGGAATCAGGGACATATCCAGGAGTGCAGGCTGGTAGTAAGAGATGGTGAAAAAGTACTTGGGTGGGCAGCGTTAAGCCCTATTTCAAGCAGGCGTGCATTTACCGGTATTGCTGAACTAAGTATATATTTCAGCTTAGATAGCGTTGGGAAAGGTATTGGCACAAAGTTGATTCAAACCGTAATCGAATCAAGCGAAGCGGCAGGATTTTGGACGTTGCAATCAGGAATTTTCCCTGAAAATATATCAAGTATAAGATTACATGAAAAAGCCGGATTCCGCATGATCGGTATACGTGAGCGTATGGGGAAATTAGATGACGTTTGGCGGGATGTAGCAATGATGGAGCGAAGAAGTGAGATTGTCGGGATAGATGAAACGATGAAGTAAAATTTAAAGAAACGCTGAAAATAACATTACCAATTTTATTACGCATAAAAAAAGATGTCTGACTTAGACATCTTTTTTTATATTAACCTATTGTATTTTTCAAATAATAGCAGTATACTACATTACACGAGTAATGCACTAACTCGCGTGAAGGGAGTTGCAGACTTGATTCTTAATTCCAATGGGTCAAAACCAATATATATACAAATTGCAGAATGGATCGAAACAGAAATATTAAATGAAAACCTTAAAGAAGATGAAAAAGTTTATTCCCAATATAAGCTTGCAGAGATATTTACGATTAATCCTGCAACAGCTGCAAAGGGATTAAATATACTTTCTGATGAAAAAATTCTTTATAGCAAACGAGGACTTGGGAAGTTTGTAACCAAAGATGCAAAAGCAATCATTATGGATAAACGGAAAAATCAGACACTAAAGGGTTTGCTAAAGGAAGTGGCATTGGAGGCAGAAAGGTTAACCGTTGGGGAAGAAGAGTTAATTAAAATGCTTCAGGCTATTCAGAACGAACGCAAGGGGGATGCGGAATGAACGTTATTGCATGTGAGGGGTTATCAAAAAAACGAGGGCGACTTAAAGCTTTACATGATTTGTCCTTTTCGATTAAGGAAAATACGATTACCGGCTTAATCGGTAGAAATGGGGCAGGCAAGACTACGCTTTTAAAGATACTTGCTGGTTATTGGAATGAAACATCTGGTGAGGTTAGCGTATTTAAAGAAAAACCATTTAATAATTTAATAGTCTCGGCAAATGTCATCTATGTGGATGATCAAATGGATTTTTTCGCGAGGCTGACATTAAAAGATATTTTAATTGAAGCAGAAAGATTTTATGAAAACTGGGATAAAAAGTTAGCAATGCGTCTCTTTGATTATTTTTCCTTTCATCCAAACTACTTTCATACACAGTTATCCAAAGGGAAAAAGAGCACATTCAACATGATTATCGGCTTGGCATCACGTTGTGCAATTACAATGTTTGATGAACCGACTACTGGAATGGATGCTGCAGTCAGGAAGGATTTTTACAGGGCACTGCTGAAAGACTATCTTGCACATCCAAGAACAATCATTATTTCTAGTCATCACTTAGAAGAGATTGAGGATTTACTTGAAGATGTGCTGCTAATTGATCAAGGTAAAAAATATTTTCACCTTTCCATGGATGAATTGAAAGAATATGCAATTGGTTTGACGGGAAGAACGGAAATAGTCATGCAGTGGGCAGCAAATAAAGAGGTAATCCACACAAGAACAGTAGGGGTAGACACAACTTATTGTGTCATAAAAAATGATTTCTTCCAGCTAGATAAGGCGAAACAATTAGGTATGACTCTTTCACCCGTTTCTGCTAGTGATTTATGCGTGTATCTGACCAATAAATCGAAAGGGGGAATAGATGATGTCTTTAAATAGGATGGGTTTAGCTACGGTAGTGAAAAGGCAGTATCAGTATAAAATGAAAGCCTACGTTGGAGTTTTCAGTTCACTGATAGTGTTACAATGCTTGGCGATGCTCTTTTCATTAACCGGATCGGGATCCAGTGGTTATAGCTCGACGGGTTTTAGTATTGATATCACTATATATTCTGGGATTAATATCGTTATTTTTACGTTTCTTTGGGCATTTATTCATAGCATTATTATGACGACAAAAGCGGATTTGCAAAATGGATTTACTTTTGTTTCCAATCGTTTAAGCAATAACCTGTCAAATGCAGCATTTTTATTAACAGCAAGTATTATTGGTGGAATTACTACCATATTATCCGGGTTTTTGCTGCGTGTGATTGTATACTTCTTTATCGATACAGAGCACCTTCATGGAGAGGGATTTATCTATCAACCGATAGAAGTTATTTCGGGGATGGCAGCTATGGTATTCTATTTAATCCTTGCTTGCTCTGTTGGGTATTTACTTGGGACCATCACACAGTTACATCGAATGCTTCCTGTCATATTGCCAATTGCTATAATAGGTTTTTTAATCGTTACACAAGAGCAGTCAGGCTATATTTTTAAAATAGCAGAATTCTATTTCCAGGAAACTAGTTTTTTACTTTTTGTATTAAAAGTAATGATGACCTCGATTCTTTGCTTTGTAGGATCAATCTTGCTTTCAAATAGATTGGAGGTTAGGAAATGAATATGTTCATGCCTTTCATCATTTTATTGATTATTGCAACAGTTATTATTTACTCACTAAGATGGTTGAATAGACAAAGGTTTGCCAAAAAGGGCTATTGGCTGCTGGGAGGATACGTATTACTTTTATTGCTTTCCGTTGGAGTTTACTATTTAATTCCTGTTCCTCAGGAGGATTCAGAAGGGGAGCCGGAAGATATTCATACAGCAAAGTTACAAGGGGTAATCTATGATGGGATACCAATTGAATCGATTCGGCAATATTTGGATAAGGAGTGGGAATTTCCATCTAATCAGGAATCTATTCATATAGGTTATCAAGGGAACATAGATCATAGTATTCAAATTGCTGTAGAAAGGTCAGGAAATACAGATAGTATAGAAGCAAGCTTTTACCAAACACCGGTATATATAATGAATACAAAAATTACGGAATCTCTTCAACCTGTAAATGTAGAATTTTTTTCTGGAAATCTAATGGTGGAAACTCCTGAAAGTATGTATCTTGAGTTTTCCACTTATGCAAAAGAATTTCCTGTGAAACAGTTCACTGGCCAACTGAAAGATGACTGGTGGGACGATGTTGAAATAAGTGAACAGTTATTGTATCTGAAAGTTCCTGAAAACATAGAAATCAGTAGTGACTCGGATGTTTGGATAGAATATGTAAAGTGATTGGGGGAGCGTTCGAGACAATGAGCATTTAATATATTATGTTATACTAAATGAAATAAATATTTCGCTTTATGGTGACTTTGTATACAAAGTTGAATAGGGGAAGCTGGTGAAAATCCAGCGCGGTCCCGCCACTGTGAAAGAGGAGAATCCATCGAATTCCCTGTTTTAATAATGGGAAGGCAATGGGTTTGCTGATTCTGAGCCAGAAGACCTGCCATAAAAAAAGTAGCATTTAAATCCTACGGGAGATAGGAGGGTGCATGAACTAATCTAATTTCTGTGCATTTTTTTGCAATGATAATGATTAGTGTCATTCACAGACATCTTTCGTAAAAGAAGGTGTTTTTTTATTTGATGAAGGAGAAGATGCAGAATGGATAAGATAGCTATTAGCGAGACCAAAACAATTCAAACACGATTAGTTATGCCACCTGATACCAATCATTTAAATACGATTTTTGGTGGGAAAGTTCTTGCCTATATTGATGAAATTGCCGCTTTAACTGCCATGAAACATGCTAATAGTGCTGTTGTAACAGCTTCCATTGATTCAGTTGATTTTCTATCTTCCGCAAAAGTTGGAGATTCATTGTCCTTGGAGGCTTATGTTACATTTACGGGGACAAGCTCCATGGAAGTCCATGTCAAAGTAAGCGCCCATGACTTAATAAGAAATGAAAAGAAATTAACGACAGAATCATTTCTTACCATGGTTGCAGTAAATGAAAATGGAAAACCTGTTCCGGTCCCTGGGGTATTCGCGGAGAGTGAATTGGAGAAGGAGTTATATTCATCGGCACCGGCGAGAAAAGAGAATCGCCTACGACGTAATGCTTATAGGCAGAAACAGATTTAATGGCTAGGAGTTGTCCGACTAAACAATTTTACTGAAAACGGTTAGTATTTATACTAAATGGTTGGAGGGATTAACATGAATGAAAAAGTTGTGATTAACGACGTAACGATTGATGCTATAAACTTTCAAGAAGAAACAGTGGAAAGAGATGGAAGGGAATTAAAGAAAGTAAGATTTGATTTTAAAGTAACCGCAGAGGGTTATCATGACATCACCACGTTGCTGTATAAAAATGACTTCATGGTAAAGATGCCTGCTAAAAGCCTTGAATTCCCAGCTGTTATTCACCGTTACTCCACCTCTATTACTAATTTGTATGAAGCAGGGGCAGTTGGCGATTTTAAATTGGAATTGTTGGAGAAATCCTAAGATACACCTGTGACGGTCTTTTTCATGGGTTTTTTGGTATATACCATAAAATTCACTACACAATGATCCGATTACCCTTTTATTTAGAGAAGGAATCTCCATCTGAATAGAGAAATAAATAATAATGAAATTTCTAAGAGAGGTTGTTACATATGAATCCGTTTCTAATTGATTTTCCACAAGAATTTGAGACAGAGCGATTGTTGATTAGGGCTCCCAAATCCGGAGATGGGAAAGCAGCAAATCAAGCAATTAAGGCATCTATTAATGAGTTGAGACCATGGATGCCATTCGCCAGGAACGTACCAAGCGAAGAGGAAACAGAAATTAATATTCGTCAGGCTTATATCAAATTTCTATCAAGGGAAGATTTGAGGTTTCATGTATTCTTAAAAGAAACGGGTGAATTTATTGTTTCTTCGGGCCTTCATCGAATCGATTGGAATGTGAGAAAGTTTGAAATAGGTTACTGGGCAGATAGCCGCTATACGGGAAATGGTTATGTTACGGAGGCTGTTGCTGGTTTGACCGATTTTGCTTTTAAGAAACTGCGAGCAAATCGTATCGAAATTCGCTGTGATGCCAAAAATAGAAAAAGTCGCGCTGTGGCAGAAAGGTTAGAATTTAATTTGGAAGGAATTTTAATTAATGACGATATGTCTGCAGATGAAAGTGAGCTAAGGGACACTTGTATTTACGCGAAAATTAGTAAAAGATAGACCTGCTTTCCCTTTGGTCCTTAACATGCGATAATGACAAAAAAATAGGATTGGATGAAATGATGACACAAATAATTGAATTAAAGGTAAAACCGGATTTTATCGGTCACTATAAAAATAAATTTCCATTGATTAATAAGGATGCAGTTGTGAATAACGAGTCATTGTCGTTGGAAGGTACCCTTGTCCATCTTGTGGATGATAATGGTAACTTTCTTGGCAAAGGATATTATGGAAATCAAAATAAAGGAATTGGATGGGTACTTTCTTTTAATGAGGGGGAGAAAATCGATTCCGTCTTTTTTAAAAATAAAATTTTGACAGCAATTAATAAACGTCAATCGTATTATAAAGATGAAAATACAACTGCATTTCGTCTTTTTAATGGAGAAGGTGATGGTATTGGCGGACTGACAATTGATTATTTTAATGGTTATTATTTAATCAGTTGGTATAGCCAAGGGATTTTTTCTTTTAAGGAGAAGGTTATAAGTGTCTTAGATGAACTTGGTGATTACAAGGCTATATATGAGAAAAAACGCTTTGATACGAAAGGGCAATATATAGATGACGATGATTTTGTAAAGGGTGAGCGTGGTGAATTCCCACTACTTATTAAAGAAAATGGCATGAATTATGCCGTTTATTTAAACGACGGAGCAATGGTAGGTATTTTTCTCGATCAGCGAGAAGTACGCCAAGCACTTCGAGATAAGTATGCAAAAGGTAAACATGTGCTGAACACTTTCTCCTATACGGGAGCATTCTCTGTTGCTGCTGCGCTAGGTGGGGCAACCAAAACGACAAGTGTTGATCTTGCCAAACGCAGTAAAAGTAAAACAATCGAACAATTCAGTGTCAATGGAATTGACTTCGAGCAGCAGGACATCAAAGTCATGGATGTTTTTGATTATTTCAAATATGCGAAACGGAAAGAATTGAAATTCGATTTGGTTGTGTTAGACCCACCAAGCTTTGCACGTTCAAAAAAGCACACGTTCAGTACATCTAAAAATTATCCAGGATTGATAAAAGATACACTGGCGATTCTTGAGAAGGACGGTATCATCATCGCATCTACAAACAATGCATCGTTTGGAATGAAGAAATTTAAAGGTTTTATTGAGAAAGGTTTTAAAGATATGAGTATGAAATACAAAATTTTAGAGGAATTTTCGCTGCCAGCTGATTTTCAGGTGGATCGGAATTTTAATCAAGGAAATTACTTGAAGGTAGTTATTGTGCAAAAAGTAAATTAATGAAAAACCCGATTTGATTCAAAATTCTTATCGGGTTTTTTAGATGGTAAAAGACAGTTTCCATCTGTTAAAAAAAGATTAGGATATTTTCGCACAGTTGTTGTTTTATAAAACTCCCAGTTGAGATGAAATGCGAACTAGGATAAGTAACTTCGTCGACCGCTCTGGGAAATATACTTGCGGTTCGCGGGCGGCTGGTGAGCCCCTTCATGCTAGCGCATTTCAGTGTCTCACCTATGCCCGCGGAAAGCATCCGCCCGAAGCGATCCCGGACGGCGGCAAAAGCACAAATCCTGGAAATAAACCTAAAATTACTTCATAGATTATAGATTTTGTGCCTGAAACAACAATGCCTTTCGGTAGGACGAATAACCGCAGTCCCGATCATTAGAAAAGAGCTAAAGATTATTTTAATAAAAAGCACAAAAACCATTGTATATTTATTCTTTTTGTTGCATAATAATTCATACAAACAATTATTAAGGGAGCGTTCATATGATCACAAAAGGGAAGGAAATTAATTTTCAGCAACAAGAACTAAAAGGGCGAGACTTTTTAACACTTGCAGATTATAGCCAGAATGAAATCAATTATTTACTTGATTTGGCTGATTATATAAAAAAACAAAAACAAGAGGGGGTCGCATTTGAGCCGCTTAAAGGAAAAACATTAGGGATGATTTTTGAAAAATCTTCGACAAGAACACGTGTATCCTTTGAAGCTGGAATTTATCAACTAGGTGGGCTGGGGATCTTTTTAAGTTCAAAAGATATTCAGATTGGTAGAGGGGAGCCGATTTCAGATACTGCACAAGTTCTGTCTGGTTATTTGGACGGTATCATGATTCGGACTTTTTCTCAAGATACAGTTGAAGAGCTTGCTGCGTATGCGAATATCCCTGTCATTAATGGGTTAACAGATTTGTATCATCCATGTCAGGTACTTGCAGATTTGCAAACAATTAAAGAAATAAAAGGTAAGCTAAAAGGCATGAAAGTCGTTTATATTGGAGACGGAAATAATATGGCACATTCACTGATGATTGGAGCTGCGATTATGGGAATGGAGCTTGTAGTTTCTGCGCCTGAAGGGTATCAGCCAGATTCGGTGGTTACCGAAAAGGCAATTGAATTAGCCAACGAACATGATGCTAAGATTAAGATAGAGAAAGACCCGTCTATTGCAGTTAAGGATGCGGATGTTATTTATACCGATGTATGGGCAAGCATGGGGCAGGAAGAGGAACAGATGAAAAGGGAATTTGACTTTGATGGTTACCAGGTCAATGAGGCATTATTGGCTGAGGCTAAGAGTGACGTAACCTTTATGCACTGTTTACCAGCACATCGGGGTGAAGAAGTATCAGCTGAAGTGATTGATGGGAAGCATTCTGTTGTCTTCCAACAAGCGGAAAATCGCTTGCATGCTCAGAAAGCATTGATGACCGCTTTGATGGGATAGCGATTAGAAAAAAGAGATTATCGAAAAGGCCATAATCTACAAGATTATGGCCTTTTCGATGTGTATACATTTCGTACGTTTATGTGAGCTATGGTTGGCTAAGTAAGTCGTTTCCATTATTCGTACTATTAATCTTTCATACGGTTAGTCTATTTTACAGTCAGACCTTGGACATCCATCTCCAATAACTTCACTTGATAATTTCCTAGTAGATCTTGCATTTGCTCCACTACGGATTGCCCGCTTCCCTTAGGTGCGAAAGATAGCATTGTAGGACCCGCCCCACTAATCACAGTTCCGTAAACGCCATATTTTTTGGACTCATTCCTTATTTTATTAAAGTTAGGAATGAGATTTGCACGATATGGTTCATGGAAAATATCTCGTTCCATCATTTTTCCTGCAAGTTTATAGTTTCCCGATAAAAGAGAAGCAACGACAATATTGCTAATACCGCTAGCACTTGTTGCATCGTTTCTCGAATAACTATCTGGTAACACATTTCTTGCTTCATCTGTCTTTAACTCGACATTCGGAATATATAAGATTACATCAACATCTAATGTTGGCATTTGAATCCAATCAATTTCATCTTCGGTTACGATTGAAATGACGAGACCGCCATATAATGCTGGAGCAATATTATCGGGGTGTCCTTCTATTTCTGTACCATAACGTAGTTTCGCTTCAGAGGTTAATGAAAGATCGCAGACTTGATTAGCTAATTCAATTCCTGCAATGATTGCAGATGCACTGCTTCCAAGCCCACGAGCCAAAGGAATATCGCTCGTTTCTACTACTTTACATGGAGTAAGTTGCTTGTGGTGGCGTTCAGCAGTTTGCTTCGCTATTTTATAAATAAAATGTTCTTTATAATTAGTTCTGTTGGAAGGAGAAGAATGGGAATAGAATTCCCATTCTTCAGACTCTGTCACTTCCAATGTTAAGTAAAGATTTACAGCTAAGCCCATGGAATCGAATCCTGGTCCGATATTAGCCGAGCTTGCTGGAACAGAAATTTTGAATGACTTCATTTCTTTATCATCTCTTCGATAAAACTCGTTACAGCTTCTTCATCGTTTGGGAGAGATACTGGTTTTATGTCCATCTGATCAATTGCTGTTTGTGGATCTTTTAGGCCATTTCCGGTCAATACGGCAACTACTTTCGATCCCTTTTTAATTGTTCCATTAGCACATTGCTGGATAACCCCTGCAATGGATGCACATGAGCCAGGTTCTGCAAATATTCCTTCTTTGCTTGGTAACAATTTGAAGGCATTTAAGATTTCCTCATCTGTAACAGAACCGATCATTCCATTTGATTCTTCTCTTGCCTGAACTGCTAAATTCCAGCTTGCTGGATTTCCGATTCGGATTGCGGTGGCAACCGTTTCTGGATTAGCGATTACTTTATCTTGAACAATCGCTGCAGCACCTTCTGCTTCAAACCCAAACATTTTTGGAAGGCCAGTTTGTTTGTGTTCGTTATATTCTTTAAACCCTTTCCAGTAAGCACTAATATTACCAGCGTTACCAACAGGGATGGCAAGAATATCAGGAGCTGACCCTAATTGATCACAAACTTCAAATGCAGCTGTTTTTTGTCCTTCTAGACGGTATGGATTAACAGAATTAACTAATGCTACAGGTGTATTTTCGCTAACTCTTCGTACCATTTTCAATGCTTCATCAAAGTTTCCGTCAATTTCAACAATTTCGGCACCATACATGACAGCTTGAGCCAGTTTTCCAAGGGCGACTTTTCCTTTTGGAATAACGATGATTGCCCGAATTCCAGATCTTGCAGCATAAGCAGCGGCTGCGGCAGAAGTATTACCAGTCGACGCACAAATTACTGATTTACTACCCTCTTCAATCGCTTTTGCAACTGCAACGACCATTCCTCTATCTTTAAACGACCCAGTTGGGTTAGCTCCTTCTACTTTTCCATATAATTCTATACCTAATTCTTTGGATAAATTAGGGAAATGGATTAATGGTGTATTTCCTTCCATTAAAGTAAGATCAGGTGTATTTTCTGTGACAGGTAAATAATCTTTGTAATGACTTAGAAGCCCTTGCCAACTCATGTAACAGCATCTCCTTCAACTTTGTAATAGCTTTTAACTTCCAGAACAACATCCAAATCCTTAAGCTTCTCAAGAGCGTTACGGAAATTCTCCAGTGATGTTTCATGTGTTATAAAGATAATCTCTGCTAGCTCATGCTTTTTGTCAGGAGTCTGAAGGATTCGCTTAAAACTGATTTCTCGCTCATGGAAGAGAGTGGAAATCGTTGAGAATACTCCCGCTTCATCTTTTGCATATAGTCTAACATAATATTGTCCACGGCGTTTATCCGGAGTTTTCAATTCTTTTTTAAAGTGTGGTTCGATGAATTGATTTCCTGTTACACCTAAACGCAAATTTTTAATGGCGGAAATAACATCGGATACGATTGCGGTTGCGGTTGGCAGACTCCCGGCTCCAGGACCGTAAAACATCGTTTCACCGACAGCTTCCCCATATACATATACAGCATTAAATTCATTTTTTACAGATGCAAGGGGGTGACTTTTAGAGAGAAGTGTTGGCTGAACATTAACTTCAAGCTCATGATTATCAAAATTTGCATAACCAATTAGTTTCATTGTATATCCTAATTTGTCTCCATACTGTAAATCTTCTAATTCAATACCTCTAATACCAGTAACTTCTACATCTTCAAGATCGACAGCAGTGGAAAAGGCAAGTCTCCCTAAAATAGCCATTTTTCTTGCGGCATCCAGACCATCTACATCAGAAGAAGGATCTGATTCAGCAAATCCGAGCTCTTGTGCTTCTTTCAATGCATCCTCATAGCTTACGCCTTCGCTATCCATCTGCGTTAATATGTAATTTGTTGTACCATTTACAATTCCCATCAACTTTTGAATATGATCTGATGAGAGACCATCTACAATACCCCTTAAGATAGGTATACCGCCTGCGACACTTGCTTCATAATAAAAGTCACATTTATTTCTGTTGGCAGCATCTTGAAGTTCCGGTCCATGCAATGCAACAAGGTCTTTATTGGCAGATACAACATGTTTTTTTGCGGAAAAGGCTTTTAAAATATGTTGTTTAGCTTCATCAATTCCACCCATTACTTCTACTACAATATCAATCTCTGGATCATTTAAAACATCGTCTGGATTGGTTGTGAGTACGATTTCGTTTGTATTCACATCACGATTCTTTTCCAGGTCCCTAACTAAGACGCTTTTGACCTGTACACTGCAGCCAAGCTGATGTGCAAGTTTTTCCTGATGGTTTTCAATTAGTTTAATTACTCCCGAACCAACAACACCTAAACCTAATAGTCCTACAGATACTTTATTTTCCATATAATCACCTCATATAACTTTCTCATTAAAACATCAAATAGTATATTTAATCCATTTAAACATGAAAAGCATAGTATGGCAATAGTGAATTTTTGAATAATTCGTTTGAAACGTTTTCATTAAAAGGGAGCATGATGAACCAATATCGTTTTTAATCAATAAACTAAGTATATAACCCAAAATTGGGAGGGATACATGATGGGTGAAGTAGTGTCTGGAGCGATATTTATTACTTGTTTGGGCCTGGGGTTCACGATTGGACTTCTTTTCGGAAGTATGGAGGTTGGCGGAACAATTGGTCTTGTTGCTGGATTAATTAGTATTATTATATTAAGAAAAAATGACAAATATCGTTAAATTGACTGGCCATTTCAGGACGTATTGTACGTAATACGTTATGGAAAGGTCATATTTATTCGTTTAAATAGGTTTACTTGTTATTATAATGGAGGAGACAGAAATTTCATTTGACAGTGCATGACTGATTTTAGGAGTTATGTCCAAGTAGAAAGTCTTTTTTCTATGATTTATCAGGAGGAGATTAATATGAACTTAGCAAAATTCCCAAGAAGGAAGTACACATCTAGTTATACACCAATAGAAAAGTTGAGTCGTCTTTCAGAAGGTCTTGAAGGGCCATCCATATATCTGAAACGAGATGATTTACTTGGACTTGCAGCCGGCGGGAATAAAACAAGAAAATTAGAATTCCTTGTTGCGGATGCTTTGGATAAAGGTGCAGATACGTTGATTACAGCAGGAGGAATTCAATCAAACCATTGTCGTTTGACGCTCGCAGCTGCGATTAAGGAGAATATGAAGTGTATTCTAGTGCTAGAAGAAGGGATATCCAATGTAGAAGACCCTGATTTCAACGGTAACTTTTTCTTGTATCACTTGCTTGGTGCAGAAAATGTTATCGTCGTTCCAAATGGTGTAGACCTCATGGCAGAAATGCAAAGAAAAGCCAATCAGTTAACCGAACAAGGACGTAAACCATATGTGATTCCTGTTGGGGGATCGAATGTTGTAGGAGCTACGGGGTATGCAGCTTGTGCCCAGGAAATAATGACTCAATCATTTGAACAAGGACTGAAAATAGATGCAGTAGTATGTGTCAGTGGCAGTGGTGGGATGCATGCGGGATTAATTGCAGGACTTTACGGCAATCAGACCGGAATTCCTGTCATTGGTATCAATGTAAGTAGAGGGAAATCTGAACAGGAAGAGAAAGTTTCCCAACTTGTCAAGGATACTGCGGGTCATATAGGGATCTCCAATACGATTCCTGATGAGGCTATATTGTGCTTTGATGAGTATGTGGGTCCAGGCTATGCGTTACCAACACCTGAAATGGTTGAGGCAGTTCAAGTATTTGCTAGAGAAGAAGGTGTTTTGCTTGACCCGGTATACACAGGAAAAGCAGCTGCTGGACTTATAGATTTAATTAAACAAGGCTATTTTAGAAAAGAGGATAATATACTATTCGTACATTCCGGTGGTTCACCAGCTTTGTATGCGAATACCGATTTATTTAAATAGATCTAGAAAGGTTGGGGGATATATATTCGGGTACCCCCCTTTTTTATCGACAAAAATCGGGGAGTGACAGGCACCCATAGTAATATGAAAGGATGGTTGGACATATGGACCTTTTCCTGTTTGCTATATTTACTTTCCTTTATATTGCATTACTGATTTGGGGAATTAAACTTGCTGCGAAATATGGTTGGTCGAGCAGTGCGAATATCGTGTTGTTCGTCGTAGTTGGTCTTATTTATGATAATGGAATACTTGCTTTGGGCCGATTTATAGGAGAAGGTAATATTTTGGAAGCATTAAATTTAGCGAGGTATTGGCTTCATGCATTTTTTACACCTTTATTAGTTATTTTCTCTTGGAATACAGTGAAGCGTGCAAATATGAAGTCAGTAAAGTCCAAAGGGGCTATGTATGTTACTATTCTCATTACTATTGGACTGGTTATCATAGAACTGATTACCGAAGTTGTTGGAATATCACTGAAAGCAACATCAGATTATGGCCTTTTAAGCTATGAAAACGTTGAACCTTCGAACGGTCCGCCAATGATGGTATTGATTATTAGTGTTATATTGCTTATTGCTTCCATTATTGTTTGGTGGAGACAGAAGTGGATTTGGTTTTTTATTGGGTCAGCCATTATGATTGGTGGGAGTTTTATTCCTATTCCAATCGAAAGTGGAGCGGCAACAAATTTATTCGAGCTAATTTTAATGACATCACTTATTGCAACCAAGTCCTTTCAAGATAAGAAATCTTCTAGATAAAAAGAGCAAAACCACTATTAATCAGTGGTTTTGCTCTTTATACCTTTCGACAAATTTCGGGGAGTGACAGGCACCCGAATGGATCGGATGGCTGTAAGGAGACCTAGTGAGATAATGATTCCCCCTATAATCGCGTTATTTTCGATTCCGGCATGATCAACGACAATACTACCTACGAATGAGCCGACTGCGACACCTAAATGCAATGATGAATTATTCAGGCTGATTAAAATATCGGAATTGCCGGGTGATGATTCAATCAAATAGCTCTGCATCGGAGGTGTAATAGCCCAACTCATTGTGCCCCATACAACCATAACAATAAAGAAAAATGGGACGGAAAATGTAGAGAACGGGACTGCCAATATAGCTACAATAAATAGAATAATGACAGAAAGTATTGTAGGTTTGGAGCCAAAGTAATCTGAAAATGAACCACCAATCGCTCCACCGCTGACCGCTGCTACGCCAAATACTAAATAGACGACACTCACCCATACACCATCAAGTCCCATTGTGTCTTTTACAAATGGAGTTAAATAGGCATATAGTGTCGTGTGTCCTGCCAACACTAGAAAGGTTGTTGCATGCGCATACAGTACCTTGCTATTCTTTAAGGTACGCATTTGATCGCCAAAGGAGACAGCCACCTGCTCAGGAGTAATTTTTTTCATGAAAAAGTATACTCCTGCAATAGAGAACAATGTTAAAATTGAAATCAAGATAAATGGTGCGCGCCATCCAAATGCATTACCGAGCATCAGTCCAAATGGAATACCAAGGACAAGCGAACCACTCACGCCCATATTTACGATTCCAATTGCACGTCCTCGATATTTTGGTTCTACAATAGTGGAAGCCATTGTGACGCATAATACAATTAGTAGCGATGCACTTGCTGCTGAAATAATTCTGCTTAAGAACAGTACACTGTATACGGGGCTGAACACTGCTAAGATATTACTTAGTAAGAAAATAAACAGTGTAAATATAGTCAAATTTTTTCTTTCCAATTTAGAAGTAAGGAATAATAAAATCGGGGAAGCTACAGCAAATACAAGAGAAAAAATCGTAATCAATAACCCTGCCTGTCCGATGCTGACATTCAAGTCAATTGCAACTAAATCTAATATACCACCTATGATCAATTCGACCATCCCAACTACAAAGGAGACAATCGTTAATAAATATACTCGTTTATCCATTATTCATACGCCTTTCTTGAAAAAATACAACAATTCAATATTAGACCTAAATGCATTCCGCTAGCAAGCGAAAACAGCAATTATAGATATATTGTAAATAATAAACCAATATATTTCGACAAATTTCGGGGAGTGACAGGCACTAAAAGGGACCAAACGGGAAAAAGGTGTGCGTTTTTGTTATACTTAAATTACCTCGTGAATGTCCAAAGGAGGAGAAATTCGTTGAGTAGTCAAGCTAAATTGGAAAAAGAAGCAATGCATGTATTGAAACTTACGAGCAGAACGTTTTATATACCTATTAAGTTATTGAATTCTACGTTAAAAAAGACAATAGGGTCTGCTTATCTTTGCATGAGAGCAATAGATGAAATTGAAGATCATGAACAATTGGATTCGGAAGTAAAGCAACAATTACTGCAGGGAACAAGTAACTTATTAAAGACTGACTTTGATTCAAATGCATATAAAGAGCTTATAAAACCTTATCAGTCATTATTGCCTGAAGTTACGGTACGTCTTAGCGACTGGCTAGAATTCTGCCCGGATGGAATCGTTGATAAAGTTAAAGAGTCAACCAGTGAAATGGCAGAAGGTATGGCGAAATGGGTCAAAAAGGATTGGGTCGTCAAAACCAAGGAAGATTTGGATGAATATACATATTATGTGGCAGGTCTTGTTGGTGTTATGCTGTCAGATATTTGGAGATGGTATGATGGAACTGAAACCGATCGTGATTTAGCTATTGGTTACGGAAGAGGCTTACAGGCAGTTAATATTCTCAGGAATAAGGATGAAGACGCAGAACGTGGCGTACGCTTTTTCCCCGACGGCTGGACCAGGGATGATATGTTTGTGTATGCAGAGGATAATTTAAACAAAGCAGACCAATATATGAAGCAGATTGAAACCAAAAATATTCTTTTATTTTGTAAGATCCCTTATGAATTGGCGAATCGGACACTAAAGGCTTTAAAGAGCGGTAAAGAAAAGATATCCAGAGTAGAAGTTGAAACTACAGTTGATCAAATAATAAAGGAATAAATACAAAAATACACGTCTAGGAATAGGCGTGTATTATTTTTTGATTAATTTTCATAAAATTAAAACCTTCAACAAGTTTTTTCTGCGTATTATATCAAACAAAAATAAGTTTCTAAAATATTAATGTACTGCATTCAATTGTGGAACGTGGGGTATATTATTTGTAAGATTAATAATTAATATCTATAATGAAAACTTGTGTTACTAAATTGAGCAAGTTGGTGGAATATCGTCATTGAATTGTTGATTATAACTATTTCAACGATTCAAATTTCATCCGATGGTCTTTAATGACTAAGCAGACTTATATTATGGATACTTGCTCCTAATAAAATCAGGAGGTAAAGCGTGGATTCGAAGAAGAAGAAGAAGGGCCTTGATTGGCCAGTATTTATAATTAGTGGAGGATTTTTAATTGCATTTATTGTCATATCATTAATAAATAATGAAATGGTTGGTGATGTAGTCAATACATTATTTGCCTATTCATCCGATTTATTCGGTGCTTATTGGCAATTACTATTACTTGCAAACTTTTTTATTGGGCTTGGTTTAGCTATTTCGAAATATGGAAAGGTCAAGTTGGGGAAGCAGGATAAACCTAAATATAGTTATTTTGGTTGGGTTTCTATGATTTTGGTTACCTTACTTGCGAGTGGTGGTGTATTCTGGGCTGCTGCTGAACCGATGTATCATTATGTAGATACACCGCCGTTATTTGGCGGTGGGCAATTTAATAATACGAGTGCTGCTTTTGCCCAATCTTTTATGCATTGGGGTTTTACAGCTTGGGCGATTTTGGGAACTCTCGCGGTAATTGTTATGATGTATGTCCATTACAATAAGGGCTTACCCTTAAAACCAAGGGGATTATTATACCCGATTTTTGGTGAAAAAATATATCATAATAGTTTACTCGGTTCATCTGCTGATATTTTTTCCATTATAGCAACGGTTGCTGGTACATTAGGACCGCTTGGTTTTTTGGGATTACAAATATCATATGGTTTAAATCATTTATTTGATGTACCAAACACTTTAACAGTAAGTATTATTGTAGTAATGGTACTTGTTCTAATTGCTGCGATATCAGCTGCTACAGGAGTTGATCGAGGAATTTACCATTTGAGTAATTGGAATGTTAAATTCACGATTTTATTAGCACTAATAGTTCTTGTAGTTGGACCTACGACGTTTATCATGGATGCATTTGTCGGTGGTACAGGTTTTCATCTGCAAAATTTCTTTACGATGAGCATGTATCGTGGAGATGAGGGCTGGCTTTCATTCTGGACAATCTTTTTCTGGGGTTGGTTTATCGGTTATGCCCCGATGTTGATTGTATTTATTAGCAGAATTTCCCGTGGGCGTACGATTCGTGAATTAATTCTTGCGGTATCGATTGTGGCGCCGATTGTAAATAACTTTTGGTTCTCCATTGTTGGTGGTACAGGGGTATTTTTTGAAAATGAGAATCCTGGATCTATATCGAATGCATTGAATGAAGGCGGTATGCCTGCTGCAGTGATGGCGATTACGGATCAACTTCCAATGGGGACATTAATGGGCTTAGGGTTTCTTCTAGTCTCTATTGTGTTTGTAGCTACAACTACGGATACAATGTCGTATACGGTTGCTGCTACTATCACAGGGAATGATCATCCAAAACGCTGGCTTCGTGTAATCTGGGCATTAATTTTTGGTTCAACAACGATGGTAATTCTAACAATTGGAGAAAACAGCATTGCATCCATACAAAACTCCATTGTTATAACTGCAGTTCCAGTGTCATTACTATTGCTGCCACCTCTGTGGAATGCACCAAGAATAGCAAAGAAAATGGCTTTGGAACAAGGACTCGTATGGCAACGTGAAATGAAAAAGAAAGTAGATAAGAAATATTAATTCATATACAAGCCATCCAACTTTCATCTGCAAAGTTGTATGGCTTTTTTCTTATTGTTGATTTTCTAAATATGTGAGAGAGACTTTTAAGTTCGCGTTTTTTTCACGAATACGGTCGAGTAAATCTTTATCTTTCGTCTCACTTTTGCTTCGTATTGCATATGTGTACATGATCATCGTTCCTAGATTGGTAGTTTCCACCTGTCGAAGAGAATGATGTAAGGTAAACTGGCTAAAAACATCTTCCAGCAGGTTTTCATGATTCAGATTTTCTGGTACTGTAACTTTTAGAATTTGGGTATCTTTGCCTTTTCCATAATCAAGTTTATACAGGATGTAAAATAGTATACTTGCAAAAATGGTAAGGATAATTGCTAAATCAAATTGGTAAAGACCACTTGTCATCCCAACGGAAAGTCCGAAAAAGATGTAAGCAATATCCTTTGCATCTGTTACTGCGCTCCTAAATCGTATTAAGGAAAAGACAGCAAATAATCCAAACGCCACTCCAGCATTTCCGCTGACCACATTCATAACAACGGATACAACGACACTCATAATAATAATCGTATGAACAAAATTTTGCGAATACCTTTCTCCTGTAAAGGTAATTTGGTAAATTTTTGTAATAATAATACTTAGAACGGTCGCTACAGCCATTGCCAGCAAACTCATAAATATAGTAGATTCATTGCCATTAATTTGAAATAAGTCATTCATTATATATTTCCTCCTATGAGTACGTTTTCTTTAACAGAATTATTTGTAATTGTATGATCTTTTAATACTTCCAGACTAGTGCAGAACTTGGAAGCACTTCTTTGTTCGCAGTCTAGTTCCTGTAAGATGCGTGTTAACCAAAGTGGTACACTGTCGTTTACTTTTACTTCTAAAACTATTAGATTTTGATCAATAAAATGACTTCCATATGTTCCATTTTCCAGTGAAAGGTCATTATTCCTACATCTAAGATTAAAGTCAAATGTAATTCGTAAATCCGCATCAGTTATACCATGAAGTGCATGTCGCCCGTAACTGACAATCATTTCTGGTTTTAATTGATATAGATTCCGAAAATAATCAATCTCGCGGAGTACCTGTTTATTTGATGTTTCGTAATTATCAAGGCAATCCTCCTTCATTTCGATGTAGCGATAGGCTTCTTGCAGTGAAAGGAGCATTCTTCGTTTATTTACAACTTTTTTGTGCTTCTGTTTAATTTCAAAAAATGCTGTTCCTGTAATATCCGTGTCATTGTAAACTCGCAAACGCAACTTTTGGCGATACTTCAATTTGTTCTTCGTTTCAAAATAAATTTTGTGGTCATTACTTTCAAAATATAAGCTTGTAACGGTATACTTTCCGTTTTGACCGAACTTGTCGGGACGCATATAAGGTGAAATTAAGTTAATTAAATTTTTATACTGCTCTTTTGTAATTAGATATTTTTGTTCTTTTCTTCTAAAAATCTCTATGGCCATACGAATCATCCTCCTAACGACAATAGTAGACGCTTAACATAAAATCCTACTGTGAAGAAGATTAGAGTTTACTGATAAAGTGATGTGGAAATATTAATGTATTGTAAAGAAGGGAAGTCAAAAAAACGCAAAGCTCTGCGCCCTGCGTTTTTCCTTAGTGGATAAGTTGAAATTAGCTTATCTTCTTGTAATAATAATCAGTTGCCATTTATTACTGATCATCTATTAAAAGAGCTTATTGAATAGCGCTTTTAACGCAAGATAGATTAATGCCAATGCGAACACAATAATAGCAATTGCTCCTACGAAAACAAGTACACTAATAATAGTCGCTGATAGAAATGTTACTGCAGCATTCGTAGCAACCGCAATTAGAGCGAAACCAGCTAGAATCGCCGCCAAGAAAATTAATGCCAATTGATACATTATCATCCCTCCTCACTTTATCATATGAAAAAAATGAAGAGCTGATTGTATGATTATATTAGTATGTCACTTGTCACTAAAAGCATTGGAAGGATTCGATTCTGTCTAAATCAATGCCAAAATATACCCATCTGAATCCGGTCCATCTAAAACCGGCAATGGAATTTCTGCCAACAAATGTTGGATAAAACCAGAAGGCATCCCTTCTTAACCAAATATACGTAAATCTGAATAAACACCCACGTATTCCACCAGGGTCAACGGCATACGTTTGAAACTGTGACTGTGTTGGTGTGAAGCTTGGTGGCGGAGTTGTTGGTGCCCCAGTTTGTTGGCCGCTCCCTGGAGGTCCCCCAGGCCCACCAGGACCGCCTGGGAATCCACCAGGTCCTCCGGGAAATCCACCAGGACCGCCTGGGAATCCGCCGGGTCCCCCAGGCCCACCAGGACCGCCTGGGAATCCGCCGGGTCCCCCAGGAAATCCGCCAGGTCCTCCTGTTCCTCCCGAACCGAAAAATTGACCTAGTAAATAACCTGGAAGATTAAATTGTCTTTCCTCATCATCATATGGTGGTTGATTATAACTCATCTATTACTTCCTCCCCTATACACTTATGAAATTCGTTCTCTTTAATATATGGGGGAATAGTCCAGTTGGGGATTAATTTTGGCAGAATGGGCAAAAAACAACGAAGAAGATATATAAACAGATGATCTTAATTTGAATTCTGAGTAATGGACGAACAAAATGTTTGAGAAAATAATCTTGTAAGGAGTCCTATTGCGTGGTAAGATAATCTTGCATTTTACGAACAAATGTTTATGGAAGAACTAACAACATTATAATATAGGATCTATACAATTAACTCTTTGCCTTTTATGAGATGTTGGTATAATTATTTTTTTATCGGTATAGAGAAAGGGGTTTTTTGTATGGATGATAATAATCACCAAAAAAAGTATGAATATCTGATTGATGATCCAAGTGTAAAAGTAATGCCAATTATGCTCTCTCTTATAATTGGTGCTTTTTTTGCCATTTTAAATGAAACTTTACTAAATATTGCTCTAACTACGCTCATGCATGAGTTTAATGTATCGCTTACCACTGTACAATGGATGGCTACAGGATTTATGTTAGTGATGGGAATTGTTATTCCTGCTTCAGCTCTTATACTACAATGGTTCACAACACGACAGCTATTTTTGAGTACAATGGTCATTTTTACCATTGGAACTACGATATGTGCACTTGCACCAACTTTCCCTATTTTATTAACAGGTAGGTTGATACAGGCGATTGGTACAGGGCTTTTAATGCCAATTTTGTTTAATGTATTTTTATTAATATATCCACCACACAGACGTGGGAAAATCATGGGGATAATTGGACTCGTCATTATGTTTGCTCCGGCGATTGGGCCAACTTTATCTGGAGTCATTGTTGAATATTTAGGATGGCGATATTTATTTATAATTGTTATCCCATTTGCATTATTTTCCATCGCATTTGCTTATAACTATTTAGTCAATGTTTCTGAAGTTACGAAGCCAAAAATAGATGTCCTTTCGCTTATTTTATCAACAATCGGGTTTGGTGCCATTGTATATGGCTTTAGTTCGGCAGGAGAAAGTGAAGCAGGGTTCTTGGATCCTAAAGTTTATTCCGTTATTTTGGTAGGATTTATTGCTGTGCTGTTCTTTGCATTAAGGCAGTTGAAGCTTAAAGAACCCCTTATTGATTTAAGGGTATTTCGATACCCAATGTATACGCATGGGGTGATCCTGTTTTTGATTATCATTATGGCGATGTTTGCTTCGGAGATTATTTTACCGATTTATATGCAAGGACCTTTAGCTTTAACGGCTGCTACAGCAGGCTTAGTCCTATTACCGGGTAGTATTTTAAATGGTGCCTTGTCACCGATAATGGGGAGCCTATTTGATAAGTTCGGACCTCGTGTATTAATGGTACCTGCAACCCTTGTATTATGTGCAACTATGTTTATGCTAAGTAGGTTAGACTTAAATACACCGCTATGGGTAATTATTGTTGGGTATATATTATTAATGATCTCTGTTTCTGCAACGATGATGCCTGCGGAGACAAATGGATTAAATCAGCTTCCAAAAGAACTTTATCCACATGGAACGGCAGTTATGACGACATTACAGCCAGTTGCAGGGGCAATAGGTGTTTCGGTCTTTATTAGTATCATGAATGCAAGGCAAAGTAATTTCTTGCAAAATTCAACTGATCCAACAGACATGATGGTAGTAAATGAAGGAATGGTGGCAGGTGTTGAGCTGGTTTACTTTATTGCTTTTGCGATGTCAATTGTTGCTGTAATTATGGCTTTCTTTGTTTATCGTGCTGCACCGATTGAAGCAGAGGAACTGTTAAAGAAAGAATAAAAAAGTAGAATGCAAAATGAACCCCTTTTAGATGTTTGACCTGAAAGGGGGTTCTTTTTTCCTGCTTTATATTTGCTTCCTATCTAAATATATTAATAACGCATCTTGTAAGAATTCTGTGCCACCCTTGATAGCCTTGTCATAGTAAGCAGTGAAACGTTCATCGGAAACATACATTTCTGCGAGACTTGCATGTGCTTCTTTTGAATAATTAGGCCAAGAATACATGAGCCACTGTTTATGTTTTGCAGCAACCTCTTGTGCCAAGTCCGAGGCTGGATTTCCCGTTTTATATGCCTTTTCAAGCAGTAGCATTATTTCTTCCCCTAAGTCATTCATCGCTTTGAAATCTTCTTCAGATAAACCTCTTAACTTTGCATTACTGGTATTAACCGTCTCATCGCCATACGCTTTACGAATTTCTTCTCCGTATTTTTGTTCATTTTCATCGATCAAATTATCTTTGAAACCTGCAAATTTATCTTTATCCTGCATGGGTGTTCCTCCTTTTTTACTTGCAATCGTCCTTTCGACCGTTGCTATTAGTTTGTCAAGGTGGGCGCGTTTTTGCATCAGCTTTTTATAATGATTTTTGAGTGCTTTAGTTTGGTCATAGGTTGGCTCATTCAAAATGTCAGCAATTTCTTCCAAACTTACTTCTAATTCACGGTAGAATAAGATTTGTTGAAGCAGGTCAACTTCTTTCTGTCCGTAAATACGATAACCCGAAGAATTTATCCTTGCTGGCTTAAGTAGTCCGATTTGGTCGTAATACCTGAGTGTGCGGCCGCTCACGCCTGAAATTTTAGCTAATTTATTTACCGTGTATTCCATATGTGCCCCTCCTGACATTTGTTATCATAAACCCTTACGTTGCGTAAAGGTCAATAGGAAATATGAATTCATTTGTGGTGAAATCAAAAAAATTCTTCCTTACACAACTATAATCGAAATAAATAATCAAAAAGGGGGTGAAAGAAATAAAGTTATTTCCACCCCCTATTGAACTTTCATTTCGATTATAATCATAAAGAAAGAAGTTAATGTTTATAAACGTTGTACGGCAAGATTAATATCGTTAGCAGTTGTAATTGCTGTTATAAAGGAAACACCATCTGCACCTGCTTCAATTACAGACAATGCATTTTCAGTATTGATGCCCCCAATCCCGACAATAGGTTGGTCTGGAAACTGCTTTCTTAATGTTGTAATCCATTCAACCCCAACAGGTGCTTTAGCATCCGATTTTGTGTTTGTAGCAAAAATTGGCCCTGCACCGACGTAGTCAACTACCTGTAGAGGACTATTTTCAACTTCGTAGGAATTTGATACAGAAAGCCCAATTATCTTAGTAGGAAACATTTTACGTAATTCTTCTACTGATTGATCTTCTTGTCCAACATGAATTCCGTCTGCATCTAGAGGGGTTACCAAATCAATATCATCATTAACGATAAACGGAATATGATGTTTTCGGCATATATCTCTTAATTGCTTTCCTAATTCTAACTTTGCATTGCCAGTAAGTGATTTGGGTCCCTTTTCGCGAAATTGAAATGCTGTAATTCCAGCTTCAGCTGCTGATTCTAAAATCTCTGTAGGATCATGGGAACAGTTTTGGCTGCCCATAATAAAATATTTACGCAAGCTTTGTTTTATATAGTGTGACATTCATTATCTCCCTTTTAGAAAATTTTAATCGAGTGAAGGTGCACCTCGTGTTGCCCAGTGGTTTGTTGGGCCGCTTCCAGATCCAAGTGAAAAGGAATATTGAATTGCCTTCGTAACGAAATGTTTCGCTTTTTTAACGGCTTCATTTAACGGTAAACCTTGACTCAAATAGGCTGTAATAGCTGCAGAATATGTACAACCTGTTCCGTGTGTATTTTTAGTATTAATTCGTTTAGCGGAAAAGGTATGAAGACTTGAACCATCATATAGGAAATCAATGGCTTCACCTTTCAGATGGCCACCTTTCACAAGTGCAGCTCCGGCACCAAAGTTCTCAACAATATGCTCTGCAGCTTGTTTCATATCGTCAACCGTTTCAATATTTTTACCGGTCAAATATTCAGCTTCCGGGATATTCGGTGTTACTAAAGTAGTTAATGGCAAAAGCTCTCTTCTTAGAAAATCACGTGCTTCCTCTTCAATTAATGGATCTCCACTTGTTGCAACCATAACAGGATCCATAACATATGGAGCGTTTAACTTTGAAATCTTACTAACCACCATTTTCATCATATCTTTATTGGCAATCATACCAGTCTTAAATGCATGAACAGGCATATCCGTTATAACGGAATCCAGTTGCTGTTCAATCATATTAAGTGGCACATGATGGATGTCCTGGACACCAGTAGTATTCTGGGCAACTACGGAAGTTATAACAGACATACCATAGCTTTTTAATTCCTGGAAAGTTTTTAAGTCAGCGTGAATTCCTGCCCCACCACTAGGATCTGTCCCAGCAATGGTAAGGGAACAAGGTATTTGTTTCATCGAGATGACACCACCTTTTTTGATGGCAACTCCTCACATATAAATGCCATTTCCCAAAATCTTAGTTCAAGTTTACAGCTTTTTCGTTCTACATCTGAAGCACCTTTTCTTAAAACATCAGTAAAAGTCATCATATAGCCTCCTAATTAATACGTGCTAAATTTTTGGTTTTAACCCTTGATACGATAAACCAGCCAATGAAAGCACCGGTAATGCTGCTGACAAGAAATCCTGGTAAAAAGGCAAATGCACCAACGGAGGTACCCATTAGAATGCGGGCAAAAGGTACCGCGAAAAGAGATCCGATTACTCCTGAACCGATCGTTTCTCCAATTACTGCCCATCCCTTTTTACCAACTTTTTTATAAATATAACCAGCTAGAAATGCTCCAACCATGCCTCCAGGAAAGGCCAATAAAGTACCTAAACCAAGCATATTCCGAAGTAAACCAATCATAAATGCGATGGCAACTGCAGGACCTGGTCCAAGCATGATAGCTGCCATGACATTGACTGCATGCTGAACAGGATATGCGCGTGCGATTCCTGTTGGAAACCACAATAACTGAGCACCTATCGTTCCAATTGCTACAAAAACTGCCATTGTTGTTAACAAAAGCGTTCGACTCATATTATTCCCCCTCCATTTTTCGTAAAAAACTAAACAAAAAAGCCAGATCCTTTATGGACCTGGCTTGGTAGGCTGAAAATAGATTAGACGATATAACAAACGTCCGACTACTTCCCTCCGCTAGTATTAACCAGATCAGGTCCATAAGAGTCGGAAAGTGTATGCTTTCCTCTCAGCCCACATATTATTTGGGCACCCCTAGTAGTTTCATGCTATATAATTGTGTATACAACTCTAAGCTTACCAAATTATTTAACTTTTGTCATTATTAACTTTAAAACATGGTATAACTCTACCAGGTGGAGTGGAAGGCGAATGATACGATATAGAATATAAGAGTGACTAAATATAGTCTACAATTTGAAATGTTTTCTGGTATAATATATTGGCAATCAATCAAGCCAAGATGGAAAAAATCAAAATCGCTTCGAATTAAAACTAGATGATTTTATTGTTGAAACACGAAGTAACTTTAAACATACACAGAATCAACTGGACACACATGCAAATATTATCAAAAAGGTAAAATAAAAGCGACCACTAGGTTATTCTTCAAATCGTGTGTTCAGCCCCATTTCTTAATCAAGTTTCTGCCACGCAGTCATAACTTCTCAGTAAAAATGTTTTTATTATACTTAAAAAGGTTAGATAGGATGTTTTTACAAGTCCTATCTAACCTTTTTAATTTTAGGATGGAGCATAGGGGGCTCGAACCCCTGACCTCTTGCATGCCATGCAAGCACTCTCCCAGCTGAGCTAATGCCCCGTACACATAATTATGATTATAGCCACTTTTTATCAATTTTTCAAGAAAAATTTTAAAGTAATGTCTCCTTTCTGGTTCTCTCATTTTGTTTTTCTCTTTCGATGGAACTGAAACCAAAAAAATAACTAAGGACTTATTAACCCTTTTTATAAATACATAGTACTAATGGTCTGAATTTACAATATATTTACAAATGTTTACGAATATTTCATAGTAACCCTCTTACTTTTATGCAATATTTAAGAAGGACAGGTGCGGATTTTGTCTTAAAATCTCGCATCTGGAACAAATATTCTAAAAATGGAGGGTATCAATGAAGAGTATAACTTTTAAAAAGACCGTTAGTATGTTTCTTATTTTAGCGCTGGCATTTATGAATTTCACACCTGTATTTTCTATGTCTGCAGCTGCTGAAAGTAATGAAGCGACAGCAGAGGATTTATTTATTTCGGAGTATATTGAAGGTAGTTCTTATAACAAGGCAATAGAAATTTATAATGGTACGGGTAGTGAGGTGGATTTATCAGACTATGGATTAGAGTTATATAGCAATGGTGCGTCTACTGCAAACGAGACAATGGAACTTTCCGGTACACTTGCACATGGTGATGTTCTGACTCTTGCCCATACAAGTGCTACCCAGAAAATTCTTGATCAAGCAGATATCGTAAATGGCTCCGTCATAAATTTTAATGGTGATGATGCACTTGCTTTAACAAATAATGGAGAACCTACGGATATACTAGGTACCATTGGTGAAGATAATGATTATGCTAAAAATGTGACTCTGATAAGAAATTCATCAGTCACAGTACCAACTGAAACGTATGATGAAGGACAGTGGATGGATTATGCTAGTGATACATTTGCATACCTTGGCAGTCATACAATGGATGGCGTGGAACCAACAGATCCACCAGAGGAACCTGGTGAGCCTGGTGAACCAGGAGATGAATATTCCATTGAAGAAGCTCGTAACTTAAGTGATGGAACAGTGGTAACTGTCGAAGGAATCGTAACAGCAGATCATGCTGCAATCAGTAATGGCTCCCAGTTCACAACTTACATACAGGATGATACTGGCGGCATTAATCTATTTGCTTACGAACAAGGTGGGTTACCTGACCTGCAAAAAGGGGATCGGGTTCAAGTTATTGGGGAACTAGATTCCTATAATGGATTAAAAGAGGTTATTCCAACTGAGATTGATGTCCTGGAAACAGGACAAACATTACCAGAAGCACAGCAAATTACCCTTGAAGATCTTCAAAATCCAGAGATTGCAGAGTCCTATGAGGGAGAATTAGTACAGATTAATGGCTATATTAACAATATCCCAGGCAGCCCAGCTGGTGGTGGATATAATGTATCCTTGGTAGATGTAGATTTTAATGGAACGATTTTACGAGTAATGGAGAATGCACTGGATATCTCACAAGTAGAATCTGATATGTGGTATGACATTACCGCTATCGTTAGTCAATATAATGATTATCAGATTATCCCAACAGAACAGGCTGATCTGCAAGTAGCAGAAGAACAACCGGAACCGCCAACCGCCGCAGGACTCTATGAAACTACAGTTGATAGAATAACAGATGGAGACACAATCCGTGTAGAAACGCCTGTTTTCGGTGAGACGAGAGTTCGCTTCCTGAATATGGATACAGCAGAAACGTATGCTGCACATAATGATGACCCAGCTCGAGATGATATAAATGAAAATCAAAAATACTATGGTGATTTGGCAACAAATTATATTGGAGAGCTTCTTCAACCAGGAGATGAAATTTATCTAAAAATCGGAGAAGAGCCAACAGATGATTATGGAAGAATTTTAGCAGAAGTTATTCGTAAAGAAGATGGGCTAAACATCAATCTAGAAATGGTAGAGGAAGGTTATGCATCAACATACTTTCTTGCACCAATTGATGAAGAAGCATATCCTACTTACCAGCAAGCAGTGAAAGAAGCTCAAGATGCTGGATTAGGAATTTGGAATCCGGAAGATCCGTTATTGGAATTGCCGTTTGCATTCCGTGCAAATGATGATCAAAAAGGATTCCTACGTTATGTTGGAAATTCAAACACCATGGAATATGTAGAACCAAATGATTGGGCAGATGTGTCGGTTGAGAAACGAATCTTCTTCTCAAGTGCTGACGAGGCTGAATCGTATGGATATACTCCAGTAGGGGATGAAGGAACTCCAGATGAAAATATACTGGAATTACAGCTACTGAGCATGAATGATTTACATGGGAAAATTGATCAAGAGTATATGCTTGATCCTGATGGAGATGGCATTTCTGATATGTATGGACGCATGGATTATACAGCGAGCGCTATTAAAGAACGTGAACAGGAAAACGAAAATACATTAATCATTCATGCTGGTGACATGATTGGAGGAAGTTCTCCAGTCTCTGGACTTTTGCAGGATGAGCCAACAGTAGAAATTATGGAAGAAATCGGTTTTGATGTAGGAACAGTAGGTAATCATGAATTTGATGAAGGCTTACCAGAATTGTTACGTATGGTAAATGGTGGAGAGCATCCAGAAGGTTTAGGAACAGACGATTATGATGGAATGAACTTCCCGGTAATTTGTGCGAATTGTGTATATGAAGATACTGGTGAAACATTCTTACCACCATATGTTATCGAAGAAGTAGATGGCGTGAATATTGGCTTTATCGGTGTCAATACGATGGAAACAGTCAATATGGTAATGCCTGCTTCCTTGGAGAATGTTGCGTTTACAGATGAAGCAGAAGCAGTCAACGATGCAACTACTGAACTTACAGAGCAAGGTGTGGAAGCAATTATCGTTCTTGCCCATATGCCAGCTTATCAATCTGGCGATGCGGCGACTGGTGCCGCGGCTAATCTTGCCAATAGTGTTGATGATGCAGTAGACGTTATCTTTGCAGCACATAATCATGCAGTAAATGATGCTGTTGTAGATAATAAATTAATTGTTCAAGCTTCTGAATACGGAAAAGCTTTTGCAGATGTGGACCTAGAAATTGATCGAAATACAGGAGACATTTTAAATAAAGAAGCTGAAATCGTATTTGTGAAACAAAGTGATTATACTGCTGATGAAGCAGTTTCTGAAACGTTAAACGATTATTCAGAACAAATTGCACCTATTATAAACAAAGTAGTAGGATATAATGCACAAGATCTGATTGGTGATTATACGAACGATGGTGATCACGGTTTGGGTAACTTAATTGCAGATGGAATGAAAGCAAATATGGATAGTGATTTTGCAATGCAGAATGGAGGGGGAATTAGAGACCACTTACTGGCAGGTGAAGTCACTTGGGGAGAATTGTATAACATTCTCCCGTTTGGAAATACCTTAATGAAGGTTGAAGTAACAGGTGCTGAACTATACCCAATTATTAATGAACAATTATCACCAACTTATGGACCGGATTACAGTATTAGTGGATTGTATTATACGTGGAACCCTGAGTTAAGTGAAGTTGTAGATATTACTTTCCCAGATGGTTCACCAATTGATGATGATGAAACATATACTTTAACCGTTAATAATTATATGGGAACATCCGATGGACCAATTAAAGACCTTGGCCAAAATCCAGTTATGGGACCGGTTGATGTTGATGCAATGGTTGAATTTGTAGAAAGCCTAAACAGTTCAGAATCCAATCCGATTGTTTATGGTTCTGAAGGAAGAATCACAGAAACAGATGAACTACCTGGTGAGCCGGGAGAAGAAGATCCACCAGTAGTAGAAATTGAACCGAAGAAAAATAATGGTACTGCAACAGTTCACACGAAGGTTCTGGAAGATGTTGACCATGGTTCTCACGTATTGATCAATATTTACAATGAGAAAAAACCTAGAAATCTGCTGCTTAATAAAAAACAGGTAGATTTGCTGAAAGAAAAAGAAGTGACCTTAACGGTTACGAATGGAACTAGTTCAGAGACATTTGAAATGATTGATGTTCAAAGTAAAGTGCTGAAGGTTAGTATCGATCAGTAACAAGTAAGGAAATCGAGTTATATAATATTTACTCTAAAGGAAAGAAGGATGCAACCATTGTGGTTGTATCCTTCTTTTTCATATACTTGTTTACATATCTATCTAACTTACATTATATTGGAACTATGTAAAAAATAAATGATTATAATGACAATTGTAGTTTTAGGAGGTATCTAAATGAATAAACCTGTTATCAACCAGGACGATTATCGATTTAAAATAGCAAATAAAGAGGCACTAATTGGTATAGGATTAGTACTTTTTAACTTTGTTTGGTGGTATGCTTTTGCATATGGATTAGGAAGTAAGGACCCTTCAGAATATTCCTATGTTTTCGGTCTCCCGGCATGGTTTTTTTACAGCTGTGTGCTTGGATTTGTTGTAATGGTTATACTCGTATGGATTGTTTTAAAGTTATTTTTTAAAGACTTACCATTAGATGATGAGGAGATTTAGGACTTATGAATTGGCAGGCTATTTTACCGTTATTATTATTTATCATAATAATTTTTGTGGTTGGAATTTGGGCAGGGAAATATGTTAAATCTACAAATTCATTTTTACAGGAATACTTCCTCGGTGGGCGAAGTCTAGGTGGATTTGTCTTGGCAATGACGATGGTAACCACTTATGGGAGTGCCAGTAGTTTCTTAAGTGGTCCTGGTACGGCATATAACCAGGGACTTGCTTGGGTATTACTATCAATGACTCAGCTGTCTACAGGTTATTTTGTGTTAATGATATTAGGAAAAAAATTTGCTATCGTAACTCGCAAGTATAAAGCGGTTACAATCGTAGATTTTTTAAAAGAACGCTATCAATCGAAATGGGTTGTCATTTTATCGGCCATTAGTATTTTAATATTTTTATTCTCAGCTATGTCAGCGCAATGGATTGGTGGAGGGCGTTTAATTCAATCATTAACAGGCTTTCCTTATATTGCGGCATTATTTATTTTTTCGATATCGGTGCTTGTATATGTTGTAATAGGTGGATTCCGTGCGGTAGCATTAACAGATGCACTACAAGGTATCGTTATGTTTTTCGGTACGCTAGTCTTATTAATTGCTGTCATTATCGCTGGTGGTGGCATACCTAACATTATCTCGGATCTTGCGGCCGAGAATCCCAATCTAATCACCCCTTTTGGAGCAAATGGTGATTTGACGCCAAGATATGTTTCATCTTTTTGGGTATTGGTAGGTGTTGGTGTGGTGGCATTACCGCAAATTGCAGTACGTGCCATGTCCTATAAAAATACCAAATCTATGCACCGGGGAATTTTGATAAGTACCATTGTAGTGGGCTTCATTATGCTTAATATGCATTTAATAGGAGTATTTGCAAGACCCGTTATGCCGGGAGTGGAAATAGGTGATACAGTCATGCCACTCGTCGCGCAACAGGTATTGCCGAACTGGCTTGCGGGGATCATATTGGCTGCACCAATGGCAGCAATCATGACCACAGTGAATTCTTTATTATTATTGGTAAGTTCAACAATAGTAAAAGATATTTATTTAAATTACATGGAACCTGATGCAAGGGAAAGCAAAGTAAAGGGAATGAGTATGTGGGTTACAGCAGTAATTGGAATCATCGTCATTGTAATGTCCTTGAACCCTCCAGACTTAATTATTTGGTTAAATCTATTTTCGATGGGTGGACTTGAAGCGGCATTTATTTGGCCGATAGTTATGGGTCTCTATTGGAAAAAGGGTAATAAGTATGGAGCAATTGCATCGATGGTTACAGGTGTTGGAAGCTATATTTTATTCGAATCATTTTACCCACAGCCATTCGGTATGCATTCCGTTGTCACCGCAATTGTATTAGCATTTTTCGCATATGTCGGTTTAAGTCTCGCTACTCGGAAAAATACAGTCGCATTGGTAAAGTAATAACAGATTATCAACTAAATTTAAAAACCTCTTTTTGCATGAAAGAGGTTTTTTAAATAGGCGATTTTGTAATGTATGTTGCTTTATAATTCTCGCAATTGAGATAAACTGCGAAGTAACTGCTTTTCCCGGTCTTTGGAAAACAGCCTTTGAATCAGATGTTACATTAGATTATTTTTGAATTTCTTGTCTGGATGTTTAGACATATATACTATGATTATGTAAAGAAGTGCCAATTTAAAAAAAGAAAGCTGATATGAGTATATACTCAAGTCAGCTCTCGTTCGTAGCCTGTGTCATTTGATGCCAGACAGAACCTTTTGCTTCCTCTCCGCCCTTAATACGTTCCATGGCCAATTTTATTTGCATGCGTACTTCAAATTCAGGATCATCAGCAGCTGCTTCCAGTGATGGAATTGCTGTTTCATCTCCAAGTTCAAATAAAAACATAGCTGCTCGCCAACGTACAATTCGGTTAGAGTCAGCAAGTGATTCAATCATTTCAGGCATCGCCTCTTTAAATCCTAGATCGGAAATACAGTCACCAGCTGTTCGCCTGACGTTTACAGCTTTATCTTTTAATGCCTTATATAGGTAGGGGAGCACTTCCGGTTCTTCAATCATCCCTAAATATGCAGTTGCCAACCTTCTAATTGATGATTTTTCATCTTCTAATGCTTTATCGAGCAAAGGTAGGTCCTCGAAAGTAGGATTAAGACGATCCAGTGCTGCATAACGTACTTTCCAATCAGGATGATCCAACGTTTCCAGATTGAGACTTTTTTTCGTGCTGTTTTTGTTCATTTCGTTTGAATCATTTTCGTCAAAAGCCATTCGAACTAAAGTATCCAGTCGATCTTTATCGAAACTTGCTGAAAGTTCCTCAACTACATCGTTACCGATTTCCTCCAACGTGCCATATCGTGGATGTTGTTCTACCCATTTTCTATCCATAATCACGTTGGGAGAAGAAGGGGAAACTTCCATAACTGCCTCTGTGAATATGTCAGGTAGTCCCAACCGTTTCTCTTCGTTACCGTCTTCTAGTTTGACTTGCATAGGGATTCCACGAAACATTTGTATAAAAACGTTAACTTCTCCAAAGGCATCTTCGGGTAACCGTTTAGTTGCATGGTTAGGTTGTTCTAGTTCTTCTTCTGTACCAATGACATCCCGCACTTTTGGTAAAAGTTCTTCCCACGGTGTCTTTGGGTTTCGCGCCAGAGCAATAAAATCAACAACCCGATATATATTTTTAACGCCTTCAATTTCAAAAAGTTGTTTGACATAGTACGGAGCATTTTCTAAATTATCTTTTTCATTAAAATTGTAGTTCTCACCTGAAGATAATTCTTCATTTACATTTATTTTCATGGAGTGAGGGCTTGGTGTTGGTTCAATGGAAATAATTTTCATCGTGCATGCCTCCTTAGCCTCATTTATTCACTTGCCAACTTGTCAGCAAAAGCTTTCATATAAGGTGGGAGGTCTGGTGGGCGTCTACTAGAAATAATATGCCCATCAACTACAACCGCTTCATCGCTCCATGTAGCACCAGCATTGGTCATATCATCTTTTATGCCAGGTGTGCTGGTTACTTTCTTTCCTTGTAGTATATTTGCAGATATCAGTACCCAGCCTGCATGACAAATTTGTCCGATTGGTTTTTTTGCTTCATCCATGGAACGAATAAATTCAATTACTTCCGGATAACGTCTTAGTTTGTCTGGTGCCCATCCACCGGGTACAAGTATCGCATCATAATCATCTGCCTGTATATCGGTAAAAGCATATGCTGATTCTGCGGGGACACCATATTTCCCAATGTATGTCTTATTTGCTTCTTTACCAATCAAATCGACCTGTGCACCTTCTTCTTGAAGACGTAAAATTGGATACCAAAGCTCCAGATCTTCAAAGTCATTTTCCACTAGCGCGATAACCTTTTTATTTTGCAGGCGCATGCATATCCCTCCATATATTTATAATATATCCAGTGTAACAGAGCAACGAAGAGATTTCGATTATGATGCTGTACATAGTGAGATAATGCATATTCAACTATTGGCGAGAAATTAAATGATGTTATCCATTGTATTCAGCGTACTTAACAAAAGTATTTTCATTTTCAACAAGTCCACAGGAAGCACATTGTATTTTGTACTTGGGCCCTTTATAAGTATGATGGAAAACTTCTACACTTTCGTCTGTATATTCATTCAACATTTCCCCGGTTTGGGCATTCAGCTTCACTGGTTTTGCAACTTGCTCAATAATATTAAACCTGGAACGATTTGTTTTGCAATTCGGACATCGATACGGTTGATTCATTATAAAACACCTCCAAAGCTTATTATTCCAATGAAGATATTTTTTTATTAATTTTAGGCATTAGAAGGGAAAAAAATAACCCATTGCCTTTTTGGGCTCTGGGTAAGGATATTTAATATGTAAATAGGTAAATTAGACACCGAACCATTTTTTAACTTTGCTAAAGATTGACTTTTGGTCATCTGGTTCGGAAACAGCTTCACTTTCTTCGTTTTGTTGCTCTTCTTCGAAAAATATATTCTCCTTCTCAATTGCATAGTCGTAGGTTAGAACAGCCCCAATATCAGTATCTTTTTCGTTATTTGTAATGGTTGTATAATGAATTTTATATTTATTGGCCAACGCTTTTTCTGCTTTTAAAAAACGATAGGGTACATGTCCGTTAATAAGTAATTGTGCCTTCGGGTTCTCCTTAATCGCTTCTTCGAGTTTGTTAATACCAGAATCAGTCATTACTTGACCGATTGTAAGTGCAAGAACAATTCGTTCTCTAAGCGTGCCAAGAAACTTAATTCGTTCATTTTCTTTTGGTAGGCGTGTTCCATATAGTCCATCTGTAAGATAATCATCAACGCTCTTCTTGCTCATGAATATCACCCTTCTTATAGTTAGGTTATTCCTAATGTACAACATTCTATAATTTTATACAATAAACGAATAATGAAAGCGACTCATTCATTGAATGAATCGCATTTCAAGAGAAATTATTTTTTATGCGCTCGTTTATCTGCAGCACGACTTCTAGCTTGAGCTTCTTTGTCATCTGAGTCAGCAAATTCATTGGAAAACTCAACATCGATTCCATCCGACTTTAAATTCTTAGGTGTTTGTGCCAAATAATTATTTTTGTTATTCTTATGGTCGTCTCTTCCCATGTCAATCACCTCGTTTTAGAAAGTGTTACATAGGATAGTATGTGCAACTATCTTCCATTATTGCATGGTAAGTATTACTTTAATTATTTCCTGTCGCCACCCAATATATCGAATAAACCACCGGCCACGCTTCCTTCTCCTTTAGATCCTCCACGCTCGGGTGCCGCTGCAAAAATTCTGCTTGCCAGTCTACTGAATGGGAGTGATTGAATCCATACTGTACCTGGGCCGCGTAATGTGGCGAAGAACAACCCTTCACCGCCAAATAGTGCAGTTTTAATGCCACCGATATATTCAATATTATAATCCACCGTTCCTGTCATTGCTACAAGACAGCCTGTATCCACTTTTAGTGTCTCACCAGGACCTAATACTTTTTTATGGATTGTACCTCCAGCATGTACAAAGGCCATACCGTCGCCTTCTAACTTTTGCATAATGAATCCCTCACCACCAAAGAAACCTGCGCCAACTTTTCTTTGAAATTCAACTCCTACAGCTACACCTTTAGCTGCTGCGAGAAATGCATCTTTTTGACAAATTAGTTTCCCGTCGATTTCACTTAAGTCCATTGGAATTATTTTCCCTGGATATGGAGAAGCAAATGAAACATGTTTTTTGCCCACGCCTTCGTTCGTAAATGTTGTCATAAATAGACTCTCACCAGTAATCACTCTTTTTCCAGCTCCGATTAATTTCCCCATGATCCCACCTTGGCTCTGTGTACCATCTCCAAAAATTGTTTCCATCTGAATTTGGTCGTCCATCATCATTAAGCTTCCAGCCTCAGCGATGACTGTTTCATTTGGGTCAAGTTCAACCTCTACGAATTGCATATCATCACCATGTAGCTTGTAGTCAATCTCATGATTATTCATATTTTTACTTCCCTTCGTCGTTATTAACTAATAGTACGTTATAAGTTCGGTAAAGATTCAAAATTCATAGCGATAACGTGTATAAAAAAGAGCTCTCAAAAAATCTGAGAGCTCTTCTGTGTATTAGGTTAATGTTTCATTGTATTTTGAATTGGTGAGAAGCTATTCATATAAGTTTGCATATCTTCAGGTTTCAATTGAGGTACTTGGTAATACTGATGTTTATTTTGGTATAAAAAGATCTCGTAAGCCATTTCAATGATATGTGGCACGCTATCTGCAAACACTCTTCTTAATACCGGGTTAGTTGCTTCCAAAGCGGTCATCGTAAAGGCTGAAGCACATGACTTTAAATTCCCCATCATAAAACTGGAGATACATTGATCATTTAATTCCGTTGCGGATTGGGCAGGTGATTTTGGCTGTGTTGGCTTCATTCCATAAAGCACATCATTACTTTGTGCCATATTATAGGTTTGTGTTTTTACACTCGGTTCTTGGCCGGTTTTTAATGTCTCGATAATCGTATTATACGTTTGGGACATATATGTTTTGTGTTTTTGAAGCATTGTTTTTAATTCCGGATCCTGGATATGCTGTTCATAAAGCAATGATTGTTCCATGCTACCGATAAGTCCTGAAATTGCTTCATGTGCATCAAACATTTCATGTCCTCCATGACTTTCCATTGCGGACATCTGTGAAGTACCTTGCAGATTTTGGCTTTGTGGTTGGTTATGCAAAATAAAAACCTCCTTTAATTAGTCAAAGATATTTTTTACTAAAGGAGATAAGTTATTCATTATAAAATGATTACCTATTTGTACATTTTGCTCTTCGTATGAAAAAACGGTATAATTTTACCGTTGACAATCAGGCATTTTAAAGGAGACCAGTCATGATGGATGAAAAGGCTGAAAAAGAGAGACGAGATAGGAAGCAAGCTAATAATATTGAAGTTTGGGAAGATGTTGTCGATATAAAGGACTTACTGTTAAGTATTTTCCTTTGTGCAGCGACTGCGATGGGCGGTTATTTAATTGCCCCAGACGACCCACCTAAACCTCTTTTATATGGATTGGTTGGGGTTGTTATTGGTTTTGTAATCAGCAGTCTTATTATTAAGCCAAAACGAACACTTAGATTTGAGGATGAGGAGAAATAGACAATGGACATATCACTAATCATGGAGTTAATAGCAGTATCTATTTTTGGTGCAGTATTATACACCATAATTGGTATAGCACCTGGAACAGATGAAACTGCAGTATTAATGCCTGTTACACTGATTTTAGTATTATCTGGAATGCAGCCTATTTCCGTTTTGGCCTTCTTTATATCGGCCATTGTAGCAAAAAAGCTCACTGATTCCATTCCAGTTGCGATTGCAGGGATTCCAGGAGGCGTTTTATCGGCTCCGATGGTAGAGCATGCAATGGTATTAAAAAATAAAGGCATGCCTGATGTAAGTATTCGTAAGATGGCATCGGGATCTGTAATAGGCACCATTATTGCTGTTCCGCTAAGTTTAATTCTTGCTAATTTACTTATTCCTTTTGGAGATACTATTGCAGGTTATTCCAATCAAATATTTTTCGGTGGTGCAGTATTTCTTGCCCTTATGACAAAGAACAGATGGTTGGCATTACTTTCCATTATACCGTTTGCTTTACTGATTCAAGGACTGCGGCATTTATATTGGGGAGTAGGGGCGGTTCCGGAAGATACGACAGTGTTCACCTCGTTTTTCCTCGGAATTACTGTAGGGCCAATTATTTTGAAACTGCTTGAATTACTAAATAATGAAATCCGCAGTAATTTACCGCGAAAAGAATCAAATGATATTGTATTAAAGAAGCAAAAAAAGGTGAAGGGATTTCCAAATCCTTTTAAAATTTTAGATAAAAAGGAGGCAATCTCTTCTGCATTTGCATCGGTGCTTGGAGTATTCACATTTTTTATGAGTCCGGCGGGTATGACAATATTCCTTGGAGAGGTTTTATCGAGTAGAATTAAGGATCCTATAAAAAGAGCAACAAGAGCAATTTCCAGTATGGATGGTGTTACTAATGCTGCCTATATTTCAGGTATACTAATTCCTTTAATTGCTATTGGTGTCCCATTATCACCAACAGCATTAGGGCCGGGTATGGCTTTATTTAATGCTCCTCCAGTATTTACGGAAGATCATAACCTCCATCATATTTTATCAATGAGCGATTTTGTTATTGCTACAGTTATTGGAGCTGTCATAGCAATTAGCTTGACGTACTTTGTTACCGTTAAATATTCGCAGCAGATTTGTACTTTTGTATTTAAATATATCCCACACGAAGCTTTACTTGGTGTATTTTTAGCTCTTGTTATTATGTTAGCTTATATGGATGCAGGGTTAATCAATATCGGCGGTGTGCTATTAATTGGTTTGGTTGCAGGGGTATTACATAGATGGGGCATTAATTATGGAGTACAATTCATGGTGCTGTATGCAGCGCCATGGATCGTGAGCAATCTTGTTTTTTAACACTAATCCTTTTTAAATTTTGTTGCTTTTAATCATCGCATTTTCTATAAACTCTGAAGTAACTTTATGTGTATTTCCAGGATTTGTGCTTATTCCGCCGTCCGGGTTCGCTCTGGGCGGATGCTTTCCGCGGGCACGGCCTCAGCCCCGAAGAGAAAACCACTCTTCTGGTCTTCGGACACGTGCTGTTCCCGCAGGAGTCACCGCCCGCCTCTCACCCGGACTGGTGAAGTTGTATGATGCTATTTTAGCTACGCTAGTATAGTAATTATTAGCAATCTTCTAACCAGCTCTGGGATATACACGGAGACTTCTGCGGGAGGAAAGGCATAGGTGAGACTCTGAAATGCTTCAGCATGAAGAGGCTCACCAGCCGCCCGCGAAAAGCGCAGTGTATTTCCCAGAGCGATCGCCGAAGTTCCCAATTCTAGTTCGCATTTTATCTCAACTCTACGATGCTTAAAAAGCAATAAACATTACGAAAATATTTTTACTTTTACAAAATTCAGCAAGGAGTTTAGTAGTGACATTCTAAGTTTACCCCAGTTACCTATTTGAACTTATTTTTTTGTGCGAAAGTGGAAGTTGAGTTATTAGAAATTTTCAAATATGATATGATGAACATAATACTATATCAATAACTAGGAGGATGAACAATGCGTGAAAAAGACCCGATTCGATTAGATAATCGAATTTATTTAATCGATGGTTTTGACTTGGATGTATCCAATCGAACCGGTACTTATGTGATAAACGAGGAACATCTAACACTGGTAGAGACCGGTCCCAGTCCCTCTATAAAATATATTAAAGCTGGACTATCAGATCTAGGACATTCATTGGATGAGGTTAGGTATATAATAGTAACTCATATTCATCTGGATCACGCTGGTGGAGCAGGATTGCTAATTAGGGAATGTCCGAACGCAAAAATTATTGTTCATCCAAGAGGAGCAAGGCACTTGGCAGACCCTAAGAATCTAGCAGCAGGTGCCAGAGCCGTATACGGAGAAAGTTTTTCCGAATTATTTGATCCGATTATTCCAGTTTCTGAGGATCGGTTGCTCATAAAAGGGGAAGGGGATACGTTAGAAATAGGACCTGAATGTATATTGGAGTTTTGGGATACACCGGGACATGCGAAGCATCATTTAAGTATCTATGATCCTGTAAGTAATGGAATGTTTACCGGTGATACAGTTGGGGTCCGGTATGAACAATTGCTGCTTGATGGGGTTCAACTATTTTTACCTTCAACATCTCCGAACCATTTTAATCCGAATGATATGGAAGCGTCGATCAATCGGATTCGCGATAAAAAGCTAAACAGGATATATTTTGGTCATTTTAGCATGACAGAAGAAGTGGATGAAGCTTTGAATCAGGTCTCCGGATGGTTGGAAACCTACATGGAAGTGGGAGAACAGGCAGCTATAGAAGGTAGAGGGTACGATACCATTTCGCAGCGACTACTAGAAAAAGTTAGAATACATCTTAGGGAAAAAGGGATAGAAGATGAGCATGAAGTCTATATTCTCATTAACCTTGACTTGCAAGTAGGCGCATTAGGGATTATTGATTATTTTAAAAAATTGAAACAGTAGCTTGAATTACAGTTCGAAAAGAAGCCAGGAGCATCCCTGGCTTCTTGTGTATTAATATTTACTTTGTAAAATTAAGTTCCTAGGAAATCCCGTTTTTATCTTTGACACTTGCATGTTTGATTATTTTTGTTAATTAAGTTGATTCATCTCAAGAACAACTGGACAATGATCACTACCCATAACAAGTGAATGAACTTGTGCTTCTTTTAAGAAAGGTACCAGTCTCTCTGATGCAATAAAATAATCGATTCTCCAACCGACGTTTCTCTCTCGGATTGTTTTCATATAAGACCACCAGGAATAAATATCTTCTTCATCAGGATGAAAATGTCGGAGGGTGTCTACAAATCCTGATTCAAGTAAACGAGTCATTTTCCCCCGTTCCTCTTTAGTAAATCCAGAATTTCCATGATTCGTTTTATCGTTTTTTAAATCGATTTCCTGATGAGCAACATTCAAGTCTCCGCAGTAGATAACAGGCTTAATTTCATCTAATTTTTTTAAATAGCGATACAATTCATCTTCCCAATCAAGTCGGTAATCCAATCGACTTAAGTCTCTTTTTGAGTTAGGAGTATAAACATTAACCAAATAGAATTCTTCATATTCCAGTGTAATAATTCGTCCTTCTTCTTGAAAATCATCCGGTCCTAACCCGTATTTAACCCGAATTGGCTTTTTCTTTGTGAAAACAGCTGTGCCAGAATATCCTTTTCTGACTGCATAATTCCAGTACTGGAGATAACCATCAAGTTCTAAATCTATTTGCCCTTCCTGTAACTTCGATTCCTGTATACAAAAAATATCAGCGTTAACCTCATTAAAATAATCAAGAAATCCTTTTTTTACACATGCTCGAATTCCATTTACATTCCAAGATACCAACTTCATAGATTAATTATTTCCCCTTTTTTCATTTTATTTGTCAATTTTACCACATGAATAGACAAAGTTGCTGATGGCAAGTCCAATCATGCTTGTAACTACAGGAATTAATCTATATCGTATCCGGCCGAGTCGATTTTTGGTGAATATTAATTTCCCGGGAAATATATTGTCGAACAACGATTTAAAAATGTTATTGCATTTTAAGTGTATTAAACGTATAATACATTTGAAGGCGTATTATACGTTTAATACACATTTATATGTGAATAGCGTATTAAGTACATAATACGATAGAATTATACAGCTAAGAATAAATAATAGGAGCGTGTGTCATGAATGTCAGTTTTAATAAGCGGGAGCCTGTTTATGTTCAGGTAGTGAGACATTTCAAAGAACAAATCGCTACTGGGAATGTTGAGCCTGGTCAAGAAATTCCGTCACGTCGTGAATTAGCAAATCAGTTGAAAATTAATCCAAATACTGCACAACGAGCGTACAAAGAAATGGAGGAAGAAGGTTTGATCTATACCGAGGGAAATAGCCCAAGTAAAATCACAAGGGATGAAAAAGTTATAGGCACGGTACGGGAAGAACTTATTATTCAAGCTGTTGATTCGTTTATTACATCCATTCGCCCAATTAATGTACCAATGGATGAACTGGTAGGATTAATCAAAGAAAAATATAAAGAAGATTTTAATGAATAGGGGGTTATAAACATGATAGAAGTAAATAATTTAACGAAAAAATTTGGACGAAAAATAGTGTTGAATGGTGTTAGCTTTACAGCGGAAAAGGGCGAAATCACTTGTCTAATCGGTGTTAATGGAGTTGGGAAAACAACGATTCTAAATGCGATTATGAATCTAACACCTGTAAATAGTGGGAAGATTCTAATTGACGGAGACAAAATTAAAAAAGAAAGCTATGAAAAAATCACTTTTATCCCAGATGCAATAACGATGCCTCCACAAATGACAATTGCACAAGCGATGCAGTTTATGCAGGATTTCTATAACAGTTGGAACCAGCAACGGGCGACCGAATTACTTGGGTTCTTTAAATTAAAGGAAGAGGAAAGGATTTCCAACCTTTCAAAAGGAAACACAGCAAAAGTCAATTTACTTCTTGGATTAGCGCTCGACGTCGACTATCTTCTAATGGATGAGCCGTTCTCCGGAATTGATATTTTTAGTCGGGAACAGATAGCTGATGTATTTACAAGTCATTTAGTAGAAGATCGTGGTGTTATCATTACCACACATGAAATTAATGATATCGAGCACATCATTGATAAAGTAGTTTTACTGGATAATGGAGTTGTTTCGAAGGAGTTTAACGCAGAAGAAGTGCGTGAAAATGAAGGAAAGTCTGTCATTGATGTAATGCGGGAGGTTTATAGAGGATGAAGAGCTATTTCAAACTGGTCAACTTTGAATTGGGCCGTTTTATGAAAGTCTACCTTGTACTTATTGGAATAACGATTATTTCACAAATTGCAGGGGTGATTGTAAAATCAAGAAGCTATCTGGCTGAAGCAAACCAGGCTATTAATATAGATTCCATACCTAAAGAACAATTTCTACAGCAAAGTGGTCAGATGAGTATGGTACCTATCACACAAAGTTTATGGTTTATGGGACCAATCGCACTGTGTATTGCAGCATTAATTTTCTGTAGTTTCTTTATATGGTACCGTGAATGGTTCGGCAAAAATACGTTTATCTATCGTTTGCTAATGCTGCCAAATGCAAGACTTCATGTGTACCTAGCAAAAGCTTCGTCAATATTCCTGATGGTACTCGGGTTGGTTTCAATTCAACTGATTTTATTACCTATAGAAAGTACGATTCTTAAATTTATCGTTCCATTTGATTTCAGAATGGATATGGAAATTAGTGATATCGTTAATAACTTTTCATATTTATTTATTTTAATACCAGATTCTTTTATGCAATTTATTATAAATTATGGAATTGGCTTTATGGCTATATTTATTCTATTTACTGCCATTTTATTTGAAAGAAGTTTTCGTTTAAAGGGAATTTTATTAGGATTTGGATATAGTTTATTGGCTACAGTAGTATTTCTTTTTCCTTTAATATTAGAAATTTTCTTTGGTGTCAATTACTTGTACCCAACTGAATTATTTTTTGTAGAACTTATTTTAGCCATCATTGTTACCGGTGCATCAATATGGATGAGTAATTATCTAATGAATAAGAGAATAACCGTCTAAGGGAGGATGAGAAAATGTTGCGTTATTGGAAATTAATTTCAATTAGTATAATAACTGTTTTAACCATAGGAGCATTTTATATTCAATCTGCTATGGCCAGTAATAATTATCCTGAATTTGTTCTAGATACACAGAGCGGAAATAAAGATGAGATTTCGAATATTACCATTCGTGCAGATTACAGAGAAGGTATAAATGGTGAATATGCCGAAATCACTTCAGAAGGAACGATGTATGCTAGTGAGCAGTCCTTTTTAGACCGCCTTGGAGGAATGTACACCGATGCGGATATGGAGCGACTTCAAAAGAATTATCGAAATTTTATGAGAGGGAAGGATAATATCTGGGCTGTTTTTGAGGATCAAAATATACTAGCTTATGCTGATATCAATGATCATTACATCGTTGATGGACCAAGAGAATTTACATTTGATATCGATATTTTGGAAAAGGATTCGAGTAAGACAAGAAATTTCACAATAAATATTCCTGAAAAGAACAAATACAATTACGTTCAGATTGAGGATGTTCAAGTGTTAAACAATGAAATGATCGTAACAACGGTTAATCATTCTGTAAATGGGAATGAGTGGGGATCAGATGAAATACATGTATATAGGTTCAATATCACAGATGAGAAGTTAGTTACGGATGAAGTTATACAAGTGAATCCAGAGCATGCTAATGTACAATTTGCTCATGTGAATCTAATTCATGACCAATCCGATATCGGATCAGCAGAACATCTCGTTTTCATAAAGGAATATATGAAAGAAGTACAACATGAGGATGGAAGTTATTATCTCGAACCTAATGGTAGTGAGTTAATAGCCTATAATTTGAAAACAAATGAGCTAGAAACTATTCAATTGTCAGAAGAAATACAAGTTTCAAGTGGGTCCATCTATTTAAATGATTCAACACTCTATATTATTGAACTGGCGGATAAAGACATAAAGGTTACATCCTTTAACATGGACAGTAAAGAGATCGAGAAATTAGAAACGATTAATCTTCCCAGTATAAATAGTAGTAACTTGAATGATCACTTTAGTGTGAAAATAAAAGACGGGGAAATGTATTTAGTTGGTTATGAGGTAAATAAGAATACAGAAGCACCATTACTTGTTATCGACTTAGATTCTGGGAAAATAAAATATGAAGGAGTCATAATAACTGAAAATCTGAAAAAGACTCAACTGGAATATATATTAAATATTTATGAAATAGAGTTAAAGTAGGAAACGTGGTCAGTTTTATCTGACCACGTTTTTATATATTTTATCCAGTTTTTCTTCAAATAGATCCATATGGACAATTCGTGCTTCACGTACATATTCTTTACCTTCCACAAACAGTAATAATACAGGTACGGTGAAAATAGAAAAACGTCCAGCTACTTCTTCTACAGCTTCGGCATTGATGTGTCCCAGTTTAATTTCTGGATATTTTCCCATCAACTCCTGAACTTGTGGGAGTAGTCCATGACACACACTGCAATTTGGTCTGGAAATATAGAGAAAGGATAGTTCATTTGCTTTTATAAAAACATCCACTGTTTGAATGGATGATAGTTCTTTAAATTCTCTCATTGTATACCTCCGAATAGTATGTCTTAATCCTAGTATAACAAGAAAGGGGATTCTAATCATAAATGATGTTTATAACTTGATCAGAATGGATAAATGAACTAAAACAAGACAATTGAGGTGAACTCAGGTGAGTAATCAGGATAAACAATCATCAAACAAAGAAAAGACTAAATGGAATGAAGAAGACAGAACGAAGCTTGATGAGTTTGAAAATCAAAAGTTTGCAGATGATATCCCCCTGGAAGATTTAAAGATTGAAATGAAAGATGAAAAGAAGAAAACAAAAACGAAAGATTCCTCACAAAGTGAACGGAAGTTTAAAAAGAAAGAGGATGATCAGTAATTTTAAGATCCTTAAGTGCAACTTGCTTAAGGATTTTTACTGATTTTTGAAAAATGGACGTTTACAGTAGTTAAAGTGACGAGACAAGGCATCTAAGTGATACATATACATAAAGTATAAATCTAGACAATAATAGTCATAGATTTATTCCTACAACCCATGATTACTTGAGAAGTCGATTAACATTGGCTTCTCCTATTTTTGATGAAGAAATAAAAATATGCAGCAAAGAACTATATCCATGCTTTGGCTTGAAAATTATTCCTTTAAAGGTTCCCAAGCAATTGTTGGGGACCTTTAATGTAGGAAAGCCAATATTAAAATTTGAAATTAACTTCTTTATCCTCTTGTGACTCTACACCCTTCATATAGTCAATTCTTTTTTGTGCAGAGGATTGGCTAACCTGCTCATCAGCATGATAGGACGAGCGTACAAGCGGACCAGATTCACAATGAGAAAAACCTTTTTCTAAAGCAATTCTTTTTAACTCTTCAAATTCATCCGGATGGTAGTAACGCTCAACATTTAAATGCTTTTTAGTTGGTTGCAGATATTGCCCAATGGTTATAATATCGACATTATGCGCTAATAAGTCGTCCATCGCTTCGACAATTTCTTCTTTGGTTTCCCCGAGACCCAACATGATACTTGACTTTGTAGGTACATTTGGTGCAATCTCCTTTACGCGCTTAAGAAGCAGGAGAGACCTATCATACTTGGCAATTGCCCGAACACGTTTGGTTAATCGTCTAACCGTCTCAATATTGTGATTAAAGATATCAGGCTCACTGTCCATTAGTGTATGTAAACTTTCATAATCACCTTTCATGTCTGATGGGAGGATTTCAATCGTACATCCGGGGCGTTGTGCCCGAATGGCTCTAACCGTATTGGCAAAAACAGCTGCTCCACCATCAGCTAAGTCATCACGAGCTACCGCTGTTACAACAACATGTTTTAGGCCCATTATTTCAACCGAATCAGCAACCCGTTTCGGTTCACCCCAGTCAAGTTCGTTTGGAAGCCCTGTTTTCACTGCACAAAAACGGCAGCCACGTGTGCAGGTATCTCCTAAGATCATAAAGGTTGCGGTCTTCCGCTCGCTCCAGCATTCATAGATATTTGGGCATTTTGCTTCTTCACAAACTGTATTTAATCTCTTGTCACGCATTAGGTGCTTTAGTTTTTTATAGGAATCATTTGTGTTAATTTTTGTTTTCAACCACTCAGGTTTACGGATGTATTCTGCTTGTTTTGCCAATACTAGCACGCTCCTTGTTTAAGTTCGTATTCCAGTTATCCAATTCATATTTTGTCTTCGCTAAGGCGTTTACTTCATCCCAATCATCTTGTGACAATTCCAAAGGATGAAGATCGATATCTAACCCTTTCTTGAAGCCATTTTCAAAAGCTTCCTTCAAAGTTTCATAACGATGCTTTTTAGTAGTCAGTTGGTCCAGTGTAATCGCCTTCTTAGAAAAGGAATTTCGCTTTCTTTCCCTTACTTTTTCAGAAGGAAATTGGAATAAATCAAATAGCATCGTTGTGTTGATACTAATTGGAAGAGAACCATGCTGTAGCAATACGCCTTTTTTTCTTGTTTGAGCATTTCCGGATAACTTTTTCCCATCTACCACCATTTCGTAAAATGCAGGCTTTTCAAAGCATATTGGTGTTCTTTCTCTATCTGACTGCTTTTCAACAACCGCATACTCTGCCGGAATGCCTAAATTTTTGTACCCTTCCAATACACCTTTTGATAAAACATAGTAAGCTTCCTGCACTGATAAAGGAATGTCGGGATCGTTCTCCGAAATAACTAGACTGTAGGTTAGTTCGTTGTCATGTAGTACAGCACTGCCACCGGTCAAGCGACGGACAAACTGGCAATTATAGTCATGTAGTGCCTTGAAGTCTATCTTATTCTCCACCTTTTGAAAGTATCCAACAGATAAACTTGGTGCCTTCCATCCATAGAATCGTAGTGTTGGTGGAATTTTCCCTTCACTATGCCAATTGATTAAACATTCATCAAATGCCATATTGATTGCTGCATCACTAAAACCGGTATCAATAAAAGCCCATTGTCGATTCAACTTATTCACCTCCAATTCAATTGCAATTATTTCACTAAAAAAGACTGCAGAATTTAGACTGCAGTCTTTTGGTGAAGTGATAATCAATAAATATACACATTGACTGCACATTTCCTACGATAGTATTATCCATTTCAGGTCCAAAGGGTCAACGCTAATTAATATATAGCATCTCTCAGCTTAACAGCTCCCCCAGTGCTTATTTATTAAATTGTTTACTATTAAAGCTTACTTCTAATTGTTGGGAATGTAAAGATAAGTGTGATAATTAACACGAATTGTTAATTACTCAACTTTCGCACCATTAAAATAAGTTCAAACCGTTAACTGGGGCAAACTTAGAATGTTTCTAATAATCCCCTTGCTAAACTTGATTAAAACAAGGCTGTTTTTCGTACTGTTTATAGCCTTTTAATCATCGCAGAGTTGAGATAAAAAGCGAACTAGAATAAGTAACTTCGGCGACCGCTCTGGGGAAATATACTTACGGTTCGCGGGCGGCTGGTGAGCCCTCCTCGTGCTTCTTCTTTAGGGGTCTCACCGATGCCTTTCCTCGAGGCCACTGAAAAACTAGAGAACTAAAATTGAACCCTCCACTTTGGGTATATATAACCTGTTATTTAGGGTTAAAATAACCACTATGATGGTTAAATAACCTGTTAATTTGGGATTAGATTTATTTATTTTTGGATTTCCGGACTATTTCCGGACTTTTTCAGTGGCCTCCTTTCCTCCCGCTGGAGTCTTCGTATATTTCCCCAGAGCTGGTTTTAAGCTTACAAACTGATAACTGCATTAGTGATTTATAAAATTCATATCACCGAGCTTCACCAGTCCGGGTGAGCGGCGGGCGGTGACTCCTGCGGGAAGAGCACGTGTCCGAAGACCAGAAGAGTGGTTTTCTCTTCGGGGCTGAGGCCGTGCCCTAAGGATGCGCATCCGCCCAGAGCGATCCCGGACGGTGGGAAAAGCTGATACTTAAAGAAATAAAACCAACAAGCATTTACTTCGCAGTTCATATAAAATCCGACGATAAAAGAGGGAAATTAACGAAAAGATCCTTGAGTATAGATGTATCCAGACTGCTCAGCGCAAAAAGTTAATCCAAAATCAACTTGAACAGTGTAGCTCCAGTCCTCCTAATTCTATCAAGGGTTATTTATCCATTTCATTCTGCGAAAGTTGAATTAATTACTTAATAGCGTAGCATATTTACATACTCATCGTTTCTAACTAACTACTGAATTCAACTATTATACTTCCTTCAATTAAGTTATGAACTTCGTTTAATCGTCCTTCATGTAAAAGCTGAACAATTTTACTTCCGACGATTACCCCATCACAATGCTTACTAAGTGTATGTGCCTGTTCTGTATTGGATACCCCAAAACCAGCTAATACGGGTACATCACTATATTTCTTTAAATCATCGAGGTAGGAAGTTACATTCGTATCATGTTTTGTCCGGGCGCCTGTCGTTCCATTGACAGCCACTGCATATAGAAATCCTTCTGAACGCTTTGCGAGTTCAACTAAACGCTCTTTTGGACTTGTCATTGCGGCAAGTCTGACAAATGCAATATCATAATCACTTAAAGAGGGGGAAATAATGTGTTCTTCCTCCATTGGCAGGTCAGGTATAATAATACCATCAACCCCCGCATTCGCTGCGTCTTTAGCAAATTTCTCTATCCCATAAACTAAAATGGGATTTAAATAAGTCATGATGACAATTGGAATGGAACGATTTTCTTTCGTAGATTGCAATTTCTCTAATACATTTGTTAAGGTTGTTCCATTTTCTAATGCACGTATGCCAGCCTCTTGAATAGTTGGACCATCTGCAACAGGATCCGAGAAGGGGATACCAAGTTCAATTGCGGATGCCCCGCATTCCTGTATAAAATTTATTCTCTCTTCCAAAATATCGAGTCCGCCATCACCAGCCATAATATATGGAGCAAATATATTTTGATTAGATTTGATTTTTTCCTGTAATGCTTTTTTCAATTTTTCCTTACCCATTATAATTTTCCTCCAATCCGGTCTTTTACTTGTTCTACATCTTTATCACCGCGACCTGAAAGACAAATGACGATTGTCTCATCTGGTGACATTTCAGGAGCGAGCTTCATGGCATATGCCACTGCATGGGAACTCTCTAAGGCAGGGATAATTCCTTCTGTTTTTGATAAATATTGAAATGCATCAAGTGCTTCCTCATCAGTGATTGATGTGTATGTGACACGATTTGTCTCGTGTAAATGACTGTGTTCCGGTCCCACTCCAGGATAGTCCAGACCTGCAGAAATCGAGGAGGCTTCTTCAATTTGACCGTGCTTATCCTGCAAGAGATATGTCATTGTCCCGTGTAATACACCGATATCTCCACCAGATAATGTTGCTGCGTGTTTATTTGTTTCGATGCCTTCACCACCAGCTTCCACTCCAAATAGTGATACATCCTTATCTTCAATAAATGGATAAAACATACCCATTGCATTACTTCCACCACCGACACAGGCAATGACAGCTTCTGGAAGCTTGCCATTCTGTTCCATGATTTGTTTTTTCGTTTCGGAACCAATAACAGATTGCAGATCTCGAACGATTTTTGGGAATGGATGTGGTCCGACAACAGATCCGATAATATAATGTGTGTCCTCCACATGATTGACCCAGTATCGTAATGCTTCGTTGACCGCATCTTTCAATGTGCCACTGCCTTGGGAGACACTTCTAACTTCAGCACCTAGTAGCTCCATTCGGAAGACATTCAATTTTTGCCGGCGAATATCTTCTTCACCCATGAACACGATACACTCAAGCCCTAGTAGCGCACAAACTGTTGCTGTAGCAACGCCATGCTGACCTGCACCTGTTTCTGCAACAACTTTTTTCTTGCCCATCCGAACCGTTAAAAGTGCTTGGCCGATTGTGTTATTGATTTTATGTGCTCCAGTATGATTTAGGTCTTCCCGTTTTAAGTAAACTTGAGCACCGCCAAGATTTTTGGTCATCTGCTCTGCGAAATACAATGGTGTTTCGCGCCCGATATATTGTTTTAAATAATAGTTTAATTCATTAATGAAATCAGGGTCTTTGATAGCTGTTTCATATGCTTCTTCTAGCTCAAGCACTGCAGGCATTAATAATTCTGGAACAAATCTTCCTCCAAAATCCCCATATTTTCCGGTTTTATCTGGCATCGTGTATGTCACTTGACCTCATCCTTTCGTGTTTGTTTAGCATTAGTAATAAATTGTTTGATTTTATTGACATCCTTTTTCCCGTCTGTTTCCACACCACTTGAAACATCGACAGCTATAGGATTTACTTTTTCGATTCCAATTTTTACATTTTCCGGTGTCAATCCCCCTGCGAGAATAACTTTACTGCGATCCAATAGCAGTCTATCAAGCAAATTCCAATCAAATACGGTGCCGTTACCACCGCGGCTTTTTTTGCTAGGTGTATCCAATAAGCAGTAATCACAAGGATATTGTTTCAGAATTTCAAGTACTTCTTTTTCTGCTGGAAAAGCTTTAATAATTCCATAGGGCAATTGCTCCGCTACTTCAGGCGGTTCATCCCCATGTAATTGAATAACATCCAGTCCAACAACCTCAGCTATTTGCATCATGTTTTCGACGGATTCGTTTACAAATACACCGACTTTCTTAACGGATGCAGGGATGGACTTGGATATTGATGCAGCATTAGCCGGTGATATTTTTCTCTTACTATCAGCAAAAACAAATCCGATAAAATCAGCCCCGCTTTCTACTGCTCCATTGGCTGCTTCCTTAGATGTTATCCCACAAATCTTAACGAGCATTTATTTTTTCTCCTTTTGCAGGTAAAGGCATCTGCAACTGCCCGAAGGTTTCTTCCACATTAGCTGATCGCATAAGTGTTTCACCTACAAGGATAGCAGCTGCGCCGACATCAGCTACACGCTTTACATCTTGATTTGTCTTCATTCCACTTTCACTGATTAGAATGGTTTCAGGATTTGTTACCATGCGTGCGAGTTCCTCCGTTATTTTTAAATCCACTTCAAATGTTTTTAAGTTACGATTATTGATTCCGATGATTTCTGGATTCACTTCAAGAGCACGCTTCATTTCCTCTTCATTATGAACTTCAACTAGAATTTCCAATCCCAGTGTGCTTGCATAATTATAGAGCTTCTTAAATTGTTCACCTGATAATGCGGCAACAATAAGCAAAATAATGTTAGCCCCAGCAGCCTTGGCATGATCAATTTGAATGGTGTCGATCATAAAATCTTTACATAAAACAGGGATATTCACCGCTCCTCGGACTGCTTGTAGGTCTTTCATAGAACCATTAAAAAAAGTTTCGTCTGTAAGTACAGAAATCGCTGCCGCGCCAGATTTTTCATATTGCTTTGCTTGTTCAATTGGGTCGACTTCCATATCGATTGCTCCTTTGGAAGGGGAGGACCGTTTGATTTCCGCAATAATATTCATATTGGGAGAAGATGCAACGATACTTTTGAAAGTGGGAACGGATTTTTTGGATCCCTCTAATAATGGAACATTGATTAGTTGAACAATTTCTTTTGCCTTTTCCGTTAAAATCTTATCTAGGATTGTCATTTAATACACCTCGCTTGGAATTTTACTGCTAAAGTCAACAAGACGTTCTAATCTTTCTAATGCTGCACCTGATAGAATACTTTCTCGAGCTAGATTGATTCCATCTTTTATGGTAGCAGCTTTGCCGTTGGTATATATTCCGAGTCCTGCATTTAATAGCACAGTATCAAAATAAGCACCTTGTTTACCTTTTAGAACTGACATTAAGATCTCTGCATTTTCCTTTGAATCGCCACCACGAATCGAATCATTCGAATACACTGGTAAACCAACTTCTTCAGGATGGAGACTTATGGGTGTAAGCTCACCATTTTCAAGAATAATAAGATCGTTAGCGCCTGCAAGGGAAGCCTCATCCATCGAACCAGCACCAGTAACCACAACAGCACGACGTCTGCCCAGCTTTTTCAAGGATGCAGCTATCATCGGAAGCAAATCTTTTCGGTAAACACCGATTAATTGTGTATCAAGTTCAATTGGGTTTGTCAGTGGACCAATGGCATTGAAAATAGTCGGTAAACCTAAATTTTTGCGTACGATAGAAAATGGTTTAAGTGCTTCATGAACATGGGGTGCGAATAGGAAAGCAATCTTATTTTCGATCAACATTTCCTCTACATGTTCTTTAGAAAATGAAAGGGAGACACCTAAATGTTCCAGGACATCGGCACTACCAGTTTTACTTGAAATACTCCGGTTGCCATGCTTTGCTACAGTGATTCCAGCACCGGCCATTACAAATGCAGAGGTTGTGCTAATATTAAAGCTGTTAGATTGATCCCCACCTGTACCACAGTTATCGATTGCATCGGGTATTGGGCTCGTATGGAAAGATGATTTCCCACGAATGACTTCAACAAGACCAGCGATCTCATCTGCTGTTTCTCCTTTTGCTTGTAGAGCTATGAGTAGTGCTGAAATTTCAGATTCTGTCACATCATCCCTAAAGCAATAATTTGTTGCTGCTTTCATTTCTTCCACTGTTAAATTTTCGCCATTAATTACTTTTTTAAGATACTGTTTCATTTGTAGTTATCTCCTTTCGTATTTCAATTAGAAAATTTTTGATTATTTGTTTTCCGGATATGGTGCCAATCGATTCCGGATGAAATTGCAGACCATAAAGTGGATATTTATAATGTTTGACTGCCATAATTTCATTGTCATCAATCGATCTTGCAACAATTTCCAACTCATCAGGGAAATCCTCTTGGTCGATAACGTAAGAATGATAGCGCATGACTTCTGCTGGGCTTTGCAAATATTTGAAAGCCCCACATTCGTTATGGGATACAAGTGAAGTTTTACCATGTTTGATTTGCTTTGCTGGTCGCACCTTACCTCCTAGTGCTTCTCCAATGACCTGATGCCCGAGACATATTCCAAATATCGGAATAGATGTATAGAATTCTTTAACAGTGTCTAAACATATACCTGCTTTGTTCGGTAATCCTGGACCCGGCGAAATAATTATTGCCTCAGGATTCATTTTTTTAATTTCATTTATTGATATTTTGTCATTTCTTACAACTACGACTTCGACATCGACATTCTGTTCAGAAAAATATTGGAAAAGGTTATAGGTGAATGAATCATAATTATCAATTAATAGGATCAAGTTCCTGCACCTCCATTAAAGATCTTGCTTTATTCAATGTTTCTTTATATTCATTTTCTGGTACGGAATCAAAAACAATTCCAGCTCCAGCCTGTAAGTGAGCAATGTTATTTTTTATAACCAATGATCGTATCGTAAGAGCGATATTTAAATCATGATTAAAATTAATATAGCCGATACCACCACCATATGCACCTCGCTTTTTTTCTTCCAGTTTATTTATAATTTGCATCGCTCTGATCTTAGGCGCGCCAGAGACGGTCCCCGCTGGAAGGCAGGTGATCAGTGCATCGATGCCTGAATAATTTTTATGCAATCTCCCTTTAACTTCAGAAACAATATGCATGACATGCTGGTATTTTTCTATTTTCATATAGGTGGGAACAGTAATACTGTTAATCTCGCATACACGCCCTATATCATTTCTGCTTAGGTCAACGAGCATTCGATGTTCGGCAATTTCCTTTTCATCCGAAAGCAGATCATTCATAAGCACCTCATCTTCAGCAGTCGTTCTGCCTCGAGGTCTTGTTCCTGCAATTGGATTTGTAACTATTTCTCTTCCGGTAGTCTGAACTAAACTTTCTGGTGATGCTCCTAGAATCAGATAATCCTCAAAGTCGATATAAAACATATAGGGAGAAGGATTCGCTTTTCTCAACTTTTGATAGAAGGAAAGAGGGAAACTTGGGTGCTCATTTATTTTTGCGGTCATCCGTTGAGATAGTACCACCTGGAAAATATCACCATGTTTTATATGCTCTTTGGCAACTCTAACTTTCTCCTTAAAGCTTTCTTCTGTTGTTTCAGGTTCAAAATGGATGCTTTCAAAATCAATAGTAGTAGAATTTTTATCTTTCAATAGTGATTCTTTTAATTTTTCAATTCTCGCTTCAAGGGCATTCTCGGATTGATTATTTGGATTCACAGCAATAAGATAAATATCGTTGTTTGTGTGATCGAAAACAATCACATCCTTGTAAAACATAAAATGAATATCAGGCATATCCAGTTCATCTGGCAAGGGATTCCCTATGTCTTCAAAAGCTCGAATGGAATCGTATCCGATATAACCAACTGCTCCACCAAAAAAAGGTAACTGTAAATTTATTTCAACCATTGGTAAATGATTTTTAATGTACAAGAGAGCATTTTCTTTTTTAGTTTCCAATCTGTCTGTTTCCATGTTGATAATCGTTGTTTGATTTCCACGACCAATTACTTCTTCATACGGGCTCATACCTAAAAAAGAAAATTTCCCTTTCTGATCATGTTGAAAGGTGCTCTCCAACAAGAATTTTTTCCTTCCTGTTAAATTTTTGAGTACCTGTATAGGGGTTAATTCTCCAGCAGCCATCTTTGTATACTTGAATGAGTGATTGTTCTGCATCTTACTCACCTCTTTTAAGATTTTTTAAGTAAATAAAAAAGTCCTCTATAAACACATATAGCATGTGCTTATAGAGGACGTATGTGACCGCGGTGCCACCTCACTTGAAAAAGAAATCTTTTCATCTTATTCAGATACGGGAATTCAAACTTATGATATGAATCCGATATCCTATCCATATAACGGCGGAAGACCGTGTTTCCGTAATCAAGCCCCAATCCCGCTTTTTAAGGAAACCTCTCGTAAGTCCATTCAACAATTACCCGCGTACTGGAATCCCACCAACACCAGCTCTCTTTAACGCTTCTGAAATTGTCTACTACTCTTACTTAACGATTTTTAATATGAAATTTTGTTCAAAGATAAGAAAGTATATAATTTTGGCAGCAATTAATTCTAACACATAAACAGCCACGTCCAGCTCCAGCGCCCAGGGACTAGCGAGACTTCCTTCACCTCCGTACGATAAAGAAGACTTGCCGACTGGCTTTGCCAGAGGCTTAGTCGCGCTTATACCCTTGCGGTGAAAGTCAACATCGACTCCCTCCGGTCGGCGTGTTTCCTTTATCTCCTACGGCTCAGTCCAGTCCGTAGTCCCTAAACGGGCGCTTGCGCTTTTGTTTTGATAATACAAAAAGGCCCCTCATCCGAAAAGGACGAGGGACCGTGGTACCACCTTTATTAGCTGAAAACAGCTCACTTTAGCAACATTAAGCATCATGCTCAATATTCTCGTCTCGTATAACGATGAGACCTGTTCGCCAAAGCCTACTGCAAATATTAGTGTTGGTTCGGTTTGGAAGCTCAGAAGTCCATTCATCTATTGGAATCACACTGGTTTGCACCAACCACCAGCTCTCTTGCGTGTCCCGATAGAATACTAATCTTCATCATTGCTTAAATTATTTAAGTTATTAAAACTAATATTAAGATAATTGAATATAAATGTCAAGGTATTTTTAAAGGATAATTCAGACAATTTATTGGCTGCAGGAAGCTGTTGGGATAAATAGCTATAGATTAAATATATTCAGAACGGGTAATATAGTTCATGAGGTGATGGGAATGCCTGTAGAGTGGATTGTGAGAATAGTCCTTTCAATTATTATCCTAATCATTCTAATCGTCATTTTGAACAAGTTCCGATCCGGGAAATCACAACCCAACGCGAAAGACTCTTTAACTATCATGAAAGAAAGACTGGAAAGAGGAGAGCTTACAGAAGAGGAATTTAATGAAGCGAAAAGGAGAAGGGGTAAATAAAATTAGCAGCTTTGGAAGGGCCTTCCAAGCTGCTTATCTGTACATTATGCTTTAAATGACGTGAATTTATCTATAGCGGAGATTCTTTCATTCGTAATGGGTTGTTCATCAAAGTATCCAAGATGCAGAAAACCAATTATTTTTTCATTATCCCCAACATGAAGTAATTCTTTGACTTTTGGATCATAAATATGAGGGTTTGTTTTCCAAACAACACCAAGTCCTTCCTCCCAGGCAAGTAGCCAGAAATTTTGGATCATGGATGCAGTTGCGCCATAATTTTCTTCCCACTGTTTTGGAATTTCAGGCTCTTCCATCATAACAACAAGTATGGCGTTCGGCTCAGTTAGATAATCTTCCCGGTTTTTTTGAATATCTACTGGATAGGTAGAAGCTACTCTTTTAGCAAAACCAGCTAACTGTTTTTCACCAACAAAAAGAAATCTCCATGGCTGTCTCAATCCATGGTTAGGTGCCCAAATGGCGTCTTCCAATAATTCGAGAACTTTTTCTTCCGTAACTTCTTTATCGTTATATCCTTTTTTCACCGCGCGCCTTTCACGGATAATTCTTGCTAATTCTGATTTTCCCATAGCTATATACCCCTAAATTAGTATTTAATTGATAATCTTTTTCAGTTAAATTGTATAGGATTAAATTTGGAAATGCAATTACTTATTAGTAACTTAACTTTTGCACCAATAAAATAAGTTCAAACAGTTAGCCGGTCTAAACTTAGAATGTCTTTAATCTTTGCTAACTATGGTAACAACAAGGCTGTTTTTCGTACTGTTTATATTCTCTTAATCATCGCAGAGTTGAGATAAACTACGAACTAGGATAAGTTACTTCGACGACCGCTCTGGGGAAATATACTTCGCTTTCCGCGGGCGGCTGGTGAGCCCTCCTCGTGCTTCGCACTGCGGGGTCTCACCGATGCCTTTCCTCCCGCTGGAGTCTTCGTATATTTCCCCAGAGCTGGTTTTAAGCTTACAAACTAATAACTGCATTAGTGATTTATAAAATTCATATCACCGAGCTTCACCAGTCTGGGTGAGCGGCGGGCGGTGACTCCTGCGGGAACAGCACGTGTCCGAAGACCTGAAGAGTGGTTTTCTCTTTGGGGCTGAGGCCGTGCCCGCGGAAAGCATCCGCCCAGAGCGATCCCGGACGGTGGGAAAAGCAGATACTTAAAGATACCAAACCAACTAGCAGTTACTTAACAGTTTCTGTATAATGCGATGATAAAAACAGGGAAATTAACGAAAAGAGCCTTGCATATAGATGCCATCCAGACTATTCAGCATAATAGTTAATCCGAAGTCAACTTGAGCAGTGTAGCTCCAGTCCTCCTAATTCTACCAAGGCTATTTTATCCATTTCACTCTGCGAACATTGAGTTAGTAAGTGCTTCGAATATATATCTTAATTCCAAAAACAGCTTTACAAGAATTTGTCTCAAGGATAAAATAAGTTCATGATTGTTAGGTGTACTAACCTTAATAATGAATTTAACTATTGAAATAAAAGGGAGTTAACAAATGAGAACGTTTTATACTTGTGATATCCATGGTGATTACAACTCATTTATATCTTTAATTAATCATGTGAACTTCAATCCGGAAAAGGACCGACTAGTTATTGGTGGGGATATGATTAATCGTGGTCCAAAGAGTGCAGAAATGTTGCAATGGGCTAAGAATAATCATGAACAATATACGGATAGGATTCATATCCTGATTGGAAATCATGAGGAAATGATGATTTGGTTTATGAATGAGCTTTCTCCCATGTGGATGGAATTTGGTGGAGATGATACGATAGCAAGCTTCAAGAAAGTTTTTGGAGCAGAGCAGGGTTGGGATCTTGCCGAAGAATATGCTAAATGGTTGGAGGGGCTACCCCTTATTTTTGAGGATGATTATGCCATTTATACGCATGCGGGTGTTCGTATCGGCGTAGACAAAGAAAACCAGCCAAGGGAAATTGTTTGGATAAACCAAAAAGAATTGCTTGAAATTGATGAAACAATTCTGAAGAACCTGGACAGGTGGAAAATATGTATATCGTGGTCATAATCCCTATAACACGGTACATGTAAAAGGCCAATTCATACAATGTGATCTTGGAAATGGAACATTCACGGAAGATGCAGCTGCATTGGCATTAGTGGATGTGCAAAGCAATCGTTACTATCGTTGTTCAAAGGATGGTAATATTACAGAGCATGTAATTGAAGTTTCCTAAAGTGATTTAAGCATTTATAAATTATAATTTTTCAACAAAGGCACAGGAAGTAGGAATTTCTGTGCCTTTTTGATGAAAATAAATCTTCTTATGTGATGAATATCACAACCAAATATTTGAAAAAGTGTATGCTTAGTTGTAGTAATTATTTTAGGAGGGTGCCCCTATGTCACTTTATGAACTACTCGTATTTATTCATATATTTTCTGCAATACTAGGTATGGGTCCGGGATTTGTAATGATTTTAACTGTTAAGAAGGCTACTAATATGACAGAGCTTAGACATGCTTACAAAATACGTCATCGACTTCATATCTTTACAATGGTCGGCGGAACATTATTGCTTCTAACAGGAATTTGGATGGGGATGATTAATCCATATCTTTTGACAAAAGGATGGTATTGGCTGAGCCTTGCATTATTTCTCGGTGCATTGGTTTTTGGACCATTTGTCCTGGCACCTAGATCCAAACCAGTTAAAGCATTATTAACGGAGTATAAAGCTGAAGAAATTCCAGAAATTTATCATATACTATCTAATAAACTTTTCTTCTTTGAACGAATCGAAAACCTTATTTTCCTGATTATCATTGCACTGATGATTCTGAAACCATTTTAATGGACGATAGGAGTGTTTGAACAATTCTAAAAAAGGTAACTATTGTATATAAGTACGATTTATGCTATATTCGTTAAAATTTATATTTGGTTAGATTACTGTCTGAGAACGAGAACCAATATGTTTGATCACCTATTCAGTGGGGATAAAATTCCCTTCGCTGAATACAGAGATAAATTACGGAAAGGAGAATGTTTCTATGAGGAAGGTAACACTGGAACAAGTTTTTACGCATCCTGTTACACAGAAATATTTAAAAAGGTCAGGTATTGCACATGCTATTGCCGTCGCAGAATATGCATATCTTTTTTCCGAACGGTTCGATGTAAATCCAGATCATGCTACGAAGGCTGCGCTGCTTCATGATATTGGGCATTATACATGGTATCGAGACGGAGAGTGGGATTATGAGTTGTACAAAGAGAATGATATTCATGCAATAAAGGGTGCTAGCAGGGCTCATAAATTGCTAATTCGCATTGGAGAAGAACGTCAGGCTGCAAAAGAAATAGCAGTTGCTATTTTGCTTCATACGGACTCTTATTTACCAAAAGGAGAACTGAAATTAAAACCATTGCAGCAGGTTGTATCATTGGCAGATGAAGCAGACGAAGAAAATGGCGGAAATCATCATTATAAACAAATTGAGGAATATGTTGCTCTTGAGCGTATAAAGGCATTGGATAAACAAATTGATTCCGCATTAACTAAGAATGCACGCTTCTCGGAAAATGTATAAAGAGCTACCCCTCTTTTCCCCCCCTTACTCTATCCATTTTTAAGTCGTTCTCATTTCTCGTCTTCCGCCTCACTCGGTACATCCATTTGAGGGTCATTTCGCCTGAAATCACTGCGTCTTCCATAACGGATCATATCATAGACCACTCTCCCATTACTTGGCTGCCCATCGGGGTAATACATTGGGATCGCATCAAAAAGCAAAAAATAAAAGGCGTAAAAAATAAACTGGTTCCAAAATGTTTCATATTCAAGTAAGTCATTTGCCAAAAGTGCGTTAATGCCTAATGCAACAAACAAATTGGCAAGTATAGGGGAGGCGTATATAAATATATGCGCAATTTTAGTATCTCTTTCGAGCGAATCATAATGACACCAACTGTACATGAAATAGAATCTTCTTACTTCGAATATCCAAAATTTGAAGAGATAAGGACCTGAACCGATCGTAATGGTTGCCTCTTTAACTCCAAAGATTTTACCGGCAATTAAATAACCAAATTCTCTAATAATCGATACGATAGGTAAAATAATAAAAATTGACATTGTTAATTTTAAAAAATCCATTAAACCGAACATAGCAGCACCAACTCCTGTAAATGTGAAATCCATAGGAAAAATAATCGGTCTCCTATGTTACATACAGAGAAAATACCCTCTTTTTAATAATTTAATCATAAAAAATCCTGCTCTTTATGAACAGGATTTATCGTTTTATTCTACTGTCTCTAAATATTCTTCCAATGTAATTTCTTGGGACATGATTTCCTTTGCAGCCTTTTCACCTACAAAACGAAGATGCCATGGTTCATATTGATATTTAGTAATCTCTTCTTTTCCTTCTGGGAAGCGTATAATAAAACCGTATTTTGCGGAATTTTCTTCAATCCATTTTCCTTCATCCGTATCCCCAAAGTCAGTAATTAAATCAAAGTTAACTTTAGGACTAGTAATATCCATTGTAAGTCCAGATTGATGCTCACTTTCACCAGGACGTGCGCTGAAAGTATTTGCTGTTTCCTCCCCATGCTCGAGGGAATTGGAAGTAAAGATAGCATCCTGTCTTTCATAAGAACGATACCCAGACTGAGCAAATAGTTCAAGTCCAGCTTCATCAGCTGCAGCAAATAATTTTTCTAGAGATTTTGCAGCTGCTTCTCGCATCTGTTTTTTTGGCAAATCTTCTGTGAAAGGAAAACGGACATTAGGAAATACCAAATCCTCTGGAATATAATCTGCTGGCAGGGCGTGTTCTTTATTGATGAGTGCAAGCTGATCATAAGGGTTTGCAATAACCTCTGTACCAGAGTCTGTAAATGCAGGTTCTACTTTTTGGGGCAATCCCGACCCAGCAGTAATTGGTACGTTATTTTCGATTGCATCTTTTAATACTGTTTTTGTTGACTCATCATAAATCCCTGATGCTAACAATAAATCGCTCTGTAACTGGAAATCAGTTACGGCCCATGCAGTGGCATCATCAAATTCACCATTCACAGTTAACTCATATCCCATATGATTGAATACAGTTTGCAGTTTTATCACTTGATCTCCCTTATCTTTCTTTTGAAGAGAGTCTTCTGGGATAAGGATAGCTTGCTCGTCTTGTTCCGGATCCGGGTTTGGCTCCGACTTATTCCCCTCTTGTTCCGGGGTGGAATTTGAAGGAGCTTCACCTGTTTCATCTATTTGATCAAACGTTTGATCAAATAATGAGCATGCTGACATAGTGCATAATATTGTAACTATTATAAACGAAATAGTTAGTCGCTTCTTAAACATGATACATATCTCCCTTGAGAATCTGCCTTATTGTAAATTATGTTTTATTCAACATATCAGAAGTATAAACGTATCATCATTTTCTCACATATGCCTTTACAAGAACAGTAGCCAGTTAAAATACAATTCATTCGGAAAGGTTGGAAAATTTTAATAGGTTGTGAACTTCGCAGGGTTATGAAAGTCCTTATGTCTTCATATCTTATGTATTGCAGGGGAGGATTAAAGTATGAACATGAATGAAAGGTATCAAACAAGGGGTAGTGATCTAATTCTTACGCTATTACTTTTTTGCTGTGCTTTATTTGTTGTATCCAGTGTTTATGTTACAACACCCTTAACGAGTCAGTTTTCTGAGATATTTCACGTAGAGCCAAGTGTTGCTGCTTGGCCAACCAGCATATTTTCTGTTTTCTACGCAATTGGTTTTCTAATATTTGGACCATTATCAGATCGATTTGGGCGTAAACCTATTATTTTATTCGGATTATGCTGTTTAACAGCAGTTTCCATATCAATTGGATTTATCGATGACTTTCTTCTATTTGTACTGTTGCGTGGATTGCAAGGGCTTGTTGCTGCAACATTTGCTCCCTCAGCATTGGCATATGTCTATGATGTTTTTCCTACAACTAAAATAGCTACCGTTATTGGCTTTATAAGTTTCGGCTTTGTGACTGCAGGAATTTTCGGTCAGGTGGTGGCCGGAATTATTAATCAAACGTTTGATTGGCAGAAAATTTTCTTGATTTTTGGAGGTTTATATTTTAGTTGCGCGATTGCTGTATACTTTTTTCTATACGAAAATCGGACCGAAGCTAAGAGCATGATTATAAAAGATTACTTTTTAACAGTAAAACGAATATTCACAGATAAAAATTTATTAATTTGTTATCTGATTACCATGATGCTGCTTTTAACATTTATTGGCATGTACACAATACTTGGTGCATATTTGAGCAGCTCACCTTTTTATTTATCCGATAAGGAAATCCTCACTATTCGTGCAGTCGGTGTTATTGGAATGATTCTTTCTCTGTTAGCAGGGAGTCTTATCAAGAGGTATGGCCTTTTACTTGTTTTTCGAACGGGGTTGTTCATGAGCGTAGTAGGATTAGTAGCAGTCGGAATGGCAACGAATCTGGTTGTTATCGCGCTGATGAGTATTTTTTATGTAGCAGGTATTTCGATTACATTTCCCGCAATCATGTTGTTAGTCGGGAATTTTGGCGGGAAGGAACGTGCTATGGCAGCATCGTTTTATGCTTTCATTCTATTTATAGGTGCTACTTTAGGTCCTTTACTATCCATATGGCTTATGCATCATGGAAGTTATTTTATCACACTTATTGTTCTGGCTGCTCTCATGGCAATTGGACTGACGGCTTCTTTTTTTATTGATGAAAAGGAAGAAGCCAGATTCTAATATAGAACCTGACTTGTATATTATTCAGCTTCAAACAACTTACAGATCTCTACAATGACATTGGATGCTTTTTCCATATTATTTACAGAGATATATTCGAATTTGCCATGGAAGTTCTCGCCGCCTGTAAAAATATTTGGGGTTGGCAATCCCATATACGATAATTGGGAACCATCTGTTCCTCCGCGAATTGGTTCAACGATAGGGTCAATGTCCAGGTTTTTCATCGCCTGACGGGCAATATCCACGATTCCTTTAACGGGTTCAATTTTTTCACCCATATTGTAATACTGGTCCGACATATTCAATTCAACAGCAGCGTCGCCATAGGTTTCTTTCATTTCCTGAACAAATTTCTGCATGGTAGTTTTTCGTTCCTCGAACTTTTCTCTGTCATGATCACGGATGATGTAATAGACCATTGCGTTTTCCACATCACCGTTAACGGAGATAAGATGATAGAAGCCTTCATAGCCTTCTGTTTGTTCCGGAGATTCATTTTCCGGGAACTTGGTAATGAATGCAGCAGCTAATTTTCCGGCATTTACCATTTTATTTTTTGCGGTACCAGGATGAACGCTATTGCCTTTAAACGTTACTTTTGCTGCAGCCGCATTGAAACTTTCATATTGTAATTCACCAAGCGGACCGCCATCCACTGTATAAGCATAGGTAGCATCAAAACGTTCCACATCAAATTTATGAGGCCCGCGGCCGATTTCTTCATCCGGAGTAAAGGCAACACGAATCCTCCCGTGTTTGATTTCAGGATGCTGAATTAGATGATTCATCGCAGTCATAATTTCTGCTATGCCTGCTTTATTGTCTGCACCTAGCAATGTTGTACCGTCGGTAGTAATAATTGTATGTCCTTTATAGCTTGGAAGCTCAGGGAAATCCTTGGAGGATAGGACAACATTTAATTCTTGGTTCAGTATTAAATCATTTCCGTTAAAGTTTTCCACGATTTGGGGTTTCACATTTTTTCCGGTAAAGTCTGTCGCGGTATCTACGTGTGCAAGAAAACCTATGGTTGGGACTTCTTTATTTGTATTTGAAGGAAGAGTAGCCATTAAGTAGCCATTTTCGTCAAAAACGACATCTTCCATACCAATTTTCTTCAATTCATCGGACAATAAATTTATAAGATCCCATTGTCCTGAAGTTGAAGGTGTCTCTTTGGAATCTTCATTTGATTGTGTATCCAACTGTACGTATGTAGTAAAGCGGTCAATAATTTCTTCTCTCATTATTTTATCGCTCCTTTTCATTTTAATATTATTTTACCATAGTATATAACGGAACTCGAAATAACTGTAAAAAGGATTCTGAATACTTTTGTCGAAATGGTATCATTAGATAAGGCTGTTTTTTTTCTAAACGATTGGGACTGCGTTACTCGTCCCACCGAAAAGAATTGTTGTTATTTCATAAAATCTATAAACTACGACGAAAGATAAACTTCGGCGACCGCTCTGGGAAATACACTGCGCTTTCCGTGGGCGGCTGTTGAGCCTCCTCGCGCTAACGCACTCCGAGTCTCACCGATGCCTTTCCTCCCACTGGAGTCTCCGTGTATTTCCCAGAGCTGGTTAGAAGGTTGCTGACAATAACTACACTTTCGGATAGCTAAAATAGCATAATACAGCTTCACCAGTCCGGGCGAGCGGCGGGCGGTGACTCCTGCGGGAACAAATGTTTTCGGTGGGGCGAGTAATCGCAGTCCCAGCACGTGTCCGAAGACCCCGCAGCGGTGGGTTTTCCGCGAGGAGGCTGAGGCCGTGCCCTAAGGATGCGCATCCGCCCAGAGCGATCCCGGACGGCAATAGAAGCACACGATTTTTGAAAATCAGCTAGTAGTTAGTTCGCATTTTATCTCAACTCTGCAATTTAAAAAAAACAAAGAGCCAAGGAAAAAGACAGGAGTGGGTGAATGATTAGACAAGTTATACTTGAAGATGCAGAAGAGCTTGCTTCACTTGTAGAGCAGGTTGAGACTGAGAGTCCTTACATGCTGTATGAAGCGGGGGAAAGGGAAGTTTCAGCTGAAAAACAATCTGAAATGATCAAAGGGCTTTCTAAATCACATAATTCTACAATTTTTATAGTGGAAAAGGATGAACGGTTGGTCGGTTATCTTTTTGTAATAGGTGGGAATACAAAAAGGAATAAGCATAGTGCTTACATAGTTGCAGGTATCAGAAACGAATATCAGGGGAGAGGCATCGGAACAGCATTGTTTGAGGAGTTGGAACGTTGGGCTTCTAAGCAAAAAGTCCATCGACTGGAATTAACTGTAATTAAAGAAAATCGAGCTGCTGTAAAATTGTATGAGAGATCGGGATTTAGGATAGAAGGTATAAAAAGAAATTCTTTATTCATAAAAGGTAGATTTGTAGATGAATATTATATGAGTAAATTACTGGAGGGATAGGATGACGAATTTAATTAGTGTGAGCAGATTAAAGAGTAGACTGGAAAACCATTTAAACAATACGGTAATTGTAGATGTCCGATTTCAGTTGGATGATCATGATGTAGGGAGAAGAATGTATCTAAAAAATCATTTGCCTGGAGCAGTATATCTAGATCTTCATAAAGATTTGTCCGGCAGGGTAGGAAAACACGGTGGCAGTCACCCACTACCAGATTTTAAACTGTTTGCATCGAAAATTGGAAATATAGGGATTGATAAAAATACAACGGTCGTTATTTACGACCAAGGCAATGAGATGTTTGCTGCAAGATTATGGTGGCTACTGGAGACAATTGGTCATGAAAGAGTGTATATTCTTGAAGGTGGCTATAATCGCTGGGTGGAAGAAGGAAGTGAAGTGACAGAAAAACTTCCTTCGTTGAAAGCTAAGAAGTACCAACCTGTAATTAATAGTAATAGAATCTTAGATATGCACGAAGTTAAGGAGAAAATGAAAACAAATACCGCCTTATTAATTGATTCACGGGCAAGAGAGCGATACTTAGGGGAATGGGAGCCGTTATACAGCAAAGCAGGTCATATTCCGGGCGCTAAAAATTATTTTTGGAAAGATGTGCTCTCGGATGATGGTACATGGAGAAAAGGGGAAGCGTTACAAGACCATTTTGCAAGTTTATCCAAAGACGATGAAATCATTGTTTCGTGTGGTTCTGGTATTTCCGCATGTTCGAATATCCTTGCATTAAAAGCAGCAGGATTTACTAATGTAAAACTATATCCGGGCAGCTTTAGTGATTGGATATCCTTTGATGAAAACGAAATCGATTTAGAGGAGAATTAGAATGGGTAAAGAACGTTGTGATTGGGTTACATCTGATCCTATCTATATAAACTATCATGATGACGAATGGGGCGTCCCTGTTCATGATGATAGAAAATTATTTGAAATGCTTACATTGGAAGGTGCACAGGCGGGATTAAGCTGGATTACGGTATTAAAACGAAGAGGTAATTATAGAGAAGCATTTGAGGATTTTGACGCAGAGGCAATCAGTAGATATGATGAGAAAATAATAGCTGGTTTGCAACAAAACGCGGGTATTATTAGAAATAAAAGTAAAATAAATTCAGTTATTACAAATGCAAGAGCTTTTCTGCAAGTTCAGGAAGAGTTTGGAACCTTTGATCAGTATAGTTGGCAATTTGTTGATGGCTCTCCAATTAAAAATGATTGGGATTCACTTGCGGAAGTTCCTGCAAAAACAAAAAGATCGGAGCAAATGAGTAAGGACATGAAAAAACGTGGTTTTAAGTTTGTTGGACCAACGATTTGCTATGCGTTTATGCAGGCTACAGGTATGGTAAATGACCATACGAAGGAATGTTTTTTATACCATCAAAAATGAAATAATATGTTTTAATTCAGGGCATTTCCTTAAAAGGAAATACCCTGAATGTAGTCTTACAGTTTAAATGTTTTAAGTTGTTCGTTTAATCTCTCTGCAAGCGCTGAAAGTTCTTCTGCGCTATGAGAGACTTCTTCCATCGAACTTGCTGTTTGTTGTGCGGAAGCAGCTGCTTGTTCAACGCCAGCTGCAGATTCTTCTGATACGGAAGCAATTTCTTCTATTAGATGGTTCATGGAATTACTGCTAGTTGCAACGTCTTTAAGATTAGTTGAGATAATCTTGATTTTTGCAGTCATTTCGGTGACTGCATCATTGATTGTATCGAAGCTCTTTCCTGTTGCTTCAATTTGATTGGATCCTTCTTGAACTTCATTGTAGCCAGTGGTCAAAGATTCTACAACATGTCCTGTTTCAGATTGAATGTTGCTAACAATGGAGGTGATTTCACCTACAGAAGAGGCTACTTGGTCAGATAACTTTCTAACCTCGTCCGCAACTACTGCGAATCCTTTGCCATGCTCTCCTGCTCTAGCAGCCTCAATTGCTGCATTCAAAGAGAGGAGATTTGTTTGGCTAGCAATGTCTTTAATAACAGAAACCAGATTAGATATTTCTTTAGACTGGTTATCCAGGCTTTTTACTTTAATTACGGAGTCGGAAACAATGTGATCAATTAATTTCATTTGTTTAACTGACTTTCTCATTAAGTCAGTACCATCTGTAGTAAGCGTAAGAACATTATTCGAAGTATCTGAAATTTCCTGTCCACTTTTCTCGGATTGAACGACGACCTTAACAAATTCATTCATGCTTTCTGACAAGTCTGATGCACTGTTAGCTTGTGTTTCAGCCCCTGACGAAATTTCCTCCATTGTGGATGCAATTTGAGTATTCCTTTCTTTGACCTCATTGGCTGACTGTGTCAGTTCTTTACTACTGCTGGAAACAGCAACACTGGCTGAAGATACATTCTGAATAATCTTCTGTATGTTATTCTTCATGAGGTTGACGGATGAAGCGAGTTGTCCAATTTCATCCTTACCATTATACTCAATGGAGCTAACAAAGAGATTACCGTTTGCCAATTCGGTTGTTATAGTCACCAATTTATTAAGTCCTTTTCTAATACTGCGACTAATTAGTAATGTTAGTACAAACCCAATAATAACAACAAGAACATTTGCTATCACGAGGGTGATTTTGCTTGCATCCATACTATTAGTTGCCGATTGAATGGCTTTTGTTTGTTTCATTTCCGTGATGTCAATTAACTGATTTACCAGTTCAGTATTTTCGTTACGTAAGTCAGAGGAATAGTTCCTTAATGAAGCTGCATATGTGATTAGACCCTCATCAACTGCAGGGACCATCTTGTTGAAAAAAGTATCATTAATACTTTCATCATTTGCTAGGATTTTATTTAGAATTCCCTTTTGTTCATCGGTAGTCAATGTTGGTTCTAAGTTGTTTGATAAAGATTGAAGATCCTCCGTATACGCGTTAAATGAGTCGATATAGTTTGTCCTTTGTGTTAATAAATAGTCGGCAATTAGTACATCTTTCTGCTGTATGGTTGAAGTTAATTGCATCATATCATTAACCCATATGCTTATCTCATCAATGGTCTTTATATCATCATTCGTTTTATTGAATTGAAAAAAAACAACGCTACTGCTTAGTAAGAATAATGCTGCAATGATAGAAATAACAGTTAAATATTTATTGCTTATACGTATATTTTTCCAATTAAGTGATCTTTTCTTGTCTTTGTTGAATCGCTTTTTACCTTTTTTCACGTTCATCTAATCCCCCCAAATTAAAACAGAAATGTCATATGTTATATATCGGAATAATACAGCTAAGTATAAAGTCCTGTTTTAAAATTTGGCTTTTTTAAATGGCAGTGTACCAGGGTGAAATGAATAATAGGTAAAATGAAAACCAGGAACATCAAGTAGCTTCTGGTTTATTAAATAAACGAAAGAAGTAAGTTGAGTGTAAATATTATCTATCCGAAAACACGCTTCACCACTACCTCATACGCTTTGAAATAGGCCGGAATATCTTCGTTACTTAATCCAGCATACATATTCTTAACGATCGAATGGTTATACCATAATTGCTCATTAAACCCCGCATTAAATTTTTTCCAAATAGCATCTCCTTTTTGCTTCAAGTCTTCTTCAAGGCCGATTAGATTATCCAGTTTATCTGCTATAATTAAATATTTAATTTCCTTTTCAGCATTTTTTACAGTGTCAATTGTATGCTGTTTACGCTCTCGCCACGATTTTGATTTGTCCTCTGTATGAGCTGCAACAATATGAGAAATTTTCGGGCCGAATTCTCTTTCGATATCCTCTATCTCTACGGGTGTATCTTCCACTACATCATGCAAATATCCAGCGCAAATTAATTCATCACTAAACCCCGCTGCTTCAAGTCTTTCTGCTACACGTATTGGATGAGTTATATAGGGTGCATCGGAATTCTTCCGAGTTTGTCCTCTATGTGCCTTGGATGCATATTCTTTAGCATTTTCTTTCAATATTTTCCTCTCCTTTATTCTCCGGATAATAACTCAAATATACCATATGAATGTTAAGAGCTCTTTCTTTCATTTTATAGGCTAAACAAGTAAACTATAAAGTAAAGATTATTTTAAAATTAGTGGAGGTACCACCTATGGAAAAAGGAATCAATCAACGGAAAACCGAGCATATTCGTCTTTGTCTAACTGGAAATGTGGAAGGTGTTAATAAGTCTACTGGCCTGGAAGGAATTCATTTTATACATAATGCATTACCGGAAATAAATTTTGCGGATATTACGCTGGAAACAAGCTTTTTAAATAAGAAACTCCAAGCGCCGTTTTTAGTAAGTTCAATGACTGGCGGTTCAGAGCTTGCTACAACGATTAATCAAAACCTTGCTCTAGCTGCTGAGAGAAATGGTTGGGCACTTGCGATTGGATCAACACGAGCCTTTCTGGAAAGTGATAAACATAAAGAGTCTTTCCTTATTCGAGAACAAGCGCCTACCGCTCCTTTAATCGTCAATATTGGTGCAGTGCAATTTAACTATGGCTATGGTCCGGAAGAATGCCAAAGGATTATTGATAAAACTGGTGCGGACTCGATTGTGCTTCATTTAAATAGCTTGCAGGAAGCAGTTCAGGACGGAGGAGACTTAAACTTTGAAAATCTGCTGCCTAAAATTGAACAAGTTTGTAAAACGCTGGATGCGCCAGTTGGTGTCAAAGAGGTTGGATTTGGAATTGATGGTGTAGTTGCAGAAAAGTTATACAATGCTGGAATATCCTATATAGATGTTGCTGGAGCAGGTGGAACTTCCTGGAGTCAGGTGGAAAAACTGCGTTCGCGCGACCCACTAAAAAAAGCGGCTGCAGAAGCATTTAATAGTTGGGGAAATCCTACGAAAGACTGCATTGTATCTGTACGTAGCAATCTTCCAGATGCACCACTTGTTGCAAGTGGTGGAATGAAAACAGGTGTGGATGCAGCAAAAGCCATTACGATTGGAGCCGATATCATCGGTTACGCACGTCAATTGCTGAAGGCGGCTACTGAATCAGAAGAAGCTGTCAAACAAACAATGGATCAAATTGAACTTGAACTGAAGATGACGATGTTTGGTATTGGCGTAAAAAATCTGGAAGAATTAAGAAATACAAATCGTGTCAGTGTCATGGGGCAATCTTTAATGAAAGAAAACAGCTAAGGTCAGTACCAGGGCTTTAGCTGTTTTTCTTTTAGACTGTTTCTAAACGATGAAGGCCACAATTACTCTTCCTACCGAAAGAATTGTTGTTATTTCATAAAATGTTTAAACTCCGAACTAGGATAAGTTACTTCGGCGACCGCTCTGGGAAATATACTTCGCTTTCCACGGGCGGCTGGTGAGCCCCTTCCTGCTAACGCATTTCAGGTTCTCACCTATGCCTCTCTTCCCGTAGGAGTCTCCGTATATTTCCCAGAGCTAGTTAGAAGGTTGCTGACGATTACTACATTAACGGGGGGGGGGGGGTAGCTAAAATAACATCATACAACTTCACCAGTCCGGGTGAGCGGCGGGCGGTGACTCCTGCTTAGAACAGCACGTGTCCGAAGACCTAAAGAGTGGTTTTCTCTTCGGGGCTGAGGCCGTGCCCGCGGAAAGCATCCGCCCAGAGCGAGCCCGGACGGCGGGATAAGCAGTTACGTCGCATTTTATCTCAATTCTGTAATGATTATGTCTGGCTTTTCAATTTAACTATGTTTTGCAGACTGGAACTAGGGTAAAAGTAAAGTAAAAAACAAGGAGAGTAATAAAATGCCGTGGAATTTAAATGATTACCCAACTTCCATGAAAAATCTAAATGAAGTTAAGAAGAAAAAAGCAATTGACATTGCCAATGCTATGGTGGATGAAGGTTATGAAGAAGGACGGGCAATACCGATAGCTATAGAGCAAGCAAAGGAATGGTATGAAAATGCATCAAAAGATGAAATCGATGATTACAGAAAACATGGTAAACCAACACAACGTTCAAAAGAAGGAAAAAAATATGACAGCAATCCTGAACGTATAAAAGAAGCAGAAGAGGTTGTAATACATGAAGATGGTTGGGCTGTAAAGTCAAGTGGTTCCGACCGTGCAACCGAAGTTTTTGATAAGAAAGATGAAGCAATCAAAAGAGCCCGGGAAATAGCTGAAAACAAAGGTACATCATTAACAATTTATAAACAGGATGGATCGGTACAGGATGAACAATCATTTAATAATTAAATCAATATGGTAAAGGCTACTCTATAGTGGGTAGCCTTTTACATGCCTTATTGACAAGCCGTCATTCCTTTTGTTCATATAAGCATATTATTATTAGGGTGACTTTGTCCTATGCTACAATATTTAAAAGAAACGAGGTGTGTTTTTATGAAGATTGAAGTTTGGTCCGATTTTGTATGTCCGTTCTGTTATATTGGAAAACGTAGACTGGAAAATGCTATGGAACAGTTTCCGCATCGTGAAAGTATATCAGTAGAATATAAAAGCTATCAGCTTGACCCGACTGCAAAGCATATACCTGGTAAAGGTTTTTATGAAACATTTTCTGAACTAAAGGGAATGCCTCTTGAACAGGTTAAAACAATGAATCAGCAAGTTGGTCAGCAAGCTGCAAGTGTTGGATTAACATACAATTTTGATGATATGAAATATGCAAATACCTTTGATGCTCATCGAGTAGCCAAATATGCTGAGAGCCAAGGGAAAGGAAAAGAAATTACCGAACGATTTTTATATGCTTATTTTACCGAATCTGAGCTTATGAGCGATAATGATACATTAATCAGACTAGCTGGAGAAGTGGGATTGGATAAAGAAGAGGTTGAAAAAGTAGTGCTTTCCGATAAATACAGAAATCGAGTAAATGAAGATATTGATACTGCCCGTCAAATTGGAGTACAAGGAGTACCATTTTTTGTATTCAATGAAAAATATGCGGTTTCCGGGGCCCAACCTCCGGAAGTATTTTCAGAAGTACTGGAAAAAGTATGGGATGAAGAGAAGGAAAAACCAGTATTGCAGTCACTGAACCCCAAAAAGTCAGAAACTTCCTATTGTACGGATGAAGGTTGCGATGTTGATAACAAATAATTAGTGTATCGCGAAGAAGGATATTCGCGATACGCTTTTTTATGCTTATATAATTATTGGAAAATGTGATTGTTTTTATTGACGGTAACTGTAATTCTGTTATACTGATAATTGTAAGGCTAATTGATAATGAATATCATTCTTATTTAGAGTGATTTAAAGGTAATAATAATTATTAATAACACTATATTAATAGTGTTAAACAATCTTGGGGATACAGGAAAGACGCTGGTCTAGTCTAACTTGCTACTAGAGTGAAACGCAGCGCTTTTTGAAGAGAAGGGCAGTCTATGAAAATAAGGTATTTAATTCTAGCATTAGTGATTTTTTCATTTACATCCGTTTTTATAGGTGTTTCTAATTTATCACCTCTTGACATATTTAATTTAACTGAAGCGCAGCAGCAAGTATTACTTGTGAGTAGAATTCCTAGACTGTTAAGTATTATTATTGCAGGAATGAGCATGAGTATTGTTGGCTTGATTATGCAGCAATTAACGAGAAATAAGTTTGTTTCCCCAACTACTGCAGGTACTTTAGATGCTGCAAGGCTTGGAATTCTTGTTTCCATGATGATTTTCACTGCAGCCAGCCCATTGGAAAAAATGCTTGTATCATTTGCTTTTGCTTTGTTGGGTACATTCATTTTCATGAAAATCCTAGAGAAAATTAAATTCAAGGATGCAATATTTATTCCCTTAATTGGTTTAATGTTTGGGAATATCATCAGTTCCATATCCACATTTTTCGCTTATCAGAATGATCTTATCCAGAATATGTCTTCTTGGATGCAAGGAGATTTCTCCATGATCATGAGCGGAAATTATGAATTAATGTTTGTAAGTGTACCTATCCTGTTTTTAGCATATATTTATGCCAATAAGTTTACGATTGCAGGTATGGGTGAAGATTTTTCGAAAAACCTTGGTCTGAACTACAGGCAAGTAGTAAATCTTGGATTGATCATTAGTGCATTGGTAACTGCATCTGTAGTACTATCAGTTGGAGTTATTCCATTTCTTGGCTTGATTATACCTAACATTGTTACCATCTATCAGGGAGACCATTTAAAGAAGTCATTATTACATACAGCATTGCTAGGTGCGGTATTTGTACTGTTTTGCGATATCATCGGCAGAGTTATCATTTATCCTTATGAAATTCCAATCAGCTTGACCGTTGGGGTTATAGGTAGTGGAATCTTCATCTATCTATTATTAAGGAGAAAAAAATATGGGCTTTAAAAAGAAAACAATTATCCTTGCCGCAATCACATTATTACTAGCATTGTTATATATCTTTTATGATTTAAGCGGAAATATTGACTATATCTTACCAAGAAGAATTATAAAGGTGGTAGCCATTGTCATCACAGGTGGGGCTATCGCGTTTGCAACAGTTGTTTTTATGACAATTACAAATAATAGGATTTTGACACCAAGTGTACTCGGGTTAGATTCCCTTTATATGCTGATTCAAACCTTTATTATTTTTATTTTCGGTGCCAATTCGCTTGTCATGATGGTTAGTGAAATTAATTACCTTATATCAATTGGGGCTATGATCCTATTTTCATTATTTTTATATCGTTTCCTATTCAAAGGTGAAAAGAACAACATCTATTTCCTGCTTCTCATTGGGATGATACTTGGTACATTCTTCGGAAGCTTTACTGATTTCATGCAGGTACTTATTGATCCAAACGAATTCATGGTTGCGCAGGATCAGATGTTTGCCAGTATCAACAATGTAAATACAGATTTGGTTTATCTGTCAATCATCATTATCGTAGCAGTCATGATCTATTTCCTTCGTTTTTATAAATATTTGGATGTCATAGCGCTAGGGAAAGACGAGGCAATAAACCTTGGTGTGCCATATGATTATGTTGTTAAACGGTTATTGATTATCGTTGCAATATTAATCTCTGTATCAACAGCCCTAATCGGTCCAATTACCTTCCTTGGTCTGTTGGTTGTAAATCTGGCTTATGAATTTATGAAGACCTATCGTCATTTTTATATTATACTTAGCTCTATTTTTATAGCTTTGATTGCTTTGCTGGGTGGTCAATTCATTGTAGAAAAAGTATTCACATTTGATACAACAATCAGTGTTATTATTAACTTTATCGGTGGCGTGTACTTTATATATCTTTTGTTAAAGGAGAATAAAAAATGGTAGATTTGAAAAATGTGTTTAAATCATATAATAAAAAGAACGTGATTGAAGATGTCTCCCTTGAAATTACAAAAGGAACAATAACTTCCTTTATCGGTCCAAATGGTGCAGGTAAAAGTACATTAATCTCCATGATTAGCCGTCTAATAGCAAAAGATAATGGTGCCATAACAATCGATGGCCAGGATATTATGCATACTAAAAATAATGAATTAGCTAAGAAAATTTCTATTTTAAAACAATCCAATGCAATCAATCTGAAATTAACAATTCGGGAACTGGTTTCGTTCGGTCGTTTTCCTTATTCTCAGGGTAAATTAAAGAGAGAAGATAATGATAAAATTGATGAAGCAATTGATTATATGGAGCTTCGTGAAATACAAGATAAGTATCTGGATGAATTAAGTGGCGGGCAACGTCAACGCGCACATATTGCAATGGTTATTGCTCAGGATACCGAGTATATTTTACTTGATGAACCATTGAATAATCTTGATATGCGTCATTCCGTACAAATCATGAAGACATTACGTAAGCTTGTAAATGAAATGGGTAAAACCATCCTCCTTGTTATTCATGATATTAACTTTGCATCATGCTATTCCGACCAAATCGTAGCCCTGAAAGATGGAAAGATCGTCAAACAGGGGCGCACATGTGACGTAATCGACAAATGTGTGCTTAAAGATATCTATGATATGGATATTGATATCAAAGAAATTGATAACAGACGTATCTGTGTGTATTTCTAATAACAATGAAATGTGATTGTGTGGATAAAGAATTTATGTTTACCAACAAAATGAGAGCAAAAAAAAAGCCCCGTATAACTGAATAGTCAACTGACCAAACTGTTATAAAGGACCAATAACTTACCTTTAGTTTACCTCATCTAAAAGATTTGGTAAATGATTTTGCTTATAAAATATAAAATCCTGCATGTTTTGAGCGCTCAAAACATGACTGGAAACATAAATAGAACAGCTCATTTGCTGGAAATACTGCTGCTCATTTTGATTGGATATATTAAATTCGAGAGTTCCTGCATAATCATACGACATTTGTTATTTTTAATAATATATTTTAAACAAAAGGGAGTAATCTTATATGAAGAAAACTTGGCTAATACTTATGATGAGTCTATTGGCTCTATTCATTGCTGCTTGTGGCTCAGAGGACGAGGAAACAAATGCAGGGGAAAATACGGAAAGCAAAGAGACAGTCACTGTGTCCCACGAACTTGGAGAGACAGAGGTGCCTAAAAATCCAGAAAACATTGTTGTTTTTGACTTTGGGATCTTGGATACATTGGATCAAATAGGTGTAGATGTTGCGGGAGTACCTCAATCAGGAACAATTCCAGCATATTTGGAAAAATATGCAAGCGAAGATTATGAAAATATTGGAAGTTTAAAAGAACCAGATTTTGAGAAAATTGCAGAAATTAATCCGGATATAATTATTATTTCCGCACGTCAGGCTGCTTTACATGACCAGCTGGAAGAAATTGCGCCGACGATTCATCTAGGTGTAGATACAACTAATTATATGGAATCGTTCAAACAAAATATGGACATTGTCGGAGAAATTTTCGGTGCCCAGGATGAAATTGATGAAGAATTGACTGCAATTGATGAGTCGATTGCTGCTGTTAATGAAAAAGCTACAGAATCAGAAAAAAAGGCACTTATTATTTTAGCTAATGATGATAAGATCAGTGCATACGGTCCAAATTCCCGTTTTGGTCTGATACATGATGTGTTTGGTATACCACCAGTGGATGAATCTATTGAAGCATCAACACATGGGATGAACGTTACATTCGAATATGTTACGGAAAAAAATCCGGACCTATTATATGTAGTAGATAGAACAGCAGCTGTTGGTGGAGATACGTCTGCACAACAACTAGTAGAAAATCAACTAGTCGAAAATACAAAAGCATACGAAAATGATAATATTATTTATTTAAACCCGGATTATTGGTACCTTTCTGGTGGTGGATTAACATCCGTTGCAGAAATGATCAACGAAATCGACGCAAGTTTAAAATAAATAAAAAGCAATCAGCATTTATAATATGCTGATTGCTTTTTTTGCAGCTTTTGCGTTCTATTCAATTTCTAGGGAAATGTTAGTAAATATTCCTTTAATTTGTTAATCAAATGTAAATATGGACCATGAACGCCGTCCTTGCAATCTCTATTGCAAAAATAGAGTAGTTTATATACTTGATATTGAATGTACATATATGGTTGAATGAAGGAAGACTTAATAGAAATGAGGGAAAAGCGTGAAAAAGCTTTTAATGATATTAATAACACTTACTGTAATCATTTCTTTGGCAGCCTGCGGTGATGATGAAACAGAGGAAAGTGAAAATACAGAGGACAATACAACATCTGAACAGGCACAACAGGAATTGGAAATAACGGAAGAGGAAAAGCTTGATGAAGACACATCAGTGGCGGTTGTTAACGGGGAAGAGATTAATGGGGTAGACTATAACCCAATTTACAGTCAAGTGAAAACGACAATGTATCAGTATGGACAAGATGTGAGTGATCATGAGTTGATCAAAAATCAAACGGTAGATATTCTTGTTGAGCAAGCGCTCATTAAACAGGATGCAGAAAAAGAAGGTATCGAAGTTACGGAAGAGGAAGCGCAGGAAGAATTAAATACCATTAAAGAAACGAGTAGTGAAGAGGAATTTACCGCATTACTGGATCAATACAAGATGACGGAAGAAGACTTCCAAAAACAGCTTATGGATGACTTGATTACTATAAAATATGTAGATGAATTTGAGGCGGAAGTTTCTGATGAGGAAATACAGGAATATTATGATCAGCTGAAAGGGCAAAATGAAGAAATTGGTGAATTGGAAGAAGTAGAAGGTCAAATTAAAGAAATACTTGTGAACGAAAAACAAAGTGAACAGTTACGTGCCAAAGTGGAGGAATTGAAAAAAGACGCTGAGGTAGAAACTGTATTATAAAATAAAGCATCGCTTCCTACTGGAGCGATGCTTTTTCATGACTGTTTTTTTATAAGATTGGAACTGCAGTAAATCGTCCCCAAATAAAGAATTGTTGTTTTCTCACAAAGTATATAAATTGCGAAGTAACTGCTTTTCCCGCCGTCCGGGATCGCTGCGGGCGGATGCTTTCCACGGGCACGGCCTCAGCCCCGAAGAGAAAACCACTCTTCTGGTCTTCGGACACGTGCTGTTCCCGCAGGAGTCACCGCCCTTCGCTCACCCGGACTGGTGAGGCTGTATGTTGCAATTTTAGCTACACAAGTAAAGTAATTATTAGCAACCTTCTAGCCAGCTCTGGGAAATATACGAAGACTCCTGCGGGAGGAAAGGCATAGGTGAGACACTGAAATGCGTCAGCATGAAGGGGCTCACCAGCCGCCCGCGAACTTGACCTGACCCCCATAAGTTAGAGTAAAAATAATTTATGGGGGTTAGGTTTATGGCAACGTACAGTA
>NZ_JBHSAO010000009.1:0-4859 GCF_042650085.1 Oceanobacillus longus | reverse complement strand
AGTGTTCCAAAGCATGTCACGTAAGGGGAATTGTATAGATAACGCACCTGCAGAAAGCTTTTTCGGTCTTCTGAAACAAGAAAGGTATCATGGGGAATCTCTCTGTACCTATGAAGAATTAAAACGTAAAATTGAAGACTATATCTATTATTACAATAACAAACGAATTAAAGGGAGATTGACCGGTATGAGCCCAGTTCAATACCGAATTCATACCGATCTAATCGTTTCTTAATAAAACTCCAACTATTGGGGGTCACACCATTTCCACGGGCGGCTGGTGAGCCCCTTCATGCTGACGCATTTCAGTGTCTCACCTATGCCTCTCTTCCCGTAGGAGTCTCCGTATATTTCCCAGAGCTAGTTAGAAGGTTGCTGACGATTACTACATTAACGGGGGGGGGGTAGCTAAAATCGTCATACAGCCTTACCAGTCCGGGTGAGCGGCGGGCGGTGACTCCTGCGGGAACAGCACGTGTCCGAAGACCAGAAGAGTGGTTTTCTCTTCGGGGCTGAGGCCGTGCCCGCGGAAAGCATCCGCCCAGAGCGATCCCGGACGGCGAGATAAGTTACCTCACAGTTTATCTCAACTCAGCGAGGAATATAAAGCAACATGCATTACAAAAATTGATTATAATTTTATTCTGACTTTGCTAAAAACGACTGTGGTACATCTGCTTTAAATAACATTAATTTATTTGTCGTTGGATGGTTAAAAGATAGCACTTTTGCGTGTAGGCCAAGTCTCCCAATAGCAGTACGCTTTTTGGAGCCATATTTTTTGTCTCCCACAACCGGGTAGCCAAGGTCTTGCATATGAACACGAATTTGATTTTTTCGTCCAGTTTCCAACTGAACTTCCAGTAGTGAGAATTCATCATTTGATTGAACCAATTTATAATGCGTAATTGCATGAAGTCCATCATTTTGAGTTGGACTGGAATACATCAAATGTGTCTTGCTTTCGCGCAGCCATGAAGAAATATATCCTTTTTCTTTTGTAACCTTCCCCTCTACCAAAGCAACATAAGTACGCTCTTTTACAATCTCTTTCCAATTGTCTTGCATTTTCCGTTTAACTTGTTCACTTTTAGCAAACATCATTACTCCTGAAGTATCTTTATCCAAACGGTGGACAACAAAAACTCTGTTATCAGGGTTCTCTGTTTTAACATAATCCATTAGCTGATGAAGTGCTGTATGCTTTTTTTCCTTTTCAGTTGCAATGGATAAAAGCCCAGCTTCCTTATTAATGACGATGATATCATCATCTTCATAAAGAATGTTCATCCCAATTAAAACGTTCTCTTTAATTGCCGCTTTATTTTTTAAAATGGTTACCGTCTGACCTCGACGCAGTCTGTAATTATACTTCGTTTCAATATGATCATCTATCGTCACTTGACCCCTGGCCAAAATGGACTTTACGGAATTACGGCTTCTATTAGTCATTACCTTCAATAAAAATTCTAATAATTCTATTGGTTCCTTTACTTCAAAGTTCATTGATTTTGCTTCTTTTCTGTAATTTGAATACTTTTTCTTAGGCATGATCGTTAGCTCCTTAGCTTCTTAAATAAAAATGTTAAGATTAAGCCAGATTACTATCCAGCTCAGTCTTAACATTAGATGGAATTTATTACAAATGCAAATCTAAATCTAATCCTCGTCTTTCACATCAATATCCTCAGGTATCGGTTCATTAAGGTACTCATCAATCATTAATCGATACTTTTCTACTTGTTCGAAGTGTGTTGTGAATTGTGCTTTATTGATAAGGTACTGTTCACCATCATGAATTGCACGAATACGACCTTGCAACACTAAAGCGGATACTTTCGTTTCATCCATAGATAAATATTCTGCAGTATCCTGAACAGACAAGTACATTACCGTCAGCACCTTTCTATTTTAATTTATACGAACTATTATTTGCTCAAAACGTCATGATATTCTTTCTTTTTTTCGATTTTTTCTTTTGCATAGGGACATAGAGGTATTATTTTCTTTCCTTTTTCTCTAGCATATACCACAACATTCTCCAGTAATTGTCCTGCTATACCTTGGCCACGAAGGTCATTCGATACATAGGTGTGATCGATGACAAGTCTTTCCTCACCAGATTCCACAAATGTAATTTCTGCTAATGGATTTTGTACATTTTCTCCTATATAGAATTTATTTGCACCTTGGTTGATAGTAGCCATGTTATTCCTCCTAAATATTCAAACATTATCATCTATGTATTATACTCCTATTTATGATTCATTGAAATGGAAAGTTGTACAAATTAATATCCAAATACGATATTTACTAGTTTATAAAAGTTTTAAAACTTAACAGTATCTTAATATTGGACTGCTATAATAAATGCAAGATAGTACAAATGGACTAAGAAAAAGAAGGGAAAAATTACCACATGAAACAGTTTTTTAGTAACGCTATTTCCAAAGCAACGCTACAAACCAGATTATTAATCCTTTTTATATCGTTAATTGTCATAGCAATTATTACTGTAGGAACAGTAACATATGTACAGGCAAAGAATTTAACTTTGAATACAATTGAAGACAGACTAGCTAGAGAGACGCAATTAATGGGATACATAGCAGAAAATCTACAATTTTTGTATGTGAGTGATAATGATTACTTTATGCAGCAGCTTAATGCCAACATCCGCACCCAGAAAAATGAACTTAAAGAAGACGGAATCGAGTCGCAATTTTTCTATATAGACAATAATAAAGCTATCCCATTTACAGCGAGCGCAGACACATTACCCTCCATTTCAGATTCATTAATTACGGAGATTACAGAAAAAGAGAATGGGCAAATTAGTAAAGAGATTAGTGGCGAACCATATACGGTTTCATTCCAACAAATGGACGAGATTGGAGGTATCTATGTATTACTTGTACCTCATCATTCATTTATGGCACCTGTGACAAATATGGGTTACATTATAATTTCAATTATCATCGCAAGCATACTCATCTCTTCTATCTTGCTTATTCAATTCGTGAGAACATTAACAAGACCACTCACGGTATTGCGCAATACGATGCGGGAGGTACGGGAAGGCAACTTGCACCAGGCACCTAAGCCAAAGACTACCCTGCCTGAATTTATTTCATTACATAAAAGCTACGACGCCATGATTGATCAAATGCGGACAATGCTTCATGAACTGAAAAGTACAACACTGGAATTAAACCATACCGGAGAGGATTTAAAAAATTCGTCCAATAGCACGCTTCAATCGAGTCATGATTTAACTGAATCTATCAACGTTGTTAAAAATGGCGCAGAACAAACTGCAAGCAGTTCCGAAAACAACGTATCCAGCTCTATTTCAATGAAACAAAAAACAGAAACAATGCTTAAAAACATGGACAATGTTTTTGCAAACTCTGAAAATATGAGAATCTCAGCAGTAACTGGCGAAAAAAATATCACAAAATTAATTCTAACCTCTCAAACATTCGAGAAGGATTTTAATCATTTAACTAAAACGATACAACAAGTAAATGAATACGCTAAGTCTATTTCAAAGCTAGTTGGATTGATTCAAGGTGTTGCAGAACAAACCAAATTATTATCACTCAATGCAGCAATTGAAGCAGCCCGGGCCGGGGAAGCCGGGAGAGGGTTCTCGGTAGTTGCAAATGAAGTTGGCAAGCTCGCAGAACAATCTTCAACAGCAGCTAATGAAATAACGAATGCCATCTCGAATATGGGAGACATAACCCAATATGCAACAACAGAGTTTAAAAGTTTATTCCAAAAAACGAATGAAAATTTGACAATCGCAAATGAATCGAAAGTCTCCTTTGATGAGCTAATGGAGAAAATCGTTGAAACCAATAATAATATTAAAGCGATGCAGGATGAATTAAAGGAATTGAAAATGGAGCTTCCAAAACTGGAATTGTCAGCCGAAGACTTTGCCTCCATCTCACAAGAAACATTAGCAAGTTCAGAGGAAATGCTTGCAAGCAGTGAACACCAATATAAACAAATGGAAAACACACATGAAATCGGATTAAAACTTATTGGTATTTCAAACGCTTTATCCCAGATTACGAAACAATTTAAAGTAGATTAAAGGACTCTTCAGATAATATATCCCTAAGAACTCTTAGATAATTTTAAGGGTTCTTTCTTTTTCAATCCCACAAATCAGTTGTATTCAAAATATAGTCACACTGTTTTTCCACATCAAGAGATGAAAAGTAATGTTCTTCCAAAGGGATCCATTGATTGATGAACATTTGCAATTTTTCTTCACCATTTCGTTTAGCAATACGCTTCAATTGTGTTTGAAAATCAACTGTCATAAATATTTTATAGTCATAAGCATTTGCCAAACTCGGGTGCAGGCTATATACCCCTTCAATAAGGCTAAGTTTTTTTGGGGAAGAATGAATTGGCTCATCCAAAGCCCTAACTGCACAGTTATATGGACGGTATGAGATGGATTCGCTATTTTTTATAGGGTTCAGCACTTCTTCCTTGAATCTCTCGTAATGTACATTTCCACCAGGTTTAGCCAGTCTTTCCTTTGTTTTCATCTCAAAAGGAAGGAAGAAATCATCCATATGAAAAGCATTACAGTCAAATGTTTCGCCAAGTAATTTTGATAATGTACTTTTTCCGCTTCCACATCTTCCTTCGATCGCAACAGTCAGATGATCATTCTCTTTCAATTGCTTTTCTAATGCCTTGATTATAGACTGAAACTTATCGTTACTTTCCATAACACTCACCCTCTCATATTTATCATTACGTTTTCTATAAACTCCCTCAGATAGATTCAATTTACTCTTAAATGCTCGCTTATTCGCAGGATTTCAAACCAC